>LR134353.1:1348889-2023333 GCA_900637135.1 Mycolicibacterium flavescens
GCAGCATCGGCATCCATGCGTGTTCTCACCCAACGGGTCACTTCAGCAGCCGTCACGGTGGACGGCGAGGTCGTCGGGGCGATCGAGCCCGAGGGGCAGGGTCTGCTCGCGTTGGTCGGCGTGACGCACGACGACGACGCGGCCAAGACTCGGCGGATGGCCGAAAAACTCTGGCAGCTCCGGATTCTCGACGACGAGAAGTCCGCCTCGGATGTCGGCGCCCCGATCTTGGTGGTCAGCCAGTTCACTCTGTACGCGAACACCGTCAAGGGACGGCGCCCGGCATGGAACGCCGCCGCGCCGCGCGCGACCGCCGAGCCACTGGTCACCGCGTTCGCCGATGCGCTGCGTGATCTGGGGGCATCGGTGGCGACCGGTGTCTTCGGCGCTCACATGCAGGTTCAGCTGGTCAACGACGGCCCGGTGACCGTGCTGCTCGAGCTGTGACTATGTGGTGGCGACCGGCGGTGCGCCCTCCGAGGGCTGCACGATCACGAATCCCTGCCCCTGGAACGCGACCTGGATCGCCTCACCGGAGCCGCGGCCGATGAGCGCGCCCGCCTTGAAGCTGGTCTTCAGCTGAGTCTGTAGGTTCGCCGACCACGCCACCACCGCATTGGTGTCGGCGAACGTCGGCGCCTCAGCGGCATTGAGCACGACCGGGGGCCCGTCGGTCGTCAGCGCCACCCAACCGGTCCCGCGCAGCGTGGTGTTGAACAGGCCGCCGGTCGCAATGCTGCCGCCCCGCACACGCTCGATGTTCCAGTTCAGGTTCGACGAGAACGCCAGCACGTTCTTACCGCTGATCGACAACCCGGAGTTGGTCAGCTGCAGCAGATGCACGTCGTAGCCCCGCTCGGCGAGGAAGACGTCGCCCTGCCCCTGGCAGCGCATCAGCGGCAGCCCTTCACCTGTCAGCGCCTTCTTGATGAACTTCGAGGCGCCGCCGCCCTCGAACGCGAAGTCGACATTGCCCTGGTAGGCCACCATCGAGCCCTGCCGGGCCATGAACGGCTCCCCGAGGCGCACCCGCAACATCTTGGTGTTCTGGTTGGCGATGGCCTTGGCTTCTTTTTCGCTGAACCGGCCGTCCACCAGATCGCCGCTGATCCCTCCGAAGCCGTCGCCTGCAGGCTGTCCGACCGCCATGGCCTGGGGCGGCGCCGTCTGTTGCGGAGGTGCCTGGGATGCCGGCGGGGGCCCGCCGAGTGACGTCAGCGGCGCCCTGCCGACCTGACCCTGGTGCGACACCTGGTCGGTCCAGTTGCGCCCGTCCCACCAGCGGTACTCGTAGCGACCTTCGGGATCGGGTCGCCAGCTTCCGTTGTTCGGTGCTGTCATGGTTTACAAAATAATCCGGCGGCCCTCCTGTAGTGAGGTACTTTTTCGCACTGATCCATCCCGCCCGAAACCACTCGACGACTGGCATTCTTGTGCCATGGCAAAGGAAATCGACCGGGTCCGGGCGCAGGGCGCCTTCGCGGTCCTCAAGCAGCATCCGGGCATGGTGCTCTTCGTAGCCTCACCTGCGCTCATCGCGGTCGGGCTGGTGTGGTGGTTGGTCAGCCCGACGCTGGCCGTTCTGCTGTTGATCGCTGCGATCGTCGGCGGCGGCGCGCTGCTGCTGCGCAAGCGCGGCTAGTCACAGACGTCGTCCGGTTTTGTCGGTGTCGATAACCCCTTCTGACCTGGAGCGTTCGCTCTCAGCGAACAGTCACCTCGTAGGGGTGTAACGGTGTAAGCATGTAATCATGCGACACGACATCCATGGCCGGCGCCGCCAAGGCGGCTGGCAACAGGCTCAGCAGCCCGATGCGGGCGACGCCGCCGACTGGTTCGCCGGTCGGCTTCCCGAGAGCTGGTTCGGCGGAGACCCGACGGTGGTGGTCGACCGCGAGGAAATCACCGTCATCGGAAGGCTCGCGGAACCCGAAGGCGACGAGAGCGAGGCCCGCGCATCCGGACGGGCCGCGCGGTTCCGTGAGGAGACCCGCGCCGAACGCATGCGCATCGCCGATGAGGCCGAGGCGCGCTACGGGCGCAAGGTCGCGTGGGGCATCGAGATCGGGGCGCCGGTCGCCGACAGCTATGAGCGAATCATGTTCACCAACATGGCCGTTCCGGTGATGACGCGACTGCGCCAACCCGAACGTCAGGTGCTCGACACGCTGGTCGACGCGGGTGTGGCGCGGTCCCGCTCGGATGCGCTGGTGTGGTCGGTGCGGCTGGTCGGTGAGCACGCCGAGGAGTGGCTGGGCAAGCTGCGCGAGGCGATGCGCAACGTCGACGAACTGCGGGCCGAGGGCCCGAACCTCTAGATCCGCTCCACGCCAACGTATTGCGAACTCAACGCCGCCGTCTGGGACAGCGGGTCCACCGGAGCGCCTTCGACCAACAGGTTGCGGTTCGCGCCGTAGGAGACCGGCGCGTCGTGGCCGCGCGGATCGAAAACCCGTGAGCCCCAACCGTGGTCGACGATGATCACCCCTTGACGCGGACGGTCGTCCACCACCGCCGTCAACTCGACCTCGCCGACCGGAGAGAATACCCTGACCAGGTCGCCGTCGCCCACCCCGAGATCGGCCGCGTCCTTCGGGTGAATGATCACGTCGTTGCCCTTACCGGCGGGATGAAGCCCGGGTAAGTCGTTGAGCCACGAGTTCATCGAGTGCCGGTGCCTACGGTTGGCCAACTGGAACGGATAGCCGACGGGTGCCGCCGGAAGCGGATCGGCGAGCAGTTCGCGGGTCCGCGCGACGAACTCGGATGGTGCCGCGTGCACCTTCTTGTCGTCGGTTCTCAACGCGTCGCGGAAATGCCCGAACTCGCGGGGACCCAACACCCAGCCGTGCGGGTGCGATATGACGTCTCGCCATTTGATCCTGCGCCCGTTGATCTTTCGTGAGGTCGCCACGACCAGGCGGTCGATCCAATGCGGTCCGAACTCCAGGGCCGGCCTGCGCGTCACACGCGCCGCGGCCCGCGTTGCCTTGATGAATCCGTTGAGGCCCTTGGCGCCGAACAGCGGTCTGCCCATCGCGATCGCGAGGTCGGTGAAGATGCGCCACTCCTGCCGCACTCCCGGCGGCGGCTCGACGACCTTGGCGCCGTACTGCAGATATGGCTCGTCGTGCATGTTGCTGGTGAACGCGAGCAGGTCGTTGCGCTCGAGCCAGTGGGCCGCGGGCAGCAGCCAGTGTGCATGGCGGTGGCTCTCCCGCTGGACGAAGTCG
This sequence comes from Mycolicibacterium flavescens, assembly GCA_900637135.1. Taxonomy (NCBI): domain Bacteria; kingdom Bacillati; phylum Actinomycetota; class Actinomycetes; order Mycobacteriales; family Mycobacteriaceae; genus Mycobacterium; species Mycolicibacterium flavescens. Next base: position 1,352,123 of record LR134353.1, read on the forward strand.
ATCGCGACCAACAGGTCCAGATCGGCCAGGGCACGGTCCAGCTTGTCGCCGTCGGGGCCGGAGATCACGGGGTTGCCGCAGTTGATCAACAGCGCGCGAATCTGACCGTGGCCCGGTGTGGTGATCTCGTCAGGCAACTCGCTGAGTGCGTGTGCGCCCGCGACCATTTCGCGGCCCAGCAGCCGACTGTAGTGCGGCTTGGCCTTGACCATCGCCGACATCCGGATCGCGTCGACGTAGCCGGGTTCGAAGCGGCGTCCGCCGGGGCGGTCCATCCGGCCGGTGATCACGTTGAGCACATGCCCGAGCCACTCGGCGACGGTGCCCGCCATGTGCAACGACACCCCGGTGCGCGTGACCACCATGGCGCCGCGCGCTGCGGCGAAGTCGCGGGCAACCCGCTCGATCTGGTCGCGGGGGATGTCGCAGCGGGCGGCGAGTTCGTCGAGGTCGACGTCGGCGACCAGCGCATGCAGATCGCCGACTCCGGTGGCCAGTTCCGCGCAGTCCTGCCGATGTTCGAGACGCTCATCGAGGATGACCTTCACCATCGCCAGCAGCAGCGCCCAGTCCTGCCCCGGACGCACCGCGAGGTGCACGTCGGCCTTCTCGGCGGATTCGGTGCGCAGCGGGTCGACCACCACGATCGTCGCGCCCTGTTGTTGACGTGCCAGTGCACGTCGCCACCCACCGGGTACCGTCTCGAGCCAATTCCACGCGCTCACAGCGGGGTTCGTGCCGACCAGCAGGAAGTAGTCGCAGTTGTCGACGTCGGACACGGGCACCATCAGCATCGAGCCGTACATCGCCTCCGCGACGACGTGCATCGCGTTCTGGTCGACCGAGCCCACGGCGTAGCGGTTCTGGGTCCCGAGCGCGTCCAGCCAGCCGTTCATGAAGATGACGTTGGACGAGGAGAAGCCCGCAGGGTTGCCGTAGTAGACGCCGACTGCGTCGGGTCCACCCGCCTCGATCGCGGCGTTCATCCTGGTGGCGATGTCGGCGATGGCCTCGTCCCAGGTGGCCTCCACGTAGGAATCGCCGACGCGGCGCATGGGGTTGAGGATCCGGCGCGGATGCTCGACGAGCCTGTGTGCGGTGCGGCCCTTGGCGCAGAAGTCCCGCCAGCTGTGCGGATTCTGCTTGTCGGCGGCGATCTTCGTGACGCGGTTGTCCTCGACCGTCACCTCGAGTCCGCATGAGGCCAGACAGATCCGGCAGAACGTGTAGACCGTTTCGCTCATCGCCTTGAGCGTACGACGCTTAGGCCTGCGTCATGGACCAATAAGCGCCATGCTTAGCGACCAACTCCGCATGGGTGCCGCGTTCGACGATCTCGCCAGCGTCCATCACCACGATGCGGTCGGCGTCCCGGATGGTCGATAGCCGGTGGGCGATGATGAAACTCGTTCGGTCGCGGCGCAACTCGGCCATCGCCTGCTGGATCAGCAGCTCGGTGCGGGTATCCACCGAGCTGGTCGCCTCGTCGAGGATCAGCAGGCTGGGCTGGGCCAGCACCGCGCGCGCGATTGTGATGAGCTGTTTTTCGCCGGCGCTGATGGAGGCGCCGTCGTCGCTGACGTGGGTCTGATAGCCGTTGGGAAGCATGTGGACGAACCGGTCGACGTATGCCGCCTTGGCCGCCGCGATCACCTCGTCCTCGGAGGCATCAGGTCTGCCGTAGGCGATGTTCTCGAAGATGGTGCCCGCGAACAGCCAGGTGTCCTGGAGCACCATCCCGATGCGGGACCGCAGCGAGTCCCTGCTGACCGTCGAGATGTCCACGCCGTCAACCAGGATCCGGCCGGAGTCGACGTCGTAGAACCGCATCAGCAGGTTCACCAGCGTGGTCTTACCCGCGCCCGTCGGCCCGACGATCGCCACCGTGCTGCCGGGTTCGGCGATCAGCGACAGATTCCGGATCACCGGGGTGTCGGGGTGGTAGCCGAACGTGACGTCCTCGAACTCCACCCGACCGGCCTGCCCGCCCGTTCCCGGCTCTGCGACCGGTAGCCGGTCCGCGGGATCGGGCGCCTCCTCTTCCGCGTCGAGCAGGTCGAAAACCCGCTCCGCACTGGCCACACCGGACTGCAGCGTGTTGTACATGCCCGCGACCTGCGTCAGCGGCTGGTTGAACTGGCGGACGTACTGGATGAACGCCTGGATACTGCCCAGCGTGATCTGGCCCGTGGCCACCTGCAACCCGCCGACCACGGCGACCGCGACATAGCTCAGGTTGCCGATGAACGTGGTGGCCGGCCCGACCAGACCGGAGAAGAACTGGGCGCCGAAGGCGGCGTGATACACGTCGTCGTTGCACTCGCGGAACCGCTCCTGCGCCGCGGCACGGTGACCGAAGGTCTTGACGATCGTGAAGCCGCTGTAGGTCTCCTCAATGTGGGCGTTGAGCCTGCCGGTGTTCGCCCATTGCGCGACGAACAGTCGCTGCGACCGGCGCGCGATGGCCCGGGTCGCCCACAGCGACAGCGGCACCGTCACCACGGTCAGCAGTGTCAGAAGCGGTGAAATGGTCAACATCATCACCAGCACCGAGAACACCGTCAGCACGGACGTCAACAGCTGGCTGATGGTCATCGACAAGGAGCCCTGGATGTTGTCGACGTCGTTGGTCACCCTGCTGAGCACCTCGCCGCGTTGACGAGAGTCGAAATACGACAGCGGCATTCGATGCAGCTTGTCCTGGACGTCGGAGCGCAGCGTGGCCATGGTGCGCTGCACCGCGACGTTGAGGAGCAGGGCCTGCAACCACACCATCAATGCGGCGACGAGATACAGCCCCAACGCGAGCAGCAGGGTCCGCCCGACGGCCTCGAAGTCGACACCTCGCCCCGGGACGACGTTCATCCCCGACAGCAGATCGGCGAAGGTGCTGTCACCACGGGCGCGGGCGGCGTCGATGGCCTGCTCCTTGGTGATCCCCGCGGGCAGCGCACGGCCGACGACGCCGTTGAACAGAAGATCGGTGGCGTGCCCCAGTATTCGCGGGCCGATGACGCTGATCGCGATGCCCGCGACGCCCAGGAGTATGACGCACGCGGTCAGGCCGCGTTGCGGTGTCAGCCGCTTGACCAAGCGGATCGCCGAACCCTTGAAGTCGCGCGAGCGTTGGGTCGGGGCCTGCATCACGCCGCGGATCGGCCGGCCCATCGGGCCGGTCACTGGGTGTCCCCGACGATGGCGAGCGACTGGGAGTCGGCGAACTCGGCGTACTGCGGGCAGTCCCTCAGCAGGGTTTCGTGAGTGCCGATGCCGACGATCCGGCCGTCGTCGATCACCACGATCTGATCTGCCTCGATCACGGTGGAGATGCGCTGGGCGACAACGATGACCGTCGCTTCTGCCGACGCCTCACGCAGCGCAGAGCGCACGCGGGCGTCGGTGTGCACGTCGAGTGCGGAGAACGCGTCGTCGAACAGATACACCGCGGGTCGGCGGATCACCGCCCGGGCGATCGCCAGCCGCTGACGCTGTCCGCCCGAGAAATTAGCCCCGCCCTGCGCGACCTTCATGTCCAGGCCGTCGGGGTGGGCGCGCACGAAGTCGTCGGCCGCGGCCACTCGCAGCGCGGCCCACATCTCCTCGTCGGTGGCATCCGATTTGCCGTACCGCAGATTGTCAGCGACGGTGCCCGAGAACAGGTATCCGCGCTGCGGCACCAGGCCGAGCACCGACCACAGCTGCTCGGGGTCGTAGTCGCGTACGTCGACGCCGTCGAGATACACCGAACCGCTCGTCGCGTCGTACATCCGGCAGATCAGCGACACCAGCGTCGACTTGCCTGACCCGGTGGAGCCGACCACCGCCGTCGTTGTACCCGAGCGTGCCGTCAGCGAAATACCCTGCAGTACAGGTCGTTCAGCGCCGGGATAGCTGAATGTCGCGGCCTCCAACCGGATCTCGCCCCGGATCCTCGACGGCCGCACCGGGTCTTCGGGGCTGACGATGTGCGGTGCGACCGACAGCACCTCGGATATCCGCTCAGCACACACCGACGCACGCGGGATGATGACGAGAATGAACGTGGCCAGCAGGACCGCCATCAGTATCTGCATGAAATAGGCCAGGAACGCGATCAGCGAACCCACCTGCATCTGCCCGGCGTCGATCCGCAGCCCACCGAACCAGATCAACGCGACGCTCGAGACGTTGATCACCAGTGTCGTCGTGGGCAGCATCAGCGCCTGCCACCGTCCGGCTTCGAGCGCGGTGTCGGCCAGCGCGTGGTTGGCTTCGGCGAACCGGTTGCGTTCGAACGGTTCTCGGGCGAACGCGCGGATCACACGCAGGCCGGTGAGTTGGTCGCGCATCACCCGGTTGATGTCGTCGACCATTCGTTGCATGCGGCGGAAGATCGGAAGCAGGTGACGCACGATCCAGTAGTTGGCCAAGGCCAGGATCGGCACGCTCACCAACAGCAGCCAGGACAGCCCGGCGTCCTGATGCAGCGCCATGAAGATTCCGCCGATCGACATGATCGGCGCGGTGACCAGCATGGTGCAGGTCAGCTGCACCAGCAGTTGGATCTGCTGGACGTCGTTGGTGGTGCGGGTGAGCAGCGACGGTGCCCCGAATCGTGCAGCATCCTCGGCCGAGAACCCGGTCACGTGGTTGAACATCGCCGCGCGCAGGTCGCGGCCGACGCCCATGCCCGCCCGCGAGCCGAAGTACACCGCCCCCACCGCGCACACCACCTGCAGTGCGGTGACCGCCAGCATCACACCGCCGAGTTCGACGATCCGGCGCAGGTTCCCGACCGCGACGCCGTCGTCGATGATCGCGGCGTTGACCGTCGGCAGGTACAGCGAGGCGAGCGTGCTGACCAATTGCAGCGTGGCGACGGTGGCGAGCAGCGCCCGATATGGCCGCGCGTACTGTCGCAGCAGCGCCCATAGCATCCCGTTACTGTCGCACATCCGATATATGGGCAGGTCAACCGGCATGTCGGTGGTTGACCCCCAGAGCTGCCGCTACAGTGCATGGCGTGACTCACAGCACGCGCGTGACCCGCTGCCTGGCCCTCGCGGCCGCCGTGGTCATTCCGCTGTCCGCATGCTCGGATTCCGAACCCGCAGGCCCGCAAGTGCCCGAGGACACCACAGCTCCCACGGAGAACGTCTCGCACGGCCCGTTCTTCCCCCAATGCGGCGGCATCAGCGACCAGGAGGTCATCAAGCAGACCCGGATTCCCGGGCTGATCAACACCGCGAAAACCTCCGTCGGATGTCAGTGGCTGGCCGGTGGCAGCATCCTGGGTCCGCACTTCTCGTTCACCTGGTTCCGCGGCAGCCCGATCGGGCGTGAACGCAAGACCATGGAACTGTCGCGCACCGCGGTCGAAGACATCAGCATCGAAGGCCACGACGGGTTCATCGGGTACAGCGAGGACCCGATCAACGGCGTCAACCTCTGCGAGATCGGCATCCAGTTCGACGACGACTTCATCGAGTGGTCGGTCAGCTACGGCGCGAAGCCGTTCCCGGATCCGTGCGAGGTGGCCAAGGAACTGACCCGCCAATCGATTGTGAACTCCGAATGAGAACCGCGTCCGCTCGTCGGCTGATCGCGGGCATGGTCGCCGTGCTCGCTTCGTTGTCCGTGCTCACCGGTTGCACCCAGACGGTCGAAGGCACGGCGGCCAAATCGGGGACGGGCGGCGGACCGCGCAACGAAGACTCCGAGCGCCAGTACCCGAACCTGCTCAAGGAGTGCGAGGTGCTGACCGAAGACATCCTCGCCGAGACCGTCGGCGCCGACCCCCTCGACATCCAGAGCACGTTCGTCGGTGCGGTGTGCCGCTGGCAGGCGGCCAACCCGGGTGGCCTCATCGACATCACCAGATTCTGGTTCGAACAGGGCGATCTGGACCACGAGCGCGAGGTGGCCCAGCGACTGGACTATCGGATCGAAGACCGCAGGGTCGCTGGGATCCAGTCCATCGTGATGCGGCCGAACGATCCGAACGGGGCGTGCGGTGTGGCCAGCGACGCGGCCGGGGTGGTCGGTTGGTGGATCAACCCGCAGTCGCCGGGGATGGACGCCTGCGGAATGGCGATCAAGCTGATGGAGTTGACGCTCGCCACCCGCGCGTAGCTTCGCCGGCTAGCGCGGCACGTGGAAGGTGACCAGCGCGGCGCCGTCGAGGGTGAGCCGGTTCCACGGTTCGCCGGTGCGCAACACCGCGATGGACGACGTCGGGAACTTCAGCGAGATCTGTTCGGCCGCACCGGTGTTGCTGCCGTCCACGGTGGCCAGGCCGAGCGCGACACCCGACATCGCTGGCTCGTGGCCGATCACCAGCAGGGTGCCGACCTCGAAGTCGAAGTGTGATTGGACCCGGTTGATCTCGTCGATCACCGCTCCCGGAGTCGCGTCGTAGAGGCGATCGCGGTACTCGACGGGCGCGGCGATGCGGGTGCGTGCGAGCGTCTCGCGGGTGCGGGTCGCGGTGGAACACAACACGGCGTCGACGGCGGGCGCGTGGGCGCGCAGCCAGTCGCCGGCCAACCCGGCCTCGCGCACGCCCCTCGGCGCCAGCGGGCGGTCGTGGTCGCCGACCCCCGGCGGGTAGTCCGACTTGGCGTGCCGGAGCAACAGCAGCGTGCGGTACCGGTCGGTCACCGGACTAACGGTAAGGCATGCCGCCGCACCTCCCGGGACTTGTCGGCGTGCCGCCCTACACTCGCGGTGCCCGGCAAACACACCAGGGGAAGGGGGCGCTGAGATGCGATTCGTGCACACCGCCGACTGGCAACTCGGGATGACGCGATACTTCCTCAATGGTGAGGCGCAGCCCCGTTATTCGGCAGCGCGCCGCGACGCGGTGGCCGAGCTGGGACGGGTGGCCGCCGAGACCGGTGCGGAGTTCGTCGTCGTCGCCGGCGACGTCTTCGAGCACAACCAGCTCGCGCCACGCGACATCAGCCAGTCGCTCGAGGCCATGCGCACCATCGGCGTTCCCGTCTATCTGCTGCCGGGCAACCACGACCCGCTCGACGCCTCGTCGGTCTACACCAGCCCGCTGTTCGTCGCCGAGTGCCCCGACAACGTGTCGGTCCTCGACCGCGCCGGTGTGCACGAGGTGCGGCCCGGCCTCGAACTGGTCGCGGCGCCGTGGACCTCGAAGGCGCCGTCGTCGGACCCCGTTGCGGGCGTGCTCGAGGGTCTTTCCGCCGACGGGGTGACGCGGGTCGTCGTCGGCCACGGCGGTGTGGACATCTTCGTGCCGGACAAGGAGCGGCCGTCGCTGATTCGGCTGGCGGCGCTGGAGGCGGCCGTCGATCGGGGCGCCGCGCACTATGTGGCTCTGGGGGACAAGCACTCTCGGATGCAGGTCGGGTCCACCGGGCGGATCTGGTATTCCGGGTCGCCGGAGGTCACCAACTACGACGACATCGAAACGGACCCGGGCCATGTGCTGATCGTCGACATCGACGAGGACGACCCTGCCCGTCCGGTGACCGTCGAACCGCGGAAGGTGGGCCGCTGGCGGTTCGTCACGCTGCGCCGCGGAGTGGACAGCGACCGCGACGTCGCGGACCTGGACATCAACCTGGATCTGTTGCCGGACAAGGAACGCACCGTGGTCCGGCTCGCGTTGACCGGATCGTTGACGGTCACCGACAAGGCCGCCCTCGACACCTGCCTGGACAAGTACGCCCGACTCTTCGCCGCGTTGAGGGTGGACGACAAGCAGAGCGACATCGCGGTCGTTCCCGCCGACGGCGAGTTCGACGACCTCGGTATCGGCGGCTTCGCCGCATCGGCCGTCGACGAACTGGTCGCGACCGCACGCTCGGACGGCGAGGCGGCCGATGACGCCCGAGCGGCCCTGGCGTTGCTGCTGCGGCTATCGGATCGGGGTGTGGCGTGAAACTGCACCGTCTGGTCCTCACCAATTACCGAGGTATCACCCGCCGGGAGATCGAATTTCCCGACCACGGCGTGGTGATCGTCAGCGGGGCGAACGAGATCGGCAAGTCGTCGATGATCGAGGCGCTGGACCTGCTGATCGAAGCCAAGGACCGGTCGGCGAAAAAGGAGGTGAAAGAGGTCAAGCCGACGCATGCCGACGTCGGTGCCGAGGTCGAGGCCGAGATCTCGACCGGCCCATATCGTTTCGTGTACCGCAAGCGTTTCCACAAACGCTTTGAGACCGAGCTGACGATTGTGGAGCCGCGCCGCGAACAGCTCACCGGCGACGAGGCGCACGACCGCGTTCGGGCCATGCTCGACGAGACCGTCGACACGTGCCTGTGGCAGGCCCAGCGGGTGCTGCAGTCCGGGTCGACGGCGGCGGTGGACCTGTCCGGATGTGACGCGCTGTCCCGTGCGCTCGACGTGGCTGCCGGTGAGGCCGTGCAACTTTCGGGTGCCGAACCGCTGCTGGTCGACCGCGTCGAAGACGAATACCTGCGTTACTTCACCCGCACCGGCAGGCCCACGGGTGAATGGGCCGCTGCCGTCAATCGATTGCGAACGGCCGAGGAGGTGTTGGCCGAGGCGGCGGCCGCCGTCGCGCAGGTTGACGACGCTGTTCGCAGGCACGCCGCGCTCACCGACGAACTGGCCCGGTTGACCGCACAGCGCACCGACGCGGCGAAGCAGGTCGCCATTGCGCAGAACGCCGCCGACGAGGTGGCCGCGCTGAGGGGACAGCTCAAGGAAGCCGAGTTGGTTCTCGCGGCGGCGCAGGCCAACCACGACACGTCGCGTACCGCGGTCGAGGAGCGGCGCCGCCTGCGTGCCGACATCGAGCAGCGGACCGCCGCGATGGCCGACCTAGAGACTGCGGCGGCCCAGGCCGGCGAGAACCAGTCGACGGCCGCCGAGGTGGCCGAGCTCGCCGAGGCCGCCGCCGAGCAGGCACGGAAAGCGTTGGCGGACACTCAGTCCCGCGTCGAAGCGGCGCGCAGCGCCGTTCAACGCCTTGCCGACCGCGACGAGGCCGATCGCATCACCGCGCAACTGTCGAAGATCGAGACCGCTCAGCGTGAACTCGACGGCGTGCTGGACGAACTCGCCGAGGTTCGGGTGACCGGTGAGAGAATGCGGGCCATCGAATCCGCCAAAGCGACGGTCGACGCCGTGGCGGCACAGGTCGAGCTGGCGTCGGCCCACATCGAGCTGATCGCGACGGCCGACGTCGAGGTACGCGTCGGGGGCCAGGCGATCACCCTCGGCGCCGGCGAGGCGTGGAGGGCCAGCATCAGCGCCGAGACCGCCATCGAGGTGCCGGACCTGCTGATCGCTCGGCTGGTGCCCGGCACGCCCGCCTCGCAGACGCAAGCCAAACTCAATGCGGCACAAGATATGCTGGCGTCGGCGCTGACGGCGTGCGGCGTGAACGACGTCGCCGAGGCACGCGCCCTCGATCAGCGGCGGCAGCAGTTGATCACCACCCGGGACCGGCTGGGCGCGAGGGTCGAGGTGCTGACGGGCGACGAACCGGCCGACCGGCTCAGGGCGCGGCTTGCTGACCTCAAGGCGCGTCAGCCGGAGGTGGCCGAACTGTTCGATATCGACGCCGACGCAGCCCGCGCCGAGCTCGACGCGGCGAGCGCCGCGCAGAAGCAGGCGATCGCCGATTGTGAAAAGCAGCGCAAGGTCGCCGAGGAGGCCGCTAAGCGGTTGGGGGAGTGCGACACCCGATCGACCGTGCAGCACGAGAAGTTGGCCGGTGCGCAGTCCGAGCTTGCGCTTGCCCGGGAACGGTTGGAGGGGCAGCGCGCCACTGTCGGTGACGACGAGCTGGCGGTGCGGGCTCAGGCGCATGCCGACGAAGCGCTGCGGGCCACGGCGCTGGTCGAGGAATTGAGCCAGGAGCTGGCCCGCGCCGAGCCCGACGCCGTGGCCGCGGCTCTTCAGGAGGCGACGCGCCGGGCCGACACCCTGTCGGCCGGGCACGACCAGATGGCTGAGGAGTTGCGGGAAGTCAGCACGCGGTTGACGGTGTACGGCACCGAGGGCCGCAAGGGCAAGCTCGACGAGGCGGAGACGGAGCGGGAGCACGCCCTCGCCGAATACGAAAGAGTGCAGCACCGCGCGCGGGCCGCGGAGCTGTTGCGGTCGGTGATCGCTAGGCACCGCGACTCCACCCGGCTGCGTTACGTCGAGCCGTTCCGCGGCGAAGTGGAGCGGTTGGGCCGCATGGTGTTCGGGGACAGCTTCGAGGTGGAAGTCGACAGTGCGCTACGGATCTGCACCCGTACGCTGTCGGGCCGCACCGTGCCATACGACTCGCTGTCCGGTGGGGCCAAGGAACAACTCGGCATCGTGGCGCGGCTGGCCAGCGCGGCGCTGGTGGCCAAGGAGGACAGCGTGCCGGTGGTCATCGACGACGCGCTCGGATTCACCGATCCCGACCGCCTGGTCAAGATGGGTGCGGTGTTCAACGCGGTGGGCGGCGACGGGCAGGTCATCGTGCTGACGTGCAGCCCGCAGCGGTACGCGGCCGTCGACGGAGCCCAGCACATCGCGCTCACGGCATAGCCGCATCCGTGTACGGACCGGCGGTCGGTGGCGCCGATCTCCGGTCGGGTTTCCTCCACTTGCGCGTTTCTCCGTCCCGGAAAACCTAGACTCCGGCGGATGGAAGCCGACTACATCGTCGTGGGAACCGGCTCGGCAGGGTCGGTGGTGGCCGCCCGGCTCAGCGACGATCCGTCCGTCCGGGTCGTCGCACTGGAAGCGGGTCCGCATGACAAGGACAAGTTCATCCGCATCCCCGCGGGCTTCGTCAAGTTGTTCCGCGGCCCGATGGACTGGGACTACCTGACCGAACCGCAGAAAGAGCTCGACGGCCGCCAAATCTATTGGCCGCGAGGCAAGATGGTCGGCGGGTCATCGTCGATGAACGCGATGATGTGGGTCCGTGGATTCGCCGCCGACTACGACGAATGGGGCCAGGCCGCCGGCGAGCAGTGGGACTACGCGCACCTCGAGCCGTACCTGCGCCGTATCGAAGCGGGTCCGCTCTCCATCAGCAAGCAGCGCAGCCCGCGCAGCGCCACCGCCAAATGGCTCACCGCTGCCGAGGAGTGCGGCTACCGCATCGAGAAGCCGAACCAGGCAGCGCCAGAAGGCTTCTGCGAGACGCTGGTCACCCAGCGCCGCGGTGCCCGGTGGAGCGCCGCCGATGCCTACCTCAAGCCCGCCCTCAAGCGCAAGAACCTCACGCTCGAAACGGAGGCGCTGGCGACCAGGGTGGTGTTCGAGGGCCGGCGCGCCGTCGGCGTCGAGATCGACCAGAACGGTGCCCGTCGCGTCATGAAGGCCCGGCGCGAGGTGGTGTTGTGCGGCGGCGCCATCAACAGCCCGCAGCTGTTGATGCTGTCGGGCATCGGCGACGGCGAACGGTTGGCCGAGCACGGCATCCAGACGCTGGTCCATGCCCCGGACGTCGGAGCCAACCTCCTCGACCACTTCATCGCGGCACTCGGCTTCGACGTTCCCAACGACAGTCTGTTCGCCGCCGAGAAGCCGCTTCAGCTGCTCAACTACCTGCTGCGACGCCGCGGGATGCTCACCTCGAACGTGGGGGAGGCCTACGGTTTCGTCCGGAGCCGACCCGACCTCGCGCTGCCCGATTTGGAGCTGATCTTCGCCCCGGCCCCGTTCTTCGAGGAGGGCATCGGCGACCCCTACGACACGCACGCCGTCGTCCTGGGGACAGTCCTGCTCAAGCCGGCCAGCAGCGGCACCATCGAACTGCGTTCGGCCGACCCGGCGGACAAGCCGATCATCGACCCGCGCTATCTCACCGATCCCGACGGCGCCGACCGTGCGGCGGTGATGGCCGGCCTGCGTATCTGCGCCATCATCTCCCAGGCGCCCGCGCTCGAGGGCGTCATCGGCAAGATCGCGCGGCCCCTCGACTCAGCGGCGCTCGATGAAGCGACGCTCGAACGCGCGCTCGCCACGTTCTCGCACACGCTGTACCACCCGGTCGGCACGTGCCGCATGGGCCGCGACGACGCGAGCGTGGTCGACCCGAATCTGCGCGTCCGCGGCGTCGAAGGGCTGCGAGTCGCCGACGCGTCGGTGATGCCGGCGATCATCCGCGGGCACACCCACGCGCCCAGCGTGCTCATCGGGGAGAAGGCCGCCGAGCTACTGCGTGCCTGATAGCCGCGAGTGTCAAGATGGTTCCATGGCCGAGCGCGACCGCGACGACGCCGGGCGTCCCCGCAACACCCGACCCCGCGATGCTCTAGGGCGGCCGCTGCCCCACGGCAGCGAGGGTGTCGAGCGCATCCCCGACGACCTCGACCTGCCGCCGACCGAGACCCTCGCCTACGCCCAGGAGCTCCTCGACGACGGCATGGCGTTTCACGCGCACGAGGTGTTGGAGGCGGCGTGGAAGAACGGCCCGGACGCCGAACGCACGCTCTGGCAGAGCCTGGCCCAACTCGCCGTCGGCATCACGCACATCCAACGCGGAAACACCCAGGGAGCGCTGGCGGTGTTGGACCGCGCACGCGCTGGTCTGGCCGACGCCTCGGTCGCCCACGACGTCGACGTCCCGGGACTCGTCGACTATGCCCAGACGCTCATCGACGACCTCGAAGCGGGAGCGGCGATCGACCCGCAGCGATTGCGGCCGCGCCTGCACTAGGGCTTCATGAAGCCGATCTTCGTGTAGTCGGCGTCGGCCAGGCCGAACGCACCGAAGTTCGCCAGATTGCTTCGCGTCGCGATGTTTCCCGGCGACTGGGTCAACGGCAGGCTGAACACCTCTTCGAACAGCATCTTGTCCAGCTCGTTGGCCAGCACCCGGGCTTTCGCGGGATCCAGTTCGCCGACGGTCTGCTCGATCTTCGCGTCGATCTGCGGGCTGCCGATCTGTCCGAAATTGCTCTCGGCTCCGGTCCGGTAGATCTGCGTCAGGCTTGCGAGCGGGAAAGCGTCACCGCTCCAGGAGAATTGAGCGATGTCGAAGTTGCCGACGGTGACGTAGTCGGTGAAGAAACCGGCCGCAGGCCGGACATCCAACTCCAGTTTCACGCCGATCTGGGCGAGGTTGTTCTGCGCGATCTGTCCGTACTGCCGGGTGCTGAGCGAGTCGAACAGCACGTCGCGGATCACGAGTTGGCGGCCGTCCTTCTCCCGGAACTGGCCATTGAGTCGCCAACCGAGCGCGTCGAGTTCCTGCTTGGCCTTCTCCGGGTCGAAGGCTATAACGCCGCTGTTGTCCTGGTAACCCTCCTGGCCCGCGACGAAGATGTGGTTGTTCAGTGGTGCGGGGTTGTCGGCGAGCCCGCGCTGGGTGACTTCGGCGATGGTCTTGCGGTCGATGCCCTTGGCGATCGCGCGTCGCAGCGCGGGGTCGGCCAAAATCGAACCCGGAGAGCCGTTGAACGTGAAGTGATACCAGGCCAGACCGGGCGCGCGCCGGATGGTCACGCCCTGCGTGCGTCGAGCGATCTCCATCTCGTCGAGCGTCGCCAGACCGGTGGCGTCGATCGTGTTGTTCTGCAGCGCGGGAATGCGTGCGGCGTCGTCGAGGACCAGGAACGTGATGCTGTCCAGCAGCGGCTGCTCACCCCACCATTTGGGGTTGCGGGTCAACGTGATTCGTTTGGCACCACGGTCGAGGTTGGAGACGATGAACGGCCCCGCCGACGGGCCGGGGCCGTTGAGCTGACCCTTGTTGAAGACCTCCGGGTTCTCCGTCGAGCTCTTGGGCACCAGCATGCTGGTGCCCGCAAACATCCCGCGCCAATCGGACCACGGCTCGGCGAACGTGATGACGGCCTGGCGGTCGTCGACGCCCCGCTCGACCTTCTCGACCCGGTCGCTGCCGTTGGTCGCGGCGATCGCGAACCGGTCGTCCTTGCCGCTCGTGGCGTTGATCTGGGACTGGATGTCCTCCCAGGTGATCGGCGCGCCGTCGCTCCACACCGCTTTCGGGTTGATCGTGTAGGTGACGACCTGCGGGTCGGTGCTCGTCAGCTCCACATCGGTGAAGTAGTCGGTGTTGACGGTGGCCGAGCCGTCGGGGCCGATCCGGAACGCGCGCGGCATCGCCGGTTTCATCAGCGAGTTGTTGTCACCGGTGTTGCCGTCGATGTGCAGCGGGTTAAAGTTCGGCGGGAACTCGTTGATCGACAGCCGGAGGTTGCCGCCCTGCTGCAGGTTGGCGACGTCCTGCGGGTTGATGTCGTTGGTGTTTCCCACCGCCGCCTCGCCGCCAGCGGAGGGGGCTTCCTCGGAACCTCCCGAGCACGCGGTCAGGGTCAGCGCGGCGATCATGGAAGCCGCAGCAAAGCGTCGCATCCTCATGCGGTCCGACTTTAGCGGCGATTCACCTGCGGTCGCGGCACCGCGGCCAGCAACCGCCGGGTGTAGTCGTGCTGTGGGTCGGTGAACACCTGGTCACCGTCGCCCTGCTCGACCACGGTGCCCTTGTACATCACCGCCACCCGGTGGGCCAGGTGCCGCACCACTGAGAGGTCGTGGGAGACGAACAGATAGGACAGCCCGAACCGCTGCTGCAGATCCAACAGCAGGTTGATGATGCCGGCCTGGATCGAGACGTCCAGGGCCGACACCGGCTCGTCGAGCGCGAGGATCTTCGGCTGTAGCGCGAGCGCCCGCGCAATGCCGATGCGCTGCTTCTGCCCGCCGGAGAACTCGGCCGGATACCGGGTGGCGTCTTCACGTTGCAACCCGACGATGCCGAGCAGCTCGCCGATCCGTTCGTCGCGCCGGCGCTTGTCGAAACCGTTGGCCTGCAACGGTTCGGCGAGCACTTCGAACACCGGCAGCCGCGGGTCCAACGAGGCCACCGGGTCCTGGAACACCACCTGCAGGTCCCCTCGCAGCTCGCGGCGGGCCCGCCGGTCGAGTGAGGCCACATCCTTGCCGAGCACCTCGATAGAGCCGCCTTCCGGGGCGGTCAGCGCCAGGATCTGGTGCAAGGTTGTCGACTTGCCCGATCCGGACTCTCCGACGATGCCCAGCGTGCGACCCTGGTGCAGTGCGAAGCTGATGCCGTCGACGGCGCGCACCTCACCGACCTGGCGGCGAAACACCACGCCCTTGGTCAGCTTGTAGGTCTTGACCAGATCATCGACGCGCAGCACCACCGGCGGCTCGGCCGAAGACGGTGTGTCGGGCGGGGCCGTGGACACGCCGTAGATCTCGGCGGCGCTGCGGCCGACGACGTGTTCGGTGCGGATGCACGCGGCGAAATGGCCCGATCCGGAGTCCATCGGCAGCAGCTCGGGCTCGGCCGCGCGGCAGTCGTCGATCGCAAGCGGACAACGCGGGGCGAACGGGCACCCGGGCGGCAGCGCGGCCATCGACGGCGGTGCCCCCGGGATGGGGATCAGGCGCGCGCCTTGTGCTGCGTCGAGGCGCGGCACGGAGCCCAGCAGCCCGACGGTGTAGGGCATGCGGCGGTCGCGGTAGAGCTGATCGACGCCGGCCACCTCGACCGCACGCCCCGCGTACATCACCAGCGCGCGGTCGGCGAATTCGGCGACCACCCCCAGGTCATGGGTGATGATCAGGACGCCGGCGCCGGTCACATCGCGGGCGGTCTTCAGCACTTCGAGGATCTGCGCCTGCACCGTGACGTCCAGAGCGGTCGTCGGCTCGTCGCAGATGATCAGGTCGGGATCGTTGGCGATGGCGATGGCGATCACGACCCGCTGGCGTTCACCGCCGGACAACTCATGCGGGAACGACTTGGCCCGTCGGTCGGGCTGGGCGATACCGACCAGCTCGAGCAGTTCGACCGCGCGCTTCCTGGCGGCCTGCCGACCGATGCCGCGCTGGTGGATCCCGATCGCCTCGGCGATCTGGTCGCCGACGGTGTAGACGGGGGTGAGCGCCGACATCGGGTCCTGGAACACCGTGCCGATGGCCTTGCCGCGGATCGCCGACATCCGCTGGTCGGACAGGCCGATCAACTCGTCGCCGTGCAGGCGGATGGAACCCGACACCTCGGCGTACTCGGGCAGCAGCCCGACGACGGCCATCGCGCTGGCCGACTTGCCCGCCCCGGATTCGCCGACCAGCGCCACGACCTCGCCCTTGCCGACGTCGAAGTTCATGCCGCGCACCGCTTCCACCGGTACCGAGTCCGTGGGGAACTCGACGGTGAGGTCGCGGACCTCGAGCAGGCTCATCGCTTGCGCCTCCGCAGCTGACGCGCACCCGGATCGAGCGCGTCGCGCAGGCCATCGCCGACGAGGTTGGCGCACAGGATGATCAGGACCAGTACACCGCCGGGGAACAGAAACAGCCAGGGGAACGTCGTCGCCGACTTCGTCCCGTCGGCGATCAGCGTGCCGAGCGACACATCGGGCGGCTGGATGCCGAAACCCAGGAAGCTCAGTCCTGTTTCGGCCAGCACTGCCACACCGACGTTGAGCGCCGTGTCGATGATGATGATCGACGCGACGTTGGGCAGGATGTGGCGGATGATGATCCGCCAGTTGCTGACACCCATATAGCGTGCGGCCGCGACGAATTCGCGGTCGCGAAGGCTCATCGTCATGCCACGGACGATCCGGGAACTGATCATCCAGCTGAACAACGACAGCAGCACGATCATCCAGATGATGTCACCTTTGGTGCGCTGCACCACGATTGAGATCAGCAGGAAGCTCGGCACCACCAGCATCAAGTCGACCAGCCACATCAGGGCGGGGTCTCGCCAGTCGGCGAAGTACCCCGAGATCGTGCCGACAGTCGCCGCGATGATCGTCGAGATGAACGCGACGCAGACACCGATCAGCATCGACTTCTGCATCCCGCGCAGCGTCTGGGCGAAGAGGTCCTGTCCCAGCGCGTTGGTGCCGAACCAGTGCTCGGGGCTGGGCGGCTGCTGCAGCGCGAAGTAGTCGAGGTCGTTGTAGCTGTAGGGCAACAGGGGCGGCGATGCGTAGCACCCGATGAACATGACCACCAACAGCACCAGGGAGATGACGGCCGGCTTGTTGCGCAGGAACCGGCGGAACACCAGCGTTCGTCGCGACGCGAAGCCCTCCGAGACGCCGGATTGCGCGGTAGTCGACTTCTGTGTGGTGGCGGGTTCGGTCATGACGCCCGCACCCTCGGATCGAGCGCGGCGTAGACCACGTCGGAGAGCAAGCCGGCCAACAGGATCATCGCGCCGGACAGCACGGTGATCGCCGCGACGATGTTGATGTCCTGGTTACCGATGCCGGTGACGATCCATTCCCCGATTCCGTACCAGCCGAAGATCTTCTCGATGAACACCGCACCGGTCACCAAACCCGCGACGCTGTAGGCGAACAACGTCGCCATCGGGATCAGCGCGGTGCGCAGGCCGTGCCTGACGAGCGCGCGCCGCCGCGTCAGGCCCTTGGCCCGCGCGGTGCGGATGAAGTCCTGACCGAGGACATCGAGCATCGCGTTGCGTTGGTAGCGGCTGTAGATCGCGATCGAGGAGATGGCGAGCGTCATGCTGGGCAGCACCAGGTGCTGCAATCGGTCGACGAACTGGTTCCACGCCCCCTCGATGGGGAAGGGCGAAGTCTCGCCGGTGTATTCGAAGATCCGGACGCCGAGCACGTTGTTCACGCCCAGCGCGGCCAGGATGAAGAGGTTGGCCAGAACGAAGGTCGGCGTGCTGATCACCAGAAGGGACAGCACCGTCACGACGCGGTCGCTGAGCCGGTACTGCCTGATGGCGCCCCACGCCCCGGCGGCCACGCCGATCACCGTCCCGACGACCGAGCCGATCACCAACAGGCGGAGGCTGACACCCACCCGTCGCCACAGCTCGTCGGTGACCGGCTGCCCGCCGATGGTCATACCGAAGTCGCCGCGGATGGCGCCCGATACCCAGTGGGCGTACTGCTCGAGCACCGGCTTGTCGAGATTGAGTTCGACGCGTTTGGCGTCGATGACGCTCTGTGGCGGGCGCGGGTTGCGGCTCTCCAGGCTGTCGAGGGGATCGAACTGCCACGACGCGAGCAGGAAGACGAGGAACGAGGCCAGTGCCAGCAGCACGACGTAATTGAGCAGTCGGCGCGCCAAGAACCGCGTCATGCGGAGCGTCCGTCGGTCGGCTGCATGCGCTCAGGTTAGGAGATGACTGCCGTGATGGCCGGTATGCGGGCCGTGGAGCGCGGCAAGCTGCGCGATTTGGCGAATACGCACCCAGGGTCCAGCACGCTCGCAGGAACGCCCTGTTCAGTGAATGCGCAACTGAGTTTCACCGGTGGCCGCGCCGACGGGGCGACTGGGTAACCACGAATGGAGTGACTCAAGTGGTTCGTGACGGGAAGCGACGAACAATTCACGTCAAAGCTATCTCTGCGGTTCTCGGCGGCGGCGCGATCGTCGCGTTGACGGCGCTCGGCGCGGCGGTCGACCAAACGTCCGACCCGACTTCGATCGCGATTCCGAGGATGACCGTCGGCGCGACGGACACTCAGACCACACCGTCCGAGGCGCCCGGCGTGGGCAGGGCGGAGCCGACCATCAAGGGCACTGCGCCGTTTGCCGTGAAGAGGTGAGCGGCCGCCCAACACCTGGGGCGGTGTGACCGGCCTGTTTCGCCGGGCCTCCGTTCGGTTATCCACCACCTAAGGGTTCGACGACGAACCCTGTTTGCGCTGTTAGACGGGCCGCGACGGCGATCGCGCCCACCGGACCAAACGGAGACCGAAGTGAACACGAAACAGGTCAAGTTGTTCTCGGCAGCGGTCGGGACCATTGCCCTGCTCGCGATGGGGGCCTTCTCGGTCGCGTCCACCACGGCCGCCCAGGACGACGAACCACCCGTGACCCCGGGACCGGTGACGACGTCGGAGATCACGACCGGTGAGACGGTTACCGACAGCAAGGCTCCCGAAACCCCCACGACGTCGGTGGCCACGCCGCCGGTGACCGCCGAACCGGCGCCGACCGGCTAACCGAACCGGGCGGTTTCACAGCCGGCACCAAGGAAGCGCACAGCCGCCCCTCATGGGGCCCGCGATAATGGAGCCGTGGCGACCCCCGGCGTGAGCGAGCAGGACTCGGGCCGAGTCGTCATGCGTCGCGCCGACGGCACACCGATCCACGTACTGGTTGTCGATGACGAACCGGTACTCGCCGAGCTGATGTCGATGGCCCTGCGCTACGAGGGCTGGACCATCACGACCGCCGCCGACGGGGCTTCGGCCATCGCCTCGGCGCGCCAGACCGCGCCCGACGTCGTGGTGCTCGACGTGATGCTGCCGGATATGAGCGGTCTCGACGTGCTGCGCAGACTGCGCGAGCAGATTCCCGGGTTACCGCTGCTGCTGTTGACCGCCAAGGATTCGGTGGAGGATCGCATCGCCGGGTTGACCGCAGGCGGCGATGATTATGTCACCAAACCGTTCAGCATCGAGGAAGTGGTCCTGCGCCTGCGCGGGCTGCTGAGGCGCACCGGTGTGGCCACAGAACCGGACGGTGCGAAGATCGTCGTCGGTGACCTGGTGCTCGACGAGGACAGCCACGAGGTGACGCGCGGCGGTGAGCTGATCACCTTGACCGCGACCGAATTCGAGCTGCTGCGGTTCATGATGCGCAATCCCAAACGCGTGCTGAGCAAGGCGCAGATCCTCGATCGCGTATGGAGTTACGACTTCGGCGGCCGCTCGAACGTCGTCGAGTTGTACGTCTCGTACCTGAGAAAGAAGATCGACAACGGGCGAGCGCCGATGATCCACACCCTGCGCGGTGCCGGGTATGTCCTCAAGCCCGCGCGCTGACGGGCCGTCGACGCGGATCCGCTGGCCGCGGACGTGGTCGTTGCGCGCTCGGCTGCTCGCTTCGCAAATCGTGTTGCTTGCACTGGTGTGCGCGTCGGTCGGGATGGGGACCGTCCTTGCGCTGCAACACTTTCTGGTCAACCAACTCGATGGGCGTTTGGCCGAGACGGCTCGACGTTCGGCCGGCCTGTTCGAGTTCGGCCCGCCTACGGGGCCGCCGGGATTGCCACGACCGGGTTTTCGTCATCGCATGATGATCCGAGACGATCTCGGGCCGGGGCCCGCGTTTCTCAACGCGCCGGGGCAGGCAGCCCGCACCGTCGGCGCGGTCGTGTCGGGCGACACCCCGGTCGACGCCGGCGTGATCAAAGCAGACGGCACCCGCAGCCAGATCAGCACGGCCGCAGCACAACAACTCGCGCGCGTGGCGCCGGACTCGCCGACCACCATCGACCTCGACGGGCTCGGCCGCTACCGGGTGGTCGCAATGCATTCGCCCCGACGCGGCGACACGATCGTGATCGGGCTGCCCACCTCCGACGTCGACGACACGTTGTTCACCGTCGCGATCATCTTCTGCGTGGTCGGGGCGACCGCGTTGATCGGCGGGACGACGGCGGGCGTCGTGATCATCCGCCGCCAACTCGCGCCGTTGGCAAGGGTTTCCGATGCGGCACGCCAGGTCGCCGATCTCGAGCTCGACCGCGGCGAAGTACGACTACCGACGCCGATCGTGAAAGTCGACCCGGCCGGCGTACATACCGAGGTCGGGCAGTTGGGCTCCGCGCTGAACCGGATGCTGGACCGGATCGCGTCGGCGTTGTCGGCGCGGCACGCCAGCGAGACACGCGTGCGCCAGTTCGTCGCGGACGCCAGCCACGAGCTCCGCACGCCGCTGGCCGCCATCCGCGGCTATACCGAACTGGCGCAACGCAAACGCGATGACGTCCCCGATGACGTCGCCCACGCGATGAACCGAGTGGAGTCCGAGACGCGGCGCATGACCGAACTGGTCGAAGACATGCTGCTACTGACGAGACTCGACACAGGGCGCCCGCTACAGAGCGAGTCGGTGGATCTTTCCCGGTTGATCCTCGACGCGGTCGGCGACGCCCACGTCGCCGGGCCGGACCATCGGTGGCAGCTCGATCTGCCCGAGGAGCCCGTCGTCGTGGTCGGCGATCAGGCGCGCCTGCATCAGGTGCTGGCGAACCTGCTTGCCAACGCGCGTACGCACACTCCGCCCGGCACGTCGGTGACGACCTCTTTGCGCGCGGCCGGCGACGGGTCCGCGGTGCTGACCGTCGCCGACGACGGCCCTGGAATCCCCGGGTGGCTGCAGCCCGAGATCTTCGAGAGGTTCGCTCGCGGCGACTCGTCACGGTCTCGTCGCGACGGGGGGACCGGCCTCGGGTTGGCGATCGTGGCCGCCGTCGTCAAGGCCCACCGCGGCACCATCGAGGTGGTCACCGCCCCCGGCGACACCCGCTTCGTGGTGACCTTGCCCAGCCGGTGATCTGCTCCGTCATTCGATCGGCCTGATTTTCATGGGCCTCTTCTCGGGGGCGCGGTTATATGGTCGACGGATGTCTGTGACCGACGAATATCTGAAGAACAACGAGGAGTACGCGAAGACGTTCTCCGGTCCGCTGCCCCTGCCGCCGAGCAAGCACGTCGCGGTGGTGGCGTGCATGGACGCCCGTCTCGACGTCTACCGGATTCTCGGTCTGGGCGACGGTGAGGCCCACGTCATCCGCAACGCCGGCGGCGTCATCACCGACGACGAGATCCGCTCGCTGGCCATCAGCCAGCGGCTGCTCGGCACTAAAGAGATCATCCTGATCCACCACACCGACTGCGGCATGCTGACCTTCACCGACGACGGTTTCAAACAGCAGATCCAGGACGAGATCGGCATCAAGCCCGAGTGGGCGGCCGAGTCGTTCATCGACCTCGAGGTGGACGTGCGGCAGTCACTGCGACGAATCGAGGCGAGCCCGTTCGTCACCAAGCACGAGTCGCTGCGCGGTTTCATCTTCGACGTAGCGACCGGCCGGCTCACCGAAGTCACCCCGTAGCCCCTTTTTTCACTGCCGCGAGCGACCGTGTCTGTACACGAAACGCCGCCCAAATTCCGGCATTTTGCGGTCGCTCACCGCTCGCGAGGGACCGCTAACCGACCTTGTAGGTCGCGATCGCCTTCGCCACGGCATCGCCGTCGGCGGTCACGACGTCGACCTCGCAGTTCACCAACGTCTTGCCTCGCCGCAGCACCCGCCCGATGGCGACCAGGTCACAGGCGCGAGCGGGCGCCAGGAACTGCATCGACATCGACGTGGTGACCCCGCGCAGTGACTCCGGCACCTCGGCTTGCGACCACGCCGCGGCCATCACCGCGACGTCCGCCAACGCCGCAATCGCGCCGCCGTGCACCATGTCGCCGACGGTCACGTTCGATTCATCCCACGGCAGTCGCAATCGGATCGCGTCGCCGTCGAGTCGCTCGGCGACGACGCCGAGTTTGGCGACGAACGGGGACTGCGGGATGAACTGCGCCATGACATCGGCACCCGTCCGGGGCGGGGAAGTGGTGGTCATGGGTCGAGTATCGGCACTGGGCGTGTCGAAGCAATTACCTCGCGGGTAAGCGTTGAGCGCACGCTCGCGGCCCCTTGAGCGCGGCCAAACTGTCGACTTTTGGCGGCGTGTCCTGGGCAAACACGCACGCTCGCGCCACGAAGGGGAGGTGCGGGGGGAGGCACGAAAGGGAAGCGGGGCACCGACCGGTCGCGTTGACACTCCGGGCGGCAGCGGTGTCTAATATCGGGTAATGATCGTAAATATGGTCATTCCTACCAACTTTACGAGGAAATGATGACGGTCACGAGCGAACAGCTCAACGCGGGGCGCTACGAGCTCAGCCATCTGCGGTCCCTGGAAGCCGAAGCCATCCACATCATCCGTGAGGTCGCCGCCGAGTTCGAGCGGCCGGTGCTGCTGTTCTCCGGCGGCAAAGACTCCATCGTGATGCTGCATCTGGCGCTCAAGGCGTTCCGCCCGGGCCGGCTGCCGTTCCCGGTCATGCACGTCGACACCGGACACAACTTCGACGAGGTGCTGCAGACCCGCGATGAGCTCGTCGAGGAGTTCGGTGTTCGGCTGGTCGTGGCCAAGGTGCAAGACGATATCGACGCCGGCCGCGTGGTCGAGACGATCCCGTCGCGCAACCCGCTGCAGACGGTGACCCTGTTGCGCGCGATCCGCGAGAACAAGTTCGACGCCGCGTTCGGCGGCGCCCGCCGCGACGAGGAAAAGGCACGCGCCAAGGAGCGGGTGTTCTCCTTCCGCGACGAGTTCGGCCAATGGGATCCGAAGGCCCAGCGGCCCGAGCTGTGGAACCTCTACAACGGCCGCCACCACAAGGGCGAGCACATCCGCGTGTTCCCGCTGTCGAACTGGACCGAATTCGACATCTGGTCCTACATCGGCGCCGAGAAGATCAAGCTGCCGTCGATCTACTACGCCCACCGCCGCAAGGTGTTCGAGCGCGACGGCATGCTGCTGGCCGTGCACAAGTACCTGCAGCCCCGCAAGGACGAGGAGATCGTCGAGAAGACCGTCCGGTTCCGCACCGTCGGCGACGTCACCTGCACCGGCTGCGTGGAGTCGCACGCCGCAACGGTTTCCGAGGTCATCGCCGAGACGGCGGTGTCGCGGCTCACCGAACGCGGCGCCACCCGAGCCGACGACCGCATCTCCGAGGCCGGTATGGAAGACCGTAAGCGAGAGGGCTACTTCTGATGACTCGCACCACCGAGCGGCCCACCACCCGGCCCACCACCCGGCCCGCCGCGACGCTGCTGCGGATCGCCACCGCGGGTTCCGTCGACGACGGCAAGTCGACCCTCATCGGACGGCTGCTGTTCGACTCCAAGGCCGTCATGGAAGACCAACTGGCCTCTGTCGAGCGGACTTCCAAGGAACGCGGTCACGACTACACCGACCTGGCGCTGGTGACCGACGGCCTGCGGGCCGAGCGTGAGCAGGGCATCACGATCGACGTCGCCTACCGTTACTTCGCAACGCCCAAGCGCAAATTCATCATCGCCGACACCCCGGGCCACATCCAGTACACCCGCAACATGGTGACCGGTACGTCCACCGCGCAATTGGCGATCGTCCTGGTCGACGCGCGCCACGGCCTGCTCGAGCAGTCGCGGCGCCACGCGTTCCTCGCATCGCTGCTCGGCATTCGGCACATCGTGCTCGCGGTGAACAAGATGGACCTGATCGATTGGGACAGAGAGCGTTTCGAGAAGATCCGCGACGACTTTCATAACTTCGCCGCCCGCTTGGACATCCACGACGTGACGACGATCCCACTGTCGGCACTCAACGGCGACAACGTCGTCACCAAATCCGACAACACCCCGTGGTACGAGGGCCCGCCGCTGCTGAACCACCTCGAAGAGGTCTACATCGCCGGCGACCGCAACCTCGTCGACGTGCGATTCCCGGTTCAGTACGTGATCCGCCCGCAATCCCTGGAACATCACGACCACCGCAGCTATGCGGGCACCGTCGCCGGCGGCGTGATGAAGGTCGGCGACGAGGTCGTCGTGCTTCCCGCGGGCCTGACGTCACGGATCGCGGCGATCGAGGGGCCCAGCGGCCCGATCAATGAGGCCTTTCCTCCGATGGCGGTGGCGATCAGCCTCACCGACGACATCGACATCTCGCGCGGCGATCTCATCGCACGTCCGAACAACCAGCCGCGGGTGGCGCAGGAGTTCGATGCCACCGTCTGCTGGATGGCCGACGGCTCCGCGCTGGAACCCGGCCGCGACTACGTCATCAAGCACACCACCCGCACCACGCGGACGCGGGTCACGGCGCTGGACTACCGCCTCGACGTCAACACGCTGCACCGGGACAAGGACGTCACCGCGCTCAAACTCAATGAGCTGGGCCGCATCTCGCTGCGCACACAACAGCCGCTGCTGCTCGACGAGTACAGCCGCAACGCGACCACCGGCTCGTTCATCCTCATCGACCCGAACACCAACGGCACGGTCGCCGCCGGCATGATCCTGCCGCAGGTGACCGCCCGCACCTCGAGCCCCAACACCGTCCGGCACGAGTCGCTGTGCAAGGCCGAGGACCGGCTGAGCAAGGGCAGGACCGTGTGGTTCACCGGCCTGTCGGGCTCCGGCAAGTCGTCGGTGGCGATGCTCGTCGAGCAGAAACTGATCGAAAAGGGCGTTCCCGCCTATGTTCTCGACGGCGACAACCTGCGTCACGGTCTCAACGCCGACCTCGGTTTCTCGATGGCCGACCGCGCCGAGAACCAGCGCAGGCTGGCCCACGTCGCGGCGATCCTCGCCGACTCCGGACAGGTAGTGCTGGTGCCCGCGATCAGCCCACTCGAGGAGCACCGGGCCCTGGCTCGAAAGGTCACCACCGAGGCCGGGCTCGACTTCTTCGAGGTGTTCTGCGACACCCCGCTGGAGGACTGTGAGCGACGCGATCCGAAGGGCTTGTACGCCAAGGCCCGTGCTGGTGACATCACCCACTTCACCGGCATCGACAGCCCTTACCAGCGGCCGAAGAATCCTGACCTGCGCCTGACACCCGAACGCGATCCCGAGGACCTGGCTCAGATGGTGATCGCACTGCTGGAAAGTCGGCAGTGAGCGATCATGATCTCGCCGCCCGGCTGGCCACGGCGGCCGGAAAGCTTCTGCTCGACGTCCGGGACGAGCTCGCTGACGCGACCGCCGCTGAGCGAAAGGCTGCCGGGGACAAACGCTCCCACGATTTCCTGACCGAAGCGCTGGCGACGGAGCGCCCAGACGACGCGGTGCTGTCGGAGGAGGGCGCCGACGACCCGGTGCGCCTGACCGCCGAACGTGTCTGGATCGTCGACCCCCTCGACGGCACCCGGGAATTCTCCGAACTCGGACGCGACGACTGGGCGGTGCACGTTGCCCTTTGGCAGGCAGGAGGACTGGTAGCCGGGGCCGTTGCGCTCCCGGCGCAGGGCATGACGCTGGCCACCCCGACGGTCACGCCGCCCCCGCCGAAACCCGAGACGCCCCGAATCGTTGTGTCGCGCACGCGGCCTCCGGCCATCGCGCTCGCGGTGCGCGACGCGCTGGGCGGCACGCTGGTCGACATGGGCTCTGCCGGAGCGAAGGTCGCCTCTGTCGTGCAGGGACGCTCGGATGTCTATGTGCATGCGGGAGGCCAGTACGAGTGGGACTCGGCAGCCCCCGTCGCCGTCGCCCGCGCCGCCGGGCTGCACACCTCACGAATCGACGGCTCGCCGCTGTCCTACAACCGCCGCGATCCGCTACTGCCCGACTTGGTGGTGTGCCGGCCCGAACTGGCCGACGCGGTGCTGCGGGTCACCGCGGCTGACTAGCCCGAAACCCAGCCCGAAAACCCAGCCCGAAACCCTAGTCCAGGAATGCAAACCGTTCCCGGATCTCATCGGGCACCAGCCCGAACTCCTCCGGGGAGTAACGGTGCAGGCCCTTCGCGTCGCGAAGATTGGCGCGGTTGTACTGATCGACGAATGCGTCGAGATCGTCGGGTGGTGCCATTCCGGCAGCTGAATAGATTTGCTCCAGCGCTGTTTTCGGTGACGACACCAAGTCTCGGTAGTCGATGTCGACGAACGTGGCCGCATGCGCCGGCGTCCGGTCGCGCACCTCGAGGGCACGCCGGAACCACAGCTCGCTCTGCGTGACCTGCTGGCGGCCCACCTCGAACGCGTCGACATCGTCGCTGTAGGTGCTGCGGTACACCGCGAACAGGCTTGCACCCGAGGTCAGCGTCGACACGATGTCGCGGTGGATCTGCACCACCACCAGCCCCCGAAACGTCTCGATCAAGTGGTCCAACTCGGCGGTGTGCGCGGGAGCCTTGAGCACGAATCGACGGTCGTCGTGGCGGGCCAGCAGTTGCAGTATCTCTCGGTAGCGTGCGTAGGGCGCGGTGAAGTCCTGCGCGGCAAGCCAATCGGCGTAGCCTGGCAGCCGCATCATCGACGTGAAACCCCAGTTGCGCAGATCGGTGCCCATGGCAAGCACGCACTCCTCGGGCAACGATGGGCCGGACGGATGCACGATCGCCATGTCCGGGTTGAGCGTATGCAGCAACTGGCTGGCCGTCGCGCCCACCTCGACGGGGTTGGGACGGTCGGGGCCGACGAACAGCCAGGGCGATACCAATTCGGCCGGAAGCGGTGCGTGCAGACGAGGGTCGGTGCCCAGCAGGCGGAACAGAAACGTCGTGCCGGTGCGCCACCCGCCGATGATCACGATCGGCGGGGGCAACGCGACGTCGCACAGATCGCGCCGCGCAGCACGGCACTGCGCAATCCGCGCACCCGCGAGCAGCCTTCCGGTCGCCGACTGCAGCGCCATCCGGATGCCGACGGCGTTGAGCCTGCCGTCCTGCTCGGCCGAGCCCAGGAAGGCGTCCAACCCGTCGGCCCATCCAGGCGCGAACTGCTCAGGGGTGTATTCGCCACGCCGGCACGCCCGTTCGACCACACGTTGCGCGTCGAACCGGTAACGGTGCGGATTCTCGGCCCGGTCTTTGGCGGCCTCGGTGTAGATCTGCTCGGCCACTTCGGTGCGCCGCGGCGGCCGCCACGTCATCGCAGCTCCTCCAGCCGGATCCGGCGCGCGGCGGGTAGTTCAGGTTCTCCGACGGGGTGGAGGAACCGCAGGACGAACAGCCCGAAGGGCCGGCCCTCGGTGTCGAGCCAGTCGTAGCCGTCGACGCCCGGATTCTCCGCCGCGAGCACGAACCGAAACCTGCCGTCGGTCAGCGTGGTCGAGGCCGCGGTACGGGTGACGGTGCGGTGACGGTGGTCCAGGGAGTTGAGGAAGCGGTTGTACAGCACGATGTTCCAGTGCCGGCACGCCGGTACCGAGCCTTCGAGCACCAACGCCTCACCGTCGGCCAACTGCCACGCGCCGCGAACGTAGTGGATGCCCGGCTCGGTGAACGCCGCGCCCCCGGCCACCGCCGACCAGTGCCGCACGGCGTTCGGTGCTTTCAAGTCGGCGGCTGTCGACAGTTCGAAAACCTTGGGCACGTTGGCGATCACGGTGCCCAGCCGCGAGAGCGCGCGGTCCAGATCAGTGGGGGAAGGGGGTGTGTCGTCGGCGTCGAGTACCTCGATGTGGCACCAGCCGGGGCTTGCCGGATCCGAGCTGTGATGCGCATAGCGCACCCACACCGACGACGACCCCGGCGGCAGGTCCGCCAGCGTGGCGGTGAACTTCCCGTCGGAGTCGATCTCCAGGTCGCCGGTCTGAAGGCGTGCGACCGCTGCCGCGTCGGCCACACCGGTCCCGCTGTACACCGTGATCGACTGGTACACCGAGTCTCCGACGTTGCCCGAGATTCGGTAGGTCCGGTCGTCGCGAATGTCGGTGATCCAATACCGGAAGTCGGGATTGTCCATGAAGAACTTCTCCCGCCACCCGTTGAACGGCACCAGTTCCGGACGATCGCGGTCGACTTCGAGGCGGCCCAGCAGATTGTTGAGGGCCCGCGTCAGTGCCCGCTGGCCGTCGGCCTGTTCGCTCGGGTCGAGCCCTTCGGTGAACTCGGCCAGCATCTCCCCGGCCGTGCGCATCCCGTCGACCAGTGCCCGCCAACCCTCACCCGCCATAGCTGCCGAACGTACCAACCGGGACGTGCACGCGGTCAGTGGCAGAATCCTTCAGATGCGTATGTCGGCCAAAGCGGAGTACGCCGTCCGCGCGATGGTGCAACTGGCCACCGCCGACGACGGTGTCCTCGTCACCACCGACGACCTGGCCAAGGCGCAGGGCATTCCTCCGCAGTTCCTCGTCGACATCCTGTCCGCTCTGCGCACCGATCGACTCGTGCGCAGCCACCGCGGCCGCGAAGGCGGCTACGAGTTGGCCCGCCCGGCGAAAGACATCAGCATCGCCGACGTGCTGCGCTGCATCGACGGTCCGCTGGCCAGCGTTCGTGACATCGGACTGGGAGATCTGCCCTATACGGGCCCGACGACGCCGCTGACCGATGTCTGGCGTGCACTGCGCGCAAGCATGCGATCGGTGCTCGAGCAGACGAGCATCGCCGACGTGGCCGCCGATGCGCTGCCCAAGCACGTCCGCAAGCTCGCCGACGACTACCGCGATCAGGAGACCAGGCGGGGACACTCGCTGAACTAGCGTCCTTGGCGCGGGTCAGTTCGCGCCGGAACCGTAGGGCCGGGTGATGATCTCGAGATAGTGGCCCGCCGGGTCCTGGAAGTAGACACCGCGACCGCCGTCGTTGTGGTTGATCTCGCCCGGGCGCATGCCCCGCGGATCTGCCCAGTGCTGCAGGCCCCGCGCCAGGACGCGGTCGTAGATCTCGGAGAACTCGTCCTCGGACACCAGGAATGCGTAGTGCTGCGGACGGATGTCCTCGTCCGCGCCGACCTGGGCGTAATCGAGGCTGGCGTCGTGCGCCAGGTCCACGACCAGAAAGTGGCCGAACTCCCTGGCAGGGGGCAACCCGAACAACTCGGTGAAGAACCGGGCCGATTCCTCGCGGTCTTTCGAGGCCACGATGGTGTGGTTGAACGTGATGGCCATACCGATTCAGTCAACCACCGCGGTGGCGCGCCGACAACGATGCACGATGGACGCGTGACGTTCGACTTCGGGGACCTTGAGCATCCCGTCATCGTGGCCCCGATGGCGGGCGGCCCTTCCACTCCGCAACTCGCCGCCGCGGGAACCAATGCGGGCGGCTTGGGCTTCGTCGCCGCCGGTTACCTAACGGCTGAGGTATTCGGCGAACGTCTCAGTGCGACACAGCGGCTGACGACCGGCCCGGTGGGTGCCAATCTGTTCGCATCGCAGCCCAGCGCCGCCGATCCCGAGATGATCGCCCGCTATGCGCAGGCGCTGACCCGCGACGCCGAACGCTACGGCGCCACGCTCGGTGAGCCCCGGTTCGACGACGACGCCTGGGCGGCCAAGATCGACGTCTTGGCCGACCTCAAGCCCGCGGTGGCGTCGTTCACCTTCGGTCTGCCCAGCGCCGAGGAGATACAGCGGTTGCGCGCGGCCGGCATCACCACGGTCGGCACCGTGACCACGCTCGCCGAAGCGCAGCAGGCGGTGGCCCGCGGCATCGATGCGGTCGCCGTGCAGGGCCCCGGTGCCGGAGGTCATCGCGGCACGTTCGACCCGACGGCGCGGCCGTCAGAGGTCCCGCTGGACGAACTGCTGGCTTCGGTGATCGCCAACGTCGACGTGCCCGTCGTCGCGGCGGGCGGTCTGATGACCGCCCGGGACGTCGCGCGGGTGCGGCGCGCGGGCGCGGTGGCCGCGCAACTCGGCACCGCGTTTCTGCTCGCCGACGAAGCGGGCAGCAGCCCCGTGCACCGTGCGGCGTTGCAGGATCGCCGATTCACCGAAACCGTGGTCACGAAGGCGTTCTCGGGTCGTTACGCACGCGGCCTGCGCAACCGCTTCGTCGACGACCACGAAGACGAGGCGCCGTTGGGATACCCCGAGGTGCACTACCTGACCAGCCCGATGCGGGCCGCGGCCGTGCGGGCGGGCGATCCCCACGGGGTGAACGTGTGGGCGGGCACCGGTTTCGGCGAGGCAAGGCCGGGTTCGGTGGCCGACATCATGCGCGGACTCGCCTGACCGGTCACTTCGGGGCGGTCAACTCCAGCGCGATGTTGTCGGGGTCGCGGAACTCCAGGATGTACATCGGACCGATGTCCTTGATCGGTTCGTGCGCGATGCCGAGAGCGTCGAGATGGCTTTCCGCGGAGTCGAGTTCGCTCTTGTTGGTCAACCGGAACGCGACGTGGTCGAGGCCCGGGCGGTTCTCGTCGAACGTGTCGGTGCCCACCGCCGCCGGTCGCAGGCCCACCAGCACACCACCGAGGTCGTAGATGACGCCGCCGTACAGGAAGCTGAGCGCCTGGCGGGTTGCCACGTCGGCGCCCTCCGGAAGCTCGATGTACACGCTCCAGCCGAACACGGCTTCGTAGAACTCGCGCGACCGCTCGATGTCGGTGACGGTCAGCCGGATGTGCGCGACGGACGTGGTGGTGATCGCCATGCCCCCATGCTGCCAGCCGTGCCAGAATCGCCGTCGTGCAAATCGGGATGACGCTGCCTGTCATGGAAGCAGACCTTGATGCCGAGACGCTTCAGACGTGGGCTCGGGTAATCGACGGCGGACCCTTCTCGTCGCTGTGCTGGGGCGAGCGCATCGCGTTCGACAACCCGCACTCGCTGACGCTGCTCGGCGCGGTCGCCGCGTGGACAGATCGGGTCCGCCTGGTGACCACCGTGGTGGTCCCTCAGCTGCACGACCCCGTGATGCTGGCCAAGGCGCTGGCCACCGGCGACCTGCTGTGCGGCGGGCGGTTGACGGTCGGTCTCGGCGTCGGCGGTAGGGAAGAGGATTACCGTGCGGTCGGCGCGGACCCGGCCGGCCAGACCATGCGGGGCATGGCCGATCGCGTCGCGGTGATGCGCAGGGTCTGGGCGGGGGAGAAGGTCACCGAATCCGTCCTGCCGGTCGGCCCGGCGCCGGTGCAGTCCGGCGGTCCGAGACTGTTGGTCGGCACGATCGGGCCGAAGACCGTGCGCAGCGCCGCGCAGTGGGCCGACGGGCTGGCTGGCACAACGCTCGATCTGGACGTCGACCGGCAGAACGAACTGTTCGACGTCGCGCGCGGCGCCTGGGCCGAGGCCGGCAAGCCTGCACCGCACCTGGCGACGTCGTTCTGGTTCGCGATCGGTGAGGGCGACCAACCGCGCGAGCAGGTGCATCGGCATCTGCGGCGCTATATGAACTGGATTCCCGCCGACGTGGTCGATGCGATGGCGCCCATGACCGGTTGGGCGGGCACCGAACGGGAATTGCTCGACGTCTTGCGCCGGTTCGAGGACATCGGCACCGACGAAATTCATCTGATCCCAACGAGTTCGGACGTCGACCAGGTGCGCAAAATTGCCGAGGTCGTCAACGAATTCGCGCCGTAGGGCGGTTGGCGGTCGTACCCACCGCAGTGGCAGGATGGAGCCGTCGGGGAAGTCGTGAGGGTCGCGTCGCGTTGGACAGCAATACCGAGCGTCCATAGCAGCGGCGGGGGCAGATCGCCGAAAGGAAATCACGATGACGATGACAGGATTGAAGAGGTTTGCGGCCGGAGCCGTGTTGGCCGGTGCGCTGGGAGTCGCCTCTGCCGGCCTCGGTGCGAGCCAGGCCGCCGCCGACGACTGGCGCTGGGATCCGCCAGGACCTGGCCATGTCCACATTCCGGGACCGCCGGTAGTGCATGTCCATGTCCCGAAGGTGCCACCGGGGCATATCGCCCACCTCCCCGGCGTGCCGCCGCCAGGACACTGGGACAAGCCCTGGAAGTGGTGGAGGTAGCCCGGGGCGTCCCCGCCTAGAACTTCAGGTGGTGGCTGGTGTCGCCGACCTGGTCGATGAACATGGTGCGACTGTCGAACCACCAGGTGCCGTTGACGCGGTGAAAGGTGTCGCGGTAACGGCCGGTCACGATGACCTGCAGGGGTAGTTCGGGTGTGGACTGCGTGACGCAGTAGTAGGCGCTGCCGTGGCCCGTCCCGGCGTCTTCGTCGACGTGCACCGTCACGTTGGTAGTGAGGTGTTTGGTCTTGGGAGTGCCGTCGTCGTAGAGGCGCACGGCCATCTCGAACATCTGCCGCACCCGGGTTGCGCCCTCGAAAACCGTTTCCGGCGGCCCGTTCTCGACGCCGTGGATCCGGCCGTGCGTGAACAGTGCGCCGACACCGTCGAAATCGCCGGCGTCGATCCGCTCGGCATAGGTGTAGACGAGATTCTCGATCTCGCGGGCGGAGTCGCTCATCGGCGAGTAGACAACCAGCACCGATGTGTCGTGTCAACGATCACGCGCGCAGGGGCCGTCGCTAACCTCATGCGGTGGCTACGAATTGGTCGCCGAGCCGGCTCGGCAATCTGAGCGGAAACCGGATCATCGTCACGGGGGCCACCAACGGCGTCGGCCTGGCGACGGCGCGGGCGCTGGTCGGCGCGGGCGCACATGTGATCCTCGCGGTGCGCAACCTCGAGTTGGGTGCCCAACGGGCCGCCGAAATGGGCGGCGACACGACGGTGGTCAAACTCGACCTGGCCGACCAGTCGTCGGTGCGCGCCTTCCCCGACCTGCTCGACGGCGACGTCGACATCCTCATCAACAACGCGGGCCTCGTCGCGCAGCACCGCGGCGTAACCGTGGACGGGTTCGAAACCACCCTCGGCACCAACTTCCTGGGACCGTTCGCGTTGACCAACGTGCTCTTCGGGCGGGTGCGGTCGAAGATCATCAACGTGGGCTCCGATGCCCACAAGTCGGCAAGCATCAACCTCGCCGACCCGCATCTGCGCTCCAGCAAATGGTCGGCGTTCCCTGCGTACGCCCGCTCGAAGCTGGCCGTGATGCTGTGGGGACTCGAACTCGATCGCCGGCTGCGCGAGGCAGGCTCGCCGATCGCCAGCTTCCTGACACACCCCGGCTGGGTGGCGTCGAATCTGTCCAACGTCTCGGAAAAGCCCGCGATGGCCGCGTTTCACGCCGCGGTGAAGGTGGCGGCGCGGGTGCTCGCCAACGATCTCGACGCGGGCGCGGCCCCGACGCTGTACTGCATCACCGAGCCGATTCCTCCCGGCAGCTATGTCGGCATCGACAGCAGGTACGGCTTGAAGGGTGCGCCGACGTTGAGCGGCCGGGGTGCCGTCGCATGCGATTACGACGACGCCAGAAGGCTCTGGGAGTTCGCCGAGAAGGAAACCCGTACGAGCCTGCCGATCTGAACCGTTCGGCCGATGATTACGGCCTCGCGGCCAAAGGGCTGGCGCAGCAGATGGTCGCGTTGAACGAAACACGTCCGCGGCTCAACGTCATCACCGGCATGGGAACCCGGGTGGGCCGACGACGATCGGGAACGGGCGCACTTCCGGTGGTCCGGGTGGCGCGAACGCACCGGGTGATCTGCGCTCGACGGTCCAGAACACGACGGGTGGGCTTCGCTCGACGGTTCAGGGTGCGCCGAATGCGGCACAGAGCCATCGAGGCGTCGCCGTTGGGTTCGTGGTGGGAGTCGCTCACTGTGCCGACGGGACTCGTCAGTTGAAAGCTGGTGCGACGAAGCGCTCCACCATCTGGCGTTCGACCTCGGTGTCGCCGATCGGCCAGACCGCCAGCGACATGACGACGCGGACGATCCATTGGGCTGCCTGAGGGTCGTCGTCCGTTATGCCGGCGAGGTCTGCGGCTAGACGGCCCAGCACCGGCGAAGAAGGGAGTTCTGTCAGATCGCGGCCGGCGCTCAACCCAATCATCATCTGGCGCATCGGATCTGATCGCACGTGTTCGAGTGCGACTGTTATCGCCGTCACCACTCGTTCCGCGCCACTCAAGTTGTTCACGGCGCGTCGCACCGAGTCGACGATCTGGGCCGCCAGGCGAAGTAGCACGGCGTCGCGGATCTGGGCTTTGCCTCCGGCGTAGCGGTAGATGGTCGCCCGCGAACAGTGCACTCGGGCGGCCAAGGCATCAATGTCGAAGCCGTCTAGGCCGTCCCGCAAGACGAGGTCGGTCGCCGCGGCATAGATACGGTCTGCTGCTGCCGTACGGCGCTCGCCTCCAAGGAGCCAATCGTCTCGGACCACAGTGACCTCCTCGAATCGAGGATACTAATCGTCTCAAGGCTGAGACAAAATCGGCGCTGATTCTCACGTCGTTGCAGGTAGCGAGTGCAGCTTGCGACGGATGCCTCGCGGGGGGCCGAGCACGGGTCTCATCTTGTGCGCAGACGATTGACGTGGGCAGACGACTGCGATCAACGTGAAGACATGACGCGGCTTGGCATCGAGTTGTTCGACGATGATTGCGTACAGGACCCCTACCCTCTCTACCGGCGGATGTTGTCCACGGCGCCCGTGCATCAGATCGGCGATTCTGGGTTCTACGCGGTGTGCAGTTGGGATGCGGTCAACGACGCGATCGCTCGACCCGAAGACTTCTCGTCGAATTTGACCGCGACGATGACGTATCAGCCCGGTGGCGAGGTCGGCACCTTCGAGATGGAGGGATTGGGCGGAAAGAGCCATGTGTTGGCCACCGCCGACGAGCCCGCGCATGCGGTGCACAGGAAAGCGTTGCTGCCGCAGTTGGCGGCCAAACGTATCCGTGCCTTCGAGCCGTTCATCGCTGAAACAGCCGAGCAGCTCTGGAATGCCAACGTGCGAAATGGGCGCATCGAATGGATGAGCGCCATGGCGAATCGACTGCCCATGATGGTCGTGGGTCGCATCATCGGTGTCCCGGACGCCGACGTCGACAACCTCGTGCGATGGGGCTATTCAGCGACGCAGGTGGTGGAAGGGCTTGTCAGCCAAAATCAACTCGCCGCTGCTGGCATCGCCGTGATGGAACTCGCGGCCTACATCACCGATCAGTTTCGGCATGCTGCCGCCGACCCGCAAGACAACTTGCTCGGCGACCTGGCCATCGCGTGTACATCGGGTGAGCTGGAAGAGCTGACCGCGCAGGCGATGATGATCATCTTGTTCAGCGCGGGAGGCGAATCCACGGCATCGTTAATCGGTTCCGCGGCTTGGGTTTTGGCGACTCGTCCTGATATCCAAGAGCAAATTCGTGCTCACCCGGAGTTGCTGGGCGCGTTCCTAGAAGAAGTATTGAGATACGAGCCGCCGTTTCGGGGCCACTATCGTCA
Source organism: Mycolicibacterium flavescens (assembly GCA_900637135.1). Classification (NCBI taxonomy): domain Bacteria; kingdom Bacillati; phylum Actinomycetota; class Actinomycetes; order Mycobacteriales; family Mycobacteriaceae; genus Mycobacterium; species Mycolicibacterium flavescens. Next base: position 1,387,662 of record LR134353.1, read on the forward strand.
CGTCGTCACCGACACCACACTGTGTGGTGTCGAACTTCCTGCGCATTCGCGCCTTCTACTGTTATGGGGAGCGGCCAACCGCGATCCTTCGCACTTCGATGATCCCGACGAATTCCGACTCGACCGGCCGGCCGGCAAGAACCACATCACATTCGGCAAGGGTGCGCACTTCTGCGTCGGGGCGGCGCTCGCTCGATTGGAGGCCCGCATCGTGCTTGGTCAACTCCTTGACCGGACGTCGAAGATCGAAGTAGCTGAGATTGGGCGGTGGCTACCGAGCCTCCTCGTGCGCCGCCTCGAAGGACTGGAATTGGCCTGCGAGTAAGGGTAGCGGACCAATCGTTGTTCGGGCAGTGGTGCCCCCGGCAGGATTCGAAACTGACGGAAGTGGTTGGGCCACTAGGCCGTTGGCCACCTGAAACACCCTCTGACGTGGGCATATCCACCGTTCCGGCCATGCAACCGAGTGCACGCGGTAGCATCGAATCGCAACCTATATTGCAAAGATATTGCAAAGTCGGGAAGGGTCAGATGGCGAGACGACAGCGGCGAGGGTGGGGTGCGCTCCGGCGTCTTCCCTCGCGGCGCGCACCAGGACGGGGGCGCTGGCAAGCCTCCTACATCGGGCGCGACAACCGGAGGCACAAGGCACCGCACACCTTCGCCGACCGGCTCAGTGCTGAGCGGTGGCTCAGCGAGGAACGCCGGTTACTCGACGGCGGCGACTGGCGGCCACCGGCTGAGCGGGAGGTGGAGCGGTGGACGAAGGGGGAGACCGTCGCGGAGTTCGGCAAGCGGTGGATAGCGGAACGCAAGGTCAAACCGGGCACCCGTGGCCTGTATGAGTCACAGTTCGCGTTGCACATCAAGCCGGTGCTGGGCAGCGTCCAGGTTCGCCACATGACAGCCGAGCGGGTGCGCGGCTGGTATGCGTCGCTCGACGCCGACAAGCCCACCCGCAACGCCCGCGTCTACGGGCTGTTGCACTCGATTCTTGAGACGGCGGTCAGCGACGGCGTGCTGAGCACCAATCCGTGCCAAATCAAGGGTGCGTCGAACGCCACGCGGAAGCGTCAGCCGGTCATTCTGTCGGTGGCGGAGGTGGCGGCGCTGGCCGACAGCGACAAGATGCCCGAGCGGTACAAGGCGCTGTTGTTGCTGACGGCGTGGTGCGGATTGCGGTGGGGGGAGGTCACCGAGCTTCGTCGCCGCGACGTGAGCGCAGGGTGTTTGTCCATCACCGTCGAGCGGGCCGTTACCCACAAAGGCGGGTGCCGAGTGGACACCACCAAGGCAAGCAACGTGCGCACCGTCGCGGTGCCCCCGCACATCCGAGCGGCGCTCAAACACCACCTCGACATCCATACCGACGACCGACCAGAGGCGTTGCTGTTCACACCCATTCGCGGCGGATGCCACCTCAACGACAAGGTCTTCGCCGATTCCTACTATCGGCCCGCGCTGGACGCCATCGGGCGCACGGGCGTCACGATGCACATGCTGAGGCACTTCGGCGGCACGATGGCGGCGCGGGCCGGTGCCACACCCGCCGAGACGCAACGGCGTCTCGGGCACAAGACCGCCAAGGCGGCGATGCTGTATCAGGCGGCGGTCGATGAACGCGACACCGAGATTGCCGAGGCACTATCGAAGCTCGCGGAGGGCGCGGCCACGCAGGAGGAGACGTGAGCCGATACGACGAGCTGACCGATGAAGAACGGGACTACATCAAGCGGGCGGTCGCCGACGCACCACCCCTCAGCGATCACCAGAGGGTCGTGATTAGGGCGGCGTTCGCGGACGTGGCGCGGCCCAGGCGAGGCCGCTAGCGAATCATCGCGTGCGGATGGTCAGGTGTGGGGCGTTGACGATGAAGCCTTCGGGTAGGTCGGCGCGGAAGTCGGTGATGTCGAATCCGCGACCGTTGTCGGTGACGGTCCCCATGTCGACTTCGGTCGTGCTGGGCATGAGTTGAGCGATAAGGCGTAGTGCTTGCTCCATTGCTCGTTCGGCATCAGCGCAGGGGTCAGTCATGGAGGTGATTGTTTCACCTCGTACGTCAGCGCGGGCTGATGTCATCGTTCGGGAACACAATGAACAAATCAACGCGGCGGTTGTCGTACGGGTGCCAGCCGTTGACTTCGGGGTAGGAGCGCCCGCCGATGTACCAGCGCGGCACCGTCACCGGCAGGTTGTGCCTCAGCGACTCGACTTGATTCAGCGCGGTGGGTGCGTACGCCTGGGACGCCAGCGCGGCGCGTTCCTCAGCGGACACGTCACCGATCACCAGGCGCGGGTCGGGTCGAAGGGACACCGCCAGCTCGTAGGTCTTGATGCGCCGGTACAGACCAGGGATGCGCAGCCCGACCGGCCCGGTGTGTTCAGCTAACGGCACCTTTGTCCCTCGCCCAGCGTGCGAGTGCGGCCCTCTGTGCTTTCGCCGACCGTGGACTCATCGGTTGCGGTAGATCGGTGGCGACGTTCTTGAGGAGCCGCGAGACGGTGCTGTCGAGCAGCCTTATCTCCGTGGACAAGCGGCACAGATTCTTGTGGTCGGTCGGGTCGCAATTCTCGTACCGGCCCCGAAGATGCACCTTGCGGTCGATGCACTCCCCGATCATCGCCAGGTGCTCACGCTCAGCCGCCGACCACGACAACGACGTACCCGCACGCTCCGACGACCGAGCCAACTCAGCATCCAACGCATCAAGCAAACGTTGTGCCTCGCGTGTTCGCTTCACCATGACACCCATCGTAACCGGCTGCGGCACAGTCTAATTCAACATCATATGCGTGCGCCCAGCGGAATCTTCAGTCCGTGCCGTGGGAGTTTCGGAAGACGGCGGGGGAGTGGGACACCCCGGGTGCCTAGTTGGGGGTTTGCGTGGAAGCGCGTGCATGGCATTGCTCTATCTGGTCGCAGGCGCGCCGGGCTGCTAACGTCCGGTGCATGGGGTGGTTACGGGCGACTGTGTCCGAAGCGGGTTAACACAACCTATAGAGATGTCAGGGGTGAATTCAATGGTGAAATGCGCAAAAGGCCATCAGAATCCTGACGACCAGCTCTATTGCGGGCAATGCGGAGCCGCATTGACCAAGCCAACACAGCCAACCATAGAAAATCGCCCGAGTGGTAAGGCCCAACGTCGTCCTACGATAGGTGACACAGTTCAAGTGGTGAAGCCAGGCGACAAGCGCCACGGAAAAACCGGTTTGGTCGAGCAAGTTCGTGGAGTCGACATCTGGGTCGCATTCAGACCGATGGGGTTACATAGCTACCGCTTTACTACTGACCAACTTAAGGTCATCCGAGCTTCCAACGTCGAGACCTCAACCGCCGTCAAGACTCCAATCGCCGCCAAGAATCCGACCGTCACCAAGCAAGTCCAACCGCGTGCTCCACAGGGGGGTTACACGCCCGAAGCCCCTTCCGGCCTTGTTCGGATCGGGGGATTGGGGGAGGTGCCGCTAGCCTCAATTGGGCGGCGTCTGGCCGCTCGTTCGATCGACTTTGTTTTTGTAGTTGTGATTCTCGTCGTCCTTCGGGCGATCGCTGGCGCCTTTTATCAGATATCTTCAGGTATTGGGAACGTCATTTTCGTCTTAACGGGCATCCTGGCGCTGGCCTTCATATTGTTGTACGAATGGCTATTTATCGCCTTCCGAGGCGCGACGGTCGGGAAAATGGCGGTGGGCATAAAAGTGGTCGACCAGTATACGGGCGCAGTGATCGGCATTGGTCCGGCATTTGTACGGCAAGTTATCCCGTTCGTAGGAGCTCTCATTCTCCTCGTAGGAGCTTTGCTGGTGTACTTATCGCCACTGTTTGATAGCTCTGGTCGGATGCAGGGTTGGCATGATAAGGCCGCACGAGACCTAGTAATTGGCGTGAGATAATCCACTCCGGAATGGAGTCGCCCTCTGTTCTTGGCTGTCGTCGTCTATGCGGGGCACCCGGACGCTCAAGGGCCAGGGTCACGCGACAGTCCATCGACCGAGCTGCCTGCCGCCGTATCCATCTGTCAGGACGATTTCCGTAATCGACTTTCCTGGTGGTACGTCAACGGCGATAGGACCGGACACTTTCTGGCCTTGCGGCAGGTCGGTGGCGGGTAGCCCGTTGCTGACCGCGTTCAGGTCGGGCGTCAAGTTCGTGCCGTCGCTAGTGCGCAAGGCGAAACTCCACGGATGCACGGTGACCACTCCGGAGATGGTCTGGACCGTCACATCAACCGAGTAGAGGGTTCCGGTGACTTCGGTGTAGCTATTCGTCTGGGCGATTGGTTGCAAGTTCGCGACAGTGTAGGCGGCTGTGCCGGGAGCGAAGGAGGGGTTGCCACTCGCGTCTATCGTCGTTACTTCCGTTGTGGCCCGGATTGTTGCACCGATGACAGCATTCTGTTGCGGCGGTGGGGATGCGGACACCGAGGGGACTCCGCTGGTTGCGATCACTTCACCGGGGGTGAACGATGACGATCCGCTGTTGTCCGTGTAACACCCGCAAAGGACGCCGATCAGTGTGGCCCCCGTGACTATCCATCCCCTCATGCAGCTAACGATACGAGGATGACTGTCAACCTTGTCGACTTTGCATCAAAGGATCAGTCGCCCCGGCGAATCGGCTGAATTCTGAACCGACGCGCCGGGGCGGCTGTTGATCCCCTTTCAGGACCGCCGTGGGAGGAATGAAGGAGGCGCGGCGGGCTTTGGGCAGGGGATGAGTGGGTCGGTGCCTCATGGCTGAAGGAGTAACACCGGCCCACGACCGAATCTAACTCCCGCCGATCCCGATCCTCGCAATGGCTTGGTGGTGCGGGAAGCCGAAGCCCACCCGGCAGGTAACCCTGACGGCAAGGGAGTCGCTATTAAAGAAGTAGTCGCTTGACACGTCGAGGGTCACGTCTCGGCGCAGCACGACGAACACCTTGGCCTTGTCGAGTGCCCAGATCAGCCCGTCAGCGACCGACGTGCCGTCCGCGACAGCGACCAACGGCACACCCAACACGGTTTCGCCCGGTGCGCGGGTGGCGTCGCCAACGGTCGAAGCCAACAGCGGTTGGTTCGAGTTGGCTTCGGTCTTGAGGGATTCGATGCTGGCGACGGTGTCCGCGTTGGCGACGAACGAGGTGGCGGTGGAACCTACCTTGCGGAGAGCAGTCTTCGCGGCGATAGCCCAGTCCAGATTCGTGAGTGTTGAACCCGCGCTGACGGTTTGGGTGTCGTTCAGGGACAGCAACCCAGACGGGCCGTTGGTGACGGTGTTGCCGAAGAATGCGGCGTCGATCTTGCGTGCCACGCTTCGGGCGAGGGACGCCCGGACGACCTCGGTTGCCTCCGGTGAGCTGTCCTCAGCGAGTTCACTCGACACCTTCACCAGCGCAGCTACTTTCAGCGGAGTGACGACCTCTTCGGTGACGGTGGGGTCGGTGAGGTCGATGTCGTTGCCTTCGGGCACCCAGGCGGCGGCAGCGTCCTCGTCCACGACCGGGATTCGAAATGTCGGGCTGGCCGTGTTGACGACGGTGGCGACTTCGGGCCGCATAGCCACGGATTCGTCTTGGATTGGGCGGACGATGAGTTCGCCGACCTCCTCGGGGGTGAGAATGCCTGATGCAGCGTCACTAAGGAATGCCATGTCGTGCCTCTTCGGTAAGACAACGGCGTGACCGTCCCGCATGGGGGACAGTCAGCGTCGTTGTGCAATTACCGCGAGTGCCGACCGGCTACCCACGTCAGCCCAACCGGGCTAAGTGCCGAGTTACCTTGCCAGGCAACCGTTGTCGGTGAGCTTACCGGTTTCGCACGGCCCCCGAAAGCAGGTCTTTGAAGGTTGGTGTGTTCGTTTGGGTGGGGTCGGGCACGCCGCGACTCGTCACCATGCTGGCGGGTGCGGCGGGGCTGATGCCGTGCCGGGTGCTGAGGTGTGGGTGTTCGGCCACGACGGCGGCGAGTGCGGTGTTCACCTTCTCGGGGTCCACGTTCCCCTCCGAATCGAGCAGCTCGGCCAGCGGAGGACCGAACCGGAACAAGTCGCTCGGATCGTGGAGCGTGCCGGTCACCAGCGACTCAACTTCGCGTTGCTGCACCGTGTCCAAACGTGCCTGTAGTTGGTCGCGTTGCGCGTTGGCTTCGGCCAGCAACCATTCAGCGGTGCGAGCACGGTTCTTCCACCAGGGAAGCGAACGCGGCTCCAACTCATCAGCAGCCGGCTGTTCGGTGGCGGCGTCCTCAGCCTCGGAAACGTCTTGTCGGGTGTCCTCTTCCGCGCCAACCGATTCGGTGGCTGTGCGTGGCTCTGGGGCGGTGGTTTCGGGTGTCTGAGCGTCGGTCGTGGGGTCGGTCCTGCGGCGGGTCATGGTGTCCTCCAATGGGTGAACTGAGTTGCGGATAGGTGCAGTTCGTCAAGCTGGCCGAGGATCGTCAACCTGGCGGCTTCGGTGCTGATGATGCGAGCGGGGAAGGTGCGTGCGCCGTAGTTGGCCGTGAACCACAGCACGCGGGTCGGGTCGGTGTCGGGGTCGGCGACAAGGTGGTCGGCCAGCCACCGCACCCGCTTGTCCACGGTCGCCAGCAGCACGACCAGGGCGGTGAACATGTCTCCGAACAGGATGGTGTGCAAGTCCGTGAGTTCGGCTGGTGAAGAGATGGTTACGCCATTGTTGGTCAAGCGTTGCCCTCCAATCGTCTCCGCTCATCTTCGGCATAGCGGGCGATAGCCCGGTCCAGCCGTTCCATCGCCTCATCATTGCCGCGCAACTTGAGCATGTCGGCTATCTGGGCGCACAGTGCCGCGAGCAAGTGATAGCCCCGATGTTCTTCGGTGGCTTGCGCACTGAGGTAGCCGATCATTCGGTGGTCGTCTTGCACCCATGCCCGGACGGCCATACCTGCGCGCATTCGGTCACCGGGAGTCGGGTTTGGATCAAGCTCAGGGGTGGTCATGCAGGTGTTCCTCCTTTTGGTGTAGTGCACCGGAATTTTGTTGTCACTTCGGGAATTAAACGAACTAAACGAAAGATCCTGGTCAGCGCCCATTTTCGGGTACGAACGTGGTACGAACTAAGACGAAAAAAGGGCACCCTTAATTCGTTGAGTTCGTACGACGAACGAACGCTAAACATGGCTGTTACCAGCATTTTTCGTATTTTCGTTTCTTTCGTTGAGGGAAGCGTGGACGTAGGTGGTACGTGCCCTTCCCGACGTGTCGATCCGGCGTTCGGCTACCCGGCCAGCATCGAGCAAGGGTTGTAGTTCAGCGTCGATCTGAGCGGAGGTCTTGTTCCGGTGAAAGTGCTTGACGCTGATGTCCGTCCGTGAGCATCCGCGTTTGCCAGCTTCGAGGATGAACTGTTCCAGCGCGGCAGGCCCGGTGTCCTCGCTGGCTGGTTGGTCGAATATCCACAGCACACGCGCCTCGGCGTACCGCCACAGTGCCATCGCGGCATCGAGGTGGTCGGCGTCGATGACATCCGTCTCGTTGAAGAGTGCGTGCAGCATGGAGATGCGGAGGACTTGCGCTGGGCCTCGGGCGACGGACTTCGATGCCCAGGTGTCGGGTCGGCTGGCCCGAAGTTCGGGGTAGACGTGATCCCAACGCCGCCAGAAGCGTTCGGTGAAACTGAGGGTGCCCACCTTGTCGGCGAAGGTGTGAGCGGCAGCGAGGATCGCTGCGGCTGTCGCCATCTCGTCGTCGGGTACGTTGCCTAGCCGTGGATGAAGTTGGGACCGGCGAGACAGCACCACCACCAGCCGGTTGATGCTGCCACCGGAGAGGTCCGAGTCTCGAAGTGAATCCCGTAATTCGCCGGGGGTGATGTGGCCGATCAAGGTGATGTGCGGGTCGGTCGCAACCATCTTGTTCCGCTTGCGGGCAAGGCTGGCGAGCGTGTTCCCGTCCCACGCATCACGCAACACCGTTGCGAGGCGGGAGCCTTCGACGTGGGATCGGCTGAGCACCGAGCGGTATTCCTCTTCGATGATCAGCAGCCGCTTGTCGCTTACGCCGGGGTCGAAGTCCTTGGCCTCGGGGTCGTCACCGCTGGCGTCGCGGACAAGTTCGATGACACCTTCACCGGAGGTCAGTCCGGACATGATGTTGTCGGCGAAGTCCGGTAACGCCCTCAGGAGAACTGCGCGGACGATGTCCCAGGCCGTGCCCTTCGCGCCGTCCGACGTGCGGCCCACGACCAGCCCGTGCAACAGCGGAGGATGCCACTTGCCGCCGACCAGAATGTGCGGGCTGTGACCAGCTGCCGCACCGAAGCTGGCGAGAAGATGTACCGGCAACGCGGGCTTGTCCGCTTCGGTGTGCGGGGCAAGGAGATCGACTATCGCACCTGCGTTTCCGTATAGGGCGGTGTCATCGAGCACCGGCCACACATCGCGGGCGTCGTCATTGCTCGCGTGCCGCGAATCGTTAGGGCCAGCGCCAGGAGGCGGGATCGCCTGCTCGTGGCCGTTTCGCTCGTCCCGAAACTCGGCGTTGAGTCGTTCGGCAATCGCTAATGCGCGGCCTATCCGGTCGGTCATGCTGCCGCCTGGGCTTGGTAACAGCTAGCGATACCGGTGATGATCGAGCGGCACTCAGGACAGCACTCCCGGTATGCCTCCCGTAGACCGTCGAGTGCGCCACGGGTGAAAGCGGATCGGAAGAGCTGTTCGGTGGTGCCAGCCCGCAGGAACATGTACATCGGGGGCTTAACGTTGTCGGGGTCGGCGAGCATGGAGTGCGGCAACGGCTCCATCCGGCGCGCTGCTTCGAAGCGTCGTTCGGCCCACGATGCTGGCGGGTGCGGGTGCGGGTCGGCGGGTATATTCATCGGTGATCTTCCACAGGGTCAGTTGACGTGCCTCGGCCAGCGGGCCGGGGCATCGTCGTTATTCAGAGGTGGTTACGGGCGGCGTCGAGTTCGTCAGCGTCGAATCTCAGAAGGTGCGGCCCGAGTCGGTGGCCGGTGATGATTCCCTGCTCTAGCCAATTGCGAAGCGTCCGCATCGACACATTCAAGTAGTCGGCGGCTTCAGCGCTGGTCAGATTCTTGCGGCGAGGTGTGGACGGGCTGGATGCCGTCGATGGCCTGGACACGGGTGCGGTTCCTGTCGGTCGCGGTGCCCTCCCTGCTGGGGAGGGGCCGACAGTCGCACCCTGTTCTGGGCCTCGGTGACTCTCATCCGGGAAACGATGAGGCGAGGCCGATAATGCCACCCGTGTCATACCCGATGCAAGGAGTTGCGCCGAAACGGTCGCGGTTGCCGACCGGTAGCGCAAACATGTTGCAAACTTCGTCGATGAAAGAGGTGAAAATGCCCTCTCACCAGGTATTTTAGTGGTGCCCCCGACAGGATTCGAACCTGCGGCCTTCTGCTCCGGAGGCAGACGCTCTATCCCCTGAGCTACGGGGGCGCGTGAGAAACAGCGCCGATGGGCCTGCACAGCCTAACGCATTCAGCTCATCGGAAACGGATTCGGGGCCTGACCACCCGAGACCATAGGATGGACCCCCGTGACCCCCGCCGACCTGGCCGACCTGCTCAAGTCCACCGCTGCCGCGGTGCTGGCCCAGCATGGGCTCGACGCGTCAGCGCTGCCGGAGACCGTCACCGTCGAACGCCCGCGCAATCCCGAGCACGGCGACTATGCCACCAACCTCGCCCTTCAACTGGGCAAAAAAGTCGGCGCCAACCCGCGGGAACTGGCCGGCTGGCTGGCCGAGGCCCTGGCCGACAACGCCGGGATTTCCGCTGCGGACGTCGCCGGCCCCGGCTTCTTGAACCTGCGCCTGGAGGCGTCGGCGCAGAACGTCATCGTCACCGACGTCCTGACGGCCGGCGCCGCCTACGGTCACTCCGAGACACTCGCAGGACGCAACATCAACCTCGAGTTCGTTTCCGCCAACCCCACCGGGCCGATCCACATCGGCGGCACCCGCTGGGCGGCCGTCGGCGACGCTCTCGGCCGGCTGCTGTCGACCCAGGGCGCCGCGGTCACCCGCGAGTACTACTTCAATGACCACGGTGCCCAGATCAACCGGTTCACCAGCTCCTTGATCGCCGCGGCGAAGGGCGAACCGACACCCGAGGGCGGCTATGCGGGCGCCTACATCAAGGACATCGCCGCGCAGGTGCTCGCCAAGGAGCCCGACGCGCTGGGCCTGCCCGAAGACGAGATGCGCGAGACCTTCCGCGCCATCGGCGTGGATTTGATGTTCGCCCACATCAAGCAGTCGTTGCACGACTTCGGCACCGACTTCGACGTCTACACCCACGAAGATTCGATGCACACGTCCGGACGGGTCGAGCAGGCCATCGCGCGCCTGCGCGAGGCGGGCAGCATCTACGAGAAGGACGGCGCAACCTGGTTGCGCACCACCGACTACGGCGACGACAAGGACCGCGTCGTCATCAAGAGCGACGGTGCGGCTGCCTACATCGCCGCCGACATCGCCTACTACCTGGACAAGCGCGAGCGCGGATTCGACCTGTGCATCTACATGCTCGGCGCCGATCACCACGGTTACATCGCCCGGCTCAAGGCGGTGGCGGCCGCGCTCGGCGAGGACCCGGCCACGGTCGAGGTGCTCATCGGTCAGATGGTCAACCTGGTGCGCGAGGGCCAGCCGGTCCGGATGAGCAAGCGGGCCGGCACGGTGATCACGCTCGACGACCTGGTCGAGGCGATCGGCGTCGACGCGGCCCGCTACTCGCTGATCCGGTCCTCGGTCGACAGCCCGATCGACATCGACCTCGAGCTGTGGTCGTCGGCGTCCAACGAAAACCCGGTCTACTACGTGCAATACGCGCACGCGCGGTTGTCGGCGCTGGCCCGCAACGCCGCCGAACTGGGTGTCGTACCCAGCACCGAGAACCTGCAACTGCTCAACCACGACAAGGAAGGCACGCTGATCCGCAACATCGGCGAATTCCCGCGCGTGCTCAAAACGGCTGCCGCACTGCGAGAACCGCACCGCATCTCGCGATACCTCGAGGATCTGGCCGGCGACTACCACCGGTTCTATGACTCCTGCCGTGTGCTGCCGCAGGGCGACGAGACACCCAACGAGCTGCACAGTGCGCGCCTGGCGCTCTGCGCAGCCACCCGTCAGGTGATCGCGAACGGCCTTGGAATCCTCGGCGTCTCAGCTCCGGAGCGCATGTGATCGCCCATCCCGCCGGCCCCCGGCACGCCGAAGAAATCCACCACGGAGGTGCACCGCCGCGCCCACAGTCGCCGTCCGAGCTTCTGCTGTTGGCGCCGAATGTGTGGCCCCGCAGCACCGTTCGTGATGACGACGGTCTGGTGTCGATCGGCGGTGTGCCGGTCACCGACATCGCCGCAGAGTTCGGCACGCCGACATTCGTGGTGGACGAGGACGACTTCCGGTCGCGCTGCCGTGAGATCGCCGCGGCATTCGGTGGGGGCGAAAACGTCCGCTACGCCGCCAAGGCGTTCATGTGCACCGAGGTCTCCCGCTGGATCGCCGAAGAAGGCCTCTCGCTCGACGTGGCCAGCGGAGGTGAGATGGCCGTCGCGCTGGCCGGTGGCTTCCCCGCCGAACGGATCGCGTTGCACGGCAACAACAAATCGGTTGCCGAGCTGACCGCGGCCGTCAAGGCCGGTATCGAGCATGTGGTGGTCGACTCGATGATCGAGATCGACCGACTCGACCAGATCGCCGGCGCCGCAGGTGTGGTCCAGGACGTGCTGGTCCGCGTCACGGTCGGCGTCGAGGCGCACACGCACGAGTTCATCTCGACCGCGCACGAGGACCAGAAATTCGGGCTCTCCCTGGCTTCGGGTGCCGCCATGGATGCCGTCCGGCGGGTGTTCGAGGCCGATCACCTGCGCCTCAAGGGTCTGCACAGCCATATCGGATCTCAGATCTTCGACGTCGCCGGGTTCGAGATCGCCGCCCATCGGGTAATCGGGTTCCTTCGCGACGTTATTGCCGAGTTCGGCGTCGACAAGACCTCGCAGATGTCGATCGTCGACCTGGGCGGCGGCCTCGGCATCTCGTATCTGCCCCAGGACGATCCACCGCCGATCGCTGACCTGGCGGCCAAGCTGACCGCGATCGTGCGCGACGAGTCGGCTGCCGTCGGGCTACCCACTCCACGGTTGGTTGTCGAGCCGGGTCGGGCCATCGCGGGTCCCGGGACCATCACGCTCTACGAGGTCGGCACCGTCAAGGATGTCGCCGTGAGTCCGACTGCGCATCGCCGCTACGTCAGCGTGGACGGCGGTATGAGCGACAACATCCGCACGTCGCTCTACGGCGCGGAATACGACGCACGGCTGATATCACGCACCACCGATGCCGCGCCCACAATCGGTCGTATCGTCGGAAAGCACTGTGAGAGCGGCGATATCGTCGTCCGCGACACCTGGGTTCCCGACGATATCCGGCCCGGCGACCTGCTGGGAGTCGCGGCGACCGGCGCCTACTGCTATTCCATGTCGAGCCGTTACAACCTGATCGGCCGTCCCGCCGTGGTCGCCGCGCGCGACGGACAAGCCCGCCTGATCCTGCGCCGGGAGACGGCCGACGATCTGCTGAGTCTGGAAGTGAGGTAACGATGACTGATTCCGAAAAGCCCATCGGCGTGGCGGTTCTCGGCTTTGGGAACGTCGGTAGCCAGGTTGTGCGCATCATCGAGCAGAGCGCCGACGACCTGGCCGCACGCATCGGCGCGCCGTTGGTGCTGCGCGGCGTCGGCGTCCGTCGAGTGGCCGACGACCGCGGAATCTCGATCGACAAGCTCACCGACAACATCGAGGAACTCGTCTCCCGCGACGACGTCGACATCGTCGTCGAGTTGATGGGGCCCGTAGAACCCGCGCGCAAAGCGATCCTGACCGCGCTAGAGCAGGGCAAGTCCGTGGTCACCGCAAACAAGGCGCTGATGGCGGTCTCGACCGGGGAGTTGGCGCAGGCGGCCGAAAACGCGCGTGTTGACCTGTATTTCGAGGCCTCGGTCGCCGGTGCGATCCCTGTCATCCGTCCCCTGACCCAGTCGTTGGCGGGGGACTCGGTCGTCCGGGTGGCGGGTATCGTCAACGGCACCACCAACTACATCCTCTCGGAGATGGACAGTACGGGCGCCGACTACACGAGCGCGCTGGCCGACGCGAGCGCCCTCGGATACGCGGAGGCAGACCCGACGGCCGATGTCGAGGGGTACGACGCCGCGGCGAAGGTGGCGATTTTGGCCTCGATCGCCTTTCACACCCGCGTCAGCTCCAACGACGTGTACCGCGAGGGCATCACCAAGGTCAGCAGCGCCGACTTCGAGTCTGCCAAGGCGCTCGGCTGCACCATCAAACTTCTGGCCATCTGCGAGCGGCTCACCGGCGATGAGGGTCAGCAGCGGGTTTCGGCGCGGGTGTACCCCGCGCTAGTGCCGTTGGACCATCCACTGGCCGCCGTAAACGGGGCGTTCAACGCGGTGGTTGTCGAAGCCGAAGCCGCAGGCCGCCTGATGTTCTACGGGCAGGGGGCCGGCGGTACGCCCACGGCCTCTGCAGTGATGGGTGACCTCGTGATGGCGGCTCGCAACCGTGTACAGGGTGGTCGCGGGCCGCGCGAATCGAAATACGCCAAGTTGCCGATCGCGCCCATCGGCTTCATCCCCACTCGTTACTACGTGAACATGAACGTCGCTGATCGAGCCGGCGTGTTGTCCGCTGTGGCAGCCGAATTCGGTGAACGTGACGTCAGCATCGCCGAGGTGCGCCAGGAGGGCATGCTCGACGAGGACGGCCAGCGCTGCGGTGCGCGCATCGTGGTGGTGACCCATGAGGCCACGGACGCGGCACTGTCGGAGACCGTGGCGGCACTGGCCGACCTCGATGTTGTGCAGAGCATCAACAGCGTGCTGCGCATGGAAGGAACCACCGAATGAGCGCCTCCGCGCAGACCGTTCACCAACCCTGGCCCGGCCTGATCGCCGCGTACCGCGACCGGCTGCCGGTCGAGGACAGCTGGACGCCGATCACCCTGCGTGAGGGTGGGACTCCGCTGCTGCCTGCGCAGCGGTTGTCCGAACTCACCGGGTGCACAGTGCATCTCAAGGTCGAGGGGCTCAACCCGACCGGTTCGTTCAAGGACCGCGGTATGACCATGGCAGTGACCGAGGCAGTGGCGCGCGGCCAGCAGGCGGTGCTGTGCGCGTCGACGGGCAACACATCGGCATCGGCAGCGGCCTATGCGGCCAGGGCGGGGATCACCTGCGCAGTGTTGGTGCCGCAGGGCAAGATCGCGATGGGCAAGCTGGCCCAGGCCGTCATGCACGGTGCGAAGATCATCCAGGTCGACGGCAACTTCGACGATTGCCTGGAACTCGCGCGCAAGCTGACCGCCGACTTCCCGACCATCTCGCTGGTCAACTCCGTCAACCCCTACCGGATCGAAGGACAAAAGACCGCGGCCTTCGAGATCGTCGACGCGTTGGGTGTCGCGCCCGATGTGCACTCGCTGCCGGTGGGCAACGCAGGCAACATCACCGCCTACTGGAAGGGCTACACCGAATACCACCGCGACGGGGTCTCGGATCGTCTTCCCCGCATGCTCGGGACGCAGGCGGCCGGCGCGGCGCCGCTGGTGCACGGGCAACCGGTCAAGAATCCGGAGACCATCGCAACGGCTATCCGAATCGGCTCGCCCGCGTCGTGGACCACCGCCGTGGCCGCAGCGCAGCAGTCCGACGGTCGATTCCTGGCCGCCACCGATGAGGAGATCCTCGAGGCCTACCACCTGGTGGCCAGCAGCGAGGGTGTGTTCGTCGAGCCCGCATCGGCGGCCAGCATCGCCGGTCTGCTCAAATCGGTCGAAGACGGTTGGGTGGCCAAGGGTTCGACGGTCGTGTGCACGGTGACGGGCAACGGGCTCAAGGATCCGGACACCGCGTTGAAGGGCATGCCGTCGGTAGTCGCGGTGCCTGTCGATCCGGTGGCCGTCGTCGAGCAGTTGGGGCTGGGATAGCCGGTGACTCACCTTTTGCCGCCGGGACTGAGGGCCACCTCCGTGGTGGCGGCATCCAGCGCGAACCTCGGCCCAGGTTTCGACAGCCTGGGCATCGCGTTAGGCCTTTACGACGAGATCGTGGTCGAGACAACGGATTCCGGTCTGACGGTCGAGGTCGAAGGTGAGGGCCGGGGACAAGTGCCGCTGGATGAGAGCCATCTCGTGGTGCGGGCCATCCAGCGAGGACTCGAGGCGTTGGACATCAGCGCTCCCGGCATGACGGTGCGGTGCCGCAACGACATCCCACACTCGAGAGGCCTCGGATCCTCGGCAGCAGCGGTGGTCAGCGGGCTCGCGGTCGTCAACGGCCTTGCCGCGCAAACTTCTTCGGAGATCCTTTCCGAACACGACCTCGTCCAGCTGTCCTCGGAGTTCGAAGGGCATCCCGACAACGCCTCGGCGGCGGTGCTGGGCGGCGGCGTGGTGTCCTGGACGGAAGGACCGGAGTCGGCGCCCCGATTCGACGCCGCGCCGATCCGGGTGCACCCCGACATCCGCCTGTTCGTCGCGATACCCGACGAGCGCTCGTCGACCGCCGAGACACGCGTGCTCCTACCGGAGAAGGTCAGCCATGCCGACGCGCGCTTCAACGTGAGCAGGGCCGCCCTGCTGATGGTCGCGTTGACAACGCGGCCCGACCTGCTGTTGCCCGCGACCGAAGACGTCCTGCATCAGCCGCAACGGGCGTCGGCCATGCCTGCTTCCGCGGAATACCTGGGGGTCCTGCGACGTTGTGGCGTGGCAGCGGTGCTCTCAGGAGCGGGTCCTTCGGTACTTGCACTGTGCACGTCACCGGAGTTGCCCACAGAAGCTCTCGAGTGCGGCACCGCGAACGGGTTCACCGTCAAACCCATGACCATTGGTGACGGCGCGAAGTGGATGTCGGGCGCAGCAGCACGGCGCTGAAAGCGGTCGGAACAGGAATCACAGGAGCAACACGACACCCATGTCTTTCTTGCTTCCCGTCCCGATGCGGGATATTCTCGCTGTCGTCAGGCAATCGCAGCGTCTCTACCTGCGCCGACAATAGGACACCACCCATTTTCCCCGTGGTCTACTCGTGGATTGACGGTTCGCCGTATACCGGCGAGGCCCGGCCATCACCGTTGCAGGGGCAATGGTGGGGCCCATGCGTTCAGTGGATCGACTGATCGCACCGAATCCCCGCACGACTCGTTCTGCGAGGGAAAGAAAGGACATCCGTGACTGAAACGGACCTGATCACGGCTGGGGGCAGCAGCGAAAACGGTGAGCTGCCAAACGCCGTGAGTTCAGACTCTTCAACTTCTGCGACGGACGCGCCGAACGCCGCGCCGACCGCGGAAACCGCACCGACCGCCGAGGTCGCTTCCGGCAACCGCGGCGGCGCCTTGTCGACCATGGTGCTGCCCGAACTGCGCGCTTTGGCCAAGGAAATCGGCGTCGAGGGCGCGTCCGGTATGCGCAAGAGCGAACTGGTCGCCGCCATCCGTGAGCGGCGCGGCGATTCGAACGGCCGCGGAAAGGCTTCCGCCGGTGGCGAGGCTCCTGCGACCAGCGAGGCCAAGACCGCCGAACCGGCCAAAAACGCTCCGAACGCCGAGCAGGGCACCGAGAGCGGCGACGACCGTGGTTCGAATGCCGACGCCGAGCAGCAGCCCCGGCGCCGTGAGCGTCGTGGCGCGTCGCGCGGAGCCGGCACACCCGACGCCTCGGGTAATCAGCCGGACAACGCAGCTGCGGACGCCAAGACCGGTGACCGCCAGAACGACCAGTCCAGCAAGAGCGACCAGTCCAGCAGGTCGGATAGCAAGTCCGACGCCGACCAGCAGCAGGGCGACCAGCAGGGTGGCCAGAACCGCGGCGGTGGCGGAGGCGGCAACAACAACGACGACGACGGCGAAGGCCGTGGCGGTCGTCGCGGTCGCCGGTTCCGGGACCGCAGGCGCCGTGAGCGCGGTGGCGGTGACGGCGGCGGTGACCGCGACACCGAACTGCGTGAGGACGACGTCGTTCAACCCGTCGCCGGCATCCTCGACGTTCTCGACAACTACGCGTTCGTGCGCACCTCCGGTTATCTGGCCGGCCCGAACGACGTGTACGTCTCGATGAACATGGTGCGCAAGAACGGCCTGCGCCGCGGTGACGCCGTGACCGGCGCCGTGCGCGTGCCCCGAGACGGAGAAGGCGGCGACAAGAATCCGCGGCAGAAGTTCAATCCGCTGGTGCGCCTGGACACCGTCAACGGCAAGCCGGTCGAGGAGGCCAAGAAGCGGCCCGAGTTCAACAAGCTCACGCCGCTTTACCCGAACGAGCGGCTGCGCCTGGAGACCAACACCGAGAAGCTGACCACCCGCGTCATCGACCTGATCATGCCGATCGGCAAGGGGCAGCGCGCGCTGATCGTGTCGCCGCCGAAGGCCGGTAAGACGACGATCCTTCAGGACATTGCCAACGCGATCACCACCAACAATCCGGAATGCCACCTGATGGTGGTGCTCGTCGACGAGCGTCCGGAAGAGGTGACCGACATGCAGCGCTCGGTCAAGGGCGAGGTCATCGCCTCGACGTTCGACCGGCCGCCGTCCGATCACACCCAGGCCGCCGAATTGGCGATCGAGCGGGCCAAGCGGCTCGTCGAGCAGGGTAAGGACGTGGTCGTGCTGCTCGACTCGATCACCCGCCTCGGCCGCGCGTACAACAACGCGTCACCGGCCTCGGGTCGCATCCTGTCCGGTGGTGTCGACTCCACTGCGCTGTATCCGCCCAAGCGGTTCCTCGGCGCGGCCCGAAACATCGAAGAGGGCGGCTCGCTGACCATCGTCGCCACCGCGATGGTGGAGACCGGCTCGACCGGTGACACGGTGATCTTCGAGGAGTTCAAGGGCACCGGCAACGCCGAGCTCAAGCTCGACCGCAAGATAGCCGAGCGGCGCGTCTTCCCGGCCGTCGACGTCAACCCGTCCGGCACCCGCAAGGACGAGCTGCTGCTTTCGCCGGACGAGTTCGGGATCGTGCACAAGCTGCGTCGCGTGTTGTCGGGGCTGGATCCGCACCAGGCCATCGACCTGTTGATGAGCCAGCTGCGCAAGACCAAGAACAACTACGAGTTCCTGGTGCAGGTCTCCAAGACCGCTCCGAGCTCCATGGACGCCGACTGACCGCGTGTTGATTTCGGTGCCGCCGGTCGCGCTGAGCGCGACGAGTTGCACCGAAACCGCTCACCGGTAGGGGTCGGTGATCTCGCGCAGCGCCGTCAGTGCGTCGCGAAGTTGCTCAAACCGGCGCTCACCGAGGTAGCGTCGCCACTCGTCCTCGACGTTGGCGATCTCCTCGCCCGCGGCCCGGCACACCGCCATGCCCTTGTCGCTCAATGTGACGAGCCGAGCGCGCGCATCCGTGGGGTCCGTCGTGCGCACCACATAGCCGGACCGCTCCAGTTGATCGATCAGTGCGCCGGCGGTCTGCTTGGTCACGCGTGCCTGCTCGGCGAGATCGGTGAGCCGCATTCCGCTCGAATTCACCTGCCGCAGGTCGAGGCGTTGCATGAGCCTGGACTGCGCGAGCGTGATGTCGTCGGCACCTGCCGCGACTAATGCCTCCATGACGCGTGCCTCGGCAGCGCGATGGCCGATGAACATCAACGTCGCCGTGCTGACCCAGTCGCTCACCCCATTGACCTTAGTACGGAAACCTGACTATATTCGTCAGGATACCTGACTAACCGGAGGAGGCGTGCGTGGAATCCGACACCGTCTGGCGGCATATCGACGAACAGCGCGCGGGCCTTGCCGACATGCTCGACGGCCTCGAACCCGAACAATGGTCGACACCGACCCTGTGCGAGGGATGGACCGTTCGTCATGTGGCCGCGCACATCACACACTCCGCGTCGGGTAAACCGAGATTGTTGTTCGAACTGCTGCGATCCGGCTTTCGGATCAACGCGATGATCTATCGAGTAGCGGTGCAGGACAACCGATCTCCTGCAGAGCTCACCGCGGCGCTGCGCGCCATGCGGGGATCGCGTAAACGCCCGCCGGGCACCGCCGAACTCGACCCGTTGATGGATGTGTTGGTGCACACCCAGGACATCGCGGTGCCTCTGGGGATCGACCGTCCCATGCCCGTGGACGCGGCGGTCGCTGCGGCCGAAAGGGTGTGGACGATGGGCTTTCCCTTCCAGGCGCAGCGACGCTTTCGTGGCGTCCAACTCGCCGCGACGGACGCCGACTTCCAGGCCGGCCAGGGCCGACGCGTCGATGCGCCGATCCGTGACATCCTCATGACGCTCGTCGGCCGGCCCGCCGTCGCCATCGACGTCGCCTAGAGATCACACGGCGGGGTCGGCTCGCAGTCCCGGCATGACATAGCGGCGCAGGTGCCGCAACACCGCGTCGCCGTCGCTGGGATCGAGTGTCTTACCGGGTACCGTTGCCAACGAAATCAGCACGCGGGCAAGCCATTCCGATGCCTCGGCGATATCCGTGTCGGGGTGGATCTCGCCCGACTCCCGCGCGGTAACCAGGTAGCGAGACCAGAAGTCGGCCAGATCGGGCACCAAGCCCTGGACGCCGGCGCCCGCGCACGCGGCGAACTCCTCGGGCTCGTCGATGCGCAGCTTCATCAACAACGTGCCAGGGTCGTCATAGGCCGTGCGCCCGTGCAGGACGCCGGCGGCGAGCTGCCGGTCGAGGCCGTCGACGCGCTCGAGCATTTCGTGCGCCTCGGACCAATAGGCCTCGTTGAGCCGCACGATCGCCGCCCCCAGCAGCGAGACCTTGTCGGGAAAGTGGCGATACAGCCAACCGCGGGAGACCCCCGCCACCTCGGCTACCTCGGACACAGTGGTCGAGCGGATTCCCTTGGCGCGCAGGCAGACCTCGGCCGCGTCGATCAGTCGATCGTGGACGCTCTTGGTGGCGGCATCGCTCGTCACCGGGTGGGCTCCTCCGTTAACCTCGCCCTCAAGTGGGCCGATCGGAGCATTGTGTCATGGTAGACACAATCGCGAATCTGTTCACTGTCGGAAGGTGAGCCATGGCGGACACGCTCCAGCAGCTGCTCAACGAGCGTGCCGACCGCGACACCGTCGCCATCCGGTACGGCGACCGAGCCTGGACGTACCGCCAGTACGTCGCCGAGGCCAAGACGCAGGCCGCCGCGCTCATCGGGGCCGCCGACCAGGACCGTCCCCTGCACGTCGGCGTCCTGCTCGGCAACACCCCCGACATGCTGATCGCGCTGGCTGCGGCCGGCCTCGGGGGCTATGTCGTATGCGGTATCAACACCACACGCCGCGGTGAGGCCCTGGCGCGCGACGTCGCCAAGGTGCACTGCCAGTTCCTGATCACCGACGCCGAGCACCGTCCGCTGCTCGACGGCCTGGACCTGCCGGGGGTCACGGTGCTCGACACCTCCACCACCGCCTGGTCCGATTTCCTGGCCACCGCGACGACATGCGTTGCGCACCGGGAAGCCGCGGTCGAGGACACATTCATGATGATCTTCACGTCCGGCACCAGCGGCGAGCCCAAAGCGGTCCAGGTCGCCAACCTGATGGTGCTGTTCGCGGGCAACGCCCTGGTCGAGAAGTTCGAACTCACCGAGCGCGACGTCTGCTACCTGTCGATGCCGATGTTCCATTCGAACGCCGTGGTGGGCGGATGGGCACCCGCACTCGTCGCCGGGGCCGCGATGGTGCCCGCCAAGTTCTCCGCGTCCCGGTTCCTGGCCGACATCCGACGCCACGGCGTGACCTACATGAACTACGTGGGCAAACCGTTGGCCTACGTGCTGGCCACACCCGAGCAGCCCGACGATCGCGACAACCCGCTGCGCGTCGCATTCGGCAACGAGGCCACCGACCGCGACATCGAGCAGTTCAGCCGACGCTTCGACGTCACCGTCGACGACGGCTTCGGCTCGACCGAGAACGCCGTGATCATCACCCGCACCCCCGACACACCGAAAGGGTCGATCGGACAAGGCTTTCCAGGCGTGGCAATCTACAACAGCGACACGGTCACCGAGTGCCCGGTGGCGGAGTTCGACGAGAACGGCGCATTGACCAACGCCGATTTGGCGATCGGCGAACTCGTCAACACCGACGGCAGCGGCCTGTTCCGCGGCTACTACAACGACAGGGAAGCCACCGACGAGCGGATGCGCCACGGCATGTACTGGTCGGGTGATCTGGCCTACCGCGACGCCGACGGCTACATCTACCTGGCCGGGCGCACGGCCGACTGGATGCGGGTCGACGGCGAGAACCTCGCGACCGCGCCGATCGAGCGGATCCTGCTGCGGTTGCCGGCGATCAACCGCGTCGCGGTCTATCCGGTGCCCGACGAACTCGTCGGCGACCAGGTGATGGCCGCCCTGGTGCTGCAGGACGACGCCGACCTCGATCCGGAGACGTTCGAGCATTTCCTGGCAGCCCAGCGGGACCTCTCGCCGAAGGCCTGGCCGCGCTACGTGTGGTTGGCCGACGACCTGCCCAGCACCGCAACCAACAAGATCCTCAAGCGTGAGCTCGTGGCGCGAGGAGTCACACCCGACGGCAGGACGCTGTGGCGGCGCGACGGCAGCAGGTACCAGCCTGTCTAGGCGCGAATGTGGGGATATGCACGCCAAACCGGCCCCGCCGCGTGCCGGTAACCCACGTTCGGCCGAATGTGGAAGCGGAATACGGCCCGGTGCGCACGCGTTTAGGCACTTGGTGGCCCTAGCTGGCATAATTGACCGCCGACCCTCGGTTCCGGTTCACGCCCGTCACCTCCAGCACGGAGGGGCGACCCGGGGCCCACGATCGAAGAGGAAACCATGAAAACGGGTATTCACCCTGATTACGTAGAGACCACGGTGCACTGCGGCTGTGGCCACACGTTCACCACGCGCAGCACCAAGCAGAGCGGACAGATTCACGTCGAGGTCTGCTCGCAGTGCCATCCCTTCTATACCGGCAAGCAGAAGATCCTGGACAGCGGCGGCCGGGTGGCGCGCTTCGAGAAGCGCTACGGCAAGCGCACCGGGGCGAGCGCAGCGACGGGAAAAACCGAGGCCGCGGCCGACAACGCCGACAAAGGCTCAGCGGACAAGTAGCGTCCTTTCCGGCGCCCGTTCTGCCGCATCAGCGGCCAGGCCGGGCGCCGGTTTGCGTTCGCGAGGGGCCACGGAGAGGAGGTCGACATGGCTCGCGCGCAGTCCCCGACTCAGTCGGGAGGAGCGATCGACACGCTGCTGGCCGAGCATGCCGACCTCGAACGCCAACTCAGCGATCCGGACCTGCACGCCGACGCCGCCCGCGCCCGCAAAGTAAGTAAGCGCTTCGCGCAGGTGTCGCCGATCGTCGCGACGTACCGCAAGCTCGAGGCGGCCCGCGGCGACCTAGAGGCGGCACGGGAGCTGGTCGCCGACGACCCGTCGTTCGCGGCCGAGGTCGACGAGCTGGTGGGCACCGTCGAGCAGCTCGACACCCAGCTGACCGATCTGCTCGCACCCCGCGACCCGCACGACGCCGACGACATCGTCCTCGAGGTCAAGTCGGGGGAGGGCGGCGAGGAGTCCGCGCTGTTCGCCGCCGACCTGGCCCGGATGTACATCCGTTACGCCGAGCGCCACGGCTGGACCGTCACTGTGCTCGACGAGACCTTCTCCGACCTCGGCGGCTACAAGGACGCCACGCTGTCCATCCGGAGCAAGGGTGACTCGGCCGACGGCGTGTGGTCGCGGCTGAAGTTCGAAGGCGGCGTGCACCGGGTGCAACGCGTCCCGGTCACCGAGTCGCAGGGCCGCGTGCACACCTCCGCGGCCGGAGTGCTCGTCTACCCCGAACCCGAGGAGATCGAGGAGGTGCAGATCGACGAGTCCGATCTGCGCGTCGATGTCTACCGGTCGTCGGGCAAGGGCGGCCAGGGCGTCAACACCACCGACTCCGCGGTGCGCATCACCCACCTGCCCACCGGCATCGTCGTCACCTGTCAGAACGAGCGGTCGCAGCTGCAGAACAAGGCCCGTGCGATGCAGGTGCTCGCCGCGCGGTTGCAGGCGATGGCCGAGGAGCAGGCGCAGGCCGACGCCTCGGCCGACCGCGCCAGCCAGATCCGCACCGTGGACCGCAGCGAGCGCATCCGTACCTACAACTTCCCGGAGAACCGGATCGCCGATCACCGGATCAACTTCAAAGCGCACAACCTCGACCAGGTGCTCGACGGCGACCTCGACGACCTGTTCGACGCGCTGGCCGCCGCCGACAAGCAAGCGAGACTGCAGGCCACATGACCCGGCCCAGCCCGGCGCCGGCATCCACCACGCTGAGCCAGACCATCGACGCCGCCGCGACGGTGCTGGCCGAAGCGGGTGTCGCCACGCCGCGCGTCGACGCCGAACTGCTGGCCGCGCACGTGTTGGGCACCGACCGGGGCCGTCTGCGGTTCATCGAGGCCGGACCTGAGTTCGCGCAACGATACGACGATCTCATCGCCCGGCGCGCCCGGCGCGTCCCGCTGCAGCATCTGGTCGGCACCGCCGCGTTCGGACCGGTCGACGTGCACGTCGGCCCTGGTGTGTTCATCCCGCGCCCCGAGACCGAAGCCTTGCTGGAATGGGCTCTGGCGCAACGGTTGCCCGATGCCCCGGTGATCGTCGACCTGTGCACGGGCAGCGGTGCGCTGGCGCTTGCGCTGGCGCATGACCGGCCCGACGCGCGCATCATCGCCGTCGACGACTCGGAGTCGGCGCTCCAATACGCGCGACGCAATCTCGCCGGAACGGCCGTCGAGGTGGTCTGCGCCGATGTGACCGTACCCGCGCTGCTGCCCGAACTCGACGGCTCGGTCGACCTCGTCGTCGCGAACCCGCCCTACATTCCCGACGGTGCGCAGCTGGAACCCGAAGTGGCCGAACATGATCCGGCCCACGCATTGTTCGGGGGACCGGACGGGATGCGAGTGATCGGGGCGATCGTCGGCCTGGCGGGCCGGTGGCTGCGCACCGGCGGGCTTGTGGCCGTCGAGCACGACGACACGACGTCGGACCGCACCGTCGAGCGGTTCAGCCACGCAACGCGCTTCGTCGACATCACCGCCCGGCACGACCTCACCGGGCGGCCACGGTTCGTGACCGCGCGGAGGACCAGATGACGCCCGAAGGAGAAGTCGCGGGATGAGTCAGTTGTTCGACTGCTCCGACGCCGACCAGCGTGAGTCCGGTATCGCGTCGGCGATCAGCGCGCTCAAAGGCGGCCGTCTGGTCGTGTTACCGACGGACACCGTCTACGGCGTCGGCGCCGACGCATTCGACGGTGAAGCCGTCACCGCCCTGCTCGCCGCCAAGGGGCGCGGCCGTGACATGCCGGTGCCCGTCCTGGTCGGTTCGTGGCACACGATCGAGGGCCTGGTCTACAACGTGCCGAACAGCGCACGCGAACTCATCCGCGCCTTCTGGCCGGGCGCGCTGAGCTTGGTGGTACGCCAGGCGCCGTCGCTGCATTGGGACCTCGGCGATGCACACGGAACCGTGATGCTGCGCATGCCGTTGCATCCGGTGGCCATCGAACTGCTGCGCGCAGTCGGGCCGATGGCGGTCTCGAGTGCCAACGTCTCCGGACAACCCCCGGCCGTCACCGCAGAAGCGGCGCGCGAACAACTCGGCGAGCAAGTCGAGGTGTACCTGGAAGCAGGGCCATCCGAGCGGCAGGCCGCGTCGACGATCGTCGACCTCACCGGCGCACACCCCCGCCTGCTACGCGAAGGCCCGGTCGGTGTGGAGGCGATCGCGACCGTGCTCGGTGTCGAGCCGACGACTTTGACGGACTGAGATTGGCTTTCGTGCAGTACGGTTCACCGGTGGTCTACGCCACCGACACGCTGCTGGCACTCAACGATCGCGGTGCGGGCGTACCGATCCGGGAGCTCGCGCTGGTCGGTCTGACGGCCGCGATCATCACCTACTTCGCGACCGGGTGGGTCAGGGTCATGGCGCGTCGCTTCGGTGCCGTCGCGATCCCGCGCGACCGAGACGTGCACGCGCAACCCATCCCGCGGATGGGCGGGCTCGCCATGTACATCGGCGTCGCGTTCGCTGTCCTGCTGGCCTCCCAACTGCCTGCGCTGACGCGGGGATTCGTCTACTCGACGGGCATGCCCGCGGTAGTCGTCGCCGGCGGGCTGATCATGGTCGTCGGCCTGATCGACGACCGCTGGGGCCTGGACTCGCTGACGAAGTTCGCCGGTCAGATCACCGCGGCGAGTGTGCTCGTCACCATGGGGGTGGCGTGGAGCGTGCTCTACATCCCGATCGGCGGCGTCGGCACCATCGTCTTGGATCAGGTGTCGTCGATCCTGCTGACGCTGGCCCTGACGGTGTCGATCGTCAACGCGATGAACTTCATCGACGGGCTCGACGGGCTCGCGGCCGGCCTCGGGCTGATCACCGCATCGGCGATCTGCATCTTCTCCGTCGGGCTGCTGCGCGACCACGGCGGCGATGTCCTGTTCTATCCGCCTGCGGTGATCTCGGTGGTGCTGGCCGGGGTGTGCCTCGGGTTCCTGCCGCACAACTTCCACCCCGCCAGGATCTTCATGGGCGACTCCGGGTCGATGCTGATCGGCCTGATGCTGGCGGCGGCGGCCACCACCGCCGCGGGCCCCATCTCGCAGACGGCGTACGGGGTGCGCGACGTCTTCGCGCTGCTGTCGCCGTTCCTGCTCGTGGTCGCGGTGATGTTCGTGCCCGCGCTCGACACCCTGCTGGCGATCATCCGGCGTACCCGCGCGGGCGTGCATTTCACGACACCGGACAAGATGCACCTGCATCACCGGTTGCTCCAGATCGGTCATTCGCACCGGCGAGTCGTCCTGGTGATCTATCTGTGGGTGGCCATCGTCTGCTTCGGTGCGGCCAGCACGATCTTCATCGATCCGCGCTACAGCGGAGCCGTCATGCTGGCCGCGATTCTCGTCGCCGTCGTCGTGACCCTGATCCCTCTTCTCCGTCGACGAAACGGCCAATTCCAGCCGATGTACGACGAAAAGTAGTAGACCCCCTTTTATGCCTCCCACCATGTGTTAGGGTGCATTCAGAACCCGAAAAAACCTCACGGGTTGCCGGCCCCCGGGCCATCGGTACACCACCGATCGGAACGGAACCACGACCGACAAAGGGAGCTGCCCCGTGGGTGATTCCAGCGAGCCAAACGCCCTCCGATACGCTCAGGGCGCATGCACGCAAATCATCGGGGCAGCCACCGTGAACCGCGGATTGAGGTGAAGTTGTGACGACGCCAGCGCAAGATGCGCCATTGGTGTTGCCATCCGTTGCGTTCCGCCCGTTACGGCTCTCGGTGATCTGCTTTGCGCTGACCGTGCTCGCCACGGTGGCAACCGCCCTGCTCGGCCATCCGATGGTCGGAATCTTCTTCGGCATCGGCTTGGGCCTCGGCTTGTTCAACGCAATTCTGGTACGACGATCGGCCCTGCGGATCACCGCCC
This sequence comes from Mycolicibacterium flavescens, assembly GCA_900637135.1. NCBI lineage: Bacteria > Bacillati > Actinomycetota > Actinomycetes > Mycobacteriales > Mycobacteriaceae > Mycobacterium > Mycolicibacterium flavescens. The sequence goes on from LR134353.1 coordinate 1,414,153, forward strand.
ACGCTCACCCGCTGAAGAGCAAAATGGCCGTGAACTCCGCCGTCCGCTTGATGGTCCTGACGGTGATCGGCCTGGTGATCGCATTTGCGTTCCGGCCCGAGGGACTGGGTGTGGTCTTCGGAATGGCGTTGTTCCAGATGCTGCTCGTGTTCACGACCGCCGTGCCCGTTGCGCGGAAACTGCGCGCAGGCAGCCCGACTGACACCGTTGGATCCCAAGGGGAGGCCACCCAGTAATGACCGAAACCATCCTCGCCGCCGACTCCGGAATTCACGTCGGCACGCATACCGAGGCCAATTGGTTTGGGCTGACTGTCAACACCGATACGTTGCTCTCCGCGTCGATCGCCGCGGTGATCGTGCTGGCGCTCGCGTTCTACCTGCGCGCGAAGGTGACGTCGAGCGGTGTGCCCAGCGGAGTGCAGCTCTTCTGGGAAGCCATCACCGTCCAGGTGCGCAACCAGGTCGAGTCCGCGATCGGTATGAAGATCGCGCCGTTCGTGCTGCCTCTCGCGGTGACGCTGTTCGTCTACATCCTGATCGCGAACTGGCTGTCGGTCTTTCCGTGGCAGTACAGCGACGAGACCGGGATTCACGAACTGCTCAAACCCGCGGCCGCCGACATCAACTTTGTGTTGGCGCTCGGCCTGTTCGTATTCATCTGCTACCACGCCGCCGGGTTCTGGCGCCGCGGTCCGCTCGGCCACCCCGTGCGACTGCTCAAGGGGCACGTGTCGTTCCTCGCCCCGATCAACCTCGTCGAAGAGCTCGCCAAGCCAGTCTCGTTGTCACTCCGACTTTTCGGCAACGTCTTCGCCGGCGGCATCATGGTCACGATCATCGCCCTGTTTCCGGCATACATTCTGTGGGCACCGAATGCCCTATGGAAGTCGTTCGAATTGTTCATCGGCGCCATCCAGGCGTTCATCTTCGCGCTGCTGACGATCTTGTACTTCGGTCAGTCGATGGAGCTTGAGGATGAACATCACTGACCACGCGTAAATGCTCGACAAAACCACCTGGTAGGACTGCTACCAGAAATCAAGGAGGATAAGGAATGGATCCCACTATCGCTGCCGGAGCGCTCATCGGCGGTGGACTTCTTCTGGGCGGCGGCGCCATCGGTGCTGCGATCGGCGACGGTGTCGTCGGTAGCGCTCTGGTCAACGGCGTAGCCCGCCAGCCTGAAGCTCAGGGTCGTCTGTTCGTGCCGTTCTTCATCACGGTGGGTCTGGTGGAGGCCATGTACTTCATCAACCTGGCGTTCATGGCGCTGTTCGTGTTCGCCACGCCGGTCGGAGGTTAAAGCCGGCCATGGCTGACTCGAACGTCGTTCTGTTGGCGGCTGAGGGAGGCGGTCAGAGCAACTTCCTCATCCCCAACGGCACCTTCATCTTCGTGCTGCTGATCTTTTTGATCGTGCTCGGAGTGATCGCCAAGTGGGTCGTGCCCCCGATTTCTCGGGTCCTGCACGAGCGCGAGGCGATGGTGTTCAAGACGGCCGAGGACAATCGACGGGCAGCCCAACTGAGGGCAGCTGCGGACGCCGACTATCGCAACGTGATGGCGGACGCCCGCCGCGAGGCGACGTCGGTCCGTGAAGAGGCCCGTGCAGAGGGTCGCAAGATCGTCGACGACGCGCGGGCCCGCGCCAACGCGGAAGTCTCGACACTTCTGCAGCAGGCGAACGAACAGCTCACGCAGCAGTCGCGGGCTCTGACGACCGATCTCCAGTCGTCGGTGGAGACGTTGGCCGCCAACCTCGCAAGTCGGGTGCTCGGCGTCGACGTGGCTACGCGCACGGTGCCGGTCGCGACAGGACGGGAGCGCTGACGAATGTCGACCTTTATCGGCCAGCTCATCGGCTTCGTCCTCATTGTGTTCCTGATCGTGAAGTTTGTCGTGCCGCCGGTGCGCAACATGATGAGGACCCAGCAGGAGACGATCCGCGATCAGCTCACCGAACACGCCGAGGCCGAGAAGAAGGTGGCCGACGCCGATACCGAGCACGCAAGAGCTCTGGAACAGGCCAAGGCCGAGGCTGCACAGGTGATCGAAGAGGCCCGCAGGGACGCCGAGATCATCGCCCAGCAACTGCGCGCGCAGGCCGACGTCGAGCTGGAGCGCATCAAGACGCTAGGGGCGCAACAGGTTCAGCTTCTGCGCCAGCAGCTCGTTCGCGAGCTCCGGCAGAGCCTCGGTGCCGAATCGGTGCAGCGGGCAGGCGACCTGGTGCGCGACTTCGTCTCCGATAGCTCCGAACAATCCGCGACTGTCGACCGCTTCCTTGCCGAGCTCGACGAGATGGCCCCGTCGACGACGACGTTCACCGACGTCGTGACGGCGAAGCTGCGTGCCGCCAGCCGCGACTCCCTGGCTCAGCTGGTCGAGCGGTTCGACGGGGTGGCCGACGGTCTGGACGGGGACGCGCTGACGCGGCTGGCCGACGATCTCGCGTCCACCTCGAAACTGTTGCGCCGCGAGCCTGTGCTCTCCCGGCATCTGGCCGATCCCTCCAGCGCTGACGAGCCCAAGGTTCGGCTCGTCGAGCGGCTGCTCTCGGGCCAGGTCTCCGACTCTGCGCTCGACCTGGTCAAAACCGCTGTGTCGCAGCGGTGGTCGGCCACCTCCGATCTGATTCACAGCATCCAGCACGTCGCCCGGCTGGCGCTTCTTGTGCGAGCCGAGGGGGAGGGTCAGATCGAGGACGTCGAAGATCAGCTGTTCCGGTTCAGCCGCATCCTCGATTCCGAGCCGCGCCTGATCTCGTTGCTGGGCGAGTACACCGCCCCGCTCGAGGGACGAATCGGGTTGCTGAACAACGTGCTTGGGCGACGGGCGAGCAAGAACACCGCCGACCTGCTGCGTCAGACGCTCGATCTGCTGCACGGGGAGCGCGCCGACGAGGCCGTTCGCGAACTGGCGAACCTGGCCGTCTCGCGGCGCGGCGAGGTCGTGGCGCAGGTTCGCGCGGCCGCTGAGCTCAGCGACACCCAGAGCGAGCGGCTCACCGAACTGCTCACCCGTATCTACGACCGGCCGGTGTCGATTCAGCTCGACGTCAACCCCGAACTGCTCGGCGGCCTGACGATCGCCGTCGGCGACGAGGTGATCGACGGCTCGCTGGCGTCGAAGCTGGCGGCGGCCGAGACCCGTTTACCCGACTGACCCACCACACCAAGACCCACACACGAAGTAGGAAAGCGAGAAAGCCGCCGATGAGCGCTCGCGCGAAGAGGAGAAGACCATGGCAGAGTTGACGATCTCGGCGGATGAGATCCAGGGCGCGATCGAGGAGTATGTCTCCGGCTTCGAGGCGGACACCGAGCGCGAAGAGATCGGCACCGTCATCGACGCCGGCGACGGTATCGCTCACGTCGAGGGTCTCCCGTCGGTGATGACCCAGGAGCTGCTCGAGTTCCCCGGCGGCGTGCTGGGCGTGGCGCTGAACCTCGACGAGCACAGCATCGGCGCCGTCATCCTCGGTGACTTCGAGAAGATCGAAGAAGGCCAGCAGGTGAAGCGCACCGGCGAGGTCCTCTCGGTGCCGGTGGGCGACGCCTTCCTCGGTCGCGTGGTCAACCCGCTGGGCCAACCGATCGACGGCCGCGGCGAGATCGAGACGACCGAACGTCGCGCGCTCGAGCTCCAGGCGCCGTCGGTGGTGCAGCGCCAGGGCGTGAGCGAGCCGCTGCAGACGGGCATCAAGGCCATCGACTCGCAGACCCCGATCGGTCGCGGCCAGCGTCAGCTGATCATCGGCGACCGCAAGACCGGCAAGACCGCGGTGTGTGTGGACACCATCCTCAACCAGCGGCAGAACTGGGAGTCCGGCGATCCCGATCAGCAGGTCCGCTGCGTGTACGTCGCGATCGGGCAGAAGGGCACCACGATCGCCAGCGTGCGCCAGACCCTCGAAGAGGGCGGCGCCATGGAGTACACGACGATCGTCGCCGCGCCGGCGTCGGACTCGGCCGGCTTCAAATGGCTTGCGCCGTACACGGGATCGTCGATCGCTCAGCACTGGATGTACGACGGCAAGCACGTGCTCATCGTCTTCGACGACCTGACCAAACAGGCCGAGGCGTACCGCGCGATCTCGCTGCTGCTGCGTCGCCCGCCGGGCCGCGAGGCGTACCCGGGCGACGTGTTCTACCTGCACTCGCGGCTGCTGGAGCGCTGCGCGAAGCTTTCCGATGAGCTCGGCGGCGGTTCGTTGACCGGGCTGCCGATCATCGAGACCAAGGCCAACGACATCTCGGCGTACATCCCGACGAACGTCATCTCGATCACCGACGGTCAGTGCTTCCTGGAGACCGACCTGTTCAACCAGGGTGTGCGGCCGGCCATCAACGTCGGTGTCTCGGTGTCGCGTGTCGGTGGCGCCGCACAGATCAAGGCGATGAAGGAGGTGGCCGGGTCGCTGCGTCTGGACCTGTCGCAGTACCGCGAACTCGAGTCGTTCGCTGCGTTCGCCTCCGATCTGGACGAGACCTCGAAGGCGCAGCTCGACCGCGGCGCCCGGCTCGTCGAGTTGCTCAAACAACCGCAGAGCAGCCCGATGCCCGTCGAGGAACAGGTCGTCGCGATCTTCCTCGGCACCAGGGGGCACCTGGATTCGGTTCCCGTCGAAGACGTTCAGAAGTTCGAGCGCGAATTCCTCGATCACGTGAAGGGGTCGCAGGAGGGCATCCTCAAGGAGATCCGGGAGAGCAAGAAGCTCTCCGAGGAGCTGGAGGAGAAGCTCGAAAAAGTCGTCAACGACTTCAAGAAGGGCTTCGCCACCACCGACGGCAGCTCGGTCGTGCCCGACGAGCATGTCGAGGCGATGGACGAGGAAGACGTCGAAAAGGAATCGGTGAAGGTCCGCAAGCCCGCACCGAAGAAGAAGTAAGGCCTGAACACAGATGGCTGCCACACTGCGCGAATTGCGCGGCCGCATCCGCTCCGCGGGCTCGATCAAAAAGATCACCAAAGCCCAGGAGCTGATCGCGACGTCGCGAATCGCCAAGGCGCAGGCCCGAGTCGAGGCGGCTCGGCCCTACGACCGCGAGATCACAAACATGCTCACCGAACTCGCCAGCGCGAGCGCACTGGATCACCCACTGCTGGTCCCGCGTGAGAATCCCCGGCGGGCCGCCGTATTGGTGGTGTCGTCGGACCGAGGTCTGGCCGGTGCGTACAACGCGAACATCTTCCGGAGGTCCGAGGAGCTGTTTGCCCTTCTTCGTTCGGAGGGCAAGGAACCGATCCTGTACGTGGTGGGCCGTAAAGCTCTCGGGTACTACAGCTTCCGCAACTGGGACATCCAGGAGTCGTGGACCGGGTTCTCCGAGCGGCCCGACTACGAGAACGCTCAGGAGATCGCAAGCACGCTGGTGGACGCGTTCACGGCGGGCATGGACGACGAAGGCGACGACCCCGGTGCCGACAACGTCCTCGGAGTCGACGAACTGCACATCGTCTTCACCGAATTCAGGTCGATGCTGTCGCAGTCGGCGATCGCACGCCGGATCGCACCGATGGTGGTGGAGTACAGCGAAGAAGACCCCGGACTGCAGACGCTGTTCTCCTTCGAACCGGATGCCGAGACCCTCTTCGGCGCCCTGTTGCCCCGCTACATCTCGACCCGCATCTTCGCCGCGCTGCTCGAGGCGGCGGCGTCGGAGTCGGCTTCTCGCCGGCGCGCCATGAAGTCGGCGACTGACAACGCCGACGATCTCATCAAGGACCTGACCCTGATGGCCAACCGCGAACGGCAATCTCAGATCACCCAGGAAATCAGCGAAATCGTCGGTGGCGCGAACGCGCTTGCGGACGCCGCCAAGAAGTAGCCCCAGAAAGCGAAGAAGACAATGACTGCTACTGCTGAAAAAGCGACCAGCACCGACACCGCGGGTCGCGTCGTACGTGTCACCGGCCCCGTCGTCGACGTCGAGTTCCCGCGCGGTTCCGTGCCGGAACTGTTCAACGCGCTGCACGCCGAGATCGGTTACAAGGACCTGGCCAAGACGCTGACCCTCGAGGTCGCCCAGCACCTCGGCGACAACCTCGTGCGCTGCATCTCGATGCAGCCGACCGACGGCCTGGTGCGTGGTGTCGAGGTGACCGACACCGGCAGCTCGATCTCGGTGCCGGTCGGTGACGGCGTCAAGGGCCACGTGTTCAACGCGTTGGGCGACTGCCTTGACGAGCCCGGCTACGGCAAGGATTTCGACCGCTGGTCGATCCACCGCAAGCCGCCGGCGTTCGATCAGCTCGAACCCAAGACCGAGATGCTGGAGACGGGTCTGAAGGTCGTCGACCTGCTGACCCCCTACGTCCGCGGCGGCAAGATCGCACTGTTCGGTGGTGCCGGCGTCGGCAAGACCGTTCTGATCCAGGAGATGATCAACCGCATCGCCCGCAACTTCGGCGGTACGTCGGTGTTCGCAGGCGTGGGTGAGCGCACCCGCGAGGGCAACGACCTGTGGGTCGAGCTCGCCGACGCCGACGTGCTCAAGGACACCGCGCTGGTGTTCGGCCAGATGGACGAGCCGCCGGGCACTCGTATGCGAGTCGCGTTGTCCGCGTTGACGATGGCCGAGTTCTTCCGTGACGAGCAGGGCCAGGACGTGCTGCTGTTCATCGACAACATCTTCCGATTCACCCAGGCGGGTTCGGAGGTTTCGACGCTGCTGGGCCGCATGCCCTCGGCGGTGGGCTATCAGCCGACGCTGGCCGACGAGATGGGTGAGCTGCAGGAGCGCATCACCTCGACCCGAGGCCACTCGATCACCTCGATGCAGGCCGTGTACGTGCCCGCCGACGACTACACCGACCCGGCCCCGGCGACGACGTTCGCCCACCTCGACGCGACCACCGAGTTGAGCCGTTCGGTGTTCTCCAAGGGCATCTTCCCGGCGGTGGACCCGCTGGCTTCCAGCTCGACGATCCTCGATCCGAGCGTGGTCGGCGACGAGCACTACCGCGTCGCCCAAGAGGTCATCCGAATCCTGCAGCGCTACAAGGACCTTCAGGACATCATCGCGATCCTCGGTATCGACGAGTTGGCCGAAGAGGACAAGCAGCTGGTGCAGCGCGCCCGCCGGATCGAGCGCTTCCTGTCGCAGAACATGATGGCGGCCGAGCAGTTCACCGGGCAGCCCGGCTCGACGGTTCCGCTGAAGGAAACCATCGAAGCGTTCGACAAGTTGACCAAGGGCGACTTCGACCATCTGCCGGAGCAGGCGTTCTTCCTGATCGGTGGTCTCGAGGATCTGGAGAAGAAGGCAGAAAGCCTCGGCGCCAAGATGGATTCCGGCGGCGGTGATGGCGCCCCCGCTCAGAAGGACTCGAACGGCGACGCCGACAAGGGCGACGATTCCGACAAGGACGAATAGCGATGGCAGATCTGGACGTCGACATTGTCGCCGTCGAGCGGGAAATCTGGTCGGGCAAGGCGACGTTCGTGTTCACCCGCACCACTGCGGGTGAGATCGGCATCTTGCCCCGCCATATCCCGTTGGTTGCTCAGCTCGTCGACGACGCCATGGTGCGCGTCGAGCGAGAGGGCGAGGAGGATCTGCGCATCGCCGTCGACGGCGGATTCATGTCGGTCACCGGTGAAGGCGTGATCATCCTTGCGGAGTCCGCCGAACTCGAGTCCGAGATCGATAGCGACCGTGCGCGGCAGGACTCCGAATCCGACGATCCCGCAGTCGCGGCAAAAGGTCGAGCCAGGCTTCGCGCCCTGGGCCAGATCGACTAGCGGTCGGCACCTGGGCGAGCGGAGCGATGGGATAGACAGATGAGCGCGCTCATGTTCGTCATGGTCGCGCTGATCTGCGTGCTGCTTTTTGTCGTGATCGCGCTGTTCTACCGGCTGTGGAAGCTACGGCAGGTAGGCGGTACCGCAGGGATTTTGCGGGACGTGCCGGCTGTCGGTGGCCAGGGCTGGCGTCACGGTGTAATGCGTTATCGCGGTGGCGAAGCCGGCTTCTATCGGTTGTCGAGTCTGCGCTGGTGGCCCGACCGCCGGCTGAGCCGCCGCGGCCTGGAGATCGTGTCGCGCCGCGGTCCGCGCGGCGACGAGTACGACATCATGACCGACGAAATCGTGGTGCTGGAGCTGCGCGATACCAGCCCTGAACGTCGTCGCGGCTACGAGATCGCGCTGGATCGTGGTGCGCTGACGGCGTTTCTGTCATGGCTGGAGTCCCGGCCGTCGCCTCGCGCGCGGCGCCGAAGCTTTTAATCCGTTGCCGGACCGCCCGGTTGCCACAGCACGTCGCCCTGTGGGTTGGCAGCGCGGGACAGGATGAAGAGCAGGTCCGACAGCCTGTTCAGGTATTTCGCGGGTAGCACGGTGATCGAATCGCCGTGATACTCGACCGCTGCCCAGGCCGATCGCTCAGCGCGGCGGGCAACCGTGCGAGCCACGTGCAATAAGGCCGATAGGGGAGTACCGCCGGGCAGCACAAACGAATTCAGCGGGGGAAGCGGCTCGTTGAACTCGTCGCACCAGGCTTCCAGTCGGTCGATATAGCTTTGGGTGATTCGCAGCGGCGGGTGTTCGGGGTTCTCGACCACCGGAGTCGAAAGGTCGGCGCCCGCATCGAAGAGGTCGTTCTGAATTTGCTTGAGTACCTTCGACGTTTGCTCGCTGGGATTTCCCAGGGCGATGGCGACGCCGATGGCGGCGTTGACTTCGTCGCAGTCGGCATACGCCACGAGGCGGGCGTCATTCTTTGACACCCTGCTGAAATCGCTCAGGCCCGTGGTGCCGTCATCGCCCGTACGCGTGTATATCCGGGTGAGATGGACCGCCATGGTCAAACCGTACCGGAACCCGTAGCCGAGGAAACTGACATGGCCCGCGGCGCTGTTTAGACTTACCCGCGTGAGCGAGCGATTCGTGGTGACCGGCGGAAACCGGTTATCTGGCGAAGTTGCCGTCGGGGGAGCAAAGAACAGCGTCTTGAAGCTGATGGCCGCGACCCTGCTGGCTGAAGGCACCAGCACGATCACAAATTGTCCGGACATCCTCGACGTACCGCTGATGGCCGAGGTGCTACGGGGTCTCGGGGCCACCGTCGAGCTGAACGGCGACGTCGTCCGAATCACCTCGCCCGACGAACCCAAGTACGACGCCGACTTTGCCGCCGTTCGTCAATTCCGCGCTTCTGTGTGCGTATTGGGACCGCTCGTCGGCCGGTGCAAGCGTGCCAAGGTCGCGCTGCCGGGCGGCGACGCGATCGGCTCACGACCGTTGGACATGCACCAGGCAGGCCTGCGCCAGCTGGGTGCGCGGTGCAACATCGAGCACGGTTGCGTGGTGGCCGAGGCCGACCACCTCCGCGGCGCCGAGATCCAGCTGGAGTTTCCATCCGTTGGTGCCACCGAGAACATCTTGATGGCGGCCGTCGTCGCCGAGGGTGTCACGACCATCCACAACGCCGCCCGCGAACCCGACGTCGTCGATCTCTGCGCGATGCTCAACCAGATGGGCGCCCAGATTTCCGGCGCGGGCACCCCGACCATGACGATCACCGGCGTTGACCGACTGCATCCAACCGAGCACCGGGTGATCGGCGACCGGATCGTGGCGGCGACGTGGGGGATCGCCGCCGCGATGACGCACGGCGACATCTCCGTGACCGGCGTGGACCCGCAGCACCTGCAGCTGGTCCTGCACAAGCTGCACGACGCCGGCGCCACCGTGACGCAGTCCGACGACGGGTTCCGGGTGGTCCAGTACGAGCGTCCGAAGGCGGTAAACGTCGCGACGCTTCCGTTCCCCGGCTTCCCGACGGACCTGCAGCCGATGGCGATCGCCCTGGCGTCGATCGCCGACGGCACGTCGATGATCACCGAGAACGTCTTCGAAGCCCGCTTCCGATTCGTCGAGGAGATGGTGCGCCTAGGAGCCGACGCCAGGACCGACGGCCATCACGCGGTGGTCAGGGGTATCCCGCAGCTTTCCAGTGCGCCGGTCTGGTCGTCCGATATCCGGGCCGGTGCCGGGCTCGTCCTGGCCGGGCTGGTCGCCGACGGCGATACCGAGGTCCACGACGTCTTCCACATCGACCGCGGTTATCCGCTGTTTGTCGAGAATCTGCAGAGCTTGGGCGCGGAAATCGAGCGCGTAGCCTGACCGGCGCCGCCGGGCTGGCGCGCACTGCCCCTATCCCCGGAACCCGCTTTGGGGTTTGTCCGGAACTGGCGTATCCTCTTATGAGAAGCCCACGGCCCCAGGCCAATCGGACTGGCGGACGGGGTTTGACGTCTCTGTCCAGATCGGTATAGACTGGCAGGGTTGCCCCAAAAGCGGGTGTGTTGTTTGAGAACTCAATAGTGTGTTTGGTGGTTTTTGTTTGTTGTTGTTTTTTGCCATGCCCTGTTTTCCCGTTTGTGGGTGTGGTGTTTTTTGATGCCAGTTTTTGGTGTCTGTTTGGTCAGATTGTTCTGAACGTTTTTTGTTTGGAGAGTTTGATTCTGGCTCAGGACGAACGCTGGCGGCGTGCTTAACACATGCAAGTCGAACGGAAAGGCCCCTTTGGGGGTGCTCGAGTGGCGAACGGGTGAGTAACACGTGGGTGATCTGCCCTGCACTTTGGGATAAGCCTGGGAAACTGGGTCTAATACCGAATACACCTTGCTGGTCGCATGGCCTGGTGGGGGAAAGCTTTTGCGGTGTGGGATGGGCCCGCGGCCTATCAGCTTGTTGGTGAGGTTATGGCTTACCAAGGCGACGACGGGTAGCCGGCCTGAGAGGGTGACCGGCCACACTGGGACTGAGATACGGCCCAGACTCCTACGGGAGGCAGCAGTGGGGAATATTGCACAATGGGCGCAAGCCTGATGCAGCGACGCCGCGTGGGGGATGACGGCCTTCGGGTTGTAAACCTCTTTCAGTGCCGACGAAGCGTAAGTGACGGTAGGCACAGAAGAAGGACCGGCCAACTACGTGCCAGCAGCCGCGGTAATACGTAGGGTCCGAGCGTTGTCCGGAATTACTGGGCGTAAAGAGCTCGTAGGTGGTTTGTCGCGTTGTCCGTGAAAACTCACAGCTTAACTGTGGGCGTGCGGGCGATACGGGCAGACTTGAGTACTGCAGGGGAGACTGGAATTCCTGGTGTAGCGGTGGAATGCGCAGATATCAGGAGGAACACCGGTGGCGAAGGCGGGTCTCTGGGCAGTAACTGACGCTGAGGAGCGAAAGCGTGGGGAGCGAACAGGATTAGATACCCTGGTAGTCCACGCCGTAAACGGTGGGTACTAGGTGTGGGTTTCCTTCCTTGGGATCCGTGCCGTAGCTAACGCATTAAGTACCCCGCCTGGGGAGTACGGCCGCAAGGCTAAAACTCAAAGAAATTGACGGGGGCCCGCACAAGCGGCGGAGCATGTGGATTAATTCGATGCAACGCGAAGAACCTTACCTGGGTTTGACATGCACAGGACGACTGCAGAGATGTGGTTTCCCTTGTGGCCTGTGTGCAGGTGGTGCATGGCTGTCGTCAGCTCGTGTCGTGAGATGTTGGGTTAAGTCCCGCAACGAGCGCAACCCTTGTCTCATGTTGCCAGCGCGTTATGGCGGGGACTCGTGAGAGACTGCCGGGGTCAACTCGGAGGAAGGTGGGGATGACGTCAAGTCATCATGCCCCTTATGTCCAGGGCTTCACACATGCTACAATGGCCGGTACAAAGGGCTGCGATGCCGTGAGGTGGAGCGAATCCTTTCAAAGCCGGTCTCAGTTCGGATCGGGGTCTGCAACTCGACCCCGTGAAGTCGGAGTCGCTAGTAATCGCAGATCAGCAACGCTGCGGTGAATACGTTCCCGGGCCTTGTACACACCGCCCGTCACGTCATGAAAGTCGGTAACACCCGAAGCCGGTGGCCTAACCCCTTGTGGGAGGGAGCCGTCGAAGGTGGGATCGGCGATTGGGACGAAGTCGTAACAAGGTAGCCGTACCGGAAGGTGCGGCTGGATCACCTCCTTTCTAAGGAGCACCATTCATTTTCCCCCGCCCCCACGCCTGTGGGATCGGTTGCGGTTGGGATATCAGTGCCGGCGCCTGTAGTGGGTGTTCGGCCGGTGCACAACAAACGTTGATCGTCTGGTGGGAAAAGCCGGGCGTGAAGGATTGCCAGACACACTATTGGGCTTTGAGACAACAAGCCCGTTTTTCCCTGGCCACTGTGTGTGGTGGGAGGTTTGGTTGTCGCCCTGCTTTGGTGGTGGGGTGTGGTGTTTGATTTGTGGATAGTGGTTGCGAGCATCTGCAGCAGGTGGCTCTCTTTTTGGGGGTTGCTTGTTGTTGATAATGCAATTTTTATTCTTCCGAGAATATTTTTTTGATCTGTTTTGTGTGTAAGTGTTTAAGGGCGCATGGTGGATGCCTTGGCACTGGGAGCCGATGAAGGACGTGGGAGGCTGCGTTATGCCTCGGGGAGCTGTCAACCGAGCGTGGATCCGAGGATGTCCGAATGGGGAAACCCGGCACGAGTGATGTCGTGTCACCCAACGCTGAATATATAGGCGTTGGGGGGGAACGCGGGGAAGTGAAACATCTCAGTACCCGTAGGAAGAGAAAACAATTGTGATTCCGTGAGTAGTGGCGAGCGAAAGCGGAGGATGGCTAAACCGTGTGCATGTGATACCCGGCGGGGGTTGTGTGTGCGGTGTTGTGGGGCCTGTGTTCTATCTACCGCCGTGGATAGCAGCAGTGATAAAGCAGTGGGTTAGGTGAAGTGGCCTGGGATGGTCTGCCGTAGTGGGTGAGAGCCCCGTAACCGAAAACTTGTTGCCTGTTGTCGCAGGATCCCCGAGTAGCAGCGGGCCCGTGGAATCTGCTGTGAATCTGCCGGGACCACCCGGTAAGCCTGAATACTTCTCAGTGACCGATAGCGGATCAGTACCGTGAGGGAATGGTGAAAAGTACCCCGGGAGGGGAGTGAAAGAGTACCTGAAACCGTGTGCCTACAATCCGTCAAAGCCCTCCACTTTGTGGTGGGGTGATGGCGTGCCTTTTGAAGAATGAGCCTGCGAGTCAGGGACATGTCGCGAGGTTAACCCGTGTGGGGTAGCCGCAGCGAAAGCGAGTCTGAATAGGGCGTATCACGTCAATAGTGGCGTGTGTAGTGGTGTGTTCTGGACCCGAAGCGGAGTGATCTACCCATGGCCAGGGTGAAGCGCGGGTAAGACCGCGTGGAGGCCCGAACCCACTTAGGTTGAAGACTGAGGGGATGAGCTGTGGGTAGGGGTGAAAGGCCAATCAAACTCCGTGATAGCTGGTTCTCCCCGAAATGCATTTAGGTGCAGCGTTGCGTGTTTCTTGTTGGAGGTAGAGCTACTGGATGGCCGATGGGCCCTACTAGGTTACTGACGTCAGCCAAACTCCGAATGCCGACAAGTTAAAGCGTGGCAGTGAGACGGCGGGGGATAAGCTCCGTGCGTCGAGAGGGAAACAGCCCAGATCGCCGGCTAAGGCCCCTAAGCGTGTGCTAAGTGGAAAAGGATGTGCAGTCGCAAAGACAACCAGGAGGTTGGCTTAGAAGCAGCCACCCTTGAAAGAGTGCGTAATAGCTCACTGGTCAAGTGATTGTGCGCCGATAATGTAGCGGGGCTCAAGCACACCGCCGAAGCCGCGGCAGCAACACCTAGTGTGTTGTTGGGTAGGGGAGCGTCCTGCATCCGGTGAAGCCACGAAGTGATTCAGTGGTGGAGGGTGTGGGAGTGAGAATGCAGGCATGAGTAGCGATAAGGCAAGTGAGAACCTTGCCCGCCGGAAGACCAAGGGTTCCTGGGCCAGGCCAGTCCGCCCAGGGTGAGTCGGGACCTAAGGCGAGGCCGACAGGCGTAGTCGATGGACAACGGGTTGATATTCCCGTACCCGTGTATGAGCGTCCCTGACGAATCAGCGGTACTAACCGCCCAAAACCATGACCACCTAAGACCTTCGGGTCGGCGGGGTTGTGGGGCTGCGCGGGACCTTCGTTGGTAGTAGTCAAGCGATGGGGTGACGCAGGAAGGTAGCCGTACCAGTCAGTGGTAATACTGGGGCAAACCTGTAGGGAGAAACCTAGGCAAATCCGGGTTTCACATATCCTGAGAGGTGATGCATAGCCGAGTGAGGCGAATTCGGTGATCCTATGCTGTCGAGAAAAGCCTCTAGCGAGCGCATACACGGCCCGTACCCCAAACCAACACAGGTGGTCAGGTAGAGAATACCAAGGCGTACGAGTGAACTATGGTTAAGGAACTCGGCAAAATGCCCCCGTAACTTCGGGAGAAGGGGGACCCCCACACCGTCAGGGCCTTCGCGGCCGGCAGCGGGAGGGGGTGGCACAAACCAGTGAGAAGCGACTGTTTACTAAAAACACAGGTCCGTGCGAAGTCGCAAGACGAGGTATACGGACTGACGCCTGCCCGGTGCTGGAAGGTTAAGAGGACCCGTTAACCCGCAAGGGTGAAGCGGAGAATTTAAGCCCCAGTAAACGGCGGTGGTAACTATAACCATCCTAAGGTAGCGAAATTCCTTGTCGGGTAAGTTCCGACCTGCACGAATGGCGTAACGACTTCTCAGCTGTCTCAACCATAGACTCGGCGAAATTGCATTACGAGTAAAGATGCTCGTTACGCGCGGCAGGACGAAAAGACCCCGGGACCTTCACTACAACTTGGTATTGGTGCTCGATTCGGTTTGTGTAGGATAGGTGGGAGACTGTGAAGCCATCACGCCAGTGATGGTGGAGTCGTTGTTGAAATACCACTCTGATCGTATTGGGCCTCTAACCTCGAACCGTCTATCCGGTTCAGGGACAGTGCCTGGCGGGTAGTTTAACTGGGGCGGTTGCCTCCTAAAAAGTAACGGAGGCGCCCAAAGGTTCCCTCAACCTGGACGGCAATCAGGTGTTGAGTGTAAGTGCACAAGGGAGCTTGACTGCGAGACCTACACGTCAAGCAGGGACGAAAGTCGGGACTAGTGATCCGGCACCCCCGAGTGGAAGGGGTGTCGCTCAACGGATAAAAGGTACCCCGGGGATAACAGGCTGATCTTCCCCAAGAGTCCATATCGACGGGATGGTTTGGCACCTCGATGTCGGCTCGTCGCATCCTGGGGCTGGAGCAGGTCCCAAGGGTTGGGCTGTTCGCCCATTAAAGCGGCACGCGAGCTGGGTTTAGAACGTCGTGAGACAGTTCGGTCTCTATCCGCCGCGCGCGTCAGAAGCTTGAGGAAACCTGTCCCTAGTACGAGAGGACCGGGACGGACGAACCTCTGGTACACCAGTTGTCCCACCAGGGGCACCGCTGGATAGCCACGTTCGGACAGGATAACCGCTGAAAGCATCTAAGCGGGAAACCCCCTCCAAGACCAGGCTTCTCACCCATTTCAGTGGGATAAGGCCCCCCGCAGACCACGGGATCGATAGACCAGACCTACACACCCAGCAATGGGTTCAGGGAACTGGCACTAACCGGCCGAAAACTTACACACACTCGCAACCACACCCCACGCGTATCAACCACGCAAACACACCCCACCACCAAAACACCCTTCCCAACACCAACTGGGACACTACAAAGTGAATAAAGTTACGGCGGTCAATAGCGACAGGGAAACGCCCGGACCCATCCCGAACCCGGAAGCTAAGCCTGCCAGCGCCAATGATACTGCCCCACCCGGGCGGAAAAGTAGGACACCGCCGAACACAAATTAAGCCCTGTGGCCCCCAATTCGATTGGGGGCCACAGGCATTTGTACGGCACGTATCATTACCGGCGCTCTGAATTCGGAGTGGCGCCCCGCGCGCTAATTGCCGTGTTGATTGCCGTGGCCGTGTCGGCCGATTCAGTCGAACAACGTCAACGCCGGAGAGACACGACTCTTCTCCATGTCGAGCAGCGCCCTTTTACGGTCGAGGCCGCCGCCGTATCCGGTCAGGCTGCCGTTGGCCCCGATGACCCGATGGCACGGCACGATGATGCCGATCGGGTTGTGCCCGTTGGCCAGACCGACCGCACGGAATGCACCCACGGCTCCGATCTGGCGGGCGATCTCACCGTACGACCGCGTCTCACCGTAGGGAATTGTCAGCAGCGCCGCCCACACCTTTCGTTGAAACGCCGTACCGACCATGTCGAGCTCCAAGTCGAATTCGGTGAGCTCACCGGCGAAGTAGGCCTCGAGCTGTCCGACAGCCTCGGGAAAGGCGCCATCGTCGGCAATCCAGCCTTCGCGACTGGGCTCATACGTCTGGGCGACCATCCGTAGGTGCCTCAGCCGCGTGTCCTTGCCCGCAAGGGTAAGCGGACCGACCGGGCTGTCGATAACGCGAAAGTGTATGGCTTCCATCGCTTCTCCTTTGGCAGCCACCGTCCGTCTGGCATGCGACCGCCGATGCTGGTCACCGGTTCTCGCCGAAGCGGCCAACCCCGTCGTGGTCAGCTCACTGTGGATGTCGTGCACATCCCACGATGGCACGTGTCCACGGCTCAAGCTGGCGGAAATCCGACATCGTCGTCGCGAGTGCTCGCGGCGCCAGGACGACACGGTGTGGCATCGCGATGACTTCTGCCCTCCGGTGCAGTCTGATCGTCGTGGGCAGACTCATTTATGGCTTCAACGTGTCGGTGGACGGGTACATCGCGGACGCGCACGGCAGCATCGACTGGTCCGATCCGAGTGAAGAACTGCACCAGTACTGGAACGACTTCGAGCGGCAGACCGCCTTGTCGTTCTACGGGCGGCGGCTCTACGAACTGATGTCAGCGTACTGGCCGACCGCCGACGAGGCACCGGACGCGACACCGTTGATCGTCGATTACGCCCAGATCTGGCGGGATATGCCCAAGGTCGTGTTCTCTCGCACCCTGGAGTCCGTTGACTGGAACTCGCGCCTGGAGCGCGGCGACCCCGTTGAGGTGGTGACAAAGGTGAAAGCCGAAACCGACGGCAATTTGGAGGTCGCCGGTGCGACGCTGGCCGCACCGATCGTGCAAGCCGGCCTGGTGGACGAGTATCGGCTCGTGTTGGCGCCCACCGCTGTGGGCGGCGGAACTCCATTCTTTCCGACACTGCCGTCCTGGACCTCGTTGCGGCTGTTGGAGAACCTCACCTTCGGGTGCGGCACGGTCCTGCTGCGCTACGAAGCCAAGCGGGACTGATCGGACACAGCTAACGGCCTGCGGTCGCACGATCAGCGAGCTGTAGGTATCTCAGCCGCCAGAGGCGGTCAGCACCGAACCGTGACGTAGACCGTGCTGTAGCGGATGCGCTCCTGAGAACCGGTGGTACCGACGGGATCACGCACCGTGACGTCGTGTCCTTCGGCCACGCTGCTCACGTTGCAGTGTGACAGTGGCGCTGTGCCCACGCGGTTGACGATCACCCTCTTACCCTGGCTCTCGAGGTTGCGGATGGTGTCAATGGCGGTGCCGGGACCCGACGGCGCGGACTGCGCGACGCCGGCCAGGCCGACCGCCGAGAGCAGCGCCGCCGCGGCCATGGTGGAGACAATCGGTGTTCGCATTGCGCTTTTCCTTCCTCATACGATGCCGCCGTTGGCGAAGACGGTCTGGCCGTTGACCCAGCCGCCATCGTTGCTGCAGAGCGCCGAGACGACGTCGGCGATATCGGATGGTTCTCCCAACCGTTGGTGCGGCGTGCGCTGCGTGAAGCCCGCGATCTGATCAGCGCTCTTACCGTCGGTGAACAAGCTGGTATTGACGACGCCGGGCGCCAGCGCGTTGACCGAAATTCGTCGTCCCGCAAGCTCTTTGGCTAGGACCGCGGCAAACATGTCCTGGGCCATCTTCGTTGCGGCGTACGGCCCGTAGGTGGAGGTCCGCAACTGAGTGATGCTCGAGGAAAGCGTCACGATCCGCCCGCCGTCGCGGATTCGGCGGGCCGCTTCGCGCAGCGTGTTGAAGCTGCCTTTGGCGTTGACGGCGAACATCCGATCGAAGTCGCCGTCACTCATCTGGGCGAAGGGTGAGAGGCGCATGATCCCGGCGTTGGCGACGACGACATCGACTCCGCTGAAGGCTTGTTCATGTTCGTCGAACAAACGGCGGACCGACACGGGATCACTGACGTCGGCCTGGACCCAGATCGCGCGTCCACCGTCCGACTCGATGCCGCGGACCACCTCGGCGGCCAGGTGGCGGTTAACCACGCAGTTGACGGTGACGGCATAGCCGTCGCCCGCCAGCCGTCGTGCCGTCGCCGCACCGATGCCGCGCGACGAGCCCGTGACGAGGGCCGACATGCCGTTCGAACGTCGATCGTCACCGATGGTCGCTGTCGCGATGCCTGCGACGCCGGCCGCGCCGACGCCTGCGGCCGCGACCGCGGAAAGCATCGACCGTCGTGACACTCGAGTCGCGGCGCCTATGCCTCCGCTTCCGGTGTCTCGTCCGGTGTCCGTCGGTTCCATAGCTCGGCGCTCCGATCCGTTATCGATGGTATCGAACTAGTGATATCGCTGATGTTATCAGTAGAACTCTGAAAGTGCTATCGTCGATAACGTGCAGAAAACCGAACTCGGGCCGCGAGAGCGCATCCTTCGAGCGGCCGCCGACCTTCTGACGAGGGAGGGCCGCGATGCGGTCACGACGCGCAGCGTCAGTGCCGCCGCGGCGGTGCAGCCGCCCACGATTTATCGGCACTTCGGTGATATGCGGCAACTGATTGACGATGCCGCCAGCCTCGGCATGGTCGAGTACCTCACTGAGAAGCGAAGTCGACGCCTGACCGACGATCCGATCGAAGACCTGCGAGGCGGGTGGGATTCACATATCGACTTCGGCGTGCGTAATCCACACGTCTACGCGGTGCTGTATGGAGACCCGCGGCCCAACGCCAGACCCAAGGCAGTGGTCGAGGGTGACGCGATCCTGCGCTATCTGATGCAGCGCATCGCCGAAGCCGGCCGCCTTCGCGTCGATGTCGACCGTGCCGCGGAGATGATGCATTCGGCCTGTCGCGGTGTCGCGTTCACGCTGATCTCGCAACTACCCGAGGACCGTGACCCCGGGCTGTCGCATGCGACGCGAGAAGCAATACTGGCGGCCATCACGACCGAAGGTTTCGACGACCCGTTCGGCGACACCCGTATCGCCACGCGCGCCATCGCCCTGAAATCTCTGCTGGAGTCGGCTGATACGAAGACCCTCAGCCCCACCGAAGCCGCACTGCTGCGAGAGTGGCTCGACCGTCTCGTGCGGAGCTAGACCGAGCCGTTCGCTTTCGGAGGCCAGTCGTTGACCGCATGATCGAGCGCGGTCCACAGGTGCTGCGTCACGTATGACCGCCACGGTCGCCAGCGGGTGCTGCGCTCGGTGAGCGACCGTGCCTCGGCGGGCAGGCCCAGCTGTTCGGCCGCCATTCGCACGCCGAGATCGGTGACCGGGAACGCGTCGGGGTCTCCCAACCCCCGCATGGCGATGATCTCCGCGGTCCACGGGCCGATGCCGGGCAACGCCTGCAGCTGCCCACGCGCGCTGTTCCAGTCGCAGCCGGCATCCAGTACCACGTCTCCGTCGGCCAGTGCGCGGATCAGCGATGCCAGGGACCGTTGTCTGGACTTCGGGAAGGCCAAATGGGCGGGGTCGATCTCCGCGAGATGCTCGGCGGTCGGAAAAACGTGCGTCAGACCACCGATCACATCGGTGATGGGTTGACCGTACGCCGACGCGAGCCGGCCGGCATGCGTGCGCGCCGCATTCACCGACACCTGTTGGCCGAGCACCGCTCGTACGGCCAGTTCCTGTTCGTCGACGGTGCGTGGGATGCGCTGCCCGGGAGCCTTGGCGACTAAGGCACTCAAGTCGGCGTCGGCGCCGAGCGCGTCGACGACCGCCTCGGGGTCCGCATCGAGGTCGAGCAACCGTCGGCAGCGGGCGATGGCCGTGGCGAGGTCGCGGAAGTCGTCGAGCGCGACGCGGCACTGCACATGGTCCGGCTGCGGTGTGAGACAGACGATCCCGTTCCCGTTGGGCAGGCGCATGGTGCGGCGATAGGCGCCGTCGCGCACCTCCTCGACGCCCGGCACCGCACTGGCTGCCAGGTGCCCGAACAACCCCTCGTATGCGAACGGGGTGCGGACCGGCAGCCGTAGGGATATGGCGCCGGCACCGTCCTCGCTTCGGCCCATGCGTGTTCGCGCGCGATGGCGCAAGGCGGTGGGAGGTAGGTCGTACACCGTTCGGACGGTGTCGTTGAACTGGCGGATGCTGGAGAACCCTGATGCGAATGCGACGTCGCTGAACGGCAATTGGGTGGTCTCGATGAGCACCCGTGCCGTCTGCGACCGCTGCGCGCGCGCCAGCGCGAGCGGATTGGCGCCGACTTCCGCCTGCAGGAGGCGCTCGACCTGGCGGGTGGTGTAGCCCAGCTTGGCGGCCAGCCCGGTGACACCTTCGCGGTCGACGATGCCATCGGCGATCAGCCGCATGGCTCGCGCAACCACGTCGCCACGGACATTCCATTCCGGGGAACCCGGCGAGGCGTCGGGTCGGCACCGCTTGCAAGCGCGGAATCCGGCCTTCTGGGCAGCCGCAGCGGTCGGATAGAACCGCATATTGCGGGCGTACGGCGGGCGGACCGGACAGCTCGGCCGGCAGTAGATCCCGGTGGTCAGCACCGCGGTGACGAACCAGCCGTCGAACCGGGCGTCCTTGGACTGGACGGCCCGGTAACAGCGGTCGAAATCGTCGTACATGCCTTTCACCATTACACGCCGCCACCGACAAGACTGGCGGAAAACCGACATGGCCGTGGGAGGCCGAGACGGGTGCGGAGAGCCAGCGCGGAACGGAATGCTTGACGGCGGAGTCGCGCCCGCCGTACGTTGATTCAAATAGTCGAACATTCGGGAGCCACGGAGGCCGATGACGGGCGCGCAGCGGGTCGCGATGATCACGGGGGCGGCGCGCGGGCAGGGGAGAGCCCACGCCGTGCGGCTGGCAGCTGACGGCCTCGACGTGATCGCGGTCGACATCTGCGCCGATATCGAGACCATTCCCTATCCCATGGGTACGCGGGCAGAACTCGAGGAAACGTGCCGACTAGTGGAGAAGACGGGGCGGCGCGCCAGCCTCCAGGTTGCCGATGTCCGCGAGTTCGACCAAGTCCGGCAAGCCTTTTCGGCAGGGATCGAGGACCTCGGCGTCGACTGTGCCGACATCGTGATCGCCAACGCGGGTGGGTGCGCCTATCCGTCCGACGTCGACGAATCCCGCGCGTTCAAGGACGCCATCGACATCATGCTGGCCGGCGTGTGGAACACCGTGAAGGCGACCACCCCGGCACTCGTCGAGGCCGGCCGGCCCGGGGCGGTGGTGCTGACCAGTTCGACGGCCGCGGTCAAAGGTTTCACCGGCGGCTGGGGCGGCCTCGACGGCTATACCGCCGCGAAGTCGGGCATCCTCGGGTTGATGCGTGTATTCGCGAATGCGCTTGGGCCACACAATATCCGCGTCAACGCCATATTGCCAACAGGTGTCGACTCCGGCATGACCCGCAACGACGCGTTCGCCAGCTGGATCGCCACCGTCGCCGAGCGGCCGCTCGCGAACCTTCGCAATCTCCTGCCCGGCGTCAACGTCCTACAGCCTGAAGACGTCGCCGACGCCGTGGCGTGGCTGGTCTCCGAGCGCGGTCGCTATATCACCGGGGTATGCCTGCCCGTCGACGCCGGCTTCTGCAACCTGTGACCGCACAAGCCTGGTGACCGCCGGTGGGTAGACCCGTCACTGCCAATCGACGAGATTGTCGGGCAGGTCCGGTGCGACCTCGAAGATCGCCTGCGACGCAACGGTCATGTGCTCACGCATCAGTTCACGCGCCGTGTCGGGATCGCCGGCTTCGATCGCATCGGCGATGCGGATGTGGTCGAAGTGCAGGCGGGTCCGTGTCATGTCGCTGAAGAGGTTGGCGCCACCTTGGGCCGTGCGGCTCGAGAAGATGTGGCTCACCGACTCGGTGAGCAGGTCGAGCGCCGGGTTCGGGCAGATGTCCCGGACGACGAGGTGGAAGCGGCTGCCGGAGTCGACGTAGTCGTGGCTGGACAAATCTTGCTCCGTCACCCGGGCCATGCCGCGCCGGCTCTCCTCGACCATCTGCGCGACGATGTGCGGATCGGCCGAGCCGTCACGAACACGCAGTGCGGCCCGTTCGGCCGTGAGCGGCTCGAGATAGATCATCGCCTCGTTGACGTCGCGCATCGTGGCGTGGGCCAACTGCAGGTGCATCGTCATCGTCTCACCGAAGCGTTGCGGCCCGCGGTTGCCGACGACGGGGCCGCCGCCGTTGCCGCGGCGGATCTCGACGATTCCCTGTAGTTCCAACACCCGCAGGGCTTCCCGGATCGAGGCCCGCCCGACACCGAACTCGGCGGCCATCGCCTGTTCGGTGGGAAGCGGGCTCCCAGCAGACAACTGGTCCAGCGCGATCCGCCGAACGATGTCCTGGGCGATGCCCAGCGAAAGCTTGCCGCGCCGGATCCGGGCAACCAGCTCCTGGCGGGGACCGTCGGCCCGGCAGTCGTCAACTGTCATCCCTGGTACCGCCTCGCCCGCATGCACGCCTGAATACTCGGACATTCAGCGTACTCCGCGTGACCCGGAGAGCTTGTGTGCCATCCAAACATAGGTATATTTGAGCCAGTCGCCGTCACGACGGACGTGGACCTGTCGTCGACGCCGGCATCAGGAGGATGCGATGCCGCTACAGGAACAGCACCAGATCATCTCCGTCGACGACCATCTGGTCGAGCACCCCCGCGTGTGGCTGGACCGTCTGCCCGCGCGCTGGCACGAGGACGCACCGCAGATCAGAGACGTCAACGGCAGCCAACTGTGGCACTACAACGGCGAGCGGTTCCCCACCATCGGACTCAACGCCGTGGCCGGTAAGCCGCGCGAGCAGTGGGGTGTGGACCCCGTGCGCTACGAGGACATGATCCCCGGCTGCTACGACCCCGCGATGCGGGTCAAGGACATGGACGTCGACGGTGTCCATGCCGCCCTGTGCTTTCCCTCTTTTCCCGGCTTCGCGGGAAGCACCTTCTTCCGCGGCAAGGACAAAGAGCTTGCGCGGCTGTGCATCCAGGCGTGGAACGACTTCTACATCGACGAATGGTGCGCCACGGCGCCAGACCGATACATCCCGCTGGGGATGGTGCCGTTCTGGGACATCGGCGCGACCGTAACCGAAGCCGAACGCCTGATCTCGAAGGGGGCGCGGACCCTCTCGTTCCCCGACACCACATCCGTCTTCGGACTTCCCTCGTTCCACACCGACCACTGGGATCCGTTGTGGCAGCTGTGTTCCGATGCGAACCTTCCGGTATCGCTACACTTCGGCGCCGGCGGCTATGTCCCTGGGTTCTCGTTTTCCGGCGCGCCGTTCGCGGCCAAGACGATGAAAAGCAAGGCGGCTCCCTTTGCGGTGGCGATCGCCGTGTTCGCCAC
Source organism: Mycolicibacterium flavescens (assembly GCA_900637135.1). Lineage (NCBI taxonomy): Bacteria > Bacillati > Actinomycetota > Actinomycetes > Mycobacteriales > Mycobacteriaceae > Mycobacterium > Mycolicibacterium flavescens. The sequence continues at coordinate 1,437,611 of LR134353.1, forward strand.
GAACTCCTGGTGGACGACGGTCGATCTGCTGTTGTCCGGCAAGCTCCAGCAGTTTGAGAACCTCAAGTTCTCCCTCGCCGAGGGAGGCATCGGCTGGGTCCCCTACATGCTCGAACGAACAGACTTCACGTGGGAGCGGCACCGCTATTACCAGGACATCGACTTCAACGCCCGCCCCTCGGAGCTGTTCCATCAGCACTTCTGGACCTGCTTCATCGACGACGAGCACGGGGTGGAGAGCCGGCACAAGATCGGCATCGACCGCATCATGCTCGAAAGTGATTTCCCGCATTCGGATTCCAACTGGCCGAACTGTCGCAAGCGCGCCGCCGAAGCTCTGGCCGACGTGCCCGACGACGAGGTGGCCATGATCGCCGAAACCAACGCGCGCAACCTGTTTGACTTTCCGCGTTCGTCCTGAGGGGTACCGCCGCGGTCAGGTGATGGCGCCGTCGATCTTCAGGTTCATGATCGTCTCGTCGTCGTATCCACACGCGCGGAGCAGGTCGTCTGTGTGCTCCCCGTGTCCGGGGGCGGGGCGCAGATCTCCGGGGGTCTCGTCGAATTGGACGGGGGCGGGCACCAACGGCAACTGGGCGCCGTTGTCGTAGTCCACCATCGTGAAGAATCCGTTGTCCCAGGCCTGCTGGTCGGTGAGCGTCTCGCGGGGGGACTGCACGATGCTCCACTGGCCTTCCTGGCTGGCGAGCACGGTCTTCCAATGCTGCAGCGGTTGTTCGGCGAACAACTCGTCGAGGAGTAAGACGCAGCGCTCCACGTTCTTGCGCCGGCAGGAGGCGGTCGCGAAATCCGGATCCTCGATCCACTCGGGTCGTCCGACGGCGCTGCAGAATCCCGGCCAGTACCGGTCGGCTTCGAGCATGGCGAGGAAGACGAAGCGGTCGTCGCTGGTCCGGTAGACGTTGGCCAGGGGATTGCCCGGGCGGCGGCGATCGCCCTTGGCCAGTTGGTCGCGGTCTGTGACATAGGTGCCCGCGATGCTCGACTGCATCGCCCACAGCCCCGCAGACAACAGCGAGGCATCGACGACCGCACCTTCGCCGGTGCGCTCGCGGTGATACAACGCAGCACAGATGCCACCCGCGAGGTTGAGTCCAGCCTGGATGTCGCCGACCGCGGGGCCCGGGAGATTGATCGGGTAGTCGTAGTCCGCCGGCATCGCGGCCGCCGCCAAACCTGCTCGCGCCCAGTAGGAAATGCCGTCGAAGCCGCCGCGGTCGGCGTCGGGGCCGCGGACGCCGTGACCGGTTCCTCTGGCGTAGATGATGCGCGGGTTTCGTGCGCGGATGTGTTCGGCGTCGATACACAGGCGCTGTCGGGCCGGGCCCAGGAAGTTCGTCAGGAAGACGTCGGCCTGGTCGACGAGCGTCATCAACGCCTCGTATCCGTCGGGATGGGCGATGTCTATCCCCGCGCAACGCTTTCCGCGATTGAGTACCTCCCACAACATGGTCACCCCGCCGTCGCCGGGTTTGACCCCGAACGCGGCCAGGCCGCGGATCGGGTCACCGGTCTCGGGGTGCTCGACCTTGACGACGTCGGCTCCCCAGTCGGCCAGTGCGCTGGCCGCGGCCGGTACGAAGCCGTAGAGGGCCACCTCCAGCACCCGCACACCCTGCAGCACTTTGGTCACGTCACACTCCTTCCGCACTGTCGGTGATGGGCGCCCACTGCGGCAGCAGCACCCCGGCCGCGTCGGAACGCGTGAAGAACCGCATGCGCTGCCCTTCGCGCAGGGGCGGAGCCCCGTCGAGGTGCGCGACCAGTCGAATGGTGGGATGTGCGGCGAGCGCGACCAGCGCGACGGTGTATGGAACCGGGAATGCACGGTGGACCGGATGATGAACCACCGCCCAGGAATACACGGTCGCCGTACCGTCAACCTCGCGCCAAGCCAGCCCGTCGGAAGCGCACCGCGGACACTGTGGCCGGGGCAGGTGGACCGGTAGATCGCATGCCTCACACCACTGGATAGCGAGCATGTCGCGTTGTGCCGCTTGCCAGAAACCGCCGGTGTCCGGGTCGTCGACGACGGGGGAGGGCGCATCGGTCATGGAAAGTCCTATGGGGTGGCGGTGAGCATCAGGGCGCTGGTGGCCGTCGGTAGACCCGATGTCACGAGACACACCTCGGCGCCGGGCACCTGACTGGTCGATTGCCCACGGATCTGCCGCACTCCTTCGACCACGTGGTTGAGGCCGTGGATGTAGCCCTCCGACAAGTTGCCGCCCGCCGTGTTGATGGGGAGGCTGCCTCCCATGCGCAGTGCTCCGCTCGCGGCGAAGTGACCACCCTCGCCCTTGGCGGCGAAGCCGTAGTCTTCCAACTGAAGCAGCACGGTGATGGTGAAGCAGTCATAGAACTGGGCGACGTCGACGTCCTCGGGTCCCAAACCGGCTCTGTGATAGAGCGTTTCGGCGGTGCGCTTCGACGGTTGTTCGACCAGGCTCTCTCGCATCAGTGCCGGGAAGACGAGGCCCGGTTGTTGGTATGCGTCGGCGCCCTGGGCCACCGCGCGGATCGATACCGGTGTCGAGGCGGCATCGTGCGCCCGTTCGCTGGAGGTCACCACGACGGCGCACGCGCCGTCGGTTTCCAGGCAGTAGTCGTAGAGGCGCAGCGGCTCGGTCACGGGCCGGGAGTCGAGGTAGTCGGTCAGGGTCATCGGTCTGCCGTGCATCTGGGCAGCGGGATTGGCGTTGGCATGTTCGCGGCAAGCCAGCGCGATCTCGCCCAGATGTTCGGGCTCGGTGCCGAATTCGACCATGTGACGTCGGGCGATCAACGCGAACATCTGGCCAGGCGCCATCAGGCCGTAGGGGAGGAAGAACTCGTCGTACGAGCCGTTCCCACCGACCGGCAGGTTCTGGCGCCGTCCACGACCGAATCGGGCCCCCGAACGTCCGTTGAGTGATCGGAAGACCAACACGGAGCGGGCCAGACCGCCCGCGATGGCCGCACACGCCTGGGCCACCATTCCCGCCGGGGCCGAGCCTCCGGTGCCGGTCGATCCCCAGTAGGTCAACGACGGCAGACCCAGGACATCGGCGAGGTCGTTGTGACGCACGGTGTCCTGTTCGCAGCGCACGATGCCGTCGATGTCGGCCGGTGCGAGTCCGGTGTCGGCGATCGCTGCGGTGCATGCCTGGGCGGCCAGGGCCAGTTCGGTCCGCCCGGACTTCCTGCTGAAGTCGGTGGCACCGATGCCGACGATCGCGCAGCGGTCACGCAGCGGATGCGGTGCCGGCGGAGCGGACATGAAAAGCACCCTAGCGTCAAACACCTCAAATATGACAGTATTCGGGCTGGCCGCTGGAGTCGGCTGACACCGCGACGCCCACCGGCGGCACCGGAAGCTCGGAGGTTGCAGATGACCGACACCCTCGACGCCGTCGCGCCGGAGATCCCCATCGATCTGTACTCGGCGAAGTCGTTCAGCAACGGCCACCCCTTCGAGCAGTACCGCTGGCTGCGGGCCAATGCGCCCGTCTACAGGCATCCGGCACCTGACGGCGGCTTCTTCTGGGCGGTGACGCGTAATGCCGACATCCGTCACATCGAGCACCATCCCGAGCTGTTCCAGTCTTCGCCGTCGGTCGGCATCGTCGACGCCGAGATCGAGGTCGGCTTCCTGTCGATGGACGCACCACGGCACGCGCTCTTTCGGAAAGTGATTGCCCCACGGTTGATCCCGGCGCGGGTGAAGCACATGCTTCCGGATCTGCAGCAGTTGGCCTCCGGCATCGTCGACGACGTGGCCGGTCTCGGCGAGTGCGACGTGGTCGAGTTGGCAGGTCAGATGGCCGGTTACACGGCGGCGGCGTTTCTGGGCATACCCCGCGAACACGGCCACCGCCTGCACGAGCTGTTCATGATCACGCACAGTTCTCCAGACATCGTGGGGGAGGAGGCGTTTCACGCGGCGTTCATCGAGATGGCCGGGATGGGCTTCGAGGCGTTCGCCGCCAAACGGGAGAATCCGGGCGATGACGTGTTGAGCGCCTACGCGAACATGGACGTCGACGGCCGCCCGATCACCGACATGGAGTTCATCGGCAACTTCATACTTCTCACCGACGGCAGTCTCGACACGTCGCGCAACCTCATCTCGGGTGGGATGAAGCTGTTGTTCGACCATCCGGAGGTGCGCCGACGCCTCGTCGAGGATCTCGACGCGCTCCTGCCCGGGGCGATCGAGGAGATGCTGCGCTTGCTCTCGCCGGTGGTCTACATCCGCCGCCTGGCCACCGAGGACACCGAGTTGGCCGGTCAGCCCATCGCCAAGAGGGACCGCGTGGTCATGTACTACGGCTCGGGCAATCGCGACGAGCGGGTCTACGACGATCCCGAAGCGTTCGACATCGACCGTAAACGCAGCGAACACATCGCGTTCGGTGGCGGCGGTCCGCACTTCTGCGTCGGCTCGCATCTGGGCCGCGCGGAAGGCGCGGTGATGATCCGTGAGTTGCTCACGCGGCTCCCCGACATCAAGCAGGCCGGACCCGAGACGTGGGCGGCGACCAGTCTGACGTCGGGTCTGTCCTCCCTTCCCGTGCGCTTCACGCCGAGGCCCTGCTAACGGGCTGGTTTCGGCGTGCTAACGATTCGAACCCGTCTGTCATTGTCGGGTGCGCGGATGCCGATGCCGTGGTGTCGTGGAAGCAATGTCGAATCGAGGGTGGGTTCTTGTCGGTGCCGTGGCCGCATGCTCGGCCGCGGCTGCGTTCACCGTGCCGTCGGCCGTCGCCGCGCCGGCATCCGACACCCGCGGCTACGTCGACTCGACCGCGCGTTGTGCGGCGCCCTACTCGGCGGTGGTGTTCGGCAGTACCGCCACGTCGCGCGTGGCGATCTGCGAGACACCCAACGGCAGCTATGAATACCGCGGAGTGCGGTTGCGCGACGGCGCCAAACTGATCAAAACCGCCGAGAAGTCGGGCAACACGTTCACGGTCGACAACGACGGAATCACGTATACCGTGTCCGAGGAATCGCTGATCCTCGCGGCGGGTTCGCGCGTCATCCGCGACGAGGCGATGCTGGATTTCCACGAGGTCTCCGCGTCGAGCCCAGGGACGTCGCCGCCCGCATCGAACCCGGGGGCGTCGCCGCCCGCGGCGAGTTCGGCCCCCACGACATCGCAGAAGCCGCTGCCACCACCGCTGCCCGCCGAAGTGGGGCACGACGAGAGCTGAGCGGACCGCAGCCTCTCAGTCGGCGACGTCGGACACCCGGCTCGACGGAGCGGCTCCGGCTTCGTGATCGCCCATCAAACGTCCTCGCGCGACTGAGGCGGCGCCGTCGCCGGTGATCAGCCACAGCGTGGTCAACTGAGAGATCAGCTCGTCGACGGTGATCGCCGCGGTGCCGTCGACGAAGGCCAGAACAGCATCGGCGGTGCCTCCGACCAGAAATGCCGGCGCGACCTTCGCCAGCGGGTCGCGGGCGAGTTCGACGCCGTGCACCGTGCGCGCGTGCTCGATGAGCACGTCGGTCAGGCTGCGCATCACCGCAACGCGGTGCGTGCGCAGACCCGGGGTCGCAGCGACCCCACCCAGCAGGACCCGCGCGCGGCGCGGATCGTCGACCAGGCTGTGCACCAACGCCGTGACGCACGCAAATGCCTGCTGCTCAACGGGTTTCGTCTGCGTTTGGACGGCAGCGCCTACGGTTGCGTCGCGGACGGCGGCGGCGATGTCATCGATCACGGCACCAGCCACCGCATCGACCTCGGTGAAGCTCTCGTAGAAGTAGCGCTTGTTGAGGCCTGCGTCGGCGCACAGGCGCTCGACGGTCACCTCGCGCCACTCGTCGCGGCTCATCGCCTCCAGGGCAGCCTCGAGCAGTCGCGACCGGCGCTGCTGCTGACGTTGCGCGCCGGAGACACCTCCATAGCTGCGCGGTGACGACGAGGCCATGGTTCAGATCGTCGCACCGTTGACAACGCTTCAACAAAACTGGCACGGTTACGTACCAGATAGTCGTCGAAGGGATCGGTCGATGATCAACCTCATGGACCCGCCGGCCTCACTGCTCGATGCGCGACAACGGCTCCAGGGGCGGCTTCAGGAGGTCGGCGCGACGGTCAGCGACCGGTGGCCCAGTCGCGACTGCCCGTTGGCGACACCGCCTGCCGGGTCCGGGCTCGCGCCGGTGATGGGCAATTACGGCGTGCCGTTCCTCGGCCACGTGCTGCCGACACTCGTCGATCCGTTGGAGTTCGCCCGCCGTCGGTACGCGAAGTACGGCCCCGTGTCATGGGCCGGCGGGGTCGGTTTCCGGGTCGTCGTGCTGCTGGGACCCGAAGCGCTCGAGGCGGCGTGGGTCAACCGGGACAAGGCGCTGTCGAGCACCCGGGGATGGCAACCGGTGATCGGACCCTTCTTCCATCGCGGCATCATGCTGCTGGATTTCGAGGAACACCGCGACCACCGGCGCATCATGCAGGGGGCGTTCACGCGCACTGCACTCAACACATATCTCACCGAGACTGCTGACGGCATCGACCGCGCGCTGGCCACCTGGCGGCCGGCGACCCGCTTTCCGATGTATCCGTCGATCAAACAGATGTTGTTGCAACAGGCGGCCGAGGTGTTCATCGGCACCGAAATCGGCGCGGAGTCCGACCAACTCATCCGCGACTTCCACGACACCGTGCACGGCGGGCAGGCCATCGTCCGCGCCGATGTGCCCGGCGGGACGTGGGCGCGAGGACTGCGGGCGCGAGAACGCCTCGAGCGCTACTTCGGCAGGCAGATCGCGGACCGCCGTCGCGGCGAGGGCGCCGATCTGTTCTCGATGCTGTGTCGCAGCGAATCCGACGACGGTCAACGTTTCACCGACGCCGACATCGTCAACCACATGATCTTCCTGTTGATGGCCGCTCACGACACCACGGCCATCGCCCTGGCCATGCTCGTCTATGAGCTGGGGCGAAACAGTCACTGGCAGAACATGCTTCGTGACGAGGCTGTCGCCCATCCGATCGATTCGCCCACCCTCGACGACCTGGAACAGTGCGCCTTGCTGGACGCTGCGTTCAAGGAAGTGCTGCGCATGTATGCCCCGGCGGGATCCCTGTTCCGCCAGGCGATTCGCGACACTGAGATCTGCGGGCACTACATACCGCGCAAGGCCCAGATCGCGATCAGCGTGCACGCCTCGATGCGGCTGGCCGACTGGTGGCCCGCGCCCGACACGTTCGACCCTTCGCGGTTCACCGACGCGACCAACCGCGCGGCGGTCAACCGATATGCGTTCGCGCCGTTCGGGGGCGGCGCCCACAAGTGCATCGGCCAGCAGTTCGCCGATATGACGGTCAAGACGGTGATGCACAAGCTGTTGCGCCGCTTCCGCTGGAGCGTGCCCGACGGTTACCGCGTGCCGCTCACGTGGGGGACCGGACCCACACCGGCCGACTCACTGCCGATCGAGCTCGAAACTCTCACTTGAGATTTCGGTCCTGCGCGGCAGCCCATGGCGCGTGATGGCTACGACCCGAACAGGGTCGTCATCGCGGTCGTCAGAGAAGCCATCGTGCGGTCGCGCTCGTCACCCAGTCCGACCAGCGCGTCGACGGTCAACGGACCGAGGATCTGAGTCAGGCCGTGCCCCTCGTGCCCGAAGAACCCGGCGATCTCCAGCAGCACCGCACCGTGGCTGATGCTCCACAGCCGCCCCGCGACGGCCGCCTCCCCGTCATCGCGGATGCGCCCGGCCTCGATCATCCGGCGCACGCCGGTGAGTAGTGCATCGAACGACACCGCCCACTCACTTCGGGCGCTGGCGCTGCCGGTGACCGTGAGGTCGGCGTGGTACCGGTTCAACGACTCGGCCGCGGTGCCGAACATCATCTGGTAGCGCTGGGGGTTCTGCAGCGCGAATTCCCGGTAGCGAGCGCCCATCACGAAGAAGTCCGCGACCGGGTCCTCGGTCGGTGCCACTTCGGTCAGGGCCCGCGTGAAGCGGGCGAACGACTCGCCGGCGATCGCGTCGATCAAACCCGACATGCCCCCGAAGTGGGTGTACACCGCCATCGTGGAGGTACCGGTTTCGGCTGCCAACTTGCGCGCGCTGAGGGCGGCCAGGCCGTCGCGTTCGAGGATGCGGATGCCGGTTTCGACCAGGTGCTCTCGAGCGCCGCTCACCCTTGCCATGGTGCCATAACGGTGTTATACAGAGGGGGCCATAACACTGTTATAGGGATGTCCCGATGACGAACCGTTACCTCGATGGCGCCTTCGCGCCGATTCACGACGAGCACACGCTGACCGACCTCGAGGTCACCGGGACGATTCCCGACCATCTCGACGGTCGCTATCTGCGCAACGGCCCGAACCCGATCGGGGAGCTCGATCCCGAGCTGTACCACTGGTTCATCGGAGACGGGATGGTGCACGGCATCCGGATCCGCGACGGCAGGGCGGAGTGGTATCGCAACCGGTGGGTCCGTGGCCCGCAGACCGCGCGGGCCCTGGGAGAGCGGCCGCCGAAAGGGTCCTTCCCGATCTCGGGAATCGGCGCCAACACCAACGTCATCGGGCATGCCGGCAAGACGATCGCGCTGATCGAGTCCGGCGTGACGAACGTCGAACTCACCGACGAGCTCGACACCGTCGGCGCATGCGATTTCGACGGGACGCTGACCGGCGGTTACACCGCGCATCCGAAGCGTGACCCGGACACCGGTGAGCTGCACGCCGTCTCGTACAGCATGTACCGCGGCAATACGGTGCAGTACTCGGTAATCGACACCGGCGGACGCGCGCGACGCACGGTCGACGTAGAGGTCGCGGGAAGCCCGATGATGCACGACTTCTCGCTGACCGAGAACCACGTCGTGTTCTACGACCTGCCGGTGACCTTTGACGCCGGTATGGCAGTGGAGATGACGGTTCCGCACGGTCTTCGGTTCGTCTCCCGGCTGGTGTTGTCGGCCCTCATCGGCCGGGTCCGCATCCCCGACCCGATCAGCGCACGGCAACCGCGGGGCGAGACCACCGATCGCCGCTTCCCGTACTCGTGGAACCCGCGGTATCCGGCGCGCGTGGGCGTGATGCCACGCGAGGGCGGCAACGCCGATGTGCGCTGGTTCGACGTCGAACCCTGCTACGTGTTCCATCCGATGAACGCCTACGACGACGGCGACACCATCGTGCTCGACGTCGTTCGTCACCCGAAGATGTTCGACACCAACCGGCTTGGCCCCGACGAGGGACCCCCGACGCTCGACCGCTGGACGGTCGATCTCGCCGACGGCAAGGTCCGCGAATCGCGCATCGACGATCGCGGTCAGGAGTTTCCCCGTGTCGACGAACGCCGCGCCGGTAGACGCCACCGCTACGGATATGCCCCGAGTGTCCGCGGTGGTGAAGCCGCCGACGTCCTGCTCAAGCACGACTTCATCGGCGGTGCAACCCAGTCGAGGTCGTTCGGCGAAGGGAAAGTGCTCGGGGAGTTCGTATTCGAGCCGTCCTCGCCGGAGGCGGCCGAGGACGACGGCGTGTTGATGGGCTACGTCTACGACCGCCGGACCAACCGCAGCGAGCTGGCGCTGCTCGATGCGCAGACACTGGAGGACGTCGCGACCATCGGGCTGCCGCACCGCGTGCCCGCGGGGTTCCACGGAAACTGGGTACCGGCCTAGGATTCACTCATGGCCGAACTGGTGCAGAGGTTCCTGGACCAGATTCGGGAACAGCACGCCGACAACGACGAAGGTGCGCTGGCCGACTACATCCCCGAACTGAGATCGGTCGACCCCAACGGCTTCGGCCTGTCGTTGTCCATGGCCGATGACCACGTCTACGAATCCGGCGACACGGCAATCGAATTCACCATCCAATCGATATCGAAGCCGTTCACCTACGCGCTCGCGCTCGAACGCATCGGCATGGAAGCCGTCGACGCCAACATCGGCGTCGAACCCTCCGGCGAGGCGTTCAACGAGATCAGCGTCGACGAAACCACCAAAACGCCGAAGAACCCGATGATCAACGCGGGCGCGATCGCCGCGGCCTCGTTGATACCCGGTGCCACCGCCGACGAGCGGTTCAACCAGATCCACGAGTTCTATTCGGCATTCGCGGGCCGCGAACTCGCAATCGATCACGACGTCTACGGCTCAGAGCAGGCGACCGGTAGCCGCAACCGCGCGATCGCCTACATGCTGCAGAGTTTCGGCGTGCTTGACGGCGATCCCGACGAGACGCTCGACGTCTACTTCCGGCAGTGCTCGATCAAGGTGACCACCACCGATCTGGCGAGAATGGCCGCAACGCTCGCGCGCGGGGGCGTCGAGCCCGTGGCGGGACGGCGCGTGGCAAGCGCGGCGGTCGTGCAGCGCACGCTGAGCGTCATGGTCACGTGCGGGATGTACGACGCGGCGGGGGATTGGGCCAGTGCGGTCGGCATGCCCGCCAAGAGCGGCGTCGGCGGCGGGATCGCGGCGGTGCTGCCCGGTCAGCTCGGCATCGGCGTCTACTCACCGCTGTTGGACGCCAAGGGCAACAGCGTGCGTGGGACCGAGGTGTGTCGCAGCCTGTCGGCGGATCTCGGTCTGCACTTCCTCGCGCACACCCGCGAGTCGCGGTCGACGATCCGCAACACGTACGACGTCAGACCGGGTGTGCGGGTATTCGAACTGCACGGCGACCTGCTGTTCGCCGGCGCCGAGCAGGTGCTGCGCAGGGTGTACTCCGAGCGCGAGGCATTCGACGTCGCGGTCCTCGAGTTGTCCCGGGTCGACGACGTCGACGACGCGGCGCGCCGCATGTTCGCGGGCATGCGCGAATCGCTCGTGGCCGCGGGCAAGGAGGGCTACGTGGTCGACCCCGACCGGTTGCTGACCGCGAGCCACACCAAGGGTTTCGACGCCAGGGTGTACGGCACGCTCGAGGAGGCGGTGAGCGCCACGGCGAACCTGCGGACCGGTGACTCAGGCGGGTAGGGCCAACCTCGTCGGCTCGTCGTGGCCCCGCAACGTCACCTCGTCGCCCAAACGCCAGTGGGCGCACTCGGTTTCGCTCGCGCCCGACACCGCATCAGAGCTGGCCAGTACATGGCCGGGAGTTTCCTTGGCCAGTTCACACAGCCGTGCCGCCTCGTTGACGGGCTCGCCGATGACGGTGTACTCGAAACGTTCTCGGGCGCCGACGTTGCCCGCCACCGCTTCGCCGGCGGCGACCCCGATGCCGGCATCGAACTCGGGCACCTCTTCGTGGATGCGCCGCGCGATCGCCCGCGCGGCGGCCAGCGCCGAATCCTCCGGGTTCTCCAGACGCACCGGAGCCCCGAACACCGCGAGCGCACCGTCACCCTCGAACTTGTTGACGAAGCCGTGATGACGATCCACTTCCTCGACGACCACCGCAAAGAACCGGTTGAGAAGGCCGACGACGTCGGTCGCGCGCTTGGACGTGACCAGCTTCGTCGACCCGATGATGTCGACGAAGATGACCGCGACATGACGCTCCTCGCCGCCGAGCTTGGGCCGTTGCTTCTCGGCCTCGGCGGCGACCTCCCGGCCGACGTGGCGCCCGAAGATGTCGCGCAGGCGTTCACGTTCCTTGAGCCCGTGCACCATCTTGTTGAACCCCCGCTGTAGCTCACCGAGTTCGGTGCCGTCGAAAACGACGAGACTGCAGTCCAGATCGCCCTCCTCGACGTGCTTGAGAGCCGAGCGCACAACTCGGACCGGGGTGGCGATGAGCCACGACAGCAGCCACATCAGAGTCAGCCCGAAGGCGAGGGCGATCACCGCGATGATCATCACGGCTACCGCGAACTGGGTAGCGGTGAGGTTCCGCAGCGCCAGTGTGAACACCGCGAGCAGAAGGATGCCGAGCACCGGCACCCCGGAACTGAGCAGCCAGACCGTCATGGTGCGGCCCATGACGCCGTGCGCCAATCGTCGCGGGGGGCGACCGGCCTCGAGCGCCTGAGCGGCGATCGGGCGCAGAGCGAACTCGGTGACCATGTAGCAGGCGGTCGCCACCACGATGCCGGGAAAGCCCACCGCGAGCAGGAACCGGGGAATGAACGCGGGGTCCTGCATCCCGTACAGCACGGTCAGCAGCACCGTGCCGATGCCCCACAACAGCAGGAGCTTCTTGGCCACTCGCCACGGAGCGAGGAACACATTGCGCTGGTCTTCTCGGGTGGGTGGCCGCTCCTCGATGGCCCACCGCAGCGAGCCGACGGTGCGCGAAGTGATCCATGTCGTGCCGAAGATCAGCGCGACAACCATGTAGGTAGGCACGACGCCCCAGGTCAGCCAGGCAGGCGCGTCGGTGAAGACACTGGGAACCGGGATTGCGACCCCGTTGAGCAGCAGCGAAACCGCGATGCCGAGGATGTTGATGAACAGGATGAAGAACGTCAGGATCACCTGGATACGGACGCGTCGGCGCCCCTGACTTTCCTCCGGCCTGCCGAGTAACCACGACCCGTATTCCGGGGTGCCGGTCAGCCGCGCACTCTGGCGGGTCACCGTCTCCAGGACGCGACCCAGCCGATGTGCGACGCTCCTGTTGGCGGTCATCGTCCCCTCAGCCTAAATTGCCGGGCGGCCACCTAAGGTGGTCGGGTGCGTCTCGTGATCGCCCAGTGCACTGTCGACTACGTCGGGCGCCTGACCGCTCACCTGCCTTCGGCGCGGCGGCTGCTGCTGATCAAGGCGGATGGTTCGGTGAGCGTGCACGCCGACGACCGTGCCTACAAACCGTTGAACTGGATGACCCCGCCGTGTCGCCTGACCGAGGACACCTCCGGCCCGACCCCCGTGTGGGTGGTCGAGAACAGGGCCGGTGAGCAGCTGCGGATCACCGTCGAAGCCATCGAACACGACTCCAGCCACGAACTCGGCGTCGATCCCGGCCTGGTCAAGGACGGCGTCGAGGCGCATCTGCAGGAGTTGTTGGCCGAGCACGTCGAATTGCTCGGGGCGGGTTACACGCTGGTGCGGCGCGAGTACATGACTGCGATCGGACCGGTCGACCTGTTGTGTCGCGACGCCAACGGCGGGTCGGTTGCGGTCGAGATCAAGCGCCGCGGCGAGATCGACGGAGTGGAGCAGCTCACCCGTTATCTCGAGCTACTCAACCGCGACACCCTGCTGGCCCCGGTCGCCGGAGTCTTCGCCGCCCAGCAGATCAAGCCGCAGGCCCGCACGCTGGCCACCGACCGCGGCATCCGCTGCGTCACGTTGGACTACGACAAGATGCGCGGCATGGACAGCGACGAGTTCCGGCTGTTCTGATGGCCCGCAAGCGGTCTCGTCGGCGGTCCGAGCGGCCGCCACCGCCGCTGCCTGCATCCCGACGCGTCGAGACCGGGCCGGACGGCTACGAGTACGAGGTGCGTCCGATCGCCGCCGCGCGGGCCACCAAGACATACCGGTGTCCGGGCTGTGATCACGAAATCCGGCCTGGCACAGCACATGTCGTGGTACTTCCGGCCGATGTGGGGGAGCGGGCGGCCGACGACCGTCGGCACTGGCACACGCCGTGCTGGACGCACCGCGCGACGCGTGGCCCGACCCGCAGGTGGTCTTAGTGGTCGCCGTCCGCAGCGGGCTCGACGAGCTCGATGAGGACGCCGCCGGCGTCCTTCGGGTGGATGAAGTTGATCCGTGAGTTCGCGGTGCCGCGGCGCGGGGCGTCGTAGAGCAACTGCACGCCGTCGGCGCGCAGGCGCTCGCTGAGCGCGTCGATATCGCTGACGCGGTAGGCCAGTTGCTGAAGACCGGGGCCGCGTTTGTCGATGAATTTGGCGATCGTCGAGGTCTCGTCCAGCGGCGCCATCAACTGGATCTGCGCGCTGCCCACAGGGGCGCCACGCACCGAGAGCATCGCCTCGCGCACGCCCTGGTCCTCGTTGATCTCCTCATGGAGAACGATCATGCCGAGATGATCGTGGTACCACTTGATCGCGGCGTCGAGGTCCGGAACGGCGATCCCCACGTGATCGATCGCCGTCACCAGTGCGCTGGCGAGCGCTGGACGTGCGCCTACGTGTTCGGTGGTCATAGCGTAACGGTAACCTTGAGACAGATGTTTGTGGAATGTGTCATGGAACACAGATCGCTATACCCACTTTTCGGAGGTAGTAAATGACCACGTCGGTGATCGTTTCCGGGGCACGCACACCGGTCGGCAAGCTGATGGGCTCGCTGAAGGACTTCTCCGGCAGCGACCTCGGCGGGATCGCGATCAAGGCGGCGCTCGAGAACGGCAACGTCGACGCGGCTGCCGTCGAGTACGTGATCATGGGCCAGGTCCTCACCGCGGGCGCCGGGCAGATGCCGGCCCGGCAGGCCGCCGTCGGGGCGGGTATCGGCTGGGACGTTCCCTCGCTGACCATCAACAAGATGTGCCTGTCGGGTATCGACTCGATCGCGCTGGCCGACCAGTTGATCCGTGCCGGCGAGTTCGACGTCGTCGTGGCCGGCGGCCAGGAATCGATGACCCAGGCGCCGCACCTGCTGATGAACAGCCGGTCGGGCTACAAGTACGGCGACGTCACAGTGCTCGACCACATGGCCTACGACGGTCTGCACGACGTGTTCACCGATCAGCCGATGGGCGCGCTCACCGAGCAGCGCAACGATGTCGACCAGTTCACCCGCGCCGAACAAGACGAGTTCGCCGCCCGGTCCCACCAGAAGGCCGCAGCCGCTTGGAAAGACGGTGTCTACGCCGACGAGGTAGTGCCGGTGCAGATCCCGCAGCGCAAGGGCGACCCGCTGGAGTTCGCCGAGGACGAAGGCATCCGCGCCAACACCACCGTCGAGTCGCTGGCCGGTCTGAAGCCGGCATTCCGCAAGGACGGCACCATCACCGCCGGGTCGGCCTCGCAGATCTCCGACGGCGCGTGTGCCGTCGTCGTGATGAACAAGGCCAAGGCCGAGGAACTGGGGCTGTCGTGGCTGTGTGAGATCGGTGCGCACGGTGTCGTCGCAGGCCCGGACTCCACGCTGCAGTCGCAGCCGGCCAACGCCATCAAGAAGGCGGTTGCGCGTGAGGGCATCTCGGTCGATCAGCTCGACGTCATCGAGATCAACGAGGCGTTCTCCGCGGTCGCGCTGGCCTCGACAAAGAAGCTCGGAGTCGATCCCGGCAAGGTCAACGTCAACGGCGGTGCGATCGCCATCGGACATCCGATCGGGATGTCGGGCGCCCGCATCACGTTGCATGCGGCGCTCGAGCTCGCCCGGCGCCGGGGCGACGGGAAGAAGCAAGGTTCTGGTTACGCCGTGGCCGCGCTGTGCGGGGCCGGCGGTCAGGGTGATGCGCTGATCCTCCGCGGGGGCTGAGGTCCTACGACGGCGTGTAGTAATCGACACGTGTTTCGGGCACAATGGCGGCCATGACTCGCCTGCTGAATCAGCGCACCGTCGCGGGATGGTTCCGTTTCGTCGCCCTGCTCGAGGCGGTGAGCTGGGTCGGACTGCTGATCGGCATGTACTTCAAGTACCTCGGCACCCCGCGCACCGAGATCGGCGTCAAGGTGTTCGGCCCCGCCCACGGAGCGGTCTTCGTGGCGTTCGTCGCGCTCGGGTTGCTCGCGGCCGTGATGTTCAAATGGGCGACTGGTACGTGGTTGCTGGGGATCGTCGCGAGCATCGTGCCGCTCGCCAGTGTGGTCTTCCTCATGTGGGTGGAGCGCACCGGCCGGCTGGGAGCGGAGTCCGTCGTCGCGCCGATCGCGCAACCGGGGCAGCCGGTCGGTGAAACGACGTGACAAACTTATGGGCGTGAGTCGTCCACGCCCCTCTATCGCGGCCTCGATGGCCGGTGCGGTTGATCTGTCCGCCCTCAAGCAGCGGCCCTCGACGGGTGATAGCGAATCGTCTTCGCCCGCCGGTGGAGTGGAAGTCACCGAGGCGAACCTCGAAGCCGAGGTGCTGGTCCGGTCCAATCAAGTTCCCGTCGTGGTGCTGCTGTGGTCACCGCGCAGCGATGCGAGCGTCCAATTGGGTGATGCCCTCGGTCAACTGGCCACAGCCGACGGCGGGAAATGGGCGTTGGCGACGGTCAACGTCGACGTCGTCCCCCGCGTGGCGCAGATGTTCGGTGTGCAGGCGATCCCGACCGTGGTCGCGCTGGCCGCCGGACAACCCCTGTCGAGTTTCCAGGGCATGCAGCCTCCCGAGCAGTTGCGCCGGTGGATCGACTCGCTGCTGAACGCGGTCGCGGGTAAGTTGCCCGGCGGAGCTGAGGAGGGGGAGTCCGAAGAGGTCGATCCCGAACTCGCGCAGGCGCGTTCGCATCTGGACGCCGGTGACTTCGATGCCGCGCGCTCCGCGTACCAGGTGATTCTCGACGCCAACCCCGGTCACGCCGAAGCCAAGGGCGCCGTCCGCCAGATCGATTTCCTGCAGCGGGCCACCACCCGGACGCCCGACGCGATCGCCGCCGCCGACGCGGACCGCGGCGACATCGAGTTGGCGTTCGCCGCCGCCGACGTCGAGGTCCTCCAGCAGAACATCGCGGCGGCCTTCGACCGGCTCATCGACCTCGTCAAGCGGACGTCCGGCGACGACCGCACCACCGTGCGTACGCGACTGATCGAGCTGTTCGACCTGTTCGATCCGGCCGATCCCGAGGTCATCGCCGGTCGGCGCAAGCTGGCCAACGCGCTGTACTGACCTTCAATACCTTTCGTCGAAGCCGACGAATTGGCGGTTTCTCGTTGTGTTTTTCCGCCATTGCGTCGGTTGCGGCGCAACCTGGCGTCCCCTACTCGGCGACGTATTCGAACCAAAGCGCGGACAGCGGGGGCAGCACCATGACCGCCGACGCCGGACGCCCGTGCCACGGCTCGTCGGTCGCCTCCACCGCACCGTAGTTACCGATGCCCGACCCGTTGTAGATGTCGGCGTCGGTGTTGAGCACCTCGCGCCAGGTGCCTGCGTGCGGTAACCCCAGGCGATAGCGGGAGTGCTCGGCGCCGGAGAAGTTGAACACGCACGCCAGCACGGAGCCATCGTCGCCGTAGCGCAGGAAGCTCAGCACGTTGTTGGCCGAATCGTTGGCGTCGATCCAGCTGTAGCCCTCGGGTCGGGTGTCTTGGGACCACAGCGCCCGCCGGGTTCGGTAGACGGTGTTCATGTCGTGCACCATGCGCTGGATGCCGGTCGAGAAGCTGTTCTCGTCGAGCTGATACCAGTCCACGCCACGCTCCTCGGACCACTCGGCGCGCTGACCGAACTCCTGGCCCATGAACAGCAGCTGCTTGCCTGGATGCGCCCACTGATACGCCAGCAGGCTGCGCAGCCCGGCGGCCTTGTTGTGGTCGTTGCCCGGCATCCTGCCCCACAGCGTGCCCTTGCCGTGCACGACCTCGTCATGGCTGATCGGCAGCACATAGTTCTCGCTGAACGCGTAGAGCATCGAGAAGGTGATCTCGTGGTGGTGGTAGCTGCGGTGGATCGGATCGCGTTTGATGAACTCCAGCGTGTCGTTCATCCAGCCCATGTTCCACTTCATCGAGAAGCCAAGGCCGCCAAGGTTCGTCGGCCTGGTCACTCCGGGCCACGAGGTGGACTCTTCGGCGACCGTCACGATGCCGGGGGCGGCCTTGTGCACGGTCGCGTTCATCTCCTGAAGAAACTGCACGGCTTCGAGGTTCTCGCGACCGCCGTAGATGTTCGGGGTCCATCCGCCTTCGGGGCGCGAGTAGTCGAGGTAGAGCATCGAGGCGACCGCATCCACCCGCAGGCCGTCGATGTGGTACTCCTGCAGCCAGTACAACGCGTTGGCCACCAGGAAGTTGCGCACCTCGGCACGGCCGAAATCGAAGACGTAAGTGCCCCAATCCAATTGCTCGCCGCGGCGAGGATCGGAGTGCTCGTAGAGCGCGGTGCCGTCGAAACGGCCGAGCGCCCAGGCGTCCTTCGGGAAGTGGGCGGGCACCCAGTCCATGATCACGCCGATGCCGGCCTGGTGCAGCGTGTCGACGAGGTGGCGGAACTCGTCGGGGGTGCCCAGCCGCGACGTCGGCGCGTAATACGAGGTGACTTGATAACCCCACGAGCCGCCGAACGGATGCTCGGCCACGGGCATCAGCTCGACATGGGTGAACCCGTTCTCGACAACGTATTGGGTGAGCTGGGAGGCCAGTTCGCGATAGCTCAGACCAGGACGCCACGACATCAGGTGCACCTCGAGGGTGCTCATCGGCTCGAACACCGGGTTCTGGGCCGCGCGGCGCGTCATCCACTCGTCGTCCGCCCACGTGTAGTCGCTGCGGGTCACCTTCGAGGCGGTCTTGGGCGGTACCTCGGTCGCGAACGCCATCGGATCGGCGCGCTCGCTGACCGAACCGTCGGCGCCGTGGATGCGGAACTTGTACAACCCGCCGATCTCGAAGCCCGGCCAGAACACCTCCCACACGCCGGTCGACCCGAGCACACGCAACTGGGCTTCGTTGCCGTCCCAGTGGTTGAACTCGCCGATCAGACTGACGCCCTTGGCGTTCGGAGCCCACACCGCGAACGAGACACCGTCGACGACGCCGTCGGGGGTGGTGTAGCTGCGGGGGTGTGCGCCGAGGATCTCCCATAACCGCTCGTGGCGGCCCTCGGAGAAAAGGTGCAAGTCGACCTCGCCGAGCGTGGGCAGGAACCGGTACGCGTCGGCCACCGTGTGTACCTGGGTCGAGGCGTCGCTACCGGGGTAGTGCACCTCGAGCCGATAGTCGGCCAGCCCGGTGAACGGCAGTGCGACCGCGAACAACCCGGCTTCGATGTGCTGGAACACATATCGCTCACCGCCGATGACCGCGACCACCTCGACGGCATGGGGTCGATAGGCGCGGATCACGGTGTGGTCGTCGTACTCGTGGGCGCCGAGCACCGAATGCGGGTCGTGGTGCTCGCCGGCCAGCAGCCGGTTGAGGTCGGCGGTGTGCGGCCGCAGATGTGGGCTGCTCGCTTGTTTGGTCTGCGTCATGTCGTCACTCCCTACGCAGCAGATTGAGTCGTTGGTCGGCGGGCACCTGCGGCATGTTCAACACGTGTGCCACCGCGCGCACCGGGTCGAGGCGCACGTAATTGGACTGCCCCCATTGGTATTCGTCGCCGGTGATCTCGTCGCGGACCCAGAACCGGTCGTAGGGCTCCATCCCGAGGGCGGGCATGTCCAGCCACAGGGTGGCCTCCTCGGGTCCGAACGGGTTGAGCGTGACCACCACCAGCACCTGGTCTCCGGTGGCCGGATCGAACTTGCTGTAGGCCAGCAGCGCGTCGTTGTCGGCGTGGTGGAACGTGATGGTGCGCAACTGATGTAGGGCGGGATGCAGTCGACGGATCTCGTTGAGCCGGGTGATGAACGGCTCCAGCGATTCACCGTCGGCGAGCGCTGCGTCGAAGTCGCGGGGTCGCAGCTCGTACTTCTCGGAGTTGAGGTACTCCTCGCTGCCTTCCCGGACCGCACGGTGTTCGTACAGTTCGAATCCCGAGTACATCCCCCACGCCGAACTCATCGTCGACGCGAGCACCGCGCGGATAGCGAACATCCCGGGGCCTCCGTGCTGCAGGCTTTCGTGCAGGATGTCGGGCGTGTTGACGAACAGGTTCGGGCACGCGTAGTCGGCGTGCTCGGCGATCTGTTGGCCGAACTCGGTGAGCTCCCACTTAGCGGTGCGCCAGGTGAAGTACGAATACGACTGTGTGAACCCCAGTTTGGCCAATCCGTACAGCCGTGCGGGACGGGTGAATGCCTCGGAGAGGAACAGCACATCGGGGTGCTCGTTTTTCACCTGGCCGATCAGCCAGGCCCAGAAGTTCGGCGGCTTGGTGTGCGGGTTGTCGACCCGGAAGATCTTGACGCCGTGCGAGATCCAGTGCCTTACCACCCGCAGCACCTCTTCGTAGAGCCCGGCGGGGTCGTTGTCGAAGTTCAGCGGATAGATGTCCTGGTACTTCTTCGGGGGGTTCTCCGCGTAGGCGATGGTGCCGTCGGGCAGCACGGTGAACCACTCGGGGTGTTTCTTGGCCCAGGGATGGTCGGGGGCGCACTGCAGCGCGAGGTCGAGCGCCACCTCCATGCCGTCGTCGCGAGCCGCGGCGACGAAGTCGTCGAAGTCGTCGATCGTGCCCAGGTCCGGATGGACCGCGTCGTGGCCGCCCTCGTCGCTTCCGATGGCCCACGGCGAGCCGACGTCGTTGGGCGCGGCGGTGACGCTGTTGTTGCGGCCTTTGCGGTGCACCTTGCCGATCGGGTGGATCGGCGGGAGGTAGACCACGTCGAAGCCCATCCGGGCGATCCGGGGCAGCGCCTTGGTGGCGGTGGCGAAGGTGCCGTGCACCGGGTTGCCCTTGGCGTCCCAGCCGCCGGTCGAGCGGGGGAAGAACTCGTACCACGCGGTGAACCGCGCCTCGGCGCGGTCGACCCAGACGCCGTACTGCTCGCCGCGGGTCACCAACTCGCGCAGCGGATATTCGTCGAGCAGACGGGTGACCTCCGGTGCCAGCGCGGCGCCGGCACGGGTGAACGGATCGCCTGGCTGGCGCAGCCGTGCCGCAGCCTCGATCAGCGGATAGCGATGCTGACGCGGCACACCGGTTGAGGCGCGTTCCAGCAGCCGGGCGCCGACCAGTAGGTCGTTCGACAGCTCCGATTCGCTCTGGCCCGCGTCGAGCTTGGCCGTGACGTTCTTGCGCCAGGTCGCGACCGGATCACCCCAGCCGTCCACCCGAAACGTCCACAGACCGGGGCAGTCGGGGGTGAACGCACCATGAAAGACGTCGGGAGTCCGCCCCGTCGTCATCGGCAGATGCTGCGGCTTCTTGCGCGGCGTAGCGCCGAGCACAGTCTCGATGGGCACCGCTTCGGCGGTCACCAGCCCCGGCGGATCGTCGGCGAGCTGGGGATATGCCGTGCCGTGGTAGCGCACCACCAGGGTGGCCGCGACGGCGTCGTGGCCCTCGCGCCAGACTGTGGCCGCGACCGGAACGATTTCGCCGACGACCGCCTTCGCGGGGTACCGCCCCTCGGAGACGACAGGCGCGACGTCATCGATCTCGATTCGACCGGCCACCTATCACTCCTCCTTCTGGCGCGGCCGCCGAAGTGCTCTGCCGGCATCGCCGGCGTGGCCGCTGTGTCGTCTTGGTCGCGTTCACAGTCAAGATGAATAAGCCTCGTCGCGCCCTATACCCACGTTAGTGCGCAGCCCAACCCGAAGCGGGCCAAGCAGTCCGACCGGGCGCCCTGCGAGCCGCCGGATTGTCAGTAATGTTGTTCCGCGTGATAGCCCGATGAAAGCGCTGAGAAGGTTCACCGTCCGAACGCATCTGCCCGACCGGCTGGCTGCGCTCGAACGGCTGTCGATCAACCTGCGCTGGTCCTGGGACCGACCGACGCAGGATCTGTTCGAGACGATCGACCCCGAGCTGTGGAAGCGGGTCGGCTGCGATCCGGTCGGCCTGTTGGGGCAGGTCAGCCCGCAGCGCCTGGACACGCTCGCCGGCGACGAGGAGTTCTTGCGCCGTCTCGACGGGCTGGCCGCCGATCTCGACGACTACCTCAACCGGCCGCTGTGGTACCAGCAGGAGCTCGAACACGGTGCCCAACTGCCCAACGGCATCGCGTACTTCTCGATGGAGTTCGGGGTGGCCGAGTCCCTCCCGAACTACTCGGGGGGCCTGGGCATCCTCGCCGGCGACCACCTCAAAGCCGCGTCGGATCTGGGCCTGCCGCTGATCGCGGTCGGGCTGCTCTACCGTTCGGGTTACTTTCGCCAGTCACTGACCGCCGATGGCTGGCAGCACGAGAGCTATCCGGCGCTGGACCCGCAGGGGCTGCCGCTTCGGCTGCTCACCGACCGCGACGGGCAACGGGTCCTCGTCGCCGTGGCGATGCCCAGCGAGAACGGGTACGACGGTCAGCTGCAGGCGCGGGTGTGGATCGCCCAGGTGGGCCGAATTCCGTTGCTGCTGCTGGATTCCGACGTCCCGGAGAATGACCACGACCTGCGTGGCGTGACCGATCGGCTCTACGGCGGCGATCAGGAGCACCGGATCAAACAGGAGATCCTCGCCGGTGTGGGCGGGGTGCGGGCGATCCGCGCGTTCATCGAGTTGGAAGGCCGGCCCTCGCCCGAGGTGTTCCACATGAACGAGGGACATGCCGGCTTCCTCGGTGTCGAGCGCATCCGGGAACTCATCGACGCCGGGCTCGACTTCGACACCGCGCTGACGGTGGTGCGGTCCTCGACGGTGTTCACCACGCACACCCCGGTGCCCGCGGGGATCGACCGGTTCCCGGTGGAGATGGTGCGGCGGTACTTCGGCGGTTCGACCGACGGCCCCTCGGGTGCGATGTCGCGGCTGCTGCCGGGCCTTCCGCTCGATCGCATCATCGCGTTCGGCGAGGAGGACGACCCGACCAAGTTCAACATGGCCCACATGGGTCTGCGGCTGGCCCAGCGCGCCAACGGTGTCTCGATGCTGCACGGCAACGTCAGCAGGCACATGTTCAACGAGCTGTGGCCGGGTTTCGATCCCGGCGAGGTGCCGATCGGGTCGATCACCAACGGTGTGCACGCGCCGACCTGGGCGGCGCCGCAGTGGATGGAACTCGGCCGCGAGCTGCTCGGCAGCGAGGACCTCACCAGTGCGCGCGAACCCGCGGTGTGGGGCCGCCTGCAGCAGGTCGACACCGGCCACCTGTGGTGGATCCGCTCGCAGCTGCGTGAGCAGCTCGTCGAGGACGTGCGCGCGAGGCTGCGCCGTTCCTATCTGGAACGCGGCGCGGCGGAAGCCGAACTGGGCTGGATCGCAACGGCTTTCGATCCCAACGTCCTGACGATCGGGTTCGCGCGGCGGGTGCCGACCTACAAGCGTCTGACGTTGATGCTGCGCGACCCCGAACGGCTGGAGCGACTGCTGCTCAACGACGAGCGGCCGATCCAGCTCATCGTCGCGGGGAAATCCCACCCCGCCGACGACGGCGGCAAGGCCCTGATCCAGCAGGTGGTGAAGTTCGCCGACCGGCCCGAGGTCCGGCACCGGATCGCCTTTTTGCCCGACTACGACATGTCGATGGCCCGCCAGCTGTACTGGGGATGCGACGTGTGGCTCAACAATCCGCTGCGGCCGTTGGAGGCGTGCGGCACGTCGGGCATGAAGAGCGCGCTCAACGGCGGGCTGAACCTGTCCATCCGCGACGGGTGGTGGGACGAGTGGTACGACGGCGAGAACGGGTGGGAAATCCCCACCGCCGACGGTCTGGCCGACGAGAACCGGCGTGACGACCTCGAAGCGGCCGCTCTGTATGACCTGCTGGAGACGACGGTGGCGCCGAAGTTCTACGACCGCGACGAGCGTGGCGTCCCGGCGCGGTGGGTCGAGATGGTGCGGCACACGCTGATCGTGTTGGGTCCCAAGGTGCTGGCGTCGCGGATGGTGCGCGACTACACCGAGAAGTACTACGCGCCGGCGGCGCAGTCGCTGCGACGGACCGTCGAACCCGGCAATGATGGTGAACCATTCGGCGCCGCAAGGGATCTGGCCGGCTACCGGCTGCGTGCCCAGGAATCGTGGCCCAAGATCCAGATCACCGACGTCGACAGCTACGGTCTGCCCGACACCCCGCTGCTGGGTTCGGAGCTCACGTTGACCGCCACCGTGTACCTGGCGGGCCTGCGCCCCGAAGAGGTTGCCGTGCAAGCGGTGCTGGGTCGCGTCGACGCGAGCGACCAACTCGTCGAACCGGTGACGGTGCCGATGGCGCACACAGGGAGCGCCGACGCCGGCAGGGAAGTGTTCTCCGCGACCGCTCCGTTGCCCGTAGCCGGGCCGGTGGGTTACACCGTGCGCGTCCTGCCGCACCACCCGCTGCTGGCGGGCGACAACGAGCTCGGCCTCGTCACGCTCGCGTGACACACGCGATCAAGGTCGCGCTCGACGGCGGGCCCTACGGGATCGCGGCAGGTCCGGACGGCGCGCTCTGGGTGACGCTGGTGCACGACGGCGCGATCGCGCGGGTCACCGACAGCGGCGAGGTCGCGACGTCTCCCGTGGCACCGGGCTGTCGGCCGTCGATCATCACCGCGGGCCCCGACGGAGCGCTGTGGTTCACCCGCAACGGCGACGACCACATCGGCCGCATCACCACCGCCGGCGAAGTGAGCGCGTTCGAACTCCCGGCGGGAAGCGCTCCATACGGCATCACGACGGCCCCCGACGGGGCGCTGTGGTTCACGGCGATGGGCTCCGGAATGGTCGCTCGGATGTCGACGGACGGTGAGGTTTCGGAGGCCCACCCGGTCGGCGGAGCGCCGGCGATGATCGTCACCGGTCCCGACGGGGCGCTGTGGTTCACGCTGAATCAAGCCAGCGCCGTCGGCCGCCTCACCCTCGGCGGTGACCTTTCCATCCGCGAAACACCCACTGCCGCCTCGGGTCCCGTCGGCATCACGGCAACCCACGACGACGCGCTGTGGTTCACCGAGATCGTCGCCGAACGCCTCGGCCGGATACCGATCGACGATGCCATCCAGGAAATCGACCTGCCCGGCAAGCCGCATGCGGTGGTCGCCGATCCCAGCGACGGCGTGTGGGTGACGCTGTGGGGGTCCAGCCAGCTCGCCCGCGTCGGCGGTGACGGTGACATCGTCACGATCGACCTGCCGCCGGGCAGTGAACCGCACGGGCTCGCGGTGGACCCCGATGGCGCCGTCTGGGTCGCACTGGAAGCCGGTCACATCCTGCGAATGCCGACCTGACCGGGCAATCGGAACGATTCTGGGAGCATCCGCACGCGTCGCACATCGGGCGCGGTAGGTTCCCAAGCGTTGCGAACGACGGAGGGTGGCCAGTGACGATTGGGATTGTGCTGCGGCGAGGCCTCACCGTGATCACGGTCGCGGGGGTGCTCGGCAGTTTGGGCGCCGCATCCGCGTCGGCCGATCCGGAGGCCGAGCCGGTCGTGGCCGAAGTGCCCGCCGAGGGGGCGCCCCCTCCGCCGCCGCCTCCGGACGGCGCCGTCGAATCCACCCCGCCCGCGGTGACCGAGACTCCCGACGGTTGGCGCCTGGAAATGAGCGCCGAGAAAGAGACCCAGGCACCGACACCTCCGCTGACGACCGCACTGTCGTCGCGCGAATACGTCGTCGGCGGCACCTATAAGGGTCGGCTGATCGGCCCGGGGGGAGGCGAAGCGCCGGAGGGCAGCCTTGAAGTCGGTTACGAGATCGGCTGCGGCATCGACATGAGCACCTCGAACGGCGTCTCCCTGACCGGCACCGCAGGCATCAACCCGTCCATCGGGCTGCTGGGGCTCACCGTGGTCGGTGGTGGAGAGGACTTCGGAATCCTGCCGAGCCTCGGCGGCAATGTCGGCGGCGGTATCACCGTGGGCCTCAAACCGGGTCTGGTCAACGTGGTGCCGGTGACGAAGAAGAAGTTCACCGGCGCGGAGCCGTGGGTGATGGTGAGCAATTTCCGGGTCAAGATCGACGGCTGCGTCGGCGAGTCCTTCATCCGCTCGTATGCGTACCTCAGCCATTCCACCGACCAGTCCGAGGCGATCGTCGCCTGGTACGGCGTCACGAAAAAGATCTGATCAGTCGAAGCGCTTGAAGCAGCGTTCGGTGTCCCCGAGGACGCCGACGCGGAAGGCGTCGATGCGGGAGAAGCCCGAGGGCACCGATTCGCCGTTGACGTCGCTGGCCACCAGGCCGTTCATCAGGATGCCCGACACGGCCTCGTCGACGTCGCCTGCGGTCAGCGCGACGGTGTTGCCGTCGGGGGTGGTAACGCTCTTCGAGAGTTTGGTGGTGGCGACACCGGTCAGGCACGCCGTGCGCAGCGCGGCCTCGGCGTTGTCCAGTGCGACGCCGCCGTGCTCGTTCTGGATCGCCTGCATGTACCGCGACACCAGTACCGAGTAGGCGGTGTTGTCACCGGTGGCCAAGCTGACCGGGTCCTCGATGTCGGGCTGGGCGCCCATCACCGCCAGCTCGTCGAGGTCGACGGCGATGGTGTTGGTCGCCGGGCAGTAGGACACCGGCGGACTCGGTCGCGCGTTCGTGCAGGCCGGGGGGTCGAAGCTGCGCTGCGGCGGGTTGGCGGGTGTGAAGAGGATGTCCATCGCGTCCATGACGGCCCCTACCGACTCTTCGGAGACGGGCCATTCGCCGGTCTCGTCCTCTTGCAGGAGCACCGGCAGATCGCCCCGGCGTTGGCCGATCTCGCGCATGTCGATGGCCGCGCAGGCCGACGGGCCGTCGGTGAAGCCGAACTGGAAGGCCGACAGGCGTTCGAACGCCGAACCGTGTTCGTCGACCCCGACTTCGGGGTCGTACTCGCTCAACAACGGATCCCGGAACGCGATGACGGACGCCAACACGTTGTTGAGCCCTTCGCCGGTCGACAGCGTGAATCGCGGCGAGTTGTCTTCTGCGACCCAGCGCATGTAGGCGCCCGCCAGACAGTCGGCCTGCTGTTCGGACACCAGCGTCGGGGTGTCGTCGTCGACCAGGCCCGCCTGCCTCTGCACGGCGTGGCCGTATTCGTGGGCGAGCACCATCGTCACTCCCATGTCGCCGAACTCCTGCCGCAGACTGGGCAGGAGCTCGCCGCGATCCCATCCGATGGTGTTGTCGGTGGTGCAGTAGCCGGCGTTGACCAAGGCGTAGGTGTCGGTGTCGCAGAACCCGGTGCTGTCGAATCCGTTGGCGTCCCAGGAATAGACGCGGTCGACCGGCTCGAACCGGCCGTCGAACGCGGCGCCGTAGGCGCCTTCCCAGAACTCTTCGATGTCGCTGATCGCCTGGCGGGCCAGCTCGTCGGAGTCACTCCCGTTGGTGCCCACCACCACTCGCGTCGGATCGCGCGCGTCCGGCCGTAAACCGGTGGGGCCGTCGGTCGCAGGCATGCCTGCGACACGGAACGGATCGTTGAACACCGACACGGGTTCGCCGCGAAGCGTTGTGGTGCATCCGGTGATGACGAGCACCGCCGACATCGCGGTCACGGCGCCCCGCACGTGTCGTCGATTCATGGACGCCGCCTTTCACGTCGAGGCGGCCGCAGGGCGCGCACTGAACCGTTGTCAGAATAGAAAACAATCACCGCGCGCGGAGACGTTCGAGCGCCTGACGCACGCGGTTCGAGTCGGTCGTCGCCCAGAACGGTGGCAGAGAGGCTCGCAGGAATCCGCCGTAGCGGGCGGTGGCCATCCGCGAGTCCAGCACGGCGACCACGCCGCGGTCGTCGACGGTGCGCAACAGCCGACCCGCACCTTGGGCCAGCAGCAGCGCGGCGTGGCTGGCGGCAACGGCCATGAAACCGTTGCCCCCTCGCGCAGCCACCGCCCGTTGCCGCGCGGTCAGTAGCGGATCGTCGGGGCGCGGGAACGGAATCCGGTCGATGAGCACCAGCGACAGTGACGGGCCGGGCACGTCGACGCCCTGCCACAGCGACAGCGTGCCGAACAGCGACGTCTCGGGATCGTCGGCGAACCGCTTGACCAACGCCGACGTGGTGTCCTCGCCCTGGCACAGCACCGGAGTGTCCAGCCGCTCCCGCATGATCTCGGCTGCCGCCTTGGCCGCACGCATCGAGGAGAACAGACCGAGGGTGCGGCCACCCGCCGCGGTGACCAGCGCGGCGATTTCGTCGAGTTGTTCGGCGGACCCAGTGCCGTCACGTCCCGGCGGCGGCAGATGTGCTGCAACGTAGAGGATGCCGGACTTCGCGTGCTCGAACGGGGATCCGACGTCGATGCCCTTCCACTCGGTCTCCCCGCCCGTCAGCCCCCACGCCGATGCCATCGCGTCGAACGTGCCGCCGATCGTCAGCGTCGCCGATGTCAGAACGGTCGTGGTGTTCTCAAAGAGCCTGGTGCGCAACAGCCCCGACACCGAAAGCGGGGCGACGCGCAGTATGGTCCGCACCGTTGCGCGCGTGTCCTCGCGTTCGATCCACACCACGTCCGTGCGGTCGGGGATGGCGGGCAGGAAGGAGTCGAGGACGCGGGAGGCGGTGTCGCCGATATCGGTCAACGCCGTGACGGCTTCGGTGCGCGCGGACGCGGCCGCCGGGTCGCTCGGCGCGGTGTCGATCGTCGACCGGGCCCGGTACGCGGCGTCGCGCACCGCGGTCAGGTAGGTCGCCAATTCGTCGTCGAGGACGTCGATGCGGCCCGGCTCGGTGTCGTGGATGGCCGACGACAGCGTCGCCGTCGACGCCTCCAGCCGTTGTGCCAGTTCCTGGTCGACCAGGCGCGCGGCCCGGCGGTGGGCGATGCCGAGCGAGGTCGCGGACAGCTCACCGGTGGCCACCGACGTCACGCGGTCGACCAACTCGTGCGCCTCGTCGACGACGAGCAGGTGGTGTTCGGGGAGTACGGCGGCATCGGAGATCGCGTCGATGGCCAGTAGAGCGTGGTTGGTGACGACGACATCGGCACGGCCGGCTTTCTCCCGTGCCTTTTCTGCGAAACAGTCGGTGCCGAACGGGCACCGGGCGACTCCGATGCATTCGCGCGCCGACACGCTGACCTGTGACCAGGACCGGTCCGGAACGCCCGGGGTCAGCTCGTCGCGGTCGCCGGTGTCGGTGTCCGACGACCAGGCGATGAGCCGCTTCACATCTCGACCCAGGGCACTGGTCGCCACCGGTTCGAAAAGATCTTCCTGGGACCGGTCGTCGGGCTCGGTGACACCGCCGGCCGAGCTTCCGTTGTGAATCTTGTTCAGGCACAGGTAATTACCGCGGCCCTTGAGCAGGGCGAACTCGGGGGCGCGCGGCAGCATGTCGGCCAGCGATTCCGCCAGCCGCGGAAGGTCGCGGTCGACGAGTTGGCGTTGCAGCGCGATGGTCGCCGTGGACACCACGACGGGGTCGTCGGCGTCGACGGCACGGGCTAGTGCGGGCACGAGGTAGGCCAGCGACTTCCCGGTGCCCGTCCCGGCCTGGACGGCAAGGTGCTCACCGGTGTCGAAGGCATTGGTGACGGCCTTCGCCATCTCGACCTGGCCCGCGCGTTCGCGTCCACCGAGGGCCGCGACGGCGGTGGCCAGCAACTGGGTGATGTCCGACGTGGTGACCTCCTACGCGCCGGGAGGGATCAGCCGCGTCGGCACGGCGGGTTCGCCGCGGGACAGTTTCAACCCGTCCCACGGCAGGCTCGTCAGGCCGTCTCTGACCCGGGCGCGGGCCGCGGCGAGGCCCAGATCGGCGACCGGTTCGCCATGCCGTATCAGTGGAACGGTCAGAACTCGCGCGGTGAGGCCGTCGGGGTCAGCCGGCGGGCGCTCGTAGGGGAAGACGACCTCTTCGACGATCGTGCCGGTCGCCTTGGCCATCCGCATCGCCTGTTTACGTCCGCCGTGAGACTGCTTGTGGCTGCTGCGCTTCTCCACCGGAAGGCCGTCCACCTCGGTCAGCTTGTAGACCATTCCGGCCGTCGGGGCGCCGGAACCGGTGACCAGCGACGTGCCGACGCCGTAGGTGTCGACCGGTTCGGCGCGCAACGCCGCGATCGCGAATTCGTCGAGATCGCCGGAGACGACGATCTTCGTCTCGGTGGCGCCGAGGTCGTCGAGCTGAGCGCGCACCTGGCGCGCGAGCACGCCGAGGTCTCCGGAATCGATGCGCACCGCACCGAGTTCCGGACCGGCGACCTCGACGGCCGTCGCCACCCCCGCGGTGATGTCGTAGGTGTCCACCAGCAGCGTCGTGTCCACACCGAGCGCCTCGACCTGCGCTTGGAACGCCGCACGCTCGTCGGGGCCGTCACCGGTGGTGTACAGCAGTGTGAACGCGTGCGCGCTGGTGCCGAGCGCCGGGACCCCGTAGTCGCGCTGGGCCTGCAGATTGGACGATCCGGAGAAGCCGGCCAGGTACGCCCCACGAGCGGCGGCGACGGCGGCGTGCTCGTGGGTGCGCCGCGAGCCCATCTCGATCAGGTGGCGGCCCTCGGCGGCGCTGACCATGCGGGCGGCGGCGGATGCGATCGCGGTGTCGTGGTTGAAGATCGACAACGCCAATGTCTCCAGGACGACACATTCGCCGAACGTGCCGTGCACCGAGACCACCGGTGAACCCGGGAAGTAGAGCTCGCCTTCGGCGTATCCGTCGACATCGCCTCCGAATCGGTACTCGGCCAGGTACGCGAGCGTCTCGGCGTCGAGAAAGTCCGCGAGCGAAGCCAGCGCCGCATCGTCGAATTCGAACTGCGCCAAAGCATCCACGAACCGTGCGGTGCCTGCCACCACGCCGTAGCGGCGGCCTTCGGGCAGTCGGCGCGCGAAGATCTCGAAGGTGGTGCGTCGGTGCGCGGTGCCGTCGCGCAACGCGGCCGCGAGCATCGTCAGCTCGTACTTGTCGGTGAGCAGGGCCGGGGATGCGGCGGTCACACCGTCACCGTAGTAGCTCGAAGTGCCGGATATGCGTTGGCTATCCTGAACGACATGGTTACGCCGGCGAAGGCTCGACCGGGGACTCGCGAAGAGCGGAACGTCAAGTCCGTCGCGACTGAAGACGCCGCCGTCGACACGCCCTGGGTGACCATCGTGTGGGACGACCCGGTGAACCTGATGACCTACGTGACCTACGTCTTGCAGAAGCTGTTCGGCTACCCCGAGGCGCACGCGACCAAGTTGATGCTGCAGGTGCACAACGAAGGCAAGGCCGTGGTCTCGGCGGGCAGTCGCGAGGCGATGGAGATCGACGTGACCAAGCTCCACGCCGCCGGGCTGTGGGCCACCATGCAGCAGGACCGCTGACAGACACGTGCGTAAGTGGAAGCGGGTGGACACTGCCGATGGAGCGCGTTTCCGGTCGGCCATCGCACCGCACGAGGCCGCCCTGTTGCGAAGCCTTGCCACCTCGGTGGTGGGAATGCTGGAGGAGCGCGAATCATCAGCGCCCGCAGACGAACTCGAAGCGATCACCGGCATGCGTACCGGCAATTCGACGCCACCCGAAGACGACACGATGAAACGGTTGCTGCCGGATTTCTACCGGCCGCAGACCGAGCACCCCGCCGGCTCCAGTGCCGCCGAGAGCCTCAACAGTGCACTGCGCGGCTTGCATGAGCCCGACATCATCGATGCCAAACGCGAAGCGGCGCAGACACTTTTGGACACCATGCCGGCGCAGGGCGGCAAGTTCGAGCTGAGCGAGGACGACGCGCACGCGTGGGCCGCCGCGGTAAACGACATGCGCTTGGCGCTGGGCACCATGCTCGCGATCTCACCGGAGGGGCCCGACGAACTGCCGCCCGACCATCCGATGGCCGGGCACCTCGACGTCTACCAGTGGCTGACCGTGCTGCAGGAGTATCTGGTGCTGGGACTGATGGGGAAGTCGAGATGAACTCGATCACCGACGTGGCCGGTATCCGGGTGGGTCAACACCATCGCCTCGATCCGGACGTGATGTTGGGTTCGGGTTGGGCCAGCGGCACAACCGTCGTGCTGACGCCGCCAGGCACCGTGGGAGGCGTCGACGGCAGGGGAGGGGCGCCCGGCACCCGAGAGACCGACCTGCTCGACCCGATCAATTCCGTTCAGCACGTCGACGCCGTGGTACTGAGCGGCGGCAGCGCCTACGGGCTGGCGGCCGCCGACGGGGTGATGCAATACCTCGAGGAGCAGGGTCGCGGCGTCGCACTGGACGGCGGCGTGGTCCCGATCGTGCCCGCCGCGGTCGTGTTCGACCTCCCGGTCGGCGGTTGGCAGTGCAGGCCGACCGCGGAGTTCGGCTACCAAGCGGCCGCAAGCGCGGGGACCGAGGTGGCGACCGGCACCGTGGGCGCGGGCACGGGAGCGCGCGCCGGTGTGCTCAAGGGCGGTGTGGGCACGGCTTCGATGCAACTGGATTGCGGCGTCACTGTCGGCGCGCTGGTGATCGTCAACTCCGCGGGCGAGGTCTTCGACACGGCGACGGGCCTGCCCTGGCTGGCGTACCAGATCAAGGAGTTCGGGTTGGTCCCGCCGCCCGCCGACCAGATCGCCGCCTACGCCGACCGACACCAGGAGTTCAGCCCGCTCAACACGACGATCGCCGTGGTGGCCACCGACGCGGCGATGAGCCCCGCGGCCTGCCGACGGGTCGCCGTCGCCGCACACGACGGCTTGGCGCGCACCATCCGGCCGTGCCATACGCCGCACGACGGGGACACGGTGTTCGCGCTGGCCACCGGTGCCGTCGAGGTGCCGCTGGATCCCACGACCCCGGCGTCGATGACCCCTGAGATGCCGCTGATCACGCAGGTGGGCGCCGCCGCGGCGGACTGTCTGGCCCGCGCGGTGATGATCGGGGTACTGGCCGCCGAGTCGGTGGCCGGAATACCGGCGTACCGGGACATGTTGCCTGGAGCGTTCGAGTAATCGCGAAATTGCATTCCAGCAGCCGTTTACTCGATTTTTCGCTGCTGGAATACAGTTTCGTGCAGAAAGGGGTGGCTGCTGTGTTGGTGATCCGAGCGGATCTGGTCGACGCCATGGTCGCCCATGCCCGCGCCGACCATCCCGACGAGGCCTGCGGCGTGATCGCGGGACCAGAGAACTCGGACCGTCCGGAGCGCTTCATCGCGATGACCAACGCCGAGCGCTCGCCGACGTTCTACCGGTTCGATTCGATGGAGCAGCTGCGGGTGTGGCGGGAGATGGACGACGCCGACGAGGTCCCTGTCGTGATCTACCACTCGCACACCGGGACCGAGGCCTATCCCAGCCGCACCGACATCTCACTGGCCCAGGAGCCCGACGCCCACTACGTGCTGGTGTCGACCCGCGACCCCGAGGAGCACGAACTGCGGAGCTACCGCATCGTCGACGGCGTCGTCACCGAGGAACCCGTCAAGATCGTCGAGCAGTACTAGAAAGGCTTCACCGATGGCAGTCAACGTTTCCATCCCGACCATCCTGCGCACCCACACCGGAGGGGAGAAGCGCGTCACCGCCTCGGGCGACACCGTCGCGGCCGTGATCAGCGACCTGGAGGCCAACTACTCCGGCATCTCCGAGCGCCTGATGGACAAGGACAATCCCGGAAAGCTGAACCGGTTCGTCAACATCTACGTCAACGACGAAGACGTGCGGTTCTCGGGCGGGCTCGACACCAGGGTCGCCGACGGCGACTCGGTGACGATCCTGCCCGCAGTGGCTGGAGGGTAACGGGCGTCTGATGGCGCGATACGACTCGCTGCTCGACGCGCTGGGCGGTACCCCGTTGGTGGGCCTGCGCCGGCTCTCACCGCGCTGGGACGAGGCGCCCCATGTGCGGCTGTGGGCCAAGCTCGAGGACCGCAACCCCACCGGCTCCATCAAGGATCGGCCGGCGCTGCGGATGATCGAGGAGGCCGAACGGCAGGGCCTGCTGCAACCCGGTGCGACGATCCTGGAGCCGACGAGTGGGAACACCGGCATCTCGCTGGCGATGGCGGCCCTGCTCAAGGGCTACCAGATGATCTGTGTGATGCCGGAGAACACCTCGATCGAACGCCGCCAGCTGCTCGAGTTGTACGGTGCGCGGATCATCTACTCGCCCGCCGAGGGCGGCTCGAACACCGCCGTCGCCCACGCGAAAGAGCTTGCGCTGCAGAATCCTTCGTGGGTGATGCTCTACCAGTACGGCAACGAGGCCAACTCGCAGTCGCACTACGAGGGCACCGGCCCCGAGTTGCTCGCGGACCTGCCGGAGATCACCCATTTCGTCGCGGGCCTCGGCACCACCGGCACCCTGATGGGGACCGGGCGGTTCCTGCGCGAGCGCAAACCCGACGTCAAGATCGTCGCCGCCGAACCGCGCTACGGCGAGGGCGTCTACGCACTGCGCAACATCGACGAGGGGTTCATCCCCGAGTTGTACGACCCGGACGTGCTCACCACGCGGTACTCCGTCGGCTCCTACGACGCGATCAGGCGCACCCGCGATCTGGTTCAGGTGGAGGGGATCTTCGCGGGCATCTCGACCGGCGCGGTGCTGCACGCGGCGTTGGGCATGGCGGCCAAGGCGGTCAAGACCGGCGAGCAGGCCGACATCGCGTTCGTCGTCGCCGACGCGGGTTGGAAGTATCTGTCGACCGGTGCGTACGCCGGTAGCCTTGATGACGCCGAAGACGCGCTCGAAGGGCAGCTATGGGCATGACCGGATATCCGGGGACCACACCGTCGCAACCCCGCAAGCGGCCCGCGTGGGTGATCGGCGCCGTCACCGTCTTCAGCTTCGTCGTGCTGCTGTGGGTCATCGAACTGTTCGACTCGTTGTCGAACCATCGCCTCGACGACAACGGCATCCGGCCGCTGGAGTCCGACGGGCTCGTAGGCATCCTGTTCGCCCCGCTGCTGCACTCGAACTGGGACCACCTCATCGCCAACACCGTTCCGGCCCTGGTGCTGGGCTTCCTGATGACGCTGGCGGGGATGTCGCGATTCATCTTCGCGACCGCGATCGTGTGGATCCTCGGCGGTCTGGGCACGTGGCTGATCGGCAATGTCGGCATGCACTGCCCGTACGTGGGGGTGCGGTGCGAGGCCAACCACATCGGCGCTTCGGGGCTGATCTTCGGTTGGCTGGCATTCCTCATCGTGTTCGGGTTCTTCACCCGCAAGGCCTGGGAGATCATCGTCGGCGTCATCGTGATGCTGGTCTACGGCAGCGTTCTGCTCGGCGTACTGCCCGGCACGCCGGGGGTGTCGTGGCAGGGCCACCTGAGTGGGGCGGTCGCGGGCGTCATCGCGGCGTATCTGCTGTCCGGTCCGGAGCGCAAGGCTCGCGAGAAGCGCAAAAGCGTGACATCGAACCCGTACCTGCCGTCGTGAACCCGGCCGTGTCGGCCGAGGCACCCGTCGGCATCTTCGACTCGGGTGTCGGCGGGCTCACGGTCGCTCGCGCGATCATCGACCAGTTGCCCGCCGAGAACATCGTCTACGTCGGCGACACCGCCAACGGGCCGTATGGGCCGCTGTCCATCCCGCAGGTCCGCGCACACGCCCTGGCGATCGGCGACGATCTCGTCTCGCGCGGGATCAAGGCACTCGTCATCGCCTGCAACACGGCGTCGTCGGCCTGCCTGCGCGACGCCCGCGAACGCTATGCACCGGTGCCCGTGATCGAGGTGATCCTGCCCGCGGTGCGCCGCGCGGTCGCGACCACCCGCAACGGTCGCATCGGTGTCATCGGCACCGCGGCGACGATCGCGTCCGGTGCATACCAGGACGCGTTCGCGGCGGCCCGCGACACCGAGGTGATCGGTGTGGCCTGCCCGCGGTTCGTCGACTTCGTCGAGCGGGGGGTGACCAGTGGGCGCCAAGTGCTCGGGCTCGCCGAGGGATACCTCGAACCGCTTCAACGCGCCCACATCGACACGCTCGTGCTGGGCTGCACCCACTACCCGATGCTGTCGGGTCTGATCCAGTTGGCGATGGGTGAGAACGTCACGTTGGTGTCGAGCGCCGAGGAGACCGCCAAGGACTTGCTGAGGGTGCTCACCGAACTCGATTTGCTGCGGCCGCACGACTCCGCGCCGCCGCAGCGGATCTTCGAGGCGACGGGCGACCCGGATGACTTCACCACCCTTGCCGCACGGTTTCTCGGCCCGACGCTCGACGGCGTTCGACCTGTTCAACGTCACGTCAGCGCGCAGAGATGACTTCGGTCGCTCAAACCGGCCATGTTTTCGTCAACTATGGACCGGGCATGGCAAGCTAGTGACTGTGCGAATCACCGTACTCGGTTGCTCCGGCAGTGTTGTCGGGCCTGATTCGCCGGCGTCCGGATATCTCGTCACAGCACCCGACACCCCGCCGTTGGTGCTCGACTTCGGCGGTGGCGTGCTCGGTGCGCTGCAACGCCACGCCGATCCCAACGACGTTCACGTGCTGCTGTCGCATCTGCATGCCGACCACTGCCTCGATCTGCCGGGCCTGTTCGTGTGGCGGCGCTACCACCCGTCGCCGGCGCAGGAACGCGGAATCATGTACGGCCCGGCCAACACCTGGGCCCGGCTCGGTGCGGCGTCGTCGCCCGAGGGTGGGGAGATCGACGATTTCTCCGATGTCTTCGAGATCCGCCACTGGGTCGACAACGAAACGGTTACCATCGGCTCGCTGAACGTGACACCGAAATTGGTTTGCCACCCGACCGAGTCCTACGGCATGCGCATCACCAATCAGGACGGTGCCACGCTCGTCTACAGCGGCGACACCGGCTACTGCGAGCAACTCATCGACCTCGCCCGCGGCGCCGACGTGTTCCTGTGCGAGGCGTCCTGGACGCACTCGCCGGACCGGCCGCCGAGACTGCATCTGTCGGGCACGGAGGCGGGCCGCGCCGCCGCCGAGGCCGGCGTCGGCGAGTTGCTGCTGACCCACATTCCGCCGTGGACGTCGCGCGAGGACGTCATCAGCGAGGCCAAGGCCGAGTTCGACGGTCCGGTGCACGCGGTCGTCTGCAACGAGACGTTCGACATCGTGCGCGCGACGGCCTGATGGTCTCAAGCGATGGGGTCGGAGTCAGCCGATAGGGTTGGCTCGTGTCCCGAAGAGAAGACGGCCGGCTTGACGACGAGCTGAGGCCGGTCCGCATCACCCGCGGTTTCACCACCCATCCCGCCGGTTCTGTGCTGGTGGAATTCGGCGAGACGCGCGTCATGTGCACGGCAAGCGTCACCGAGGGCGTGCCGCGCTGGCGCAAGGGCTCTGGAAAGGGCTGGCTGACAGCCGAATACGCGATGCTGCCCGCCGCAACCCACGATCGGTCCGATCGCGAGTCGGTCAAGGGCCGTGTCGGTGGCCGCACCCAGGAGATCAGCAGGCTGGTCGGCCGGTCGCTGCGGGCGTGCATCGACCTCGCCGCGCTGGGCGAGAACACGATCGCAATCGACTGCGACGTGCTGCAGGCCGATGGGGGTACGCGAACCGCCGCGATCACTGGGGCCTACGTCGCGCTCGCCGACGCGGTGACCTATCTGTCGGCGGCGGGCAAGCTCTCCGATCCGCGACCGCTGTCGTGCGCGATCGCCGCGGTCAGCGTCGGCGTTGTCGACGGGCGCATCCGCGTCGACCTGCCGTACACCGAGGACTCGCGCGCCGAGGTCGACATGAACGTCGTGGCCACCGACACCGGCACTCTCGTCGAGATCCAGGGCACCGGTGAGGGCGCGACGTTCCCGCGCTCGACGCTGGACAAGATGCTCGATGCGGCGATGACGGCGTGTGAGCAGATCTTCGAGATCCAGCGGGAGGCGTTGGAGTTGCCCTATCCCGGGGTGCTGCCCGAACCGAAGGACCCGCCCAAGAAGGCGTTCGGAAGCTGACCGAGCTGCTGGTGGCCAGCCGCAACCCGAAGAAGCTGGCCGAGTTGCACCGGGTGCTCGCGACGGCGGGGGTGTCGAGGCTGACGCTGCTCTCACTCGACGACGTGCCCGCCTTCGACGAGGCGCCCGAAACCGGGGCGACATTCGAAGAGAACGCGTTGGCCAAAGCACGCGATGCTCACCGCGCGACAGGTCTTGCGGCGGTCGCCGACGATTCCGGGCTGGAAGTCGCGGCGCTGAACGCAATGCCCGGGGTGCTCTCGGCGCGGTGGGCGGGCCGGCATGGGGACGACGCCGCGAACACGGCGCTGCTGTTGGCGCAGCTTTCGGAAGTACCCGACGAACGGCGCAGCGCGGCGTTCGTGTCGGCCTGCGCGCTGGTGCACTCGGCCGGTGAGGTCGTGGTGCGCGGGGAGTGGCCGGGCAGCATCGTGCGCTCACCGCGCGGGGAAGGCGGGTTCGGCTACGACCCGGTTTTCCTGCCCGCCGGGTCGACGCGGACCGCGGCCGAACTCGACGCTGCCGAGAAGGATGCGGCCTCGCACCGGGGCCGTGCCCTGAGGGCACTGCTGCCTGCGCTGCGGGAGTTGGCCGCCCGAACCTGATCTTGTGCGCGAGATTCGGCCCTGCGATCACAAGCTCAGGCTGCGCAAGGAAATTTTGTATAGCTCAACTAAGCGGTAGCATCCCCGGGGTGCGCCGCCCCTCCGCCCAAGCCGACGTCGGTAGGACGCGGCACCCGGCGATCGTCGTGGCGGTGCTCGCGGCCGCGGGCATCAGCGTGTCGCTGATGCAGACGCTCGTCATCCCGCTCATCCCCGAACTTCCCACACTGCTGGACACCAGCGCGTCCAACGCATCGTGGGTGATCACCGCGACGTTGCTCACCGCGGCCGTCGCGACCCCGATGTTCGGCAGGCTCGGCGACATGTACGGGCCCAAGCCCATCCTGATCATCTGCGCCGTACTGCTCACGGTGGGATCGTTGATCGCGGCGACGACGACATCGCTGGTCCCGGTGATCGTGGGCCGCGGGCTGCAGGGCTTCGGAATGCCGATCATCCCGCTGGGCATCACCGTGATGCGCGCATCGGTGCCGGCTCATCGGGTCGGCACCGCGATGGGTTTGATGAGCGCATCGCTGGGTGTCGGTGGGGCGCTTGGGCTTCCACTGTCGGCGATCATCGCCGATCGCTTCGACTGGCATGCGTTGTTCTGGTTCGGCGCCGCACTCGGGGTGATGTCGGCGGTGTCGTTCGCGGCGCTGGTACCGCGGTTGCCCTCGGTTTCCGCCGACCGCTTCGATGCGCTGGGCGCGATCGGTCTCGCGGGCGGGCTCGTCACGCTTTTGCTGGGCATCTCCAAGGGCGGTAGCTGGGGCTGGACCAGTGCGATCACCGTGACGATGTTTACCTCGTCGCTGGTGATCTTCGGGTTGTTCGCGCTGTGGCAGTTCAGGACCGTCGCCCCGATCGTCGATCTGCGCACGACGCTGAAACGGCCGGTGCTCACGACGAATCTGGCATCGATCGCGGTTGGCTTCTCGCTGTTCGCGATGTCGTTGATCGCGCCGCAGATCCTCGAGCTGCCCGCCGGCTCGGGTTACGGCCTCGGCCAGTCGCTGTTGCAGACGGGTCTGTGGATGGCGCCCGGCGGACTGGCGATGATGCTGACGTCCCCGGTGGCGGCTCGGATCGCCGATGTGCGCGGTCCACGGTTCACCCTGTTCGTCGGGTCGACGGTGGTGGCCGCCGGCTATCTGTCGGGACTGGTCCTGATGAACAGCGCGTGGCAGTTGTGTGCGTTCAACGTGATGGTCAGCGTCGGCGTCGGTTTCGCGTTCTCGTCGTTACCCGCGTTGATCAACGCGGCCGTCCCGGTCTCGGAAACGGCCGCTGCCAACGGGATCAACGCGCTCGCGCGCTCGCTGGGCACATCGATTTCCAGCGCGGTGATCGGTGCGGTGCTCACGGTGATGACGACGACGGTGGCTGGACACGACGTGCCGTCGTTGGCCGGTTTGCGGGTCGCGCTGTTGATTGCGGCAGGTGCGGCCGTCGTCGCCGCGCTCACCGCGCTGGCCATTCCGAAGGCCGGTGCGGTGAACGAGTCAGCACCCGATCTGGTGCTGGCTACAGACCGTAGCGGTCCTTGATCTCCCTGGTCTGGACCTGCTCGACGATGATGCCGACGAGCGGGATGGTCCCTGCGAGCAGTACGCCGATCGTCTTTCCGATCGGCCAGCGCACCTTGACCGCGAGGTTGGCGGTGAAGAGCAGGTACACGAAATACACCCAGCCGTGGACGACCGCGATCCAGTTCAGACCCTCGACGTGGTAGACGTACTTCATCACCATCTCGTAGCAGAGCGCGATGAGCCAGATGCCCGTCGTCCAGGCCAGCACCCGGTAGCCCAGAAGTGCCTTGCGGACGTTGTCGGCGGAGGTGATCGGCGGTTCGGTCATGTGGCCGGGTGTTCCTTGTCCTTCTCGGCGAGCTCGGCCAGGTAGGCGTTGTACTCGCGCAGTGCGGGGTCGTCGACGTCATCGTCGGATGGGGTTGTGGCTGAGGGCTTTCGCGGAAGCAGGTCCTCGGGGATCTCGGTGATGTCGCTTCTGGCCGGCTCGGGTGGTGCTTCCTCGTAGCGCACGAACTTGTAGTAGGCGTACACGACGAAGCCGGCGAACAGCGGCCACTGCATCGCGTAGCCGAGATTCTGGAAGTTGCCCGAGGCCGACTCGAAACGGGTCCACTGCCACCACGCCAGCGCAAGGCAGCCGACGGCGCCGACGATCACCAAGGCGATGAGCGCCGGCCTCCTACGTTGCGTAGTGGACACCTTCCAACGGTACCGCGACGTCCTTCGGCCCGACGAACTCATCGAGGCGGGCCGACCGGCGGCGGGTAGCATCGACACGCGTCGCGGGCGTGGCGCAATTGGCTGACGCGCCGGCTTTAGGTGCCGGTGTTCGAGAGAACGTGTGGGTTCGAGTCCCACCGCCCGCACCGACTCACGTCGTGGCGAAGTACTTCTGTCCGCCGCTCGGTATGCGCCCGAATCCGGCTTTCAGCAGCGGCGCGAGGATCGCGACCGGCAGGCTCATGGCCCTCTTCGGTTCGATGGCGACCACCCAGGTGAAACTCGTCTGGCCGCCGTCGGCGTCGACGATGTAGTCCTCGGCGAAGCGTTTGAACAGCGGCAGCGTCGACTCGTAGACGTAGAAGGACTTTTGATGGCCCTCATCCCAACGGAAGAAGCGCTCGCGCAGGATGGCGCCGCCGGGAGCGGTCACTTCGCGGGTGGTCCCGACTCCGAACGGGCGCGGTGAGGTCCAGGTGACGTTTTTGACCGCAGGGCCCCACGCCGCCAGCGACTCGTCCGACGTCAGCGACTGCCATACCTGCTCCGGCGTCGCGGCGTAGCGCTTCTCGTAGCGGAAGACATGAGGCGCCGAGACCAGAAAGTCAGCGTCGGCGGACAGCAGCGGATACCAGCGGGCCATAAGTGGCCATCATCGCAGGCTTGTACCGGCGCGCGTCAGTCGTCTGCGCTCTGCTTGCCGAAGCAGACCAGGCTGGCGGTGAAGCTGATTGCGGCGACCGCTCCCGCGACGGCGGCCAGCGGTGCGTCGGAGGCGCCCCAGCTCGACAGGCTCACCGCGACCGCGATGATCGCGGTGAAGATGAGAAAGAGGCCTGTCGTGGCGATCGCCTCGGCGGACGGGTCGTCGGCGGGGGCGAGAGCGTGCTCGCGCATCGAGGTCTCCTGGTGGCTCGCGGAATCGGTTGCGCAGAGGTTGCCCACTGACAACGCCGGTGAAACCCGCGGCTTCGAAGATGCGGCTCAGCCCGCCTTTTGGACGGTGAACTCATTGCGTTCGGCCAGCGACTGCAGTTGCCGCAGTGCGAACTGGCGTGCTCGGCCGGTGTCGGGAATGTAGATGCCGGCCCAAACCCCGACCGCGCCGGGCGTCCGGCACGCCTCCTGGGCGCAAAGCCAACGACGGGGGCATGTCCGGCACAACTCCTTGGCGCCCTCGTCAGCCCCGAGGGCCCACCGGTCGGGGTCCTGAATGCAGGCGCCGAGTGCCGTGTTCTGGGGTGTGTTGACCGGAACGGGGTGCGCCGTCCGGCCGTTCGGCCGCGCGTCGACGGGCATCTGCGTTTCCTTTCGGTCGGGGCAAGTTCTCGTCGGTGAGACCGACAATACGCATGTATCGGTTTTTACGGTACACGCGTATTGGCTACTGTGAGGGGGTGGGCACTCTAGGCTTCGGGTTCTGATGACGGCCTTACAGTCAGATGAACAGGTCCCCGGCGCCGGGACGCGTTCGAGCGTCGACCGGATTCGCAACGCTGCCCTCAAGTGCTTTGCAGCGCGCGGCAGTTCTGCTACGTCGTTGCGCGCGGTCGCCGCGGAAGCCGGCGTCTCACCGGGACTGGTACAGCATCACTTCGCAACCAAGGCGAACCTGATCAAGGCGGTTGACGACCACGTGCTCGGTGTGATGGCCGAGGCGTTGACGCAACCGATTCCGGAACCGCCGGCCGACACCATCGCTGACGTCGGTAGCCGGGTGACATCGCTGGTCGCCGGTGAACCCGACGTAGTGGCGTACGTCGGCCGGGCGCTGACCGACGGGAGCTCACTCGGCGCGCAGCTGTTCGACTCGTTGGCGGCCATCGGTGCCGAACGGTGGCGGGTGCGCGCAGAGCAGGGTTTGACGCGACCGGACCTTGACCCGATATGGGGCACGCTGAACCCGTTGGTGCTGGCTCTCGGGGCGTGGGTACTGCGCGCCCATATCGAACGCCATCTCCCAGAACCGCTCGAGACGCCCGAGCAACTGCAACGGTGGCAGAACGCGACTGATTCGCTACTGCGTGACGGGCAGATGCGCCACGATTCGTGACGCGTCGTTACAGCGAGGTACCACCGATCCGCTTTCGGTAGCTCGTCGGCGTCTCCCCGCAGAACTGGGCGAACGCCCGCGTGAAGGAGCTGAGGCTGTCGAAACCGACCGCCGACGAGGTCTCCTGCACCGACTGACCCGGTGCGGCCAGCAACGCCATGGCTTTCAGCATGCGGGCGTGCAGAAGGTATGTGCGCCACGACAACCCGACCGAATCCTGAAACAGCCGCCGCAGCGTGCGCTCCGAAACCGAAACCGCCCTGCTCACCTCTTCGGCGTTCACACCGTCGAGATGCTCCTTGGTGTAGGCCATGGCGGCGGCGACGATGGGATGCTCGGACGTGGGCAGGCTCAACGGCGCCTCGTGGTCGAGCGCCTCGGCCACGAGATTGGCCAACGTGCGGAAGAACGCCTCGGAGACCTCCTCGTCCTCGGCGGGCCCCGGCCGCCGGTCGATCGGCCAACGCAACGCGTAGATCATCATCTCGCGGATCAGCGGGGACACCGCGAGGATGCGCGCGCGGTCGCCCGCGTGCGCGATCAACTGTGGATCGAACATCACCGCGACGGTCCGGACGTCTGGATTCATGGTCGCCTGATGTTCGAGACCGACCGGAATCCAGGCGGCCTGCTGGGGTGGCAGCAGGTAGTGCGCTGAGTCGGTCTCCACCTCGACGACCCCGCCGAGCGCGTACTCGATCTGGTGCACATCGTGTGAGTGCCAACCGGTGATCAGCGCATCGCCCTCGTACAAGTAGCTGCCCCCCAGCGCTCGCCCACCGCGCCGAAGGTCGATGATGCGCCGCTTCGCGCCGACCGCCAGGTTG
The DNA here is from genome assembly GCA_900637135.1 of Mycolicibacterium flavescens. Taxonomy (NCBI): domain Bacteria; kingdom Bacillati; phylum Actinomycetota; class Actinomycetes; order Mycobacteriales; family Mycobacteriaceae; genus Mycobacterium; species Mycolicibacterium flavescens. Next base: position 1,480,652 of record LR134353.1, read on the forward strand.
GCCGGTTGGGCAAAACCTCTGTCCGATAGCGCAGAGACGGTCACAGGGCTAGACGGTACTACTGGGGTATGAACGTTGACGACTTGATCCTGGTGAGCATCGACGACCACGTTGTGGAACCGCCCGACATGTTCCTTCGGCACGTGCCGGCCAAGTACAAGGACGAGGCGCCGATCGTGGTCACCGACGACAAGGGTGTCGACCAGTGGATGTATCAAGGTCGGCCCCAGGGCGTCAGCGGTCTGAACGCCGTGGTGTCCTGGCCGGCCGAGGAGTGGGGACGCGATCCCGCGGGCTTCGCCGAGATGCGTCCCGGTGTGTACGACGTGCACGAGCGCGTGCGCGACATGAACCGCAACGGCATCCTCGCGTCGATGTGCTTCCCGACGTTCACCGGCTTCTCAGCGCGCCATCTCAACATGCACCGCGAAGAGACCACGCTGGTGATGGTCTCGGCCTACAACGACTGGCACATCGACGAGTGGGCGGGTTCGTATCCGGACCGGTTCATCCCGATCGCGATCATGCCGACGTGGAGCCCGGAGGCCATGTGCGACGAGATTCGCCGTGTCGCGGCCAAGGGCTGCCGTGCGGTGACAATGCCGGAACTGCCGCACCTCGAGGGTCTTCCGAGCTATCACGACGAGGAGTACTGGGGTCCGGTGTTCCGCACGCTCTCCGAAGAGAACGTGGTGATGTGCCTGCACATCGGGACCGGCTTCGGTGCGATCAGCATGGCGCCCAACGCCCCGATCGACAACCTGATCATCCTGGCCACCCAGGTGTCGGCGATGTGCGCGCAGGACCTGCTCTGGGGGCCGGCGATGCGCAACTACCCGGACCTGAAATTCGCCTTCTCCGAAGGCGGTATCGGCTGGATACCGTTCTACTTGGACCGCTCTGATCGGCACTACACGAACCAGAAGTGGTTGCGGCGCGACTTCGGCGACAAGCTGCCGTCCGACGTGTTCCGCGAGCACTCGCTGGCCTGCTACGTGACCGACAAGACGTCACTGAAGCTGCGTCACGAGATCGGCATCGACATCATCGCGTGGGAATGCGACTACCCGCATTCCGACTGCTTCTGGCCCGACGCGCCCGAGCAGGTGCTCGCCGAACTCAACGGGGCAGGCGCATCGGACTCCGACATCAACAAGATCACGTGGGAGAACTCCTGCCGGTTCTTCAGCTGGGATCCGTTCAAGCTCACACCGAAGGAGCAGGCGACCGCGGGTGCGTTGCGCGCCAAGGCAATCGATGTCGACGTGTCGATCCGGCCGCGCAAGGAGTGGGCTCGGCTCTACGAGCAGAAACAACTCGCCAAGGCGTGAGACCGGGCGTGCACGCACACCGCTGGCGTTTGGTCAGCGGCGTGCGTCACCGTCACGCGGCGGGTCGCCCAACCGCAGCCTCAGCACCGAGGCGATTATCGACGCCGCCCCGATGCCGACGAAAAGTACGCTCAGCATGAGAAATATCAGGCCACCGTGCGCGAAGAACGCGTATCCGCGCAGCACACCGAGCACGAGGGCAAATATCCCGCCGAGGATCAGCCACCGCGCCTGACGGACAGTGGGCGGTACGAGGCTGTTCACCAGATCAGGCCGCGGACCATCTCGGCCGGCGGGATCTCCTCCATCGAGATCAGACCCGCGGGGGCCCGGCACACCCAGTCGATGACGTTGACGACGCGAGCAGCGGTGGAAACGCAACCCGCTTCGGTGACGTCGAGCACCGGGTGCGACAGCAGCGTGTTGACCTCCACGCGCGGCTCACCCTCGATGATCACCTTGTGCACGCCGCTGTGTCCTTCAGGCGGGTACTCCCAGTCGGGTGCGGCCGCGGGGGTGAGTCGCGTGGTGTGTTCCACGGTGATGAGGGGCGCACCGTTGCGGAAACCTTCGGCGGCGAAGCGCACACCTGCCAGCCCACCGGGTTCGACGGTCATCATCTTGCACTCGATGCGCTGATCGGTGTACCAGGGCTCGAAACGCTCGGTGACGTCATCGAGTTCGACGCGGAGATGATCGGCGATGTTGCGCACCAGTCCGCCGAACATCGTGGTGACGACGCCCGGCAGGAAGGCCATCGCCGGCTCGTCGCCCGGTTTGCTGCCGAATCCCATTGCGGTGCCGGTGTACTCGTAATCGTCGTAGTTCCCGTAGTCGAAGACTTCCTGGACGGTGACCGACTCCGCACGGGTGACCAGGCTCAATGCTGACAGGACCGCGGTGTCACCCGAGTACCCCGGGTCGATTCCGTTGACGTACAGCGAGGAATTACCTTCAGTGCAAGCCTGTTCCAACGGCGTGCGCAGCCAGTCGTCGATCTGGTGCGGTGTCACCAGCCACACCATCGACGTGCCGACGACGTTGATTCCGGCGGCCAGGAAGCGCGACATCTGCTCGATCGCTTCCATCGGCCGGGTCTCGCCCAGCGCGGTGTAAACCACGCAATCCGGCTTCAGGGCGATCAGCGCGTCGATGTCGTCGGTGGCGATGACCCCGGTCGGTTCGGGCAGGCCGCACAGTTCGGCGGCGTCGCGCCCCACCTTCTCGGGATTGGCGGCGTGCACCCCGACTAGTTCCAGGTCGGGTCGCCCGATGATGGCTTTCAGCGAATGCTGTCCAACATTACCGGTTGAAAACTGGACCACTCTTCGCATTTCAAGCCTCGATCAGTAGTCGGGTATGGGCAGCGGCAGATTGTTCGAGTCTATTCCGCCGTCGACGTGGAAGATGGCGTTGGTCGCATAGCAGTCCTTGGTCGAGAGGTAGACGCAGAGGCGACCGAGATCCTCGACGTCGCCGAGCCGATGCAGCGGAGTGAGCGAGAGCATCGTGTCCAGTGCCCCTGGCATCATATCGAGGCCGCTTTGCAGTCCCTCGGTTGCGAATGAGCCGAGTGCGATGGCATTGACGCGGATCTTCGGTGCCAACTCCTGGGCCATCGCCCGGGTGAGCGCTTCGAGCCCACCCTTCGCGACGCAGTACGCGGTAAGCGCGCGGATGCCGAAACGTGCTGATCCCGAGGAGATGTTGACAATGTTGCCATGTCCGGCCTCGATCATGTGACGGGCGGCGAGTTGACTCATGATGAACGCTGACGTGACACACCAGTCGAAGGTGTGCCGGAAGTCCTCGTCGGTGATATCGAGAAACGAGCCGAACGTCGAACCACCCACATTGTTGATGAGGATGTCGATGCGCCCGAACTCATTCATCGCCGTGTTCACCACACGTTCGCCGTCTGGACGGTTGATCGCGTCGGCCACCAGGGCGAGTCCTTTACCGCCGCTTTCCTCGATGCTTTTGATCGTCGCGACGATGTCGGATTCGGTGCGTGCGGTGCCGACCACTGTCGCACCCGCTTCGGCCAGCACCCTGGCGATACCTTGGCCCACGCCCTTGCCGGCTCCGGTGACGATCGCCACCTGCCCATCGAGATTGAACTGCTCCAACGCCATTGAGCCTCCTCCGTCAAACTGACCGCAGTCAATCACAAATGCGAAGCCAACGAAAGTATTGATATCGTCGACGTATGGCAGTGGTAGACAAGCCATCGGCGCGCGAGGCCAAGCGACTACAGACGCGAGAGCGACTGATGGGCGCGGCCATCGCCGAGTTCAAGCGGGCGGGAATGGCCGATGCCGACGTGGGGGCGATCGTCGCTGCTGCCGGAGTTGCCCACGGCACCTTCTTCTTCCACTTTCCGACCAAACAACATGTGCTGCTCGAGTTGGAGCGCCGCGAGGAAGAACGCATCGCCAAACAACTCGGCCGGTACGCGGATTCCAAACGCACCCTGCCCGCGATTCTCAAAGAGGCCGTCCGGTTGGTACTCGGGCTGGAACGCCGTCTCGGCGCTGAGTTGTTCAAAGACTTCATCGCACTGCACTTCTCGCAGAGCCGACCGGCCGACGAGAGCCAGGAACACCCTGTCATCGTCAGGGTGGCCTGCGAGATCGAACGCGCCCAGAAGGCCGGCCGAGTGGCCCCCGACGTCAATCCGATGAACAGTGCGGTGTTCTTCCTGCTGGGCCTGTACGCACTGCTGACCACCACGACCCAGTGGCCGACCCAGAGCGCGATGCTCGACGACTACATCGCCAGGACATTGCGCGGTATCGAGGTGCGCTGATTGGTTGACTTGAGTCAGCCCCACTGACAAGCTCATGGGCACTTACCGGTTTCAGGAGGTGCCTGTGAATTCGCCCGCAATGACCGCAACCGCAAGCGGGCTGGACGAGCATGCGGAGGCCTCGCGGCTGGCGCAGCGCCAGGCCGACAAGTGGCTCATCTCGGGCAGTGTGCTCATCGGCACCGCAGCGCTGGGGATCTTCGGGCTGCCCCTGTTCCTGCGCGGAGTGTGGCTGCTGCGCAGGGCGCACCGTAACGGGCTGTCGGTGCGGCCGATGTTGGTGACGCTGCTGGGATACTGCGTGATCGTCGACGCCGCGATCAACGTGTTCGGCTGGGCCCTCGACCTGGTGGCAAGCCACACCATCCTGGCGCGAATCCTGTTGAACGGTTGGGGTGCGATGTTCGACGCCGGCTACTTCTGGCACTACAACGAGCTATGGCTCGGGGGTGCCGCAGGGCCGGGCGAGAAGGCGATGGAGGTCGGGATGATCCTCACCGTCTTCACCATGCGGATCGCCGCCGGAATCGGATTCCTTCAGATGAAGCGGTGGGGCCACCAGTGGATGATTGTCACCTGCTGGATGGGTGTGCTCATCTGGTGTCTTTACGTGTTCAACATGACGATGTACGCCGATGTGCGGTACGCGGGCACGATCTTCCCCGTCGTCGGGTGGTGGCTGTACGACATCTTCTACATCACGCCGTTCCTTGCGATTCCGTACCTGCACACGGTCAACAGGGAGATTTTCTCTGACTGACTCTACTCATTGACGTGAGTCAGCATATGGACTAAAAAGGGGGCTTACCATGACGGCTCAGGCCAAGTTGTTGGCGTGCGGAGAAGGCCGGCAGGGACTGACGCCGCGGCCGACGCCGAGGTCGCCATTCGATGCCGGCAGAACCGGCCGCCGCGGCCGCGCGGCTGACACATCCCGCTGACTTCAACCCGCTCCGAGGAGGCGCATACGTGGACTGGATCTGGGAAATGCTTCGCTACGTCGCCGCCTGGGGCGGCACCGGCCTGATCATCTGGTTCTGGTATTGGATGTTCTCCAACATCGGGACCTTCTGAGCGGCTCTGAACTCGATGGCTGAACTCTCCGACTCACACGCGATGGCGGTCGAGCGCAGTTGCGCGGTCACGGCCGTGGCCCTGAGCGGGCAACGGCGCCAGGGCGTTCGCCTCGTGACCGGCGAGCACCGCGCCTTCGGCCTCAACGCTGCACTGGATTTCGTCCACGTGCCCTATCCGATCAACCCCGGCTGGACTCGCAGGACCCTCACCTGCGGGATCGCGCTGCAATGTGCGCCGTCGAAGGACAAGGTGGTCGGGTTCCGGCTGAACGAGCTGTCGACACGTGAGCTGCGTGCGTTGACCGTGGTCGAGGCCGGTGTAGCCCTGGGCTGGGTCTCCGCGCGCTGGCCCGGCCTGCTGCCGGAGTTTCGACGCGTGCTTGGTGACATCGAGATTCTCGGCGGCGACGTCGATGCGACCTCGATGCTCAACCGGGCGATCGCGTTGGCGCGCACCGGGGAATCACTAGGTGTCGATCCGCTGTTCGGCCGGCTCCCGTTGGCCTACACCGCTCCGCAGAGCATGTCGGACAAACTACGTCGCACGCTGGGCCGGATGCCCTGGACCACATCGGAAAAGCGACTGCCGCGGCCGTATTCCATACCCGTTGGCGGAGACGGCGGAATCCGCAATCCCAACCTGCCGCCGCCGAGTCGGCCGCAGGACAACGATCTCGACATCACACCCGAGCACCGGCCCGGGATCCCTTACCCCGAATGGAACGCCTGGACCAAGAGCTTCATGCGCGATCATGTCGCGGTACTCGAAAAGGCACACGCGTCGCACACGCGCGAGCCGGAATCCGTATCCGCCGAACTGCGAAGGTGGTTCGAGGAGCACACCCACCGCGCGATGAAGAACCGGCTGGAGGACGGTTCCGACCTGGACGTCGAACAGTACGTCAACCACTACATCGACCTGACCACCGGTGAGGCGATCGAACCGCGCATCTTCCGCGAACTGCTGCCCAGCAACCGGGACGTCACCACGGCCCTTCTGCTGGACGGCAGTTCGTCGCTCGGTGTGCACGGCGGCCGGATCTTCAAACTCGAGTTGGCGTGCGCCGACGCTCTTTCGCGCGCGATGACGCTGGCCCGTGAGCGGCACGGCATCTTCGTGTTCACCGGAAACACCCGTCACCGCGTCGAAGTCAGTTGTCTCAAAGACTTCGAGGACCGCCGGTTCGTGCCACCCGGTCGCCTCGGACTGGCCACCGGCGGTTACACCCGTCTCGGAGCCCCGCTGCGCCACCTGACCAGCCGACTGCTCGCACAACCGTCCGAGCGCCGACTGCTCATCGTGATCGGTGACGGGCTCATCTCCGACGAGGGATACGAGGGCCGTTATGCCTGGGCCGACGCCGCGCACGCCGTCGAGGAGGCCAACGACGCGGGTGTGAGCATCTACTACGTCGGAGTGGGACCCACCCGCGTCGACCCGTTGCCGGAGGTCTTCGGACCCCTTCGCTCACAACGCATCCGACGAATCGAGGAGCTGCCCCGAGTGCTTGCCCACGTCCATCGCGAACTGGTGGCCGCATGAGCGACGCCAGCCAGCGAATAGCCACCAGCGATTACTACGCGATCGCCAACGAAGTCCAGCTGTTCGAGCAGGCTTATCAACAGCGGCTGCCCGTGATGCTGACCGGCCCGACGGGCTGCGGTAAAACCCGCCTCGTCGAGCACATGGGGGTGCTGCTGCAACGGCCCGTGGTGACGATCAGCTGCCACGACGACCTGACCAGTTCCGATCTTGTCGGGCGGTTCATGGTCACCGGCGGTGACGTCGTCTGGACCGACGGGCCGCTCACCAGGGCTGTGAAGGGCGGTGCGATCTGCTACCTCGACGAGGTGGTGGAGGCCCGCCACGATTCGTTGGCCATCTTGCACTCGCTGACCGATCACCGCCGCGCGCTGTACCTGGACAGGGCAGGGGAGGTCGTCAAGGCACCGGACACCTTCATGCTGGTCTGCTCGTACAACCCCGCCTACCGCAGCTCGCTGAAGGAACTCAAACCGTCCTTTCGCCAACGCTTCGTGACGATCCCCATGAAGTACCTGACGCCGGACCGCGAAGCCGAGGTCATCGTCGCCGAGACGGGGGTGGGCGCCGCGACCGCGACACGACTCGTGCACTGCGCCACCGCGATCCGCACGGCCGATGAGGCGTTTCACTTCGAACCGCCATCGACCCGCGTGTTAATCACCGCCGCGCAATTGATCGTCGCGGGCGCAACCGAACTGGAGGCTGCCGAGGCCTGCATCCTCGCGCCGCTGTCCACCGACGGTGCCATCACCGACGGCTTGCGTGAGGTCGCCGTGGCCAGCCTGGCCGCTGACGCGCCAAGCACCCCCAGCTAGGAAGGAGTTGACCCCAATGGATCAGAAGGAAAGAAAGCGTAAGAAGGCGCTGATCATCCTGCAGATAGTCATCTACGGCTACCTGTTCACGATGTTCGCGATTCAGCTCTACATGTCATTCGCGCGCGGCTGGTGGGAGCTGTGAATCTGCCGCTGCTGAGCCGCCGTTCGAAGACGCTGGCCGCACGAGACGATTCCGTGAGCCTCGAGGAGCACCACGAGGAATCGCGGCTCGCCCAGCGTCGTGCCGACAAGTGGATGATCGTCGGTGCCGCGTTGATGGGGATGTGGGTGCCCGGGCTCATCGGGTTTCCCATCTTCATGCGTGGCGTATGGCTACAACGTCAGGCCGCGCGCGCCGGACTGTCGATGCGGCCGATGATCGTCACCCTGATCGGTTATCTCGTGCTGATCGACGGGATGCTGAACAGCCTCGGCTGGGCGCTGGACCTGGTCGCCAACCACACGCTGATCAACCGCGTGCTGATGGTCGGCTGGGGCGCGATGTTCGACGCCGGCTACTTCTGGCACTACAACGAACTGTGGGTAGGGGGTGCGGCCGGACCGGGCGAGAAGTCGATGGTGTTCGGGATGATCCTGACGGTCTTCGCGATGCGATGCGCCGCGGCGATCGGTTTCCTGCAGATGAAGCGCTGGGGCCATCAGTGGATGATCATCACCTGCTGGATGGGTGTGCTCATCTGGTGCCTGTACGTCTTCAACATGACGATGTACGCCGACGTGCGCTATGCCGGGGTGGTCTTCCCGGTCATCGGATGGTGGCTGTACGACATCTTCTACATCACGCCCTTCTTGGCCATTCCGTATCTCCACACGGTCAATCGCGAAATCTTCACAGACTGAACAGGTTCAAGGAGCCGAGCCATGACATCGTCTTCGCTTACACCCGACAGCAGCGAAAAAGACAAGACCGACGATCTACCGCCGGGCACCACGCCGTATTACGCGCGGATGCACCTCTACATCAAGCGTGCCGTGCTCGTCTGCCTGGTTGCGCTGGTGATCGAGGGAGCGTTCACGCTGCCGTTCATGGCCGTCTACTACGGCTATCCGACTCTCAGCCTCACCGAGATCTGTAGCGAGCTACTCAAGGTGCGCTACTCCGATGACGCGCTGGAGTGCAAGGTGCCGTACCCGCCGCTGGGTCCCCCTGAGGGCGCCGAGGGCAAGGACACCGCTCAAGACGAGTGGGGCATCCAACCGGTACCGAAGTACAACAGGATCGGCTGGCGTGAACTGGTCCGCATCCACGAAGAGCGGGAAGCGCGGCAAGCCGCCCAATCCCAAGGCAATCCGGCTCCGTGAACCGAAAACCGGCCGCGCGCGGGTTCCGTTCGTGCCCAGTCGTGTTCAGCCCTGCCCAACGGTCGGCGGCATGACGTATCGGATCGTCCAATGGACGACGGGAAACGTTGGCAAGCGATCCGTCCGCGCCGTCGCGATCAATCCGCAGCTGGAGCTGGTCGGCTGCTATGCGTGGTCGAAGGACAAAGTCGGTCGCGATGTGGGGGAGCTGTGCGGCATCGACGCGCTCGGCGTGTCCGCGACCGATGACATTGACGTCCTGCTGGCGCTGGAGCCGGATTGCGTTGTCTACAACCCGATGTTCGCCGATGTGGACGAGATGGTCCGGATTCTGCGCGCGGGCGTCAACATCGTCTCCACGTCCGAGTTCATCACCGGACACTTCTTCGGCGACGACCGCGACCGCATCGTCGAAGCCTGTCGGGACGGCGGCTCGACCATCTTCGGCAGCGGAATCAACCCCGGGTTCATCCAACTCTTCGCCGTCGTTTCGGCCGGGCTGTCCGAACGCGTGGACAAGGTTTCGGTCGTGGAGGCCATCGACACCACCATCTACAACTCGCCCGACACCGAGAAGCCGATGGGCTTCGGGTATCCGATCGGCCATCCGGACCTCAAGTCGATCACCGAGAAGGGTTCGGCCATCTTCCGCGACGGTGTCCTGCTCGTCGCTGACGCACTCGGCGTCCAACTCGACGAGGTCCGCTGCGACGTCGCATACGCCCAGACCACCGCTGACCTCCAACTGCCCGGCGACTGGTTGATCGCCAAAGGCTGTGTCGCCGGAGTCGATGTCGGCTGGAAAGGAATCGTCGGCGGCAAGGAGGTCATCGAAATCCGCGGCCGGTGGCGCAAAGGCCAGACACTCGAACCGGATTGGGAACTCGACATGGGCTACACCGTGGAGGTTCAAGGCACACCCACGATCAAGACCACCCTGAGTTTCCTTCCTCCGGAAGGCTTCGTCGGTGAGACCATCGACGACTACATCATGCTGGGCCTGTCGATCGTCGCGATGCCCGCGATCACCGCGATCCCGGCCGTCGTGGCCGCGCCACCGGGCATCGCGACCTACACCGATCTGCCGCTGCTGCTCCCGAGAGGAGTCCTCAATGTCTGACCGGAAGTATCGCGTGATCCAGTGGATGACCGGCGACGTCGGCCAGGTCGGAGTTCGACACTTCGCCCAGTGCCCGGTGTTCGAACTTGTCGGTGTGCTGGTGCACAGCAAGGACAAGGTTGGCAAGGACGCGGGGGAGATCGCCGGCATCGGGGAGACCGGGGTCATCACCACCGACGACGTCGAGGCGGTCATGGCTCTCGATGCGGACTGCGTCTTCTACACCCCGGTGATCATGGATGTCGACACCGTGTGCCGGCTGCTGCGGTCGGGCAAGAACGTCGTCACCACAAGCGGATTCTTCCATCCCACAGAGCATTTCCGCGAAGCTGGCGACAAGATCCGCTCCGCGTGCGTGGACGGCGGCACGTCGTTTCACGCTGGCGGCATCCACCCCGGCTACGCCGGTGACATCCTGCCACTCACGCTCGCTCGGGTCGCCTCCCGCGTCGACAGGGTCGAGGTGTGGGAGGTCGTCAACGTGCTCACCGATGCGCCGATGGACCACATCGACTGGATGGGATTCGGTAAGGACAGGGACAAGTTCCTCTCGGAGCCGACGATCCTCGGGCTCGGCGTACCGTTCTTCGCCCAGTCGATGCACATGATCGCCGACGGTCTCGGCGTGACCATCGACGACGTGACCGCTGACGTCAACGCCGCGACAGCCACCCGCGATATCCCGCACGACGAGGGCGCCATCCTGCGCGGAACCGTGGCCGCACAACACCATACGTGGACCGCGATGGTTGAGGGCGCGCCGCTGATCGTGTTCCACGCCATCTACCTGACCGGCGGACCCGCCGAACTCGATCCGCCGTGGGACTGGGGCCGGACGCGGTACCGCATCGTCATCGAGGGGGATCCGCCGACCGAGCTGACGATGCACGGGCGGGTGGCCGCGGACGGCACCATGACCCACCCCGGATACACCTGGACGGCGATGGGCGCGATCAACGCCATCCCCGATGTCTGCGACGCGGCGCCGGGTTGGCTGACCCATGTGGACCTGGGCCTGATCCAACCGCGCGGGCTGGTGCGCAGATGACGGCCAGTGCGGAGCCGCGCTTGCACCACGTCGTGTTCGCGGTGGCGCCGGAACGTCGCGCCGAGGCGGCCGCGTTGTTCACCGAGCTCGGGTTCGCCCTTCAGGAGGCCGAACTGACCGAACTCGGTGTGCGCGTACATCTGGACTGGGATCGCGGCATCGAATTGATCAGCCCGGTACCCGGATCGACCGCTTCGGTGGCAGCGCACGTCAACGAATTCCTCGAGCGTCACGGCGACGGGGTGTACACCGTCGTGCTGCGGGTGCCGGATGCCGCGGAGGCCGAGTCCGTCGCGCAGCGCTACGGATCGAGTATCCGTTTCCGACAGGGATTCTCGGGAGAGGGTTCATATCTCGACGAGATCGATCTGTCGGTTCTCGGGCTCCCAGTGACGCTTCTGGCCACCAACGTGTCATGACCGAGGTACCGGGCTTGACGCAGGTCCTCTACGAGGATCTGCCGATGGCGCGCGACCGCGGCGAGGGTTGGGCCAAGCTGCGGGGCCTCGGGCCGGTGCTCTACGGCGAGGGCTGGTATTACTTCACGCGGCGCGACGATGTGCTCGCGGCACTGCGCGATCCGGAGACGTTCTCGTCGAGGACCGACTACGACGACATGATCAGCCCGGTGCCCCTGGTACCCCTCGGGTTCGATCCCCCCGAGCACACCCGTTACCGCCGGCTCCTGCATCCGTATCTCAGCCCGCAGACACTGAGCGCGCTGCTGCCGTCGCTGCAGGCGCAGGTGATCGACATCATCGACGAGATCGCCGGGCGCACCGAGTGTGAAGTGATGGCCGATCTCGCAGTCCCGTACCCGTCGCAGGTGTTCCTCACGTTGTTCGGCCTTCCGCTCGAGGACCGCGAACGCCTGATCGCCTGGAAGGATGCGATCATCGCGGTCAGCCTGGCCACGGATCCGACCAGTGTGGATCTGACCCCGGCGGCCGAGCTCTTCGGCTATCTCACCGAAGCCGTTCAGACACAGCGGGAGTCGCCACGCAACGGCATACTGTCCGACGTTCTACACGGCGAGGATGCGCTGTCGGATGCCGAAGCGACGGGGATGTCGCTGGTGTTCGTCCTCGCGGGCCTCGACACCGTCACCGCCTCGATCGGTGCCGCGATGCTGGAGCTGGCCCGGCGCCCGGAGCTGAGTCGGCACCTTCGGGACAACCCCGACGACGTCGGCGCCTTCGTCGAAGAGGTGATCCGGTTGGAACCCGCCGCGCCGGTGCTCGGGCGTGTGACCACCCGGCCGGTGACGGTCGCGGGGGTCACGTTGCCCGCAGGGGCGCAGGTGCGGCTCTGTGTCGGCGCCATCAACCGCGACGGTAGCGATCCGCTTTCCGGCGACGATCTGGTGATGGACGGCAAACTGCACAAGCACTGGGGTTTCGGCGGCGGCCCGCACCGGTGCCTGGGCGCTCACCTGGCCCGGATGGAGCTGCGACTCGTCGTGACCGAGTGGCTGACGCGCATAACGCAGTTCGACCTCCGCCCGGGCTATGTTCCCGAGATCGCCTGGCCCTCGGCGACGTGCGCGCTTCGCGAACTGCCGCTCATGATCGGGAAGACGCCGTGACCGTCGAGGCCGGGCGGCCCAGCGTCTTCGACGCCGGGTTGCCGACGCTGTCCTACGACATCACCGCGACGCCTCAGGAGATCTACCCGCAGTTCCAGGCAGCGCAGAAGCAAGCGCCGGTCGCGCTCGGCCCGATCGGACCGGAGGTGCTGTCCTACGAACTGGCCAGGACCGTTTTGCGCGACCCGCGTTTCGGGATTCCGCGGGGTATTCACCTGTCGGCGCACGGCATCACCTCAGGGGAGCTGTGGGACAGGGTGACTCGCAGCATCCTGAACATGGACGGCGATGAGCACCGCCGGTTGCGTGGTCTGGTTTCTAAGGCCTTCACACCACGGGCGACCGCTCGCATGGACCCGACGATCCACACCGTCGTCAACGAGCTCATCGACCGCGTCGCGGACCTCGGCCGGTGCGAGTTCGTCGACGACATCGCGAGGCCCTACCCGATCCCGGTCATCTGCGCCCTGCTGGGTGCGCCCAGGCAGGACTGGCAACGGTTTTCGCGCTGGGCCGAGGACATCTTCAAAATCGTCAGCTTCGACTGCGATCTCGTCGAAGAGGAACCGACGATCCTGCGGGCCTGGGACGAGTTCGACGGCTACATCGACCAGATGATCGCCGATCGGCGCGACGACCTCACCGATGATCTGCTTTCCGAGCTCATCCGCACCGAGGACGGCGGCGACCGGCTCGACGCCGGCGAGCTGCGCATGCTGGCCTTCAGCGTGTTGATCGCCGGAACCGACACCACCCGAAGCCAGCTCGCGGCGTCCATGCAGGTGTTGTGCGAGCACCCCGAGCAGTGGGAGCTGTTGCGGGACCAGCCCGGCCTCGCGTTGCGCGCCGTTGAGGAGACCATGCGCCACTCCCCGTCGATGTGCAGCACCGTCCGAAGTGCGCTCGACGACGTCACGGTCGGCGGAGTCACGTTTCCCGCCGGAACGTTCATCATCGTCAACACCTACGCCGCCAACCGCGATCCGACCGTCTACGACGACCCGGCCCGCTTCGACGTCACCCGTAGCGATCCGCCGCCCATCCTCACCTTCGGTGGCGGCGCGCACTACTGCCTGGGGGCCAATCTCGCCCGGCGCGAGCTCTGCGAGGCCCTGGTCATCATCGCGCGGCGAATGCCGAATCCGCGCGTTGCCGGACCGGCACCGTGGAAGCCGCTGCTGGGTATGAGCGGACCGACGAGCCTGCCGATAGAGTTCGGTTGATGCGGTACAGGATCGATCCCGACGTGCTGCACGGCGTCGCCCAGCAGGTCGTCGGATTGCCCGTGGACAGCGGCGAACTCACCACGCGCGCCGTCGAACTGCTCGCCGACGCGTACCCCGACCTGATCGATGCGACACCGGGACGATGGGTGGCGAGCAAAGCGGGCGGCATCCTCGGCAAGGTGCGGTTCGTGTACTTCAGCCCGCGTGAGTACATCGTGATCTTCGGTTCACCGACGGGCACGCAGGGTTTCTCCGGTCGCTACAAGCGGGTGCAGATCCACAAGTTCCTGATGGCGGGCCGGATCGACTCCTACGACCTCGAATCCGACGACAACACCGCAATGGTGTTGCTTCCGGGTGAGCGGACATGCTTGGAGAAGGGGCAGGCGCGGGGCCTGACCATCCATCCCGGGTCGTGGCACATCGAATACGGGCGCGGTGCAGTGGCGACGACTCTGCCGTTCGCGATGGTCGACACGTTGCTGGTGTCACTCGAATTGGACTCGGTCCGCCGTTCGACGGTCGAGTTCTCGCGGTTGATCCGTCGCCGGCCGCGTCCACGCGCCCGGTAGGAAGCAGGCCGATATCGCCGAGATCACCGAAACGGCAACGAGATAGGCCACAATCGAGTTGCTCGTTCTGGTCGCCGTGTACAGGGCAGTGGCGATCGTCGGAGCGAACGCCGAACCCACCACCTGGGACAGGGTGTAACCGATCGACACGCCGCTGTAGCGGACGTCGGGATCGAACGCGAGGCTGAACAGCGAGCCGGTCACGCCCGCGGCCGGCGCCATCGCGAGGCCGAAGACCAGCAGGAGCGCGGCACCGAAGAGCACCGCGCTGCCCGTGTTGATCAGCGCGAACGCCGGGCCGATCGAGATGCCCATCAGGATCACGCCTGCCAGGAAGACGGGTTTTCGGCCCAGCCGGTCAGAAAGCGTCCCGAACATCGGGTAGGTCGCGACCGCTACCACCGCCGCCACGGCCACCCCGAAAAGCGCTTGCGTGCGGTCGATCCCGGCGACGGTCGTGCCGTACGACACCAGGTAGGCCACGCAGATGTATGCGAACACTCCTTGAGACAGGTACGCCCCGGCGACCAGCAGTATCTGCTTCCAGTGCCTGCGGAACGCGTCGGCGATCGGCATGCGCACCACTTGTTCGCGCCGCCGCAGAGCCGCGAAGTCCGGGCTTTCCGATATGGAAAGCCGGATCACCAGGCCGATGACGATGAGCAGCGCGCTGGCCACGAACGGGATGCGCCACCCCCACGCCAGGAACTGGTCGTCGGGGAGTCGTGACACCGCCCAGAAGGCCAGCGTCGCGCATGCCGTCCCGGCGGGCGCACCCATCTGAGGGAACGCCCCGTAGAGCCCTTTGTGGCGGTCCGAGGCGTGCTCCACGGCCATCAGCGTCGCACCGCCCCACTCGCCTCCGACCGCGAAACCCTGCGCGAGCCGCAACACGGTCAACAGAATCGGGGCGGCGAGGCCGATCTGGGCGTAGGTCGGCAGTAGCCCCATGAGCACCGTCGCGGTCCCCATCACGAGCAGCGAGTAGACGAGCATCTTCTTGCGCCCGACGCGGTCCCCGAAGTGACCGAACACCACGCCACCGAGGGGGCGCGCGACGAACCCGACGCCAAAGGTGGCGAACGACAACAGCAATCCCGTGGCAGGTGACACGGCGGGAAAGAACAGTTTCGGGAACACCAGCGCGGCGGCGGTGCCGTAGATGAGGAAGTCGTAGAACTCGACAGTTGTTCCGATGAAGCTGGCCAGCCCGACGCGCATCGGCGAGACCGGTGAAGACACCGTCGACATGCATCGATTGTGTGCCATCCCCGATTCGGTGCACCCGGTTGCGATGAGCGCGACCAAATACGCCGAAATCGCCCCACTTGTGTGCGTTATGTGTGCACCGTTGCCCGCAACGGCTGCCGCGCGGTTTCCCGCATCGTCAAAAGTGTCGCAATACTGATCACGGCCGCGGCGATCACGTAGTAAGCCGGGGCGATCTGGTTGCCCGTGCGGTCGACGAGCCATGTCGCCACGTACGGCGCGGTACCGCCGAAGACGGCCACCGACATGTTGTATCCGATGGAGTAGCCGCTGGAGCGGACTCTGGTGGCGAACAACTCGGCGCCGGCGGCCAGAGATGCGGACACAAACACCGACTCCAGCGCTGCCAGGGCGGCGTGGGCGGCGACGGCAGCGGCCAGCGAGCCCGAATTCAACAGCAGGAACAGCGGATACGCGAAGACGGCGAAACCGATTGCGCCCGAGTACAGCAGCGGCTTGCGTCCGATCCGGTCGGACAGCGCGCCGAGCGGCGGGATCAAGATGATCGCCACGATGCTCGCGACGGCGATCGAGACGAAGGCGTCGACCTTGGTGAACTCGAGAGTCTCGGTGAAATACGTTGGCAGGTAGGTGAACACGATGTAAAAGCCGACGTTGTGAATGACGACCAGGCCGGCGATCTGCAGGATGGGGCGCCACGAGGTGCGCAGCGCCTCGCGCAGGGGCGACGTGGCTACCTCGCCCTTCTCGCGCAGGTTTTCGAACTCCGGCGTGTCGCTCAACTGCAGCCGGATGTAGAGGCCGACGACGCCGAGCGCACCGGCGATCAGGAAGGGGATCCGCCAACCGTAGGAATCCATCGCCGATTCGGACAGGACGGTTTCGAGACCGGTGACCGTCAGCGCCCCCAGGAGGAAACCGACGACCACCGACCACACCAGGAACGACACGATGAAGCCGCGGTGTCTGTCGGTGGCGTACTCGGCGAGGAAGCAGGCCCCGCTGCCGTACTCGCCGCCCGCCGAGAAGCCCTGCAAACACCGCAGAAACAGCAAGATCAGCGGTGCCGCCACGCCGATCGACTCGTAGCTCGGGACCAGGCCGATGACCAGAGTCGAGGCCGACATCAACAGAATGACCAGCGCGAGAACGCGTTGGCGGCCGATCCGGTCGCCGAGTGGACCGAAGAAGAAGCCGCCCAACGGCCGCATGAAGAACGCGGCGGCGAAGACGGCGAAAGTACTCAGCAGCGCGGCGGTCTCGTCACCCGGGGGGAAGAACTTCTCGGCGATATAGGTCGCCAACAACCCGTAGATGGCGAAGTCGAACCACTCCACGGCGTTGCCGATCGACGCGCCGGTAACCGCTTTGCGAACGGCTCGGGGTTCCGCGGTGCGCACAGCCATGCCGCTGTATTCCCCACCGGTCCACCTCTTTAACCAGGGTCGGCGATGGGTGTCCACAGGTCGGTGGGCGCGGATCGACCGCGCAGCGTTTCCGACCCGTGCGCCTCCCAGCACCGTCGTTCCGGTCCGCCGGCGCGCTCGAGCGCGCGGCCCGAGCACAGCGCTCGCGCGGGAAACTCCTTGGCGCGGTCGGCCAGCCGTGCCGCTTCGTTGACCGCGTCCCCGACGACGGTGTATTCGTACCGGTTCTCGGCGCCGATGTTGCCTGCGAACACCGGGCCGGCCGACACTCCGATCCCGAAGTCGAGCTGCAGGCGCTGCAGGTCGGTGACCAGCACGCGTGCGGTCGTCAGCGCCGCCGCCGCCGGATCATCGACGCGCAGGGGAGCGCCGAACACGGCCAGCGCCGCGTCGCCTTGGAACTTGTTGATCAAGCCGTGCCGCTGGTCCACGGCCGCGACGACGACGCGGAAGAACTCGTTGAGCAGTTTGGCGACCTCGGCCGGCTCGTGGGTGACCGCCAACCGGGTCGACCCGACCAGATCGATGAACAGGACCGCGACGTCGCGTTCGTCGCCTGACAGCGATTCGTTCTCCTCGACGGCTCGCCGGACCACGTCCTCGCCGACGTGGCGGCCGAACAGGTCGCGCAGCCTGTCACGCTCGCGCAGCCCGGCCACCATGCTGTTGAAACCGCGTTGGAGGCGGCCGATCTCGGACCACTCATAGACCTCGACGGATCGCTCGATATGGCCGCGCTGGACCTCTCCCATCGCGGCGACGACTTCTTGAACGGGGTCCGAAATCGACATCGAGGTCAGGATCAGCGAGCGCAGACCGAGCACGACCGCCACCAACGCGAGCACGATCAGCGCCAACTCGATCGGGGCCGTCTCTTCGATCAGCCATCCGTTGTTCCGCATCACCAACAGCACGGCGATCGCCACACCCGGAAGCGCGGTGCACACGGTCCACATCAGCAGCAGCCGTGCCCGAACGCCGGGAGCTGTCAACCGCGATGTGCTGGAATCCGGTGCCACGCTGGCCAATACGGGTCGTAACGTCCGCAGCGTGAACAGGAAACCGGTGCACACCGTGGCGATCGTTCCGAAGAGCATCGCCGATCCGATCACCGCCAGCGCCTCGGATCCGGCGTTGAGGTTCAGCGGTACCAGGACCGCGGCGGTGAGGATCCACGGTGCCACCGTGGCCGCGGCCTGGCGACGCATCATCCTCAGCGTCGAGTGCCGTTCGTCGGCGGTGGGAGGGCGCCCCTCGCGCAGATACCGCAGCGCCGGGCGCAAGATGTAGGCGGCGCTGAAGCCGACCGTGGCGGTACCGACAGTGAGCAGCGCTGCCGCGGTGATCGCATTGCCGAGGGTGACCACGCTGCGCCCGGCCAGCAGCCCGACGATCACGATGACCTCGATCGCCGTCAGTAGGTAGGCAGACGCAAGGCCGGCCACGTACCGGGTGAGCAGGCGGCGTGGCCTCACCCAGTGGAAGGTATCAGTCGCTCGCAGGTAGCGGCTTGGCTTCCTTGAGAGACAGCGGCGTGGTGCCCACGCTCAGTGTTCCGGTCCCGGCTTTGGTCACCAGGACCTCGGCGCCGTTCTCGTCGACGTAGCGCTTACCCATCGCGTTGCCGCCGGACAGTTCCGGGTCCATCTGGGCGTCGGCGGACTTCTCGGCGTCCAGGGGCACCATCGGAACGCCGCCCGCACGCAGGTCGTCGAGGCTGTCCGAGCTGCGCACGACGATGACCTGGGTGTCACACACCTGGCTCTGCAGTCGCGTGCCGTTCTTGATCATGCTGGGCTCCTTGCTATTTGGTGGCTGTCAACTCGGCGATCAGTTCTCGGCGCAGCACCTTGCCGGTCGCGTTGGTCGGCAACTCGTCGCGGAACACGACGCGGTCGGGCGTTCGCGATCCACGCAACTGGCGGCGCACATGCTCACGCAGTTCGTCGGCGTCCGGGGTGGCCGGGCCGTCCGGAGTGTCGGCCGGGACCACGACCGCGACGATGATCTGTCCCCACTGCGGGTCCTCGGGCCCCACCACGGCACAATCGCGCACCGCCGGATGCTCGACCAGGACGTCCTCGATCTCGGCCGGTGCGATGTTCTCGCCACCGCGGATGATCGTGTCGTCGGAGCGCCCACCGATGAACAGGTAGCCGTCCTCGTCGAGCATCGCGATGTCCTTGGTCGGGAACCACCCGTCGGCGTCGAGCACCGATCCGATCTCGGTGTAGCGGCCGGACACCTGGTCGCCGCGGACGAAGAGTTCCCCGGTCTGCCCGGGGCCGAGCACTTCGCCGTCGGCGTCGCGGATCTGAACCTCGATCCCCGGCACCGGCTGGCCGACCGAGCCCAGCCTGCGCAGCACGGACTCGACGGATGAGGCGAGCGCCTCGCGGTGGTCATCGGGCCCGAGCACGGCGATGGTCGAGCTGGTCTCGGTCAAGCCGTAGGCGTTGACGAAGCCGACGTCCGGCAGCAGCGAAAGCGCCTTGCGCACCAATGGAAGCGGCACCTTCGAGCCGCCGTAGGCCAGGCTGCGCAGGGTCGGCAGCGACACGTTGTCCGACTCCAGGGCAGCCACGATGCGGTCCAGCATCGTCGGCACGACCGTCGCCGACGTCACGCCCTCATCGCGCACCAACCGGATCCATTCGTGGGCGTCGAACTGCGGCAGGTACACCATCTTTCGGCCGGCGTACAGGTTGGACAGCGCCGCGCTGACACCGGCGATGTGGTACGGCGGAACACAGATCAACGCGGCGTCGCCGGCTTCGGCGGAGTCGAACTCCACCGTGCCGGTGATATAGCTGGTGAGGTTGCTGTGCGTCAGCTCAACGGCTTTCGGCCGCGACGTGGTTCCCGACGTGAACAGCACGACCCCCACGTCCTCGGGGTCGGGGAACTCCGCGGCCGGCGCGGCGGTACGCGCGGCGTCGAGGAACTCGTCGGACCCGATCACCTGCTTGCCCGCGCCGGCCACCATCTCGCGGTATTCGGCGTCGGCGACGACGAGGGGCTGGGGGAGGCGATCGATGAGCTCACGAAGCCCGTCGGCGGACAGCCGGTAGTTCAGCGGCGTCACCGGCACCGCGGCGCGCGCGGACGAGAACAGCAGCAGGGGCAGCATCGCCCCGCCCATGCCGACGTACGCGACGTGCGACGCGCCGGACGCCGCGATGACGCCGGCCCCGCCGTCGGCCAGGGCGCTCAACTCACCTGTGGTCAGCCGCAATTCGCCCGACACCACGGCGGTGCGGTCCGGATTGCTCGAGGCCATCTCGAGCAGCAGTGAGATGCTCATGACTTGTCGACGAAGATATCAAGGATGGGGTCGTCCCCACCGCCGTAGCGCGACAGGTCCGTCACGCCGGATTCAGCGAGTAGTTCGGAGTCGATGAAGCATTTGCCGTTCACATCGGCCGCGGGTCGGGACAGGATCAGCGCGGCCGCGTCGCCCATGATCTGAGGGTCGCGCGACCGCTCCAGCATTTCTTGGAAGCCGGGAGCATTGGCGACCGCGGAGGTCGCGATGTAAGTCTCGGGCCACAGGCAGCTGAACCCGATGCCGGCCCCACCCCGTTCCTGGCGGAACTCTTCAGCCCATCCCAGCGAGAGCAGGGTCATTCCGTACTTCGACAGGGTGTAGGAGGGGTGGGCGCCCAGCCAGTGCGGGTTCATGTTCAGCGGCGGCGCCAGCGTGATCACATGCGCTCCCGGCTGCTCGGCTCCTTCGGCGCGCGCCGCCGACTTGCGCAGATACGGCAGCGCTGCCTTGGTGAGCAGGAACGTGCCGCGGACGTTGATGTCCATCATCAGGTCGAACTTCTTGGCGGCCAATTGCTCGGTGGGTTCGGTGGCGATGGCGCTGGCGTTGTTGACCACGACGTCCACGCCGCCGAAATGCTCGACGGCCGCGTCGACCGCGCGCTGCACATCCTCTTCTTTGCGGACGTCGCCGACCACCGCCACGCCCTTGCCGCCGGCGGCCTCCACCTCGGCGACTGCGGTGTGCACGGTGCCCGGCAGCTTCGGATGCGGTTCGGCGGTCTTGGCCAGCAGCACGACGTTGGCCCCGCGCCTGGCCGCGGCGAGGCCGATCGCGAGACCGATGCCGCGACTGCCGCCGGAGACGACGAGTGTGCGGTCAGTGAAGGCGGACATGGACCTCCTTTGTCTGCGACCAGCGTCGCCCCACGATGCTAGCCGACACCGGACGTGGCCGGTATTAGCGTTCTCATTTTACGCAAGTGCCATATTCGCTGTGTACCGCGCCTTCGGCACCTTTTACCGCCGGGTCACGCCCTGTCCTCGGTGCACGTTTCCGGCGCGCGGTATTGGCATTCTCATTTTTTGCAAGTACGTTATCCGTGATGAGCGAGCCAGTACAGACCCCGTCGGGGCTCCCGCTCGAGCCGGTCTATGGGCCAGCGGACAGGGTGACGGAGCCGCCTCCGCCCGGCACCTATCCATTCACGCGCGGAAACTTCGCGACGGGCTACCGCGGCAAGACGTGGACGTTTCGCCAGTACTCGGGGTTCGGTACGCCTGAGGAGTCCAATCGGCGCTACCGCTACCTGCTGGACCAGGGCGGCACCGGGCTGTCGGTGGCGCTGGATCTGCCCACGCAGTGCGGCTACGACTCCGACGACCCCGAATACGGCGAGGAGGTGGGCCGCGTCGGTGTCGCGGTCGACACCCTCGCCGACGCGGAGATCCTCTTCGACGGCATTCCGCTGGACAAGATCAGCACCAGCTTCACGATCAACGGCACGGCGGCCATCCTGCTGGCGTTCTACGTCGCCGCCGCGGAGAAGAAGGGGGTGCCGCGGGCCAAGCTCACCGGCACCATCCAGAACGACATCCTCAAGGAGTACGCGTCGCGCGGGACCTGGATCTGGCCGCCCGAGCCGTCGCTACGCCTGATCGCCGACACCATCGAGTTCTGCGCGGCCGAGGTGCCCAAGTTCAACGCGATCTCGGTGGCCGGGGCGCACTTCCGCGACGCGGGCGCCAACGCGGTGCAGGAGATGGCGTTCACCCTCGCCGACGGCGTCACGTACTGCGACACCGTCGTCGAGCGCGGGCGCATGACCATCGACCAGTTCGCGCCGCAGATCTCGTTCTTCTTCTACACCCACGGGGACTTCTTCGAGGAGATCGCCAAGTACCGCGCCGGCCGGCGGCGCTGGGCGACGATCGTGCGCGAGCGCTACGGGGCGTCGTCGGACAAGGCGTCGATGTTCCGGTTCGGTTGTGTGGCCGGCGGCGCATCGCTGTTCGCACCGCAGGCCCAGAACAACCTCGTTCGCGTCGCGTATGAGGCGATGGCCGCGGTACTGGGTGGCGTGCAGTCGATGTTCACCGCGGCGTGGGACGAACCGTTCGCCCTGCCCAGTGAGGAGTCGGCCACGCTGGCATTGCGTACGCAGCAGATCCTCGCGTATGAGACCGGCGTGACCAAGGTCGCCGATCCGCTCGGCGGGTCGTACTTCGTCGAGGCGCTCACCGACGCGACGGAGGAGAAGATCATCGAGATCATGCACGATCTCGAGACCCACGGCGGCATGGTCCGTGCGATCGAGGACGGCTACCTGCAGGGGCTGATCGCCGACGAGGCGTTCAAGATCCACCAGGAGATCGAGTCCGGTACGCGACCGGTGGTGGGGGTCAACAAGTTCGTCTCCGATGAGCCGCCGCCCGAGATCGCGACCTACGAACTCGACGCCGAGGGCCGCGACCTGCAACTCAAGCGGCTGGCGAAAGTCAAGGCCGAGCGCGACGCCACCGCGGTCAAGGAGGCGTTGGCGGCGCTGGCGCGTTCGGCGGAAGGCGACGACAACCTGATGCACAAGCTGGTCGACTGCGCCAACGCCTACTGCACTGTGGGAGAGATGGTTTCGACGCTCAAGTCGGTGTGGGGCGAGTTCCAGCAGCCGGTGGTGTTCTGATGGCAGACTCTTCGACGGCCGGCCCGGTGCGGGTTCTGGTCGCCAAACCCGGGCTGGACGGACACGACCGCGGCGCCAAGATCGTCGCACGGACGCTGCGCGATGCGGGTTTCGAGGTGATCTACACCGGAATCCGTCAGCGCATCGAAGACATCGTGTCGATCGCTTTGCAGGAAGACGTTGCGCTGGTGGGACTTTCGATCCTCTCCGGTGCGCACGTGGCGCTGACCACGCGCACGGTGGAGGCCCTGCGCGCGGCCGACGCCGGCGACATCGCGGTCGTCGTCGGCGGCACCATCCCGCAGGGCGACGTGCCCAAGCTCCTGTCCGCGGGCGCGGCTGCGGTGTTCCCGACGGGGACCTCGCTCGACACCCTGGTCGACGAGGTGCGCAAGCTGACGATGAGCCACCAGTGACCTGTTCGGCACTGAATTTCCGGAGGACGAACTGACATGCGCCTTGGCGTGATGATCGGGGCCGAACGCGGCGATATGGCGCGCAAGGTGAACAAGCTGGTCTCCGATATCGAGTGGGCCGAATCGGCGGGAATGGACACCGCGTGGATGCCGCAGGTGCCCAACGACTTCGACTGTCTGACCATGGTGGCGCTGATGGCCGCCCACACCTCGAAGATCGAGCTGGGTACCGCGGTGGTTCCGCTGCAGGCGCAGCACCCGATCGCACTTGCGCGTCAGGCCCTGTCGGTGCATGCGATGGCGGGCGGGCGCCTCGCGCTCGGCGTGGGACCGTCACACCACTGGATCGTGCGCGACATGCTCGGGATTCCCTATGAGAAGCCCGCCGCCTACACCCGCGATTACCTCGAGGTGCTCAACACCGCGCTCGCAGGCCCCGGAGACGTCGACGTCGAGAACGACACCTTCACGGTGCACAACCCCACCGTCCTCGGCGCGGAGCGCCCGCTGCCGGTGCTGGTGGCGGCGTTGGGCCCGGTGATGCTGCAGATCGCCGGGGAGCGCGCCGACGGCACCGTGCTGTGGATGGCCGATGAGAAGGCGATCGGCGAGCACATCGCGCCCAAGATCAACAAGGCTGCCGCCGAGGCGGGCAGGCCCTCTCCGCGCATCGTCGCGGGAATTCCGGTGTGCCTGTGCGCGAATTCGGAGATCGAGACGGCCAAAGCGCGGGCGAACCGTATTCTCGCCGAGGCCGAGACGTCGCCGAACTACCAGCGACTGTTGGACCGTGGCGACGCGCGTGACGTGGGTGACTTGTGTGCGGCCGGTGACGAGGAAGCCATCCTGGCGCGGTTCAAGCGGTTCGCCGATGCGGGAGTCACCGACCTGTCGGTGCGGCTGCTGCCGATCGGCGAGAACCGCGACGAACTCATCGCGTCGAAGTACAGGACGCGCGAGGTGATCGGCGAACTGGCCAAGGCTGTGCGGTGAACGGCCCGCTGGCCGGTATCCGCATCATCGAGGTCGGCGTCATGCTGGCCGGGCCGTACGCCACCATGCTGTTGGCGGACCTGGGCGCCGAGGTCATCAAGGTCGAGCCGCCGGGTGGCGAGATCTCGCGGCAGGTCGGCGACAGCTACTTCGCCAGTCTCAACCGCAACAAGAAGAGCGTCGTGCTTGACCTGCGGTCGGACGCCGGGCGGCAGCGACTGGGCGAACTCGTCGCGGAGTCCCATGCGCTGCTGGTGAATATGAAACCGTCGGCGATCAAGAAGCTCGGCCTGACGTACGACTCGCTCAAGCGGTTCAACGAACGCATCGTCTGTGTGGCGATGACGGGCTTCGGACTGGAGGGCGGCGACGATCCGGCGTTCGACTACGTCATTCAGGCGGCGACCGGCGTCGCGGCGATGACCGGCCATCCGGACGAACCGCCGACCTTGCCGGGGTACTCGTCGGCAGACAACTCGACCGGGCTGGCCGCGGCGCTGGGTCTGCTGGCGCAGATCGTTTCGGGCCGTGGTGGTCAGGTCGACGTGTCGCTGCGGGATGTGATGTTCTCCCAGTTGAACTACCGCGCGTCGGCGTACCTCAACGACGGTGCGGAGCCGTTGCGCTATCCGTTCGGGGCGCACTCGTATTACGTTCCGGCGCAACTGTTCGCGACGGCGGACGGTTATCTGGCGCTGTTCATCACCCATGACGGGTTCTGGCGGGCGTTCTCGGCCGAAGCGGGTATCGAGGGTTTTCCGACCATGGCCGAACGGGCAGCCCAGCGCGACGAGGTGCTGGCGGTGGTGGCCGCGGCGTTGGCCACCGACACCGCCGCGAGTTGGGAGTCGCGGTTGCGTCCGCTGGGAATTCCCGTCGCCGCGGTGCGCACACTGCCCGAAGCGTTGGAGCAGACGCCCGAGGTGGTCGTCACCGCGGGGGATTTCCGGTTGGTGCGCAGCCCGATTCAGATCGTCGGCTATGACCCCGAATACCGGCCGGCACCCCGCGTCGACGAACACGGCGATATCGCGGCTCAGTCGTCATAGGTCACGCTGATCGTGTCGGTTTCCGGGATCGCTTGGCAGGTCAGGATGTATCCCTCTTCGACCTCGTCCTCGTCGAGGGCGTCGTTGATGCGCATCGTCGCGCGGCCCTCGGTCAGCTTGCCCATGCAGGTGCCGCAGTTGCCGGCTTCACACGAGAAGCGCGGCGACAATCCGGCTCGCCTGGCGCTTTCCAGCAGCGTCTCGTTGGCGACGCGCGACACCGATACCTTCTTGCGGTCGAGGACGATCGTCACCTGTCCTGGCTGGTCAGGCATCGGATCCGCCGTCATCTATAGCTCTCCTGGCATATCGGTTCTAACTGGGCGAGAATATCATTCTCGTTAAATGATACGCTATTCTCAGAGCGAAATCCGGCTCGGTTGACACTAGTGAGGACAGAGTGTGAGTGAGGCGATCGCGCTCGCCTTCGAGCAGCGTGAATACACGCTGTCGCAGCTGGATGCGCTGGCCGCAGGCATGGCGGCCACCCTGGAGCGGCGCGGTGTGCACGCCGGAGACCGAGTGGCGCTCATGTCGTCCAATCGCCCGGAGTTCGTCGTCGCGCTGCGCGCCGTCTGGCAGCTGGGCGCCTCGGCAGTACTGCTCAGCCCGGCGTGGCGGCGCGCGGAGATCGAGCACGCCCTCGCACTGACCCGACCGACGCACGCGGTCGGCGATCACCCGGTGCTCGCCGAACTCATGCCGATGCTCTCGCTCGACGACCCGATCGAGCCGGGGCGGCGCGAGTTCCACCCGCCCGATCCGCAGAGCGACGCGCTGTTCGTGTTCAGCTCGGGCACCACCGGCATGCCGAAGGCGGTACGTCATACCCATGCGGCGTTCGATGTCGCGGTGCGGCACTGGCGCGACGCGCTGCAGCTGTCTGCGTCGGACCGCATGCAGATCATGACGCCGCCGTCGCACATTCTGGGCCTGCTCAACATCGTCATGGCGCTCGAGACCGGCACGTGGATCCGACTGCATCGGCGCTTCGACATCGCGCTCATGCTGCGACATATCGAGAGCGACCGGATCACCATCGAGATGGCGGTCGCCCCAATCGCTTTGGCGCTTGCTGCACATCCCGATCTGGAGTCCTACGACCTTTCGTCACTGCGTTACATCATGTGGTGCGCGACCCCTGTCACGGCCAGCGTCGCCGAAGCCGTCACCGCCAGGACCGGGGTGAAGTGGGTGACCGCATACGGCGCAAGCGAGTTGCCGGTGATCTCGTGCAACGACATCGACGGCAAACACCTGGACACCGTGGGCCGGCCCGTACCGGGCGTGCGCGTGCGGGTGGTGTCACTGGACACCGGTGCGGTCCTCGGGGGCGGTGAGGCCGGCGAGATCGAGGTGCAATCGGATTCGGTGATGGCGGGTTACCTTCCCGAGTCTGCGACCGCGGGAGCATTCCACGACGGCTGGTATCGCACGGGTGACGTGGGTTTCCTCGACGACGACGGACGGTTGCGCATCACCGACCGGTCGAAGGAAATGATCAAGGTGCGTGGCTTTCAGGTCGCACCCGCGGAGGTGGAGGCGATTCTGCACGGGCACGCCGCCGTCGAGGACTGCGCGGTGTTCGGTGTGCCCGACACCGTCAACGGCGAAGCGATCATCGCCGCCGTGAAGACGAATACATCAGTGTTGGAAGATGATCTGGTGTCGTGGGTCGGGGAGCGGTTGGCGTCGTACAAGCGACCCAGCCGGGTCTTCGTCGTGCCCGAGGTCCCGCGCCTGCCGTCGGGCAAGGTCTTGCGTCGAGTGCTGAAGGAGCGTCTGTGGACGTCCGTCTGACCAGTGAACAACAACAGTTGAGGGCCGCCGCCGCGAGCCTGGCCGACGACCTCGGTCCCGGATCGGTGGCCGACCTCGACGATGCGAATCGGGTCGCCAGGCTGGAGAAGGCCGTGGACGCCACGGGATTTCGCACGCTTCGCTCGGACGGCGCATCGGGGGTCGAAGTCGCGATCGTGGCCGAGGAGTTCGCCCGAAAGCTTGTCGACGTGCCCTTCATCGGGCCCGTGCTCGCCGACGACCTCAAGATGCGCAGCGGTCGTGAGCCGGTTGGCGCGGAGGCGGCGGAGTCGGTGGACCTGACGAAAAGCCTTGACGGCGTGGTTGAGTCGCCCGCCGAGCTCGACGGTCTGTCCGAGGAGGACGCAGGCCGGTGGCGCGCGCTGGCGTTGACGGTGACGTGCGCCGACCTGGTCGGCGCGGCCAGAGGAGCGCAGGCTTTGGCCGTCGAATACGCCAAGGTGCGCGAACAGTACGGTGCGACGATCGGCTCCTATCAGGCGGTCGGTCATCTCCTGGCCGAGAGCCTCGCGCTGATCGAGGGCTCGGTCAGCGTGCTGCGGCACGCCGCGTGGGCGGTCGACGAATTGCCGCTCACCGAAGCGATCGAGGCGGCGCGGGTTGCCAAGATCTACTGTGCGCGCTCGGCTTTGACCGTCTGCGAGACCTCGATACAGGTGCACGGCGGCATCGGTAACACCTGGGAGTGCCTGGCCCACGTCTACCTGCGCCGGGTGCTGGCCGCCACCGAGACGTGGCCCGTGAAGTTGGAGGAGCTGTCCATTGGACTTTCGTGACTCACCGGAGGAAGCCGCGTTCCGCGAGCGGCTACGCGGCTGGCTGACCGAACAGAAGGGCAAGTACCCGACGTCGGGCGACGAGTACTGGGCCGCCCAAGGCGCCTGGCACCAGGCACTCTACGAAGCCGGCTTCTTCGGCACGTCGTGGCCGAAAGAGTATGGCGGACAAGATCTCCCGCCGGTCTACGACGTGATCGTCGACGAGGAGATCGCCAAGGCGGGGGCGCCGGCGCGGCCGAGCCTCGGCTATCTGGTGGTCGGAATGTCGCACCACGGCAGCGAGGAGCTTCGCCAGCGCTTCCTGCCCGGCATGATCAACGGCACGGAGCGGTGGTGCCAGGGCTTCTCCGAGCCGGGTGCGGGTTCCGATCTGGCATCGCTGACGACGACCGCGACTCGCGAGGGCGACGAGTACGTCGTCCACGGCCACAAGATCTGGACCAGCTATTCCGACGTGGCCGACTGGTGTCTGCTGCTGGCCCGCACCGAGAAAGATGTGCCCAAGCACAAGGGCATTTCGGCGTTCATCGTGTCGATGCACCAGCCGGGGATAGAACAGCGGCCGTTGAAGATGATCAGCGGCGTCACCAAGGAGTTCGGCCAGGTGCTGTTCGATGGGGCCCGGGTGCCGGCGGAGAACATGGTCGGTGCGCCCGGTGAGGGCTGGAAGTTGGCTATGACCGTCGTCAGCCACGAGCGCGAGCCGTCGACGCTGGGGTTCTCGGCCCGCTATGGAAAGCTGGTGCGGCAGTTGGCCGCCCGCGTGGAAGGTCCGGCTCCCGACGAGCTGGCGTGGGCGTGGGTGCAGACCGAGATGCTGCGGCTGCACGTGCGCAGGCGGCTGTCCGAACAGCTCGACGGGCTGACGCACGGGCCGCAGGGCTCGCTGGACAAGCTGCTGATGACCTGGACCGAGCAGTCGGTCGGGCACGCCGCGCTGGCCACCGTCGGCACCGATGATCCCGAGTTGTTCGGGGCTTACATGTACAGCCGCGCGCAGAGCGTGATGGGCGGTACCTCCCAGATTCAGAAGAACATCATCGCTTCGCGCATTCTCGGATTAGGAGTCTAAGTTGTACGACCTACCACCGGAGATCGACGTTCAGGCCGACGGCCCGTTGCGCATCATCACCCTGAACCGGCCGGACTCCCTGAATTCGGTCAACGACGACCTGCACAGCGGACTCGCCTGGCTGTGGCCGCGGCTGGCCGAGGACCGGGAGGCTCGCGCGGCGGTGATCACCGGTGCGGGAAGGGCATTTTCGGCCGGCGGCGACTTCGGTTATCTCGAGGAGCTGCGTCAGGACGCGGACCTGCGCGCCAAGACGATCCTGCACGGGCGCGAGATCGTGCTGGGCATGGCGCGCTGCCGGATTCCGGTGGTGGCGGCCGTCAACGGTCCCGCGATGGGGCTGGGCTGCAGCCTGGTGGCGTTGTCCGACATCGTCTACATCAAAGACGATGCCTACCTCGCCGATCCACACGTCCAGGTCGGGTTGGTCGCCGCCGACGGTGGACCGCTGGTGTGGCCGCTGGAGATGAGCCTGCTGCACGCCAAGGAGTACGCGCTGACCGGCGCGCGGATCTCGGCGCAGCGCGCCGCCGAACTGGGCCTGGCCAATCACGTCGTCGAAGACCCGCTGAGCGAGGCGATCGCCTGTGCGAAGAAGATCATGGAACTGCCGCGCCAGGCGGTCGAAAGCACCAAGCGGCTGTTGAACATTCACCTCGAGCGGTCGGTGCTGGCCGTGCTCGACTACGCCAACACCGCGGAGGAGCAGTCGTTCAAGACCGACGACTTCCGCGAGATCGTCACCCGCCTGAACGCCAAGAAGAAATAGGCGCGAGCGTGCGTGTCTGCACACGACACGCCGCTCTTTGTCGGCATTTTGGGCACGCTCAAGGCATGGCGAGCGTGCGCACAAAGCGGCCTCAAAGCGCGCGGCACGGTTCGTCATGTGCAAACGCGCACCGTCACGCTGGCGCGACGGTGCGCAAACTGCTGTAAAGCCGCGGCGTGTCGTGTGCAGACACGCACGCTCGCGGAACACGGAGTAAAAGAAGAAACTACTTGGGGGGGAAGCGCAGTGCTCCGTCGAGGCGGATGATTTCGCCGTTGAGATAGTCGTTCTCGATGATGTTCTGCGCCAGTTGCGCGTATTCCGTCGACCGGCCCATCCGCTTGGGGAACGGCACCTGCGGACCCCAGTACTGCTCGAGCTGGTCGGCGGCCTGCCCGTACGCGGGGGTGTTGATGGTGCCCGGCGCGATGGTGACCACGCGGATACCGAGCGGTGAAAGATCGCGGGCCGCATTCAGCGTCATGCCGATCACGCCGCCCTTGGCCGCGGCATACGGCAGTTGACCGATCTGACCCTCGTATCCGGCGATCGACGCGGTGTTGACGATCACGCCGCGGGCGCCCTCGTCGAGCGGTTCTGACTTTGCGATCTCGGCGGCCGCGAGCCGCATCACGTTGAAGACCGCGGTCAGATAGAACTCGATCGTCGTCTTGAAGCCGTCGAGGGCCAGCGGGGAGCCGTCCTTGCCGATCAGCCGGCCACCGCTGGCCGGGCCGCCGTGGGTGTCCACCGAGATCCGCAGGGGGGCCAGCGCCGCGGCCTCGGCGATCGCCGCGTTGACGGACTCCTCGGACGTCGCGTCGGTGCGGACATAGCGCACGCCGAGTTCGCTCTCGAGCTTCTTGCCCTTGTCGTCGGCCATGTCCGCGACCACGACCTTGGCGCCCGCGCCGTGCAGACGCCGCACCGTCGCCTCGCCGAGACCGCCGGCGCCACCAACCACGATTGCCGAGCTACCCGCGATCTGCATACGGTTCCCCTTCTTGCAACTGGCACTCTCGGCTTGAGAGAATAACATTCTCATACGTCGAGACGGAGATACACATGCCTGAAGCCGTGATCGTTTCTGCCCTGCGCACCCCCATCGGCACCGCGATGAAGGGCACGTTGCGAGACACCGACGCCTACGAGCTGGCCGAGCACGTGGTCGGTGCGGCAGCCGGCGAGGTGAACGGGCTGCCGATCGACGACGTCATCCTCGGCGAGGGGCTCTACGGCGGCGGTGTGATCGCCCGCCACGCCGCAATCACCGCGGGCCTGACCTCGGTGCCCGGGCTGTCGAACAACCGGCATTGCGCCGCGGGCCAGGCCGCGGTCCAAAGCGCCGCCGCCAGCATCCGCGCCGGCATGGACCAGGTGGTGATCGCCGGTGGGGTGAACTCCGCCTCCACCACGCCGCGCTTCACCCGCCGCGCCAGCAGCGCGAAAGACGCCGCGATGCTCGACTGGTTTCCCCCGACGCACCCTGACCGCGCCGACGCGCCGAACATGGACATGTCGATCACCGTCGGCTGGAACGCTGCCGTGCGCGCGGGCGTCAGCCGCGAAGAGATGGACGAGTGGGCGCTCGGCTCGCACCGCAAGGCGATCCAGGCGATCGACGAGGGCCGCTTCAAGGACGAGATCGTTCCGATCGAGACGCCCCACGGACAGTTCGACACCGACGAGCATCCGCGTCGCGACACCAGCATCGAGAAGCTGGCCGCGCTCAAGCCGCTGCATCCTGAGATCGAGGGCTTCTCCATCACCGCAGGCAACGCCTGCGGCGCCAACGACGGCGCCGCCGTGCTGACGTTGGCCAGCGACCGGCTCGGGCTGCCCTCGTTGGGCACCGTCAAGGCGTGGGCATCGGTCGGCGTCGATCCTGCTTTCACCGGACTGGCGCCCGTCGAGGCGATCCCGAAAGCGCTCAAGCGTGCGGGTATTTCGCTCGCCGACGTCGATCTGTTCGAGATCAACGAGGCGTTCGCGGCGATGTGCGTGGCCACCGTCAAACTGCTCGACATCAACCCCGACCGCGTCAACGTCAGCGGAAGCGGTTGCTCGCTCGGCCACCCCGTGGCAGCCACCGGCGCGCGGATGCTCGTCACGCTCGTCCACGAATTGCGCAGGCGCGGCGGGGGGATCGGGGTCGCCGCGATGTGCGCGGGCGGCGGCATGGGATCGGCAACGGTCATCGAGGTGGCCTGAGCCGCCCGGCGGCGGCATCAAGCAGGCGCTCCGTAGACTGCCAGACGATGACCAGCTCAGACGATATTGCGGAGCTCATCGAGGCGGCACGCAACGGATCGGCCCGCGCGACCGGCCGATTGCTCAGCATTGTCGAAAGCCCCCGGCGCAGCGAGCTTCTCGACGCGCTCGGGCCCGTCGAGGTGCCGCGAGTGGTGGGAGTGACCGGGCCGCCGGGTGCGGGGAAATCGACGACGGTGGGTGCGCTCGTCGGCGCGTACCGTGAACGAGGCGTGCGCGTCGCGGTGCTCGCGGTCGACCCGTCGTCGCCATACAGCGGGGGAGCGCTGCTCGGCGACCGGATCCGCATGGCCGCCCACATCAACGATCCCGATGTGCTGATCCGATCCGTCGCCGCCCGTGGGCATCTCGGTGGGCTGGCCGCCGCGGTGCCCGCAGCCATCCGCGTTCTCGCGGCGCTGTCCTACGGGCTGGTGGTGCTGGAGACCGTCGGGGTCGGACAGTCCGAGATCGAGATCGCCGCGGTCGCCGATCCCACCGTCGTCATCCTCAATCCCGGCGCCGGTGACGCCGTGCAAGCGGCCAAGGCCGGCCTGCTCGAAGTCGCCGACATCGTGGTGGTGAACAAGGCCGATCGCGAGGGGGCCGACCAGACCGTGCGCGACCTTCGCGCCGAGAGCAGCGCCCCCGTCCTGAAACTGATTGCCGCACAAGGCGACGGTCTTCCTGAACTCGTCGACGCGATCGAGGCGCATCACCGCTCCGACAGCCCGGAACGGCGCGCCGCGCGCGCCAGGACGCAGATCTTGTCGCTGGCGCAGACGCTGCTGCGCACGCATCCGGAACTGGACCGGCTGGCCGCGGCCGTCGCCGACGGCACCGACGACCCCTACACCGCCGCCGAGCGCCTCTTCGTCGACCGGGAGCGGCCCTGAGCCTGCTCCGGTAGGTCGAGCAACCGGCGGGACATCCGAATCAACTGAGCGCGAAGCATTTCGGCGTCGAGATCGGAAACCAGCGGATGCATCACCGCCACGCTGATCGCACTCGACAGCACCGCCGCGTGCAGCCGGGCCTCCGGTCCGGCCTGGGTGCCCAGCAGCGCGGCATACAGACGCTCGATGAACCGTTGGAACGGCTCATGTTCGGCCTGAAGCCGGATGATCACCGGATCGAACTGCAGCACGCTGACGACTCCGCGTCGTTCGACGGCCTGGTCGATCATCCGGTCGAGCAGGATCTCGCGTGACTTGAGCCCGTGGTCGGCCGACTCGGCAGCTTCGAGCGCGTCCTCAAGATAGCCCATCTCGCGTTCGGTGATCGCGATGACGATCTCTTCCTTCGTCTTGAACTGGCGATACACCGCCGCCTTGGTCACCCCGATTTCATCGGCGATCATCTGCAGCGAGGTGCCGCTGACCCCGTGTTCGGCGATCAAGGCCACCGCGGCGTCCAAGACCCTGGTCTGCGCAGCGGTGCGGGTGATCGCACTGAATTTCTGCTCTGCCACGGCCATGTCGTCGAGGGTAGCCCAGCATTGACCGCTTGGTTGCCGATCGGCTACCGTTCGAGTAGCCGATCGGCAACCAACTATGAGGCGGACGATGAAGCGAACTGATGGCGAGTTGCTCATGCTGTGGGCGCTGCCCGCGATGGTGGTCATCTGGGTGTCCGCGTTCCTCCTGTTTCCCGGGTTTCTGCCCCCGATGTCGCCCACCATGTCCGCGGAGGAGGTCGCAGGCTTATACCGCGACGAGACGGCCCGGATCCGCTACAGCATGATCCTGTTCAACTGGTTCGGTGTGGGTCTGATTCCGACGGTGATCCTGTTGGCGATGCAGGTACGCAAGATGGCGCACCGCACGCCGATCCTGTCCTACTGCCTGATCGCATGCGCAGGTGGTCCGCCGACGCTGTTCCTGATCGCCAACATGTTCTGGTTGTTGGGTTCCTTCCGGCCCGAGCGTACCCCGGAGCTGACTCAACTGCTCAACGACCTCGCCTGGGTCACCTTCACCGTGCTGGTCCCCTATCTCATCGCCCAGTGCCTGGTGCTCGCCTTGGCGATCTACTGGGATCGTCGAGACCAACCGGTCTTTCGGCCATGGGTGGCGCACTTCAACCTGCTCATCGCCGTCGCATTGCTGCCCGCGGCGTTCGGGGCGGTGACGTTCGAGGGCCCGTTTGCCTGGGACGGCGTGCTGTCGTTCTGGGTCAAGAACATCGCGATCGCCGTCTGGATCGTGGTGATGGGAGTCGTTCTCGCCCAGAACATCCGCCGCCAACGTGCCGAAGTCGCGGTCGCCGCATGAGCGCGTTGAGCGCAGAACCGGTGACGGCGCCCGATCCGCCCAACGATTCACGGTGGGGCCGGCTGGTCTGGAACTTCCGCTACCACCCCAAGCGTGAGCTGTGGTTCGCGTGGTGGGTGATGGTGATCTTCTACCAGCTGTACGGCGTGCTGTTCTTCCTCGTCACGCGGGTGCAACCGCCGCCGAGCCCCGACTGGGACGCGCCGTTGATCGTGCAGTGGTTCGCCGATCGTCATCTCGGTCTGCTGACCGGGTTCGGCGTCGTGTTCCTGATCTCGGGCATGTGTGCGCCGATGAATGCTCTTCTCGCATATTCGATGTGGCGGATGTCGGTAAGTCGTGTCTTCGCCTACTCGTACCTGATCATGTACTCGCTCGCAGCGCTGCCCGGCATGCTCGTGATGGCCATCGCGATGACCGTCGGCGCGCTCCGGCCGGACCGTGACCCCGAACTGATCGTGTGGATGTATGACTTCGCGTTCCTGTCGTTCAGCGGCACGATGGGTGTCTTCCTGGTCGGCTCGGTGGTCTGGCTGGTGGCGATCCTGCTCGACAAGAACAACGTGTTCCCGAAGTGGTTCGCGTATCTGGGGTTGTGCAATGCGCTGACCGAAGTCGTCGTCGCACCGGCCTGGATCTTCCAACGGGGTGCTTTCGCGTGGAACGGTGCGATCGCGTGGTGGATCAACATGGTCGTGTTCGTCACCTACACCGCGGCGTTCATCATGCTGCTGCGCAATATGATCGAGCGGGAGGATTTCGGCACCGGACCGCTGCCCGATCTGCCACCGAAAGGCGTGACCGAAGCCACCGAAGCGGTGGAGGCGGCTCGATGACTGACGTCGTTGGCGCCGCGCCGAAACCGCTCGAGGATCAGCCGCCACCGCGAGTGCCCGGCCAGCCCGACATGTGGCTGTTCGTGTTGTTCGAGGCGCTGCTGTTCACCGGCTACTTCTCGGTCTACCTGGCCCTGCGCACGCAGAACGAGGATCTCTTCCTGCAGTCCCAAGCCGATCTGGATCTGCGGATCGGGGTCTTCAACACCATTGTCCTGCTGACGAGTTCGTGGGCGATCGCCCGGTGCGTGCAGGCCGCGCGCGGCGGTTCGTACCGTTCGGCGACGACGTACGCCTATGTGACCGTAGGGCTCGGGGTGACGTTCGTGGTGTCGAAGGTGTTCGAGTGGATTCTGGAGATCCGCATGGGGAACACGTTCACCAGCGCCGAGTTCTTCCAGCACTACTTCTTCCTCACGTCACTGCACTGCATCCACGTGTTGATCGGCTTCATCGTGTTGGGTGTGGTCCTCTACCAGTTGCGCAGCCCGGCGCGACGCTCGCAGGAACTCGTCGAAACGGGGGCAACGTACTGGCACACGGTCGATTTCCTGTGGGTGCTGATCTTTGCAATGCTCTACATCGTGAGGTGATCGGTGAGCAAACCATGAACAAGAGACTCGTCATCGCCTGGGCGATCCTGACGTTGTTGACGTTGGTCTACGTCTGGCTGGATGGGGCGGTCGACCAGAACGGCACCTTGAAGGCCAGCACCGTGGTCACAGTCAGCGCAATCGTCATCTCACTCATCAAGGTGCGCATCATCTTTCGCGAGTTCATGGAGGTACGCCACGCCCCGGACTGGCTGCGCCGCCTCACCGACGGCTGGGTGGTTCTCGTCGCCACTTGCCTGTTGAGCAGCTACTTCATCGGAATGGCCGTAGCCTGAGCGGCACTCGACGCTGAGTGTGCGGTTTCATACGCAGCACGCCGCGACGAGCGTATCGGGTCGCACAGTCGAGCACCGGCGGGCGTGCGAACCGCGAGTTACACGCGCGCCGAGGCGGCAAGGCCCGCGCGGTAGCCGAACACCATTGCCGGGCCGATCGTTCCACCGGCGCCGCCGTACGCCTTGCCGGTTGCTCCGGCCATCGCATTGCCCGCGGCGAACAAACCCGGGATCGCCGACCCGTTGACGTGCAGCACCCGGCCGTCGCAGTCGGTGCGGGGGCCGCCCTTGGTGCCCATCGCGCCGATCGACACCGGCACGGCATAGTAGGGCGGCGTGTCGATCGGGCCGAGGGTGCGGCCGGCGGGCGTCGGCGCCTTGTCGTCGCCCCAGTACCCGTCGTAGGCGCTCGAGCCCCGCGCGAAATCCGGGTCGCGATCGTGGGCGACGCCGTCGTTCCACGATTGCAGTGTGCGTGCCAAGCCGTCGGGGTCGATGCCGGTCTTCTCGCCGAGCTCCACCAGGTCCTTCGACGGTGAGAACCAGTCGGGGGCAGGGCCATCCGGTTCTATGCCGAGGAATCCGTACTTCTTCAGATGCAGCGAGTCGAAGACGATCCAGGCAGGATCGTTGGCATAGCCGAGCTTGGGATCGAGATAGTGAAACGGCCCCGCCATCGAGTTGTACTCGCCGGCCTCGTTGAGAAACCGCTTACCCGCCCGGTTGACGATGATGCTGCGCGGCCGGGTTCTTTCCAGCCGGACGCTGCGGCTGCGCGGCTGACCTCCGAACGTGTCGCCGGGAAGTTGCACGATCGGCACCCACCACGCCTCGCCCATGTTGGCCAGATCGGCGCCGTGCGCCATCGCCATCCGCAGGCCGTCGCCGGTGTTGTTGGGCGGCGAGACAGGTCCGCGCATCGGCCCCCGCAGGTACGCCTCGACCAGCTTGCGGTCCCACTCGAACCCGCCGGTTCCCAGGATCACGCCTCGGCGGGCCCGCACAGTGAACTCGTTGCCGTCCTGCGAGATTCGCACGCCGGTTATGCCGAGCGGGTCGGCGAGCAGTTCGACCGCGCGCGCGTTGGTTCGCGGCGCCACACCGAGGTTCAGCAGCCCCTTCAACAGCCCGGCGACCAGCGCCGTGCCCGCGACGCAGTAGTCGCCGGATTCGTCGTCGACCGAGGCGTGGATGCGCGCGCGGGTCTCGGCGTCGATGCCGACGTTGCTGAAATCCGCCGGAAACGAGGTGATGCGGTCGCGCCACTCACCGAGCAGGCTCAAGTCGAAAGGCTTGGCGTTGAGCGAACGCCCACCGGAGGGCCGCCCACCGGGCAGCTCGGGCTTGTAGTCAGGGAACCCCTCGGCGACCTCGAAACGCAGATCACTGTGTGCCTCAACGAAATCGAGCATCTCAGGTCCGGTGCGCACGAATGTCTCGACGAGGTCGTCGTCCATGTATCCCAGCGATTGGGCCCGCAGGTAGGCCATCGCGTCCTCGACGGAAAGCTCACCGTCCGCGGCGCGCTTGTGTGCCGGGATCCAGATGATGCCGCCGGAGACCGCCGTCGTACCGCCCACGGTCGCGGCCTTCTCGTAGATCTCCACCGAAGCGCCATTGGCCGCCGCGGTCAGGGCCGAGGTCAGACCGGCCCCGCCGCTGCCCAGTACGACCACGTCGACGTCATGATCCCAATCCGTCACGTGCTGCTCCTTCCGGCCGGAGTGACCCTCTAGTTGAGGATCGCGGACAACTCGTCGGCCGCCCTGATGACCGCGTCTCTGCCGCGTGTCAGGACGTCCTCGCGATGCGAGATGAGGTTGATACATGTCGGCGGCGCCGGTGGTCGTCGGCGCACCGGGACCGCGAGGCCGTAGGTGTTCGGCTCGATCTCGCCGTGGGTGATCACCCACCCCTGCTCGCGGGTCAACGGCACCAGGTCACGCTCGTCGGGGCGGGGCGGCATGCTCGACAGCAACGCGATTCCCGCGGCGCCCCGGTCCAGCGGATAGCGGCTGCCCTCATGGAAGGAGAGTTGATAGAAGACGTTGGTCGGCACGACGACGGCGATCGCGACCTGCTGATCGCCCTCGGCGACGAGAAGCGACACCGTGCTCGAGAGTTCGTCGGCGAGACTCCGCAGGGTCGGCAGGCTCAGCTGGCGCACGTTGTTGTCGAACGACGCCCCGAGCACCGCCAGCGCCGCGGCCGAGCGGTACCGGCCGTCCTCGCCCTTGGCCACCAAACGGAACTGCGACAGCGTCGACAGCAACCGGTAGGCGATGGTCCGGTGCACACCGATGTCGTCGGCGACCTGCTGGGCGGTCAAACCGGTGCGGGAGCTGGCCACCAGTTGCAAGGCGGCCAACCCTCTGGCCAGCGTCTGCGAGCCGGGTGCCCCGTTGGGCGCGGCACTGATCGACTCCGTCTGCCGGGCCCGGCCGTGCTCGACGCGCTGTCGGGCTCCGCCCTGCTCCACCCGCTGTCGGGCTCCGCCCTGCTCCACCCGATGTCGGGCTCCGCCCTGCTCCACCCGATGTCGGGCTCCGCCCTCCGAAGGCATGGCGTCCCTTCCTCGACTTCCCTTGACATCTAGCTGCCGCGAGAGTGATGCTCTGACTATAGTGCACGTGGGTGTGCGATAAATGAGCAGAGTGCTTACAAATTACGAGAATTCGATTCTCGCGGTCAAGAGAGGGTGAGCGTGTCTGAGCCGGATTCGCTGGCGGCTTCCGCGGCCGACAAGCGTTCTGCGTCAGCGGAGTTCGAAAGCGTCTGGAGCGATCTGCAGGGCGTCTCGTTCGCTCAGGGCTACCTCGACGCCGGCGGGACCCGTACTCGCTATCTGCATGCCGGTGACACCGACAACCCGGTGCTCGTCTTCCTGCACGGCTCCGGTGGGCATGCGGAAGCCTACGTGCGCAACCTGGAGGCGCACGCCGAGCACTTCTCGGTCTGGTCGATCGACATGCTCGGCCACGGCTACACCGACAAACCCGGTCATCCGCTGGAAGTCGGCCACTACGTCGACCATCTGATGGCGTTCCTCGACGCCGCAGGGGCCGACCGCGCCCACATCAGTGGTGAGTCGCTCGGTGGTTGGGTCGCGGCGCGATTCGCGGTCGACCACCCCGACCGATTGGACCGGCTGGTGCTCAACACCGCGGGCGGCTCGCAGGCCGATCCCGAGGTGATGAAGCGGATCATCACGCTGTCCATGGCCGCCGCCGAGAACCCGACGTGGGAGACGGTGCAGGCCCGCATCAAGTGGCTGATGGCCGACAAGACCAAGGATTACGACGACATCGTCGCGAGCAGGCAGCGGGTGTACCGGCAGCCGGGGTTCGTCACGGCGATGCGCGACATCATGGCGCTGCAGGACCCGGAGATCCGCGCACGCAACCTCCTCGGGCCCGACGAGTACGGATCGATCACCGCGCCGACCCTGGTGGTGTGGACCAGTGACGACCCCACGGCCGACGTGACCGAGGGGCGACGCATCGCCTCGATGATCCCGGGCGCCCGCTTCGAGGTGATGCCCGGATGCGGTCACTGGCCCCAGTACGAGGATCCCAAGACGTTCAACCGGCTGCACCTGGACTTCCTGTTGGGGCGGCTATGACGACGACCGACGTCGACGTCGTCATCGTCGGGGCAGGCCCGTCGGGCCTGACGCTGGCCAACATCCTTGGGCTGCACCGGGTCCGGACGCTGGTGGTCGAGGAACGCGACACGCTCATCGACTACCCCCGCGGTGTCGGTCTCGACGACGAGGCGCTGCGGACGTTCCAGTCGATCGGCCTGGTCGACCGGGTGCTGCCGCACACTGTGCCGAACCAGATCCTGCGGTTCTTCGACGCCAACCGACGGCTGCTCGCCGAGATGGCGCCGCCCGACGCCCGGTTCGGCTGGCCCAAACGCAACGGCTTCGTGCAACCGATGGTCGATGCCGAATTGTTCGGCGGGCTGGACCGATTCGACAATGTGGACGTCCGGTTCGGGTGTCGGATGGAGTCCTGCGTCGAGACCGACGACGCGGTGACGGTGCAGTTCGCCGGTGACAAGCCGTCGGTCACGGCTCGTTACGTGGTCGGCTGCGACGGCGGCCGCAGCGCCACTCGCCGGCTGATGGGCGTGTCGTTCGACGGCACCACGTCGTCGACCCGCTGGTTGGTGGTCGACGTCGCCAACGACCCGCTCGGCCATCCCAACAGTGAGGTGGGCGCCGACCCGGCGCGCCCCTATGTGTCGATCTCAATCGCCCACGGCATCCGCCGCTTCGAATTCCTGATCCATCCTCACGAGACCGACGCAGAAGCCGACGATCCGGCGTTCGTCAGAAGAATGCTGGCGCAACGGGTCCCGTATCCCGAGCAGGTCGACATGATCCGGCACCGGGTCTACACGCACCACTCCCGCATCGCCGGTTCATTCCGCAAGGGCCGGATGCTGCTCGCCGGTGATGCCGCGCACCTGATGCCGGTCTGGCAGGGGCAGGGATACAACAGCGGTATCCGCGACGCGGCCAACCTCGGCTGGAAACTCGCCGCGGTGGTGACCGGGCAGGCCGACGACGCCCTGCTGGACACCTACGACGTCGAGCGTCGCAAACACGCCCGCGCGATGATCGACCTGTCCACCATGGTCGGCCGCGTGATATCGCCGACCAACCGCAGGGTAGCCGCGTTGCGGGACCGGGTCATTCACGCCGCTTCCGTGGTTCCCTCGCTGAAGCGCTACATCCTCGAGATGCGTTTCAAGCCGATGCCGCGCTATCAACAGGGCGCCGTGTTCCATTCCGCACCGGGTGCCGGTGCGGCAGGGGCGGTCTCGCCGACGGGCACGTTGTTCATCCAGCCGCGCGTCGACACCCGCACTGAGCAGAACGTGTTGCTTGACGACGTGCTCGGGCCGGGTTTCGCGGTGCTGTGCTGGAGCAACAACCTGCGAGCGATACTGGGCGACAACGCGTTCAACCGATGGAAGGCGTTGGGTGCGGAGTTCATCGAGGCACGTCCGATGACTCAGCTGCGCTGGCCGGGTCACGACGACGACGATGTGGTGGTGATCGGTGACAGGACCGGTGCGCTCAAGGCGTGGTTCGACACCTACACCGACTCGGTGTTGTTCCTGCGGCCCGACCGCTGCATCGCCGGCGCCTGCATCGCTCAGCGCGCCGCCGAACTGAGCGAATCTCTATTCGACGTTCTGCGTCTGACCCAGGGAGGAGGCACCGGTTCTCATGGGCACACTGGCCCTGTGCTGCATGTCGCACAGCCCGCTACTGAACCTTCCGGGACCGTCACGGGATCTCCTTGACGACATCGAGACGGCGATATCGGGTGCACGCCGGTTCGTCGCCGACTACGACCCCGAGCTCGTCGTCATCTTCTCCCCGGACCACTACAACGGGTTCTTCTACCGGACGATGCCGCCGTTCTGCATCGGCACGGCCGCCCAGGGCGTCGGTGACTACGGCTCGCACGCCGGCCCGTTGAACGTGCCCGAAGACGTCGCGACCGACTGTGCCCGAGCGGTTCTGGAGTCGGGAATCGACGTCGCCATCTCGGCGAGCATGGACGTCGATCACGGAACGGTCCAACCGTTGCAGAACCTGTTCGGGGATGCGACGTCGGTGCCGACGATCCCCGTGTTCATCAACTCGGTGGCCACCCCGCTCGGGCCGGTGCGCCGGGTGCGGGCGCTCGGAGCGGCACTCGGCACCTTCCTCGCGACGCTCGACAAACGTGTCCTCGTCGTGGGGTCCGGTGGGCTGTCGCACGATCCGCCGGTGCCCACGTTGGCGACCGCGCCGCCCGCCGCGCTGGAACGGATCGTGCACGGTGCGCCCATGACAGCGGAACAGCGGCAGGCCCGCCAGGTCGCGGTGATGGAGGCCGCGCAGGCGTTCGCGCACGGCGAGAGCCCGTTGCAGCCGCTGAACCCGGAGTGGGACGCGGCTTTCCTCGAGCTGATCGACAACAACCGGCTCGCCGAGGTGGACGGCTGGTCCAACGAGTCGATCGAGCGCGAGGCCGGCCATTCGGCACACGAAGTACGCACGTGGATCGCGGCTTTCGCCGCGCTTGCCGCGCACGGCCCGTACCGCACCGATCAGCGGTTCTACCGGGCGGCACCGGAATTGATCGCAGGGTTCGCGATCAGGACGGCGGTTCTGGATGTCTGACAACAAGTTCGACCACACCGTCGACGTGCTTGTCGTCGGGTCAGGTGGCGGCGGAATGACCGCGGCGCTGGCCGCCGACGCGTTCGGTCTGGACACCCTCATCGTCGAGAAGTCGGCGCACTTCGGCGGGTCCACCGCGTTGTCCGGCGGCGGCATCTGGGTGCCCGGTGCCCCCTCGCAGCGCAAGGCGGGTTACGTGCCGGATCCCGACGGTGTCGTTGAGTACCTACGCCAGATCACCGGAGGCCTGGTCAGCGACGCGCGTCTGCGCCAGTACGTCGATGCCGCTCCGGAGATGATGGAGTTCCTCGAAAAGCGCAGCCCGTGGTTCGAATTCGTGTGGAAACCGGGCTACGCGGACTACTACCCGGAGCTGCCGGGCGGGTCGGCACAGGGCAGCACGATCAACGTGCCCGCCATCGACCTGCGCAAGCTAGGCGACGAGGAGCAGCACCTGCTGCAGCCGCTCGCGCTGGCCCCGAAGGGAATCTGGTTCGCG
Source organism: Mycolicibacterium flavescens (assembly GCA_900637135.1). Classification (NCBI taxonomy): domain Bacteria; kingdom Bacillati; phylum Actinomycetota; class Actinomycetes; order Mycobacteriales; family Mycobacteriaceae; genus Mycobacterium; species Mycolicibacterium flavescens. The sequence continues at coordinate 1,523,547 of LR134353.1, forward strand.
CCCAAGGACCTTCGGTTGTTCTACCAGGTTCGCCAGAACTGGCGCGGCAAGGCCGTTCTCGTCAAGTTGATCTGGCGGATGTTCCGAGCCCGGGTTCTCGGTGACCGGATGGCGGCCATCGGCCAGTCGCTGGCCGCCCGCATGCGGCTGGCGCTCAAACAACACGACGTCCCGCTGTGGCTCAATGCGCCGATGAGCGAACTGATCACCGACGTCGACGGAGCGGTGATCGGGGCGGTGGTGGAGCGTGACGGTCGTCAGCAGCGCATCGAAGCCCGGCACGGCGTGATCCTGGCCGCGGGTGGATTCGACCACGACATGGAGTGGCGCCGCCAGCACCTGCCGCTACTCGAAAAGGATTGGAGCTTCGGCAATCCGGCGTCCATGGGGGACGCCATCCGGGCGGGGGAGAAGGTGGGCGGCTCGACCGATCTGCTCGACGAGGCCTGGTGGTTTCCCGCGATCTGCTGGCCCGACGGGCGGTTGCAGTTCATGCTCAACGAACGCATGATGCCGTCGCAGTTCGTGGTGAACGGCGAGGGCAAGCGGTTCATCAACGAGGCCGCCCCCTACATGGACTTCGCGCACGCGATGATCGAGGGTCACAACAGCGGGGTCACGCACATTCCGTGCTGGCTGATCACCGACATCCGGTCGTTCCACCGGTACGTGGTCGCCGGGCACCTGCCGATCCCCAAGATTCCGTTCGCGCCGGTGCCGACCGGCTGGAAGGTGCCCAAGGCGTGGCTGGAATCCGGTGTCGTACATGAGGGAAGCAGCTTCGAGGAACTCGCGGGCAAGATAAGCGTTCCGCCGGCACAACTGCGCCAGACCGCCCAGCGGTTCAACGAACTGGCGCGCAACGGTCACGACGACGACTTCAACCGCGGCGACTCGGCCTACGACAACTACTACGGCGACCCCACGCTGCCGAACCCGAACCTGCACCCGCTGGGTAAGCCGCCCTACTACGCGTTCCAGATCATCCTGGGCGACCTGGGCACCTCCGGAGGTCTGCGCACCGACGAGTACGCCCGGGTGCTGCGCGCCGACGACCGCGTCATCGGGGGCCTCTACGCCGTCGGCAACACGTCGGCCGCGGTGATGGGCCGCAGTTACGCGGGCGCCGGCGCCACCATCGGCCCCGCGATGACCTTCGGCTATGTCGCGGCCAAGCACATCGCCGAGCAACTGTCCGGCTCTGGAATTCAGACCGGCTCTAGTACCGATTCGACACTCGATACACATCGGAAGGTAACGAAATGAAGATCTCGCTGTTCTACGAATTCCCACTGCCGCGGCCGTGGAGCGAAGACGACGAGCACAAGCTTTTCCAGGACGGCCTCGACGAGGTGGAGCTTGCCGACAAGGCCGGTTTCTCGACGGTGTGGCTGACCGAGCACCACTTCCTGGAGGAGTACTGCCACTCCACCGCGCCCGAGATCTTCCTGTCCGCCGCGAGCCAGCGGACCCAGAACATCCGCCTGGGCTTCGGCATCATGCATCTGCCGCCGGTCGTCAACCACCCCGCACGTGTCGCCGAACGGGTTGCGACACTGGACCTGATCTCCAACGGGCGCGTGGAGTTCGGCACCGGCGAGTCGTCGTCGGTCGGCGAACTGGGCGGTTTCGGTGTCGATCCCGCCGACAAGCGCGCGATGTGGGAAGAGGCGCTGGAGGTTTCGATCCGCTGTATGACCGAGGAGCCGTTCACCGGTTTCAAGGGAGAGCACATCGAGATGCCCCCGCGCAACGTCGTGCCCAAACCGCTGCAGAAGCCGCATCCGCCCGTCTGGGTGGCGTGCACCAGGCCCGCATCGGTCGCCATGGCAGCCCAGAAGGGCCTGGGCGCACTGAGTTTCGCCTACACGGGCCCGGGGCCGCTGACCGAGCGGGTGAACGGCTACTACAAGGAGTTCGAGGAGAACGGCGCGCCGGTCACTCCGCAGATGAACCCGAACATCCTCGCCATCGGCGGTGACTTGTCGATGATGGTGGCGCCCACCGACGAACAGGCGATCGAACGGCTCGGCAAGGGCGGCGGCTTCTTCGCGTTCGGCATCATGCACTACTACATGACCGGTATGCACACACCGGGCCGGACCGGGGTGTGGAAGCGGCACCTCGAGGAGATCGAGAAGGACCCCAGCATCGTTTATGGCCCCGACCGCGGTCCGATCGGAAGCCCGGACACGGTGCGTAACTTCCTGCGCGGCTACGAGGAAAGCGGTGTCGACGAACTGATCCTGTTGCTGACCCCGCGCAGGCACGAAGAGACGATGGAGTCCATCGAGTTGATGGGCAAGGAGGTGCTGCCCGAGTTCATCGAACGCGACGAGAAGGCGCAGGCGGAGAAGGCCAAACGACTCGAGCCGATCATCGAGAAGGTCGAAGCGCGCCGGCAACCGTCGCAGGCGCCCGTCTTCGACGAGAGCTATGCGTTCGGCGGACTGCCCACGGGCCGCCAGAACTACACGGCCAACGAGGTGTCGCTGGCGATGGACGAGATGAACGCCGGCATCGAGGCGGCGGCCGCCAAACTCAAGTCAGGAGAAGGGTGGGCGAGCCGCAACCCCGAAGCGGACGCCAAGAGCGCGCAGTGACGGGCGCCGGCTGCAGATGAGCCATGGGCCGATTTGAGGAACTGTGGCGCTACGACGGGCGCCATGTGGTCGTCACCGGATGCGCCTCGGGCATCGGTGCCCACGTCGCCCGTCAGGTCGCCGACCTCGGCGCCGAGGTGATCGGACTCGACATCAAACCGCCGACCGAGCGTGTCGGCGAGTTCGTCGAACTCGATCTGTCGGATCAACAGTCGATCGACCGGGCGGCCGACGCCGTCGGCGACTCGGTCGACGCGCTGTTCAACGTCGCCGGGGTGTCGTCGGGGATCAAGGACCCGCTCCGGGTCGTGACGATCAACTTCCTGGGTACCCGGCGGTTCACCGAGGCGCTGGTGCCCCGGATGCGCGCCGGATCGGCGATCGCGAACGTGTCGTCGCTGGCGGCGTCGGCCTACCGGGACAACGCACCGGTCACCGCCGGGCTGGTCGACACGGACACGGTCGAGGCGGGCATCGAGTGGTGTCGACGCAATCCCGAGGCGCTGGCCGACGGCGGCGGTTACCGGTTGTCCAAGGAGGCCATCATCCTCTACGGCATGGCACAGGTGAGCGCGTTGGGCGCCAGGGGGATTCGCATCAACTGCACCGCACCCGGGGTGACCGACACGCCGATCCTCGACCAGTTGCGCAGCGCGTACGGGCAGGAGTTTCTCGATTCCTTCCGGACGCCGCTGGGCCGGGCCGCCGAACCGCAGGAGCAGGCCAGCGTGCTGACCTTCCTCAACAGCAGGGCGGCCAGTTATCTCACCGGTCAGGTGATCTGGGTGGACGGAGGCACCACGGGGGAGACGGACCTCGCGGGAGCGGTACGGCGGCGTTGACGTGAAAGTCAGTACAGTGAAAGGCAATCCATGGCCAGCATGAGCGAGTTCCGCCGCGTCGCCGACGACGTGCGCAATTGGGGCCGCTGGGGCGACGACGACGAGCTGGGCACGCTGAACCTCATCACGCCCGACAAGGTGGCCGAAGCGGCCGCGCTCGTGAAGAAGGGAACGGTGATCCCCCTCGGAGGCGACTTCGGCTCGAACGGCCCGCAGGGGGCGTTCCAGTTCCGCCCGAACCCCACCCACGTGATGACGGTGGACGGCGGCGACGCGAACACGCTGGCGCAGTACGGGCCCCAGTGGCTGCGGAACTCGGTGGCTCACCAGGTCAGCGAGTTCTTCGTGGACAACCCGTTTCGCTTCAACGACGACATGATCGTGATGCCGCTGCAGGCGGCCACGCAGTGGGACGCCATCTCCCACGTCTACTACGAGGACAAGCTCTACAACGGCTTTCCCGCGGACTCGGTGACCAGCTTCGGGGCCATCCATCTGGGAATCGAGAAGGTCGACGTCAAGGGCATCACCTCCCGAGGAGTGCTGCTCGACGCGGTCCGGCACCGCGGCGCCGACGTCTTCCTCGAACCCGGGAACCCGGTCACACCAGCAGAACTCGACGATATCGCCAAGGCCCAGGGTGTGAGGATCACGCAGGGGGACATCGTGGTCGTACACACCGGGTGGTGGACGAGGTTCCTGTCGACCGGTGACGGCTCCGAACCAGGATCCGGACTGGACTGGACCTGCGCATCGTGGCTGCACGACCATGACGTCGCCGCGGTCGCTGCGGACAACCTCATGGTCGAGGACCCCGACCCGGCCAACGGAGTCGAGGGCACGTTTCTGCCCATGCACATGGTCTGCCTGCGCGACATGGGCCTCATGTTCGGCGAATACTGGGACCTCACCGGCCTGGCGGCCGATTGCGCCGCCGACGGTGTCTACGAGTTCCAGTTGATCGCACCGCCTTTGAAGGTCGTTGGCGCGGTGGGCGCGCCCGTCAGCCCGATCGCAATCAAGTAGTGGGTGAGGATATGACTGCAAGCACCAGAACCGGCGGTGCACCGTTCGTCGTGGGACTCGGCGGCACCCTTCGGGCGAATTCGTCGACCGAACGCGCCCTGCGTTATTGCCTGGCGGCGGTCGAGCAGCAGGGCGGGCGGACGCGGCTGTTCGCGGGACCCGACCTGGATTTGCCGATGTATGCGCCGCACTCGCTGGAACGCACACCCCAGGCTCTCGAACTGGTCAGCGCGCTGCGCGATGCGGACGCCGTGGTCGTCGGCTCACCCGGTTACCACGGAGCGATCTCGGGATTGGTCAAGAACGCGCTCGACTACATCGAGGATCTGCGGGAGGACCCGCGCGTCTATCTGGACAACACGCCGTGGGGTTGCATCAGTTGCGCCTACGGCTGGCAGGCGGCGGTCAACACGCTCGGACAGTTGCGCTCCATCGGGCACGCGCTGCGCGCGTGGCCGACTCCGCTGGGCGTGGCGATAAACTCCGCCGACCAGATCTGGGACGAGACAGGGGAATTGATCCACGACGCTACCCAGAATCAGCTGGACATGCTCGCCACCCAAGTGCTGTTCTTCGCCAAGGCCGCCCGGGAGACCGCGTGACCGAGCTCCAACGCAAGTCGGTGCTGGTCGACGGGATGGTGACCGGTTACCTCGAAGCCGGACAAGGCGATCCGGATCCGGTCGTCCTGCTGCACGGTGGGGAGTTCGGCGCCGGCGCCGAGATCGGCTGGGAGCACAACATCGCCGCGCTCGCCACGCGTTACCGCGTGCTCGCGCTCGACATGCTCGGGTTCGGCGAATCGGCGAAGGTCATCGACTTCAACGACGGCCGCGGTATGCGGATCCGGCACATCGCGCGGTTCTGCGAAGTCGTCGGGGTGGAATCCGCGCATTTCGTGGGCAACTCGATGGGGGCCGTGAACCTTTTCGTCGACGCCACCTCCGAAGCGCCGGTGCTGCCCGCCCGCAGCCTGGTGACCATCTGCGGAGGCGGCGAGATCCAGCGCAACGAGCATTCGGCCGCGCTGTACGACTATGACGCCACGTTCGCGGGGATGCGCCGGATCGTCACGGCGCTCTTCTACGACGCCTCCTACCCCGCCGACGAGGAATACGTCCAGCGCCGCTACGAAGCCAGCATCGCCCCGGGTGCGTGGGAAGCGCTGGCGGCGGCGCGGTTTCGACGCCCCGGCCTGGAGGCCCCACCGCTGCCGTCGAGTGCCCGCGCCTACGAGCGCATCACCGTGCCGACACTGGTGGTCGAGGGCGGCGGTGACAAACTGTTACCCCGCGGGTGGGCGGGCGAGATCGCGGGCCAGATCCGCGGCGGCCGGTCCGCGGTGATCGACGCGGCCGGGCACTGCCCGCAGATCGAACAACCGGACGCGGTCAATGAACTACTGCTCGGCTTCCTGGCCGACTCACACGAAGGGGCGGCATGACCGGCGAACTCGAGGGCAAGGTCGCGGTCGTCACGGGAGGCTCTTCCGGTCTCGGTGAAGGGTTGGTGCGGCGATTCTGCGCCGAGGGCGCCAAGGTGGTCGTCGGTGACGTCGACCGCGAGGGCGGCGCCCAACTCGTCGCCGACCTCGGTGACTCCGTCCGCTTCATCGAGACCGATGTGGCCGAGGTCGAGCAGGTCACCCGACTGGTTTCCACGGCGGTCGAGGAGTTCGGCGGCCTGCACGTGATGGTCAACAACGCGGGCGTGTCGGGCAAGATGTTCCCGAAGTTCCTCGACGACGACCTCGCCGACTTCCACCAGGTGATGGCCATCAACGTCCTTGCGGTCATGGCCGGTACGCGCGACGCGGCTCGGCACATGTCGAAACACGGCGGCGGATCGATCATCAACTTGACCTCGATCGGCGGCATCCAGGCCGGCGGTGGCGTGATGACGTACCGGGCGTCGAAAGCCGCCGTCATCCAGTTCACCAAGTCTGCGGCCATCGATCTGGCCCACTACGAGGTTCGCGTCAACGCGCTCGCCCCAGGCAACATCCGGACCGCGATCGTGCGCAAGTCGGCGACGGGAGAGGACCTCGAGCGCCTCGAGGCGTTCGAGGCCAAGATCCGCGAACAGATGCGCAACGACCGCCCGTTGAAGCGGGAGGGCACCGTCGAGGACGTCGCCGAGGCTGCGCTGTACCTCGCCGGCGACCGTTCCCGGTATGTCACCGGAACCATCCTTCCCATCGACGGCGGCACCAGTGCGGGGAAGGTGATTGTCCGCAAATCGAAGCCATGAGAACTTTAAATCAGTCGCTTGACTTAAGCGCTCGGGAGCGGTTGACTGTGACGGTGACCACTGCCAGAAGCGTGCGCACCGAACGGGCCAGCACCACGCGCGAAGCGATCCTGGCCGCCGCCGAGCGGCTGTTCGCCGAGCACGGTGTCTACGCGGTATCGAATCGTCAGGTCAGTGAGGCCGCGGGTCAGGGCAACAACGCCGCGGTCGGCTACCACTTCGGCACGAAGGCCGACCTGGTGCGGGCCATCGAGCAGAAGCACCGCGTCTCCACCGAGCGTCTGCTGTCGCGGATGGTCGCCGAGATCGGCGATTCGACCGATCTTCGCGACTGGGTCGCCTGCCTGGTTCGCTCACTCACCGAACACCTGGCCCAGATCGGGACCCCGACGTGGTACGCGCGCTTCGCCGCGCAGGCGCTGGCCGACCCCGAGTACCACAAGATCGTGGTCAAGGGTGCTCTCGAGTCGCCGTCGGTGCAACGCGTCGTCGACGGGATCACCCGCTGCCTGCCGGACCTGCCGCCTGCGGTGGTCACCGAGCGAAACATCATGGCTCGCAACCTGATGATGCACACCTGCGCCGATTTCGAACGTGCCTTCGCCGAGGGGGCCGACATGCCGCGGACGACCTGGAGTTCCGCGGCGTCCGGGCTCATCGACGCGATCGTCGGGCTGTGGCAGGCCCCGATCACGGAGCGCCCGGCATCATGAAACTGACTGTCGACCAAGACAAGTGTGTGTCATCGGGTCAGTGCGTGCTCAACGCGAGCGACATCTTCGACCAGCGCGACGACGACGGTGTCGTGGTCCTGCTGAACGACAGCCCGGCGGGTGACCAGGCCGACGACGCCCGCAAGGCGGCGGCGGCCTGCCCCGCACTCGCCATCCACATCGAGGAATGAGAACGACCGTATGTCTGAAACCTTGACCGGAACCCCCGACGTGTCCGCGGATATCCCCGAATACCCGATGGAACGCGACCCGCGCTGCCCGTTCGCCCCGCCGCCGCAGATGCTCGACCATCCCAAAGGTCTGTTCCGCGTGAAGATCTGGAATGGCAGCACACCGTGGCTGATCACCGGCTACGAGGAGGCCCGCGCGCTGTTCACCGACTCCCGAATCAGCGTCGACGATCGGATCGACGGCTTCCCGCATTGGAACGAGCACATGCTCGCCACCGTCCACAAGCGGCCACGCTCGGTGTTCACCTCCGACGCCGAGGAACACACCCGCTTCCGCCGGATGCTGTCCAAGCCGTTCACGTTCCGCCGCGTCGAGGGCCTGCGCCCTGCGATCCAGAAGATCACCGATGAGTGCATCGAAGCGATCCTTGCCGGTCCCCAGCCCGCCGAACTGGTCTCGAAGCTGGCGTTACCCGTTCCCACCGTGGTGATCAGCGAAATGCTCGGCGTCCCTTATGAAGACCATGAGTTCTTCCAGGAGCATGCGAACGCCGGGCTGGCTCGCTACGCCGCCGCGGACGCCATGCAGAAGGGCGCGATGAGCCTGCACCAGTATCTGGTGAATCTCGTCGAGCAGAAGCAGGCCAACCCGTCCGAGGACGCCGTGTCCGACCTCGCTGAGCGGGTGAACGCCGGCGAGATCAGCGTCAAGGAGGCCGCGCAGCTCGGCACCGGCCTGCTGATCGCAGGACATGAGACCACGGCCAACATGATCGGCATCGGGATCCTGGCGCTCCTCGAGAACCCGGAACAGGCCGACTTCCTGCGCAATGCCGAGGATCCGAAGGCGATCGCCAACGCGGTCGAGGAGCTGATGCGTTACCTGTCGATCATCCAGACTGGCCAGCGCCGGGTGGCGCTAGAGGACATCGAGATCGGTGGCGAGACCATCAAGGCCGGCGACGGCGTCATTTTGGACCTGGCACCGGCGAACTGGGACGCGCGCGCCTATCCCGACCCCGACAGGCTCGACCTCAGCCGCGACGCGGGCCAGCAGCTCGGATTCGGATACGGCAGGCATCAGTGCGTCGGCCAGCAGCTCGCCCGTGCCGAACTGCAGATCGTGTTCCACACCTTGTTGCGGCGCATACCGACGCTGAAGCTGGCCGTGCCGATCGAGGAGGTGCCGTTCAAACACGACCGCCTCGCCTACGGCGTCTACGAACTTCCGGTGACCTGGTAGTCAGGTCCATCCCTCAGCCCGATTGGAGTGTCAACGATGTCAGCACCAACAACTCCCGCCCACCCCCCGGCCACCCTCTATCCACCCGAGGGCTTCGGCGCCCCCAAGCACCGCAAGGGCCACGCTACAGGCGATTTCGGGCTGCCCGCCGGCACCGAGATCTTCTCCGCGGACAACCACATCTCGGTGGCCGACGACATCTTCTACGACCGTTTCCCCGAGGAGCTCAAGGGCGCCGCGCCGCGCATCTGGTACGAGGACGGCGCCTACATGGTCGGCATGAAGGGCAAGGCCTGGACCGGCGGCGACTTCGGCCGGGTGCTGATGCAGTACGACGACCTCGCCGGAGCGGCGTCGAACAACATCGAGGCCCGCGTCCGTGAGCTCAAAGAGGACGGCATCGACAAGGAACTGGCCTTCCCCAACGCGGTGCTGGCGTTGTTCCACTATCCGGACAAGGCCCTGCGCGAGCGGGTCTTCCGGATCTACAACGAGCACATCGCCGATCTGCAGGAGCGCAGCAACGGCCACTTCTATGGTGTCGGCCTGATCAACTGGTGGGACCCCAAGGGCACCAGGAGCACGCTGGAGGAGCTGAAGTCGCTGGGGCTCAAAACGTTCCTGCTGCCGCTCAACCCCGGGAAAGATGACGACGGCAACATCTACGACTACGGCAGCACCGACATGGACGCGGTGTGGGACGAGATCGAGGCCGCAGGCGTGCCGGTCAGTCACCACATCGGCGAGACGCCACCCAAGACGCCGTGCCAGCACAACAGCGTCGTGGTGGGCATGATGGTCAATGTCGACTCGTTCCGCGAGCAGTTCGCCAAGTATGTGTTCTCCGGCATCCTCGACCGCCACCCGACGCTGAAGATCGGGTGGTTCGAGGGCGGTATCGCCTGGGTGCCAACGGCTCTGCAGGACGCCGAGCACATGCTCGCGTCGTACCGACACATGTTCAACCACCAGCTCGAGCATCCCGTGCGGCACTACTGGGACAACCACATGTGCGCGTCGTTCATGGTCGACCCGCTCGGCCTGGAGCTCATCGACAAGATCGGCGTCGACAACGTGATGTGGTCGTCGGACTACCCGCACAACGAATCCACGTTCGGATACTCGGAGAAGTCGCTGAAGACGGTCGTCGACGCGGTCGGACCCGAGAACGCCGTGAAGATCGTCAGCACCAACATCAAGAACTTCCTGGGGATCTCGTGACCACATTCGCACCACAGTCGGCGTCGATCGACATTCCGGACCTTCCCGACCTCGCGCGGATGTACCGGGAATGCGGTGCCCGGCTGCGTGATTCGATGAAGGACAAGGGTGTCGACGCACTGGTGCTGATCGGCAACGGCAACGTCGTGTATGCGACCGGAATCAGCTGGCCGCTGCTCGACGCCGGGCTCTCACACGTGGAACGCCCGGTGGCGATCGTGCTCGCCGACGACCCGCATCCGCACTTGTTCATGCCGCTGCGCGAGGGGTCGTCATCGCAGTGCGAGGTTCCCGACGATCATGTGCACGGCCCGCTCTACCTCGAATTCGACGAGGGTGTCGAACAATTCGCGAAGGTGCTGGCCGACCTGGTTCCCGCGGGCGGCAAGATCGCGGTCGACGAGCTGACCGGCGCCATGCGCCGCGCATCCGCAGCTCTGTTCCCTTCGGGTCCGCCGTCGGACGCCGCGCAGGTCGTCGGGCCGGCCAAGCTGGTCAAGACGCCCGACCAGATCTCGTGCGTCCGCCATGCCTGCCGTATCACCGAAGAGGCGATGGTCGACGTGCAGAAGGCGCTCGCCCCCGGTGTGCGGCAGGTCGACCTCTCGGCGGCGTTCGTCCGGCGCGCCTTCGAACTCGGCGCGACCGCCAACATGCTCGAGGCCATCTGGCAGGTGATGCCCACGACGAAGACCAGCGGTTCGGTCTGGACCACCACTGGAGATCTGGCGCTGCCCCTGCTGACCACCGAACGTGAACTCGAACGCGGCGACGTGCTGTGGACCGACATGAGCATCACCTACAAGGGCTACTGCTCCGACTTCGGGCGCACGTGGCTGGTCGGCGACGAGCCGAACGACCGCCAACACGCGCAGTTCGAGAAGTGGCGCGAGATCCTGTCTGCCGTGCTGTCGGTCACCAAAGCCGGTGCCACGAGCGGTGATCTGGCCCGCGCGGCGATCGCCGCCAACGGTGGAACCAAACCGTGGCTGCCGCACTTCTACCTCGGCCACGGCATCGGCACCAACGCCGCCGAAATGCCGATGATCGGAACCGATCTGGGCCAGGAGTTCGACGACAACTTCGTGTTCCCCGCCGGCATGCTGCTGGTGCTCGAACCCGTGGTGTGGGAGGACGGCACCGGTGGCTACCGAAGCGAGGAGATCGTCGTCATCACCGACGACGGTTACCAGTCCATCACCGATTACTCCTACGCCCCTTACGGACGGAACTGAATGGCACTCCAGATTCTCCCTGACGCAGCCGATCTGCGGCGGGGCCGCCGCGAGCGCGCGCTGGCCCAGATGGAGGAACGCGACATCGACATCCTGGTGCTGGGCCGGCAGGCCAACGTGCGCTACGTGACCGGCGCCCCGCAGCTGTGGGTGGCGGGCACCCGCCCGTTCGGACCGATTTGCGAGGTGATCCGCTCGACCGGAGAGATCCACCTCAACAGCACCTGGGACGAGGGCATCCCCGACGAGATCCCCCACGACCACCTGTACGGGCTGGCGTGGAATCCGATGACGCTGGTCGAGGTGCTCAAGGCGCTGCCCGGGGCCGCCACCGCCAAACGGGTCGGAACCGATTCGCTGACACCGACGTTCGCGCAACTACTGCCGATGGCGTTTCCCGCCGCAGAGATCGTCGACGCCGAACCGGCGCTGAGGGCCGCTCGCCGCATCAAGACACCGGATGAGATCGCCGTGTTGCGCGGTGCGCTGGGCGTGGCCGAAGCGGCGCTCAACGCGGCCCGCGCCGAGTTGGCGGCCGGAGCCACCGAGAAGTCGTTGACGGGCGCGCTGATGGAGGCGATGGCGGCTGGCGGTGTCTGCACACCCGCCACCCAGGACGGCGCATGGGTGACGAGCAAGGAACATCCGTGGCGACGCGCCCGCAGCAACGGCCACATCAAGGACGGTGACCTGGTGGCGTTCTCGGCCGGTGCGCTGGCCGACGGCTACGTCGGCGAGGTCGGCCGCACATGGCCGGTCGGTGAAGTCGATGGGTCTGCAGTCCCACAGCTCTATGATCGCTGGAACCGTCTGTGGGACAAGCTTTTAGACGCTTGTCAGCCGGGTCATCCCGCAAGTGGCCTGCTCGCCGCCTACGAGGCGGCCGGTGAGCCGCTGCCCGTGATGCCCGTCGCTCACGGCCTCGGGCTGGGCTACGACTCGCCCGTCGTCACCCCGGCCCTGGGAGCTACCATCGCCGACGAAGTGCTCGAACCCGGCATGGTGCTCGCGGTCAGCGGCTATGTCTGGCAGCAGGGCGTGGGCGCGATCTTCAGCCGCGACGCTGTGCACGTCACCGCCGACGGGGCCGAGGTGCTGACCTCCAGTCCACTCTGGAGTGGTGCGGGCGTCGGAATCGGTTGACGGACCATGTCGGACCCCGGGAGTCGGCCCACCCCTGAGGAGATCGTGCTCTACGAGAAGGACCCGGCGACCAAGATCGCGACCATCACGTTCAACCGGCCGGAGTACCTGAACGCGCCCACGTCGGCTGCGCGGTTGCGGTACGCCGACCTTCTGCGTGGCGCCACCGTCGACGACGAGGTGAAGGTCGTCGTGATCCGCGGTGTCGGCGAGAACCTCGGCAGTGGCGCGGACCTGCCGGAGTTCATGGCCGGCGACGACGACGCGCGGCTGGCCGAGCTGCGGGTGGACGATCCGAACGTCATCTATCCGCCGAAGGGATCGTTCCGGCACGGCGCGACGATGGGGCAGTGGTACGCCAACGTCGCGGCGGGCAACCGGGCGTTGCAAGAACTCAAGAAGATCAGCATCGTTGAGGCCAAGGGGTACTGCTACGGCTGGCACTTCTACCAGTGCGCCGACGCGGACCTGGTGATCTCCAGCGACGACGCGCTGTTCGGCCATCCGTCATTCCGGTACTTCGGCTGGGGCCCGCGGATGTGGACCTGGGTGATGACCATGGGGCTTCGGCCGTTCCAGGAGATGGTGTACACCGGTCGCCCGTTCACCGCCGATGAGATGAAGGAGTGCAACTTCCTCAACAAGGTGGTGCCGCGCGACCAGCTCGAGGCCGAGGTCGCCAAGTACGCCCACGCGTGTGCGCGGAACCGACCGGTGGACAGCGTCTTTCAGCAGAAGATGTTCTTCGAGGTGGTCAAGCAGTTCCAGGGCGAATACCTCGGGAGCCTGCTGTCGGCGATGTTCGAGTCGATGGGCGGCGCGGCGCGGCCCGACGGCGACGACTTCATGCTCGCCGATGCGATCGATGTGGGCCTCGCGGACGCCGTCAACGACAACGACGACAAGTACCCGCCCGAGTTCCGGTTGAGCAAGGCCAACCGCAGAAAGAAGGATTAGTGCCGGCGCTGGACGAGTACACCATCGTTGACCTGTCGAGCGGCATCGCGGGAGGCTACGCCACCAAACTGCTCGCCGACGGTGGCGCCACCGTGATCAAAGTCGAGTCGCCGCAGGGTGACCCGCTGCGAAGCTGGTCCGCGTCGGGTGCCCGTATCGAGCCGGGAAGCGACGGGGCGCTGTTCGGCTTCCTGGCCTGCTCGAAGCACAGCGTCGTCGTCGACCCGGCCGTCACCGCCGACCTGGACATGCTGCGCGGGTTGCTGACAGCCGCCGATGCGGTGGTGTGGTCACGCGGTTCGGCGGTCGCCGAACTCGACGAGTTCACCCCCGCCGCACTCGCCGATGCGTACGGTCATCTGACCGTCACCGCGATCACCCCGTTCGGACTCGAGGGACCGTGGGCGGACAAGCCCGCCACCGAGTTCACCCTGCAGGCGTGGTCGGGTGGCGTGATCGGGCTGGGCCGGGGCGCACAGGATCGCGCGCCGCTGTTCGTCGCGGGCCAGATCGGGGAGTGGCTGGCGGGCGCGTACGCGGCAGCGGGCACGACGGCGGCGGCGGGTCTGGTCGACGTCTCGATCCTCGAGGCCCAGATTCTGTGCCTGACTTACTATTCGGTGTCGTTTAACGATGCGCTCGGACGCCCGTTCCGGGACCGCCGCCGGTTGACCGTGCCAGGTGTCGCGTCCGCGGCCGACGGGCTGGTGGCGTTGGGGTGCGGCACCGCGCAACAGTGGTTCGACCTGTGCGCGATGGTCGGCCACGACGAGTGGATCGACGAGGGCGGCGACCTGTCGATCACCGAACAGGCCAATATCCACGCCGAGCAGATCTACGCGTGGGTGAAAGAAAACCGCGTCGAGGACATCCTCGAGCTGTCCAGCGCCTTTCGTATTCCGAACGCACCGGTCGGAAACGGCGCCACTGTCACGGATTTCGACCAGTTCGTGGAACGCGGCACGTTCGTGACCAATCCGCGCGACGGCTTCACCCAGCCCGGGCCGCCGTACCGCACCACGCCGTCGCTGCTGCGCGCGCCGCTGCCCGCGCCCCGGCTCGGCGAGCACACCGCCCTGTATCGTTCGCGAACGGTACAACAGGGTCGCGATTCTGCCGGGATCACGACCCTGGGTGGGGTTTCGCGAACATCGTTCGAGGGGCTACGGGTGCTCGACATGACGAGCTTCTGGGCCGGCCCGTCGTGCACCCACATGCTGGCGTTGCTGGGCGCCGAGGTGATCCACATCGAGTCCACCGCGCGACCCGACGGCACGCGGCTCATCGCCGGGGTGCCGATCACCGAGGAGCAGTGGTGGGAGCGCTCGCCGATCTTCTCCGGCTTGAACATCAACAAGAAGAGCGTCACGCTCGACATCCGTTCCGAGCGCGGCGTGGAGCTGCTGCGCCGGCTCATCACGACCTGCGACGTCATTGTCGAGAACTACACCCCGCGGGTGCTCGACCAGATCGGTCTGGACTTCGATGCCGTACACCGGCTGCGCCCCGACGCGATCATGATGCGCATGCCGGGATTCGGGCTCGACGGGCCGTGGCGCGACAAGCCCGCGTTCGCTTACGTGATCGAGGACTGCTCCGGAATCACCTGGCTGACGGGGCATCCGGATCAGAACCCGGTCGAGCCGTATTCGGTCGGCGATCCCAACGCCGGGGTGCACGGTCTCAACGCGCTGTTGCTCGCGCTGGCGCACCGGCGACGGACGGGACAGGGGGTGCGGATCGAGGCCGCGATGGTCGACGCCGCGCTCAATGTCGCCGCCGAGCAGGTCATCGAATACTCGGCCTACGGAAATCTCCTGCAGCGGCAGGGCAACCGCGGGCCGACCGCCGCGCCGCAGAACCTGTATCGCACCAGCGAGCTCGACGAGTTCGGCCGCCCCGACGACTGGGTCGCGATCGCGGTGGCCACCGACGAGCAGTGGGCGGGCTTGGTCGATGCCCTCGGGCGACCGGCGTGGGTGACCGACGAGCTCGCCACGGCCGACGGCCGTCGGCGCAACCAGGACACCATCGATGAGCATCTGGGCGCATGGTGCGCCGACCGCATCGGTGACGATATCGTCGAAACGCTCTGGGCGGCCGGGGTTCCGGTGGCCAAGGTGATGCAACCGCACCGCGTCGGCGACCTCGAGCAGCTGGTGCACCGCGACTTCTACGAGAAGGTCGACCATCCCGTCAACCCTCCGGCCCGACACAGCACGCTGCCCATGCGTATCGCGTCCGTCCGGAGCTTTCATCGCAGCCCCGCACCGCTGCTGGGACAGCACAACCGCGAGGTACTGGCCGCGCTCGGGCTCAGCGATGACGAGATCACGGCGCTCGAGGAGGAAGGGGTCATCGGAAACGCGCCTGCGGGTCTCACCATTCGCACAACGAAGACCGGTTGACGGGCGCAGGAATGACCGCAACGGGCGCCTAAGATTGCAGCCAGGGCTGTGGGCCTGTGAACGACCCTCACCGCAATGTCGGTGCTAGGCGCGTAGCGAGTCGCTAGCCTCGACCGATGGCCATCGATCCGTCGAACATCCTGCTCACCGGCCGCGTGGCGGTCGTCACCGGCGGTGGCGCGGGCATCGGCAAGGGAATCGCCGAAGGGCTCACCGCCTTCGGGGCGTCCGTCGCGATCTGGGAGCGCGACCCGGAAACCTGTGCGGGGACGGCCTCGACGATCGGCGCGCTGGGCATCGTCACCGACGTGCGTGACGGTACTCAGGTCGACGCGGCGCTGCAGCAGACCGCCGATGCGCTCGGCGAGGTGTCGATTCTGGTCAACAACGCCGGTGGCACCTTCTTCTCGCCGATGCTCGAGACCACAGAGAACGGCTGGGATGCGCTGCACAAGGCGAACCTTCGTCACGTGCTGCTGTGCACCCAGCGGGTGGCGCGCCGTCTGGTGGAGGCCGACAGGCCCGGCAGCGTCATCAACGTGACGTCGATCGAGGGTGTGCGCGCCGCACCGGGATACGCCGCATACGCCGCCGCCAAGGCCGGGGTCATCAACTACACCCAGACCGCGGCGTTCGAGTTGTCGCCACACGCCATCCGCGTCAACGCCCTCGCACCGGACCTCACCATGACCGAGGGGCTGATGCAGATCTCCAGCGGCACGTTGAACCCCGACGTCGCCCACGGCATACCGATGGGCAGACCGGGGCACGTCGACGAAATCGCTTCGGCGGCAGTGTTTCTGGCCTCCGACATGTCGAGCTACATCACCGGTCAGACGATCCACGTCGACGGCGGGACCCACGCGGCGGGCGGCTGGTATCACCACCCGGACACGGGCCGCCCGACACTGGGGCCGGTCTAGCCCGGTCGCGTCGCGAGACTACGGTTTCTGACGAAATTCGCACGCTTTTCGTCAGAAACCGCCGTCTCGGCGGAGTTCCCGTCAGTGGGTCCAGCCGGCGGCGGACTGGTCGTCGAAGGTGCGGTCGATGCGCTCGAAGCGGCGTCGAATCGAGCCGCGGGCCGCGCTGTGCGGTAGCACGTAGAGCCGGTTGGCTTCGATCGCGTCGGCGGTCAGGCGGGCCACCTCGTCGACGTTGAGGACGGAGTCGTCCGTCGGGTCGGACGCCAATTGCTGCACCGAGTCCGCACCGGACGCGGTGGCCGGGCCGTAGTCCTCGCTGCGCACGCGTTCGGTGTTGGCCAGCAGGTTGGTGTCGACGATCATCGGGCACAACACCGTCACACCGATGCCGTTGGCGCGCACCTCGCGCGACAACGTCTCCGCGAGCGCGACGACGCCGTATTTGGCGACGCAGTAGGGGCCCAGGCCGACGTTGGGAATCAGCCCGGCGAACGACGACGTGAACGCGATGTGGCTGTCAGCTTCCTGGGCGATCAGCCGGGGCAGGAACGCCTCGACGCCGTGGATCGGTCCCCACAGGTCGACGTCGATGACGAATCGCCAGTCGTCGTGGCTGGTCTGCGCGATCGGGCCGGCGTAGGCGATCCCGGCGTTGTTGAACACCAGGTGCACGTCACCGAACACGCCGAACGCCTCGTCGGCCAACCGGTTGACGTCGTCGAACTTCCGCACGTCGCACACCACGCCGTGCGCGTCGACGCCATCGCCGCGCAGATCGGCTACCGCGCGGTCGAGCGCCGTCGAATCGATGTCGCTGAGCATGATGCGCGCCCCGCGTCGGGCGAACTCCTGAGCGGCGGCGAACCCGATACCGCTCGCGCCGCCGGTGATGACCGCTGCGCGTCCGTTGAACGTCTCCACCCGCCGAAGACTAGGCCGTCAGGACAGATCGCGGGGTCGATCCCACGCCGGCTCGCCCAGCCGGGCGCGGATCGCGCCCCACGGATCGGCGTAGGTTCCGGGGGTGTTCCGGTAAGCGCCGCGGCGTTCGAGGAGCGCGCGCAGTAGCGGCGCGAGCGGGGTCAGCAGACGCATCACATAACGCGTCCAACCGGCATTGGCGGCGGCCTCGGCTTGCATGTCGGGCCACGAATAGTGCTGGAACTGAAGCGCTTCCTGCGCGCGGGTGGTGTCCATCCAATCGGTGACGAACCAGGTGTCGTCGCGGTCGGGGTCACCGGGCCTGCCGGGGGGTAGCACCCCGGGCAGGCCGCGGGCCGCCGCCAGCGCCGCGCCCACGTCGCCCTGGCGGATGCGGTGCGAGTCGTCGCCGGCGATCAGCAGGATCTCCCCGACGACGTCGGCGGTGGTCGCCGCGGCGAAGGCCCACGCGACATCGCGGACGTCGACGGTGTGCAGCCGGCCGTCGGTCGGTAGCAGGCTCTCGAAGTACAAGGCGTCGGCGCTCATCGGCATCGCGTTGGGATCGGTGCTCAGCACACCACCCAGGCGCAGCACCACCCACGGCAGTTTCGAGGCCCGCACGATCGCCTCGGCCTCCGCCTTGGTGCCGCTGTAGAGGTCGCAGGGCCGCATCGGGTCGTCTGCGCGCACGGGCGCCGCGGCCGTGTGCGGGTTGCGGGCACCGTAGACCGCGTTGCTCGATGCCTGGACGAAGCGCGGCGGCGCCGACTGCTGTTCGGCGATGCGCACCAGCGTCGCAGTGGCCTCGACGTTGACGCGCCGCGCCAGGCCCGGGTTCTTGTAGATCGGTGGCGGGATCACGGCGGCCAGATGAATGATCGCCTCGGGTGCGACGTCGCTGACCAACCGCTGCACCGCAGCCTCATCGGTCAGGTCGGTCCATCGCACGGTGACGCCCCGCGGCAGCTTCGCCTGTGCTTTCCTGTTCGCCGGCGTGTCCAGGTCGGCCACCACCACGGAGCGTCCGAGTTCGGCCAGCCTGCGTGCGGTCGCCGAACCGACCAGGCCGAAGCCGCCGGTCACCAATATCACCCCCGCCATTACGCCTCCCACCTGCGAATATGACATTCTCTTTTTGCGAAAGTAGCATATTCACGTGGCGGGGAGGGCGGGCGCGGGTATGACAGGTGCGACATGAGTAGCAATGGGGCGCAAAAGCCGGAAGTCGCGAAGTGGGACCCCACGTTCACCCGGGGCATCATCAACACGGTCGGCCCGCTCATCAAGCGATACTTCCGCGCCGAGGTGCGCGACCTGGACGCCATGCCCGCGGCCGGGGGAGCGTTACTGGTGTCCAACCACTCGGGCGGCATGCTCACCCCCGATGTGCTCGTCTTCGCCCCGGCCTTCTACACAAAGTTCGGCTTCGACCGTCCCGTGTACACGCTCGGGCACGACGCCATCTTCGTCGGGCCCGTCGGCACCCTGCTGCGTCGCGCCGGCGTCATCGGTGCCAACCGGGAGAACGCGGCGAAGGCGTTGCGCGAGGGCGCGGTGGTGCTGGTCTTCCCCGGAGGCGACTACGACTCCTACCGGCCGACGTTCAGCGAGAACGTCATCGACTTCGCCGGCCGCACGGGATACGTCCGGACCGCTGTCGAGTCCGGCGTACCGATCGTGCCCATGGTGTCGATCGGCGCCCAGGAGACACAACTGTTCCTCGCACGTGGCGACTCGATCGCCCGGCGCATCGGGCTCAAGCGTTTACGCGCCGAGATCCTGCCCATCAGTGTCGGATTCCCGTTCGGGGTGTCGGTGTTCTTCCCGCCGAACCTCCCACTGCCCGCCAAGATCACCACGCGGGTGTTGCCGCCGATTAATGTGGTCGAGCAGTTCGGAGAGGACCCCGACGTGAAGGAGGTCGATGCGCACGTGCGCTCCGTGATGCAGACCGCGCTCGACGAACTGGCCGCCGAACGCCGTTTCCCGGTACTGGGCTGACCGATGGCTGACGTTCTCGGACTCGTGCAGACGCTGTGGCGGGCCGGCTTGATCGCGCCGCTGCGGCCCGATAAGTACCTGCGGATGGGCGCGGCGATGCGGCGCGTGGGCATGACCGCGACGGTCGGCTTCGCCGCGGCCGCGCAGCGCTGCCCGGACCGCCCAGGACTCGTCGACGAGCGCGGCACCCTGACCTGGAAGCAGATCGACGACCGCTGCGACGCGGTGGCCACCGGGCTGCAAGCGCTACCCGGCGGCACGCCGAAAACCGTTGCCGTGATGTGCCGCAACCATCGCGGCTTCATCGAGTCCCTGGTGGCCTCGAACCGAATCGGCGCCGACGTGCTGCTGCTCAACACCTCGTTCGCGGGTCCGGCCATGGCCGAGGTGGTCGATCGGGAAGGCGCCGACGTCGTCATCTTCGACGAGGAGTTCGCCGAGATCGTCGACCGGGCCATGGCCGACAAACCCGACGCGACGCGGATCCTCGCCTGGACCGACGAAGCTACCGACGGGCTGACCCTCGATCAGCTCATCGAGTCCAATCTCGGCAAGCGGCCCGCCGCCACCGAACGCAACAGCGACATCATCCTGCTGACGTCGGGCACCACGGGAACCCCGAAAGGCGCCAAACGCGGTCAAGGCAGTGGCGGCGCAGGCGATCTCAAGGCGGTGCTGGACCGGACGCCGTGGCGCGCCGAGGAGGCCACCGTCATCGTCGCGCCGATGTTCCACGCGTGGGGCTTCTCGCAGCTGCTGTTCGCCGCGCTGCTCGCCTGCACCATCGTCACCCGCCGCAAGTTCGACCCCGAGGCCACGCTGGAACTGGTCGACCGGTACAAGGCGACCGGTCTGGCGGTGGTGCCGGTGATGTTCGACCGGATCATGGACCTCCCCGACGAGGTGTTGAACCGCTACAGCGGCAAGTCACTTCGCTTCGCGACGGCGTCAGGTTCGCGGATGCGGCCCGATGTCGTGATCAAGTTCATGGACCGGTTCGGCGACGTGATCTACAACAACTACAACGCCACCGAAGCGGGCATGATCGCCACCGCGACGCCGTCCGACCTGCGAGCGGCTCCCGACACGGCCGGGACCCCCGCCGACGGCACCGAGATCCGCATCTACGACGCTGAATTCAACGAACTTCCCGCCGGGGAGACGGGTCAGATCTTCGTCCGCAGCGGCACGTTGTTCGACGGGTACACCTCCGGCCAGACCAAGGACTTCCGCGACGGTTTCATGGCGTCGGGAGACGTCGGTTACCTCGACGAGGCCGGGCGGTTGTTCGTGGTCGGCCGTGACGACGAGATGATCGTCTCCGGGGGAGAGAACGTGTACCCGATCGAGGTCGAGAAAACGCTGGCCCAGCACTCCGATGTCAAGGAGGCGGTGGTGCTGGGCGTCGACGACGAGCAGTACGGTCAGCGCCTCGTGGCCTTCGTCGTGCTCAACGAGGGCAAAAGCGCAGGCCCCGACGACCTCAAACAGCACGTCCGTGACAACCTCGCCAACTACAAGGTGCCGCGGCAGATCACCGTCCTCGACGAACTCCCACGCGGCAACACCGGCAAGGTGGCTCGGAAGGACCTGCTCGACCTGGTCGACTAACGGGCCGCGGGGGCCGGTGCCATCGCCGTGCCCACCAAGGACAACGCGGGAAGCCCTGCCGCGGAGCGAATCTCGTCGAGGCCGTGCACCATGGCGTCGGTGGCTTCGTGGATGTCGTCGAAGGTCACGTCGTCGGACAGGATCGAGATGTCCACCTGGTCGACGTAACTCCACACCGTCATGTTGAACGCGCTGCCGGCCGACAGCACGCCGATCGAGTAGATCTCGCTCACGGGGGCGCCGCCGATGTGACCGCGGCGGCGTGGTCCGGGCACGCTCGACACCGCGACATTCATCAGGGGGTTGTGCTTGGCTCGTTGGCTCTGCCAGCGGAGGAGCGTCGGTGTCAGCGGGGGAGGGAGGTACTCCATCAACTGTCCCTGCAACTTGGGGCCGAGCAGTTCGTAGTTCTCCTTGGCTCGCGCCGTCGCCACGGACGTCAGCCGGACTCGTTCGTGCGGATCGTCGATATGAACGGGCAGCGATACCGACAGGCCACCGATCTCGTTGCCGGTGACCCGGTCCGGGGACAGATCGGTGCTCACCGGGACCGACGCCATCAGGGGCCGGTCAGCGCGCCCGTCGTATCGCAACAGCAGTTCGCGCAGCCCACCTGCAGCGGTGGCCAGCACGATGTCGTTGAACGTCACCTTCAGTTGTTTGGCCGTCTCCTTGACCTCGGCCAGCGACAGCGACGCCGTGGCGAACGTGCGCCCCGGCGAGACCACGTGGTTGAGGAACGTCGGCGGTGTGCGGAACATTTTCGCCAGGTCCGGTTGATCGGTGCGCTCCTTGGCACGGCGCCGCAACTTGGTGAACCCGCGCACCGCGTCGCGAGCGAGCGTGGGCAGCGCGGCGACGTTCGTGGCGTGGTCCCGCACCGCGACCTTCACCAGATCGGATCGACCCGGGGCGTCGCACACGGCGTACTCCTCGCGCTCGTTCTGCGTGCCGTCCGCGAGATCCATCAGCCGCGCAAGCAGATTCGCCGACGCGATACCGTCGGCCAGGGTGTGGTGCACCTTCCCGATGAGCGCGAAGCGATTGTCGGCCATCCCCTCTGCGAAGTGGAACTCCCACAGCGGGCGGCTGCGGTCGAGCGGCGTGCTGGCGATCCGGCCGATGACCTCGTCGAGCTCGCGGCGACCACCCGGGCTCGGCACGTGGACGCGGCGCAGGTGGTAGTCGAGGTCCACCGGGCAGTCCTCCAGCCACATCGGGTGATGCAGCTTCCACGGGATGTCGACGAGCCGGTAGCGCAGCGGGTCGAGCAGGTGCAGCCGCCGGGCGATGGTCCGACGGAACAGGTCGAAGGTGAATTCACCGTCGAAATCGGCGGCGTTGATGATGGCGACCTTCAACGTGTGCGTGTGGAGGTTGGGCGTCTCGCTGTAGAGCAGCATGGCGTCCATGCCGTTGAGTCGCTTCACATCCCCACCCCCTGCGGACCGTCGGAGCCCAAGGGTCCATCGAACCACTCCGACGGCCATGATCGGGGGGTTTCGGTCGGCGGGAGCCAAGCGCGTGTCCCTGGCTATTGTTAGTTGGTCGAACGATTGGAGTGGGCCGATGAGGGCGATCGTGTGCCGGGAGTACTGCCAACCCGAAGATCTGGTGCTCGACGAACTTCCCGATCCGACACCGAAACCCGGTGAGGTTGTGATCAGGGTGCGCGCGGCCGCGGTCAACTATCCCGACGTGTTGTTGATCGGCGGCAACTATCAGGTCAAGGTGCCGCCACCGTTCAGCCCCGGCAGCGAGATGGCCGGAGAGGTGATCGCCGTCGGTGACGGCGTCGACTGCCGCGTCGGTTCCCGAGTGACGGCGACGACATTCGTCGGCGCCTTCGCCGAGCAGGCGGTGGTGGACGCACGCGCGGTGTCGCCGATACCGGACGGCGTCGACTACGACGTAGCCGCAGCGTTTGGTGTCACGTATCGGACCGCGTTCTACACCTTGCGTACCGTCGCGCCGGTACAACCGGGTGACTGGGTCGTCGTGCTCGGTGCGGCCGGGGGCGTCGGACTCGCCGCGGTCGATGTCGCGCGACTGCTCGGCGGCAGGGTGCTGGCGGCGGCTTCGGGTCGAGAGAAGCTCGATCTGTGCCGCGAGCGCGGCGCCGAAGCATGTGTGGACTACGACCGCGAAAACCTGCGCGATCGGATCAAGGAGATCACCGGCAAGGCCGGCGCACAGATCGTCGTCGACCCCGTCGGCGGACCGTACTCCCTGCCCGCGCTGCGCGGCCTCGGGCGGGGCGGAACCTTCGTCACACTCGGCTATGCGGCCGGCGAGATTCCATCTGTTCCCCTCAATCTGGTTCTGCTGAAGGGTATTACAGTCCGTGGCATGGAGATCCGCACCTTTGCGTCAGACTACCCGGAAGAGGTGGTACGCGACGACGAGGAACTACACGCCCTGTACGCCGAAGGCAAGCTCCGTCCCTACATCGGCGCCCGGTTTGCACTCGACGACGCCGCGGCCGCCTTGCGTCACGTCGCCGAGCGCAAGGCGTTGGGCAAGGTCGTCATCGACATCTAGGTCGTGCGCCTAGTCCAGAGCCGCCAGCGCGGCGCAGGTGTCGAGGTCGATGAACGCGGCCGAATACCGTTGCGCCAGCGCCAGACAGATGTCGGCGCCTTGCCACCCGTCGCCGCCGGAGAGCGTCGCCATCCAGATGGCCAGCCCGTGTGCGACCGACGCGCGGTACCGCAGCCACACTTCCTCGGCCGACGGGAGTTCGGCGGCGGGCAGAGTGAGCGATGCGCGGTACTCATCGAGCAGGTCGCGTTCGGCCCGCCTGCGGTCCTCGATCGTCAGCGCCCCCTGCAGGAAGTAGCCGAGATCCAGGGACCAGTTACCGCGTCGAGCCATCTGCCAGTCCAGGAACCCCACCTCGTCATCGGGCAGCACATAGGTGTTGCCGATGTGCGGATCGCCGTGCAGCAGGGTCGGGGCGGACGTCGAGGATCCAGTCAGGGTGCCGATGTAGCGGGCCCAGATGTCGACGAACAGGTCGGTGCCGCTGAGGCCGAGTATCTGAGAGGAGACGGTGTCGCCCAGTCGATCTCGGGCGATGTCGAGTGGCGCATGCTCGAGTCCTTCGAAGGCGACGAACGGCTCGAGCCAGTCCAGCGCCGGGTTCGCGGTCAGCCGCTCACCCCAGAACTGGCTGTGCATGCGCGCCAGTCCGCGGACGCCGTTGGCGACCTGCTCGACCGACATCGGCCGGGTGGAGTCGCGGGGGTCGGCGCCGCGCGCGACGACGTCCTCCATGATCATCACAAAGTTCGAACCGGGCTCGTCGATCAACGCGGCGTAGACGGTCGGATGGTCAAGCGGCAGCGACACACCCGAACTGAACAGCCTCGGCTCGTGGAACAGGCCGCTGGTGAGAGCGACGAGTTCGGCGTGGTCGGGGTCGACGGCCTTGGCGAACACCGTCTTCGGACCCGACCCCGTCGAATACTTCAGCGCCAGCCGCGCCCGGCGATTGGTGCCGTCGTCGCGCAGCGCGACGCTGACGTCCTCGACGGTGGCGCCCGGGAAGTGCTTCCCGAGCGCCGCCGTCATCCACCCCGGTGTGATCTCCCCCCAGCTGCGCGGAAGCGACAGCTCGGCAGCGGTCATCTGGGTGCCTACTTGAGGCAGCTGCCGCCGTCGACCGGCAGCGTCACCCCGGTGATGTAGCGGCTCTCGTCGGAGGCCAGGAACAGCACGGCGTTGGCGATGTCCTCGGGCTCGACCCAGCCGATCGGCAGCGTGTGCATCATCTGGCCGACGACCTTCATATCGTCGGGACCCGGATTCTCCAGGTCGGGACGGAACAGTTTCATGGTGCCCTCGTTCATGAACAACGGGGTGTTCACGTTGGTCGGGTGCACGGAGTTGACGCGGATGTTCTGGGCGCCGAGCTCGACGGCGAAGGTTCGCATCAGGCCCACCACACCGTGTTTCGCGGCAACGTAGTGGCCGGTGTGCGGGTAGGCCTTCAGGCCGCCGACCGAGCTGGTGAGGATGATCGAACCGCCGCGTCCACCGGCCAGGATGTGCGGCACGCCCGCCTTGACGGTCTTCCAGACGCCGGCGAGGTTGACGTCGATCATGTCGGTCCAGTCTTCTTCGCTGGTCTTGTCCAGCGTGGCACCGCCGTTGCCGATGCCGGCATTGGCAACGATGATGTCCAGCCGGCCGAGTTGCTCGACACCTGTGTCGACGGCGGCCTTGAGTGCTTCGAAGTCGCGGGTGTCGACCTCGGCGGTGTAGATGCGTCGGTTGAGGCCCTTCACCAGATCGGCGGTCTCGGCAAGGTCTTCGGGCGTCGACAGTGGAATCTGCACGCTGTCGATCTGCTTGCAGATGTCGACGGCGATGATATCGGCGCCTTCCTGCGCCAGCCGTACGGCATGGGCGCGGCCCTGGCCGCGGGCGGCGCCGGTGATGAAAGCGACCTTGCCTTCAACGCGTCCGGTCATCGGTTACCTCAATTCGTTGTCGTAACAGGGGGTTTGGGTTCTATTTCGAGTTGACAAAGGTGGGCATGGTTTCCCAGCCGCGGACCGCGGTGGTCGGCGATGGGCGCGCGTTGGGCCAGTCGACCTCCCAGGTCGGGAATCTCTTGAGGATTTCCTCGAGCGCGATCCGGCCCTCCAGGCGTGCCAGCGCGTTACCCATGCAGAAGTGGGTTCCGGCGCCGAACGTCATGTGCGAGTGCAGCTCTCGGTGGATATCGAAGACGTCGCCGTCCGGCGGGAAGCGGCGATGGTCGCGATTGGCCGCGCCGACCAGCATCAGCATCGCCGATCCCTCGGGCACCGTCTGGCCGTAGTACTCGACGTCGCGTGTCACGTACCGGGCGATCTGCAGCGCCGGCGGTTCCCAGCGCAGGATCTCCTCGATCGCTTGCGGGATGAGGGCCGGGTCGGCGACCAACTCGGCGCGCTGGTCCGGATAGTCGGCGAGTGTCTTTCCGGCCCAACCGATCAGGCGTGTCGTGGTTTCGCTGCCCGCGGTGGCGATGACCGTCAGGTACATCAGCAGTTCCTCGCGGCGAAGTCGGCGACGGGTGCCGGTCTCGTCTTCGAACTCGGCGTTGAGCAGGTCGGTCATGATGTCGTCGGAGGGATGCTCGGTGCGGTAGTCGATGAATTCGGCGAACACCTCACCGCTGGCCATCAGGTCGACTGAGTCGCTCTGCAACGTCGCCTCACCGTGCTCGGTGACGCGGCGCTGGTCGGCTTCCGGTATGCCCAAGAGCATTCCGATGACCCGCATCGGCATCTGCGCGCCGAGATCGTTGACGAAGTCGAATTTGTCCGTGCCGGTCAACGGGTCCAGGCATCCGGCGGTGAACTCGCGGATCTGGGGTTCCAGCGCCTGCACCTTGCGCGGGGTGAACACCCGGGACAGCAGGTTGCGGTGGATGTTGTGGATCGGCGGATCCTCGAAAATCAGTGTGCCCGGGGGGATCTCCATCCCCGACTTGATGATCTCGAGCAACGCGCCGCGACCCGAGATGAAGGTCTGATGGTCGATGACGGCCTTGTTGACATCCTCGAACCGGCTCAACGCGTAGAAGTCGTGTTTGGCGTTGTAGTACAGCGGGGCCTCTTCGCGCAGGCGCGCGAAGACCGCGTACGGGTTCATGTTGAGTTCGATGCTGTACGGGTCGTAGTACAACTCGTCCTGTTCCGCATCGTGCACGTCGGGATTTTCAGCGCTGATCGTCACCGGATCGCCTCTCGCCGGTCAGGTCGCGTAAGACAGTGGGCTGGCATTTGTCTCACAACTCTGGCATTCGTCATGAAGGAGTGTCAACAAGGGATTCAAATCGGAATATTTAAGCTCTTCGCTCAGAAGAATACGATTCTCCGCACCGCCTGTCAGGCACCGTTCCGGGGCGCGGTGGGAGCGAGAACGCGATTCTCGCGCCAGAGGTGAGAACGGAGTTCTCCGCCTACTGGGCGGCAAATCCGTGCGAGACGAAGTCCCAGACCTCGTCGGCGGTGATCGGATGCGTGGTGCCGTCCTCGGCACCGTTGGACTGTGCCACGAACATGACCGTCTGCATGGTCATGGCCGCCATCCGCTTCGGGTTGATACCCTCCCGCAGCTGGCCCGCCTCACCGGCCTCTTCCATCAGCTCGGTCAGCAGCGCGAGCAGCGGCGCGTGTGCGATCTTGACCTCGGCGGGGTGCGAGAGCAGGAGCCGAGGGGCGAAGTCGGTGAACAGCGGGCGCTTAGCCGTCGGGTCCGGACGCGAGGATTCGAAGAGCAACTGCACGGCGACCTTGAGTCGCTCGATTGGCTCGTCCTCGGTGGTGGTGGCGGCGCGGATCTGGTCTGCAGACCGACTCAGTGCGTCCTCGAAGAGGGCCAACAGCAGCTCGTGCTTACCGTCGAACTGCAGGTAGAAGCTGCGGAGCGACTGCCGCGAGCGGTCGACGACCTCTTGGACGGTGAAGTCGGTGCTGCCCTTTTCGATGATGATCGCCTGCGCGGCGTCCAGGAAGCGCTGCACGCGTTGCGCGGCCCGTAACTTCGCGGTTTTGATCGACCGTTCGACCGCGCGCTGCTTCCAGGCAGGCTCCTCGCTGGGGCTCGTCACCGGCGGCTCAGACGCCGGCCGGGTGGGGAGAACATGAACTGACTGTACCGGAGAACGTCTCGCCATTGCGGTCCTCGACCCCCTCGCGGCCAACGTGTCAGAGATTGTAACTTTCTCACGATGAGAATAGTATTCTCATTTTGGAGATAACAATAGTCCTACCAAAGATTTGATCCGGCGGGAGTCCCGTGCAGCTCACCTTCGATGCTGATGTCGAGGCGTTCCGCGCCGAATTCAACGCCTTCCTCGACGAACATCTTCCCCCCGATGCCGTCGCCCTGGAGCGGTCGCGGTCCAGCAGCGACGTGCCGGGCTGGGCCCGCGACTGGCAACGGCTGATGTTCGACAACGGATGGCTGCTGCCGGGCTACCCGCCGGAGTTCGGCGGGCGCAACGCGACGATCCTGCAGCAGTATGTCCATCAGGAGGAGCTGGCGCGCCGGCGGGTGTATCTGACCTACAACGTGCAGGGCGTCGGGATCATCTCGGCATCGCTGATCTCGTTCGGGACACCCGAACAGCAGCAGCGCTGGGCGGTGCCGATCCTCCGCGCGGAGATCACCGCGTCGCTCGGGATGAGTGAACCGGGCGCCGGATCGGACCTGGCGTCTCTGCGCACCACCGCGGTGCGCGACGGGGACCATTTCGTCGTCAACGGGCAGAAGGTGTGGACCTCGGGGGCGCACGACGCCGACGTCCTGCTGACTTTCGTTCGTAGCGATCCGAAAGCGGCCAAGCACAAGGGCATCAGCGTGCTGATGATCCCGACGGACCTGCCCGGGGTGGTGCGACGGCCGTTCGCGTCGCTGTGCGGCACCGACGACCTGGATTTCAACGAGGTCTTCTTCAACGACGTCCGGGTGCCCGCCGAGAACCTGGTGGGACCGTTGAACGAGGGTTGGCGGGTCGCCAACGGCTCGCTCGGGCACGAGCGAAACATGCTGTGGCTCAGCTATGCGGACCGCCTGCAAGAGCTGGTCGAGGACTACCGTCCCACCTCGGTCCTTGATCGTGACCGGTACGCCGGGCTGGTGATGGACAACCAGGCGCTGCGCCTTCTCGGTTCGGTGGCACTGGCCCGCGCCGCGCGTGGCGACGAGGACGCGGCCGCGCTGTCGGTGCTCAAACTGTTCGGTTCGGAGGCGTCGCAGGCGGCGACCGAGTACGCGCTGGGCGCCGCGGGCGCCGACGCGCTGGATCACCCGACGTTCTCTGGGCCGTACAGCGCGCAGCATCTCGAGCTGTACCGGTGCGGGTGGTTCGAGCGTTACGTCCGCACATTCGGCGGCACCATCGCCGGTGGCACCTCCGAGATCCAACGCAACATCATCGCCCAGCGGTTGCTGGGACTGCCTCGAAACTAGAAGGACTGCAACATGTACATCGAGTACGAGGTCGCCGATCGCATCGCGACCATCACCCTGAACCGGCCCGAGGCCGCCAACGCGCAGAACCCGGAGCTGCTCGACGAACTCGACGGGGCATGGACCCGCGCGGCCGAGGACCCCGAGGTGTCGGTGATCGTGTTGCGTGCCAACGGGAAGCACTTCTCGGCCGGACACGACCTGCGCGGCGGCGGACCGGTACCGGACAAGATCACGCTGGAGTTCATCATCGAGCACGAGGCGAAGCGCTATCTGGAGTACACGCTGCGCTGGCGCAACGTGCCCAAGCCGTCGATCGCCGCGGTGCAGGGCCGGTGTATCTCCGGAGGGCTGCTGCTGTGCTGGCCGTGCGATCTGATCATCGCCGCCGACGACGCCCAGTTCTCGGACCCGGTGGTGCTGATGGGCATCGGCGGTGTCGAATACCACGGCCACACTTGGGAACTCGGACCGCGGAAGGCCAAGGAGATCCTATTCACCGGCCGCGCGATGACGGCCGAGGAGGTCGCGGCCACCGGCATGGTGAACAAGGTGGTGCCTCGCGACCAGCTCGACTCGGAGACCAGGGCGATGGCCGAGCAGATCGCGAAGATGTCACCGTTCGCGCTGCGCCAAGCCAAGCGTGCCGTGAACCAGACGCTCGACGTGCAGGGGTTCTACGCCGCCATCCAGTCGGTGTTCGACATCCACCAGACCGGCCATGGCAACGCGCTCAGTGTCGGCGGATGGCCGGTGCTGGTGAACCTCGACGAGATGAAAGCCAGCATTCAGTAATCCTTTGTGCCGCGAGCGTGCGTGTTTGCACACAACATGCCGCCAATTTTCGTCACTTTGCGCGCGCTCACGCGGCGCGAGCGTGACGAAGTTGTCGATCGACCCTCGCTACGAGATCCGCTGGCCGGTGTCGCACATCGTCGAAGACGATGGCGATGACGGTCCATCCGACGTCCTGCAAGGCGAGTTGACGCCGACGGTCGTTGCGTAACACGTCGGGTTCGGTGTGCCAATCGATGCCGTCATACTCGACCGCGACGCCGAAATCGGGCCAGGCGAAGTCGAGACGTCGTAGCTGTCCGTTGCCGTCGACGACCTCGTACTGCAGTTCGGGCATCGGCAAGCCACCGTCGATCATCGCAAGTCGCGCTTCACTTTCCATCGGCGACTCGGCGCGCGCGTCGGCGAGAGGCAGAAGGTCGCGCACCGCGACGATGCCGCGCCGACCGGCCTGTCGAATTGCCGCGCGCCACAACTCCGCCCGGTTGCAGGTGCCTGAGCGGAGCGCGGCGTCGAGCGTTGCTAGCGCACGCGGCCGACGCAAGGTGCAGGCCACTTCGATCGCGGTCCACGCCGGGGACGTGGCGAGCCGCCCGGCGGCCTGCACCAGCGGCGCGCCGTCGCGGCGGTGCACGACCAGACCGTCTGCCTTGCGCAACTGGTGACCGGGCGGATTGAGGACGTGAAGTTCGTCGGGTTCTTCGGTGTCGAAGCCGAACAGAGCGGCCGCGGTCGACAGGCATACCGGGACCGTTGTGCCACACGAGAGGTCCAGGCCCCGCAACCGCATGTCGTCGCTCGGCTCGCCCAGACAGTAGATCCCGTGCCAGAGTCGCTCGAGATACCTGGCTTTCAGTACCGATTCGAACGTGTATCGAGGAATGATCGCCAGGATCTGGCCGCTGGTCGCCACTCCACCTTGCTCGTCGAACAACTGCCCCAGGGCGGTATCCATGACGGCAATCGTCGCGCCGACGCGGCAACACCTCGGACGCGAAGAATGCCGTCTGTGGATGAATCTGATGTTGTGCACCGTCGAGGCTGCACGAGCGTGCGCAAAGTGTCGAAATTCCGCGGCGTGTCGTGTGCAGACGCGCACGCTCGCGGCAAAGGGAGCTAGAGGTGGGCCAGCCTCGGGACGGAGCCTCTGGCCCGCAGGCCGGCTCCGGCTCTCTTGGTGAGTTCGCGTGAGCTACCGAGCAATCCGTCGAGCACGAGGACTCGTTTGACGTGCCGGTGCAGATCGTGTTCGGCGGTGAAGCCGATGCCGCCGAGCACCTGCTGGCAGTGCTTGGCCGCCGTCATCGCCGCCTTGCCCGCCGCCGCCTTGGCCAACATCGCGGTGAGGTCCGCACTTTCCGTACCGGGTAGGCCCAGCGTCGCCTCGGCGCCTTCGATCGCCACGAGCGTCTCGGCCAGCCGGTGCCGGATCGCCTGGAACGACGCGATCGGCTTACCGAACTGGACGCGATCCAGTGCGTGCTGACGGGCCAGCGCCAGCATGCCCCTAGCCGAACCGACCAGCCACCAGCCCACCGCGCGACGGGCCTCGCCCATCCGCATCAACTCGCCGTCGGGCACGCGGCGAAGCGGCAGGTCACCCAGCGTCGGCTCGGTGTTGGCAGTGCGCTCCCACACCACCCAGCCACCGCCGGTGTACGGCATCGGCGGTGTGCCGCCGGGCAGTCCGCCGATGGTCTCCAGCAGCACATCGTTGAGAACAGAAGCGTGCGAACCGGTTTCACCCAGCAGCCGGAATACCAGCGGAATCGCCTGGTCGGGCGTGTCGGCCAGCATCTCGGCCCAGCCGAGTTCCGCGAGTGCCGCGTCCAACTCCGCCCCGGAGACCGACAGCATCGTCTTGCGCAGGGTGTCCTCGAGCATCGCCAGTGATTCGGCGTCCAAACCGGATTCCACTCCTCACTCCTTACCGAGATCGAGCAGGCGACGGGCGATGATGTTGCGTTGCACCTCGGCGGTTCCGCCATAGATGCTTGCCGCCCGCGAATACAGGTATTCGGTCCGCCACGTGTTGTCTTCGAGTTCGATGCGCCCGGGCAGCAGATCGCGCACGGTGTCGTAGAGCCGCTGTTCGGCGCCGGCAAGCAGCACCTTGTCGATCGACGTGTCCGCACCGAGCTTCTGTCCCTCGCCCAGCCGGTGCTGGGTGGCGCGCGAACGGCAACGCACTGTGTGCAGCGCGAGGTACACCTCGCCGAGGTCGGAATCCGACGCGGTGCCAAGGCCTTTGACTTCGTTGACGAGATCGTCGAAGCGCGAGTACAGGTAGGCGATGCGCTGCCAGAAGCAGGTGGAACGCTCGTAGGGGAGCAGGTCCATCGCCAGCTTCCAACCGTCCCCGGGATTGCCCAGCATGCGATCCGCAGGCACCACGACGTCGTCGAAGTACACCTCGCAGAACTCGTCGACGTCGTGCATCGTGCGCAACGGGCGCACCGAGACACCCGGGGAATCGAGGTCGACGAAGAACGCGGTGATCGCCTCGTGATTGGCTGTGTTCGCGTCGCCGGTGCGGGTGAGCAGGATGCACCGCGTCGCGTACTGCGCGAAGCTGGTCCACACCTTCTGGCCGTTGATCACCCAGTTGTCACCCTGGGGCACAGCGCGGGTCGTCAACGACGCCAGATCACTGCCCGAACCGGGTTCGGAAAAGCCTTGGCACCATGACTCTTGACCCGACAGCAACCGCGGCACCATCTCGGCGGCCAGTTCGGGCCGCGCGTAGTCGATCATGGTCGGTGTCAGCACGTCGAGCATCGAGTACGGGCCCGGATGGTCGAGACCGCGTCCGACAACCTCCTCGCCGACGATGGCGCGAAGGATGTCGGGGCCGCCCAGCCCGCCGGCCGATTCCGGCCAGCCGTAGCGCATCCAGTCGGCGTCGTACAGCGCCTTGAGCACTCGCAGGTGCTGGGCTTGATGCGCGTCGAGCGAGTCGTCGTCGGCGGGCGGGGTCAGGTCGTTGGCGTCGAGCCATTCCCGCAGCGCCGTGCGGAATGCCGCGGGCTCGAAGAGCTCTGTCATCCTGCTTCCGGCCTTCCGATCGCATGTGGGCGGCCGGAGTCGTGGTCACCGCTGCGCCGAATGAACGTCATGGCACGGGTTTTCAACCGCCAGCCCTCATCGGTGCGTACGTAGGTGTCGTTGTAGTAGCCGATGCGCATGTCGTGCTTGGAATGCTCGATGAAACACAGCGGCTGAGTGCCCGACGCCTTGTCGGCGTCGTCGGGGTCGAGATGCACCAGCGACGTGCCGGTCATGAACAGGCCCTTGGGTGCGGCCTCGACGAGCTCGGGGAACCGGTTGAGCGTGTAGGTGGAGCCGAACGCGCTGTACGTCCCGTCGGGGGTGAACACCGATGTCAGACCCTCGATGTCGCCCTGGGTGATGGTGACGGCGTACTTGGCCAGCAGCTGCTGGATCTCGACGAGATCGTCAGTTCGAGTCATGTCGGAAGACCTTACCGCCCTTCATTACAAACTTGACATCCCGTGTAACCCCGATGTCGGCGAGGGGATCACCGGGGACCGCGATGATGTCCGCGAGGTACCCCTCGGCGATGCGGCCCAGGTCGGTTCTGTCGATCAGATCGGCGGCGACGACGGTGGCCGCGCGCAGCACGGCGGCGGGTGGCATGCCCCAGTCCACCAACGTGACGAGCTCGTCGGCGTTCTTGCCGTGCGGAATGGCCGGAGCATCGGTGCCGACCGCGATCTTCACACCCGCTTCGTATGCGGCTTTGATCGACGTACGCGCCTTGGGGAACATCTCGGCGGCCTTGTCCTGCAGCGCTTTCGGGGCCCGGGATACATCCATGGCCTCGGCGAGGCGACGCGTGGTCACCAGAAATCGGTCGTTGTCGACGAGCATCTGGATGGCTTCGTCGTCCATCAGGAAGCCGTGCTCGATACAGTCGATACCGCATGCGACGGCGTGCTTGACCGCCTCGGCTCCGTGGGTGTGCGCGGCCACCTTCAGCCCACGTCGGTGTGCCTCGTCGACGATGGCCCGTAGTTCCTCGTCCGAATAGTGTTGTGCGCCAGCCTCTCCGGTCAGCGACATCACACCGCCGGACACGCAGACCTTGATCAGCTGCGCGCCGTGCTTGATCTGGTAGCGCACCGCCTTGCGAATCTCGTCGACACCGTTGGCGATGCCCTCCTCGACCGTCAGTTCCAGCGCGCCGGGCATGAACGCGGCGAACATCGTCGGATCGAGGTGGCCTCCGGTCGGGGTGATCGCGTGGCCCGCCGGGACCACCCGCGGACCATCGATCCAGCCTGCGTCGATCGCCTTGCCCAGCGCGACGTCGAGCAGGTACCCGCCGGTCTTGACGAACAACCCGAGGTTGCGAACCGTGGTAAAACCCGCCCGCAAGGTGCGCCGGGCATTGCCGACGGCCCGCAGCACCCGGGTCGCGGGGTCGTCCTGGACCTGGGACAGGCCCGGGTTCTCGCCCCGGCCGCCCATCAGGAGATTGACCTCCATGTCCATCAGGCCGGGCAGCAGGATGGCGTCACCGAGATCGATGACATCGCCCTCGGCCGCGCCGCCGACTCCTGTTGGATTGTCGGCACCGCCGACGGCTGCTGAATTGTCGGCACCGCCGACGGCGACAATCCGGTCGTCGTCGATCCGGACGATTCCCGGCCGGACGATCTCACCGGCGTCGACGTCGAGCAGACCCGCGGCTTTGAGGGTCAGCATCGATGAGCCGGTTGCGTGAAGGGCATCTGCACCGTCAGACCACCGGCTCCCTGATGCAGGTGATGTAGGTGGCTCCGCTGTCGAGCACGCGCGGCTGCTTCCACACCTCGATCGGGAACGACACGTTGACCAGCGACTGCATCATGTGGATGAGAGCCTTTGCGTCCTCGGGCATTCCGTCCAGCGGGAAGCGGGCGTCGCAGTACTCCATGACGGCCTCGAGGCGCTCCATGCCGGCGTCGTAAAACTCCTGCATCTCCTCCATCGTCGAGGACAGGCGCTTCTGGTAGCGCTCCTCTTCGTTGGGCAGGCACCAGTCGGTGAACCGCTCCAGGTCGGCGAATTCTTCCGGCAGCTTAGGCATTGATCGCGTCCTTCTCGCTCGCGGTTGCGGCGGCCTGTCCGTTGGTGAGGCCCTTTTCCTTCTTGTAGGCGTTCACGTGGTCCCACGCGGTCTTGTGCAGGTGACGCAGCAGCACCTCCTGGTCGCACAACGGGAAGTCCTTGACGACACGGGTGTTGATCATCGTCTGGGTGGCTTCGAGGGTGTTGGCGTCCTGGAACGCGTACTCCTTGAACGTCACGGCCGCAAGCTCGTGGGCGAGTCGCTCGCGCGTGTTCGTCGCGGGCACGAAGTACAGGGTGCACTCGAAGATGTGCTTGTCCACGTCGGTGGGCCAGTAGTGGTAGGTCAGGTACCAGCCCGGCGCCCACAGCAGCAGCGTGAAGTTCGGGAAGAACTCGAAGGAGTCCTGACCCCAGGCGTGGTGCCGCGACGGGTTGACCGCGGGCGGAAGTTCTTCGGGCAGAATGCCCTTGATCTTCGGCCGGTCCCACGGACCGAACAGGCCGCTGTGCAGGATCCGTTCGATGGGCTTGACCATGTTTATGTCCTTCGGCGGGCTCATCCCGCCCCACGAGGACACCATGGAGTGCCTGCCCTTGATGTCGTAGGCCAGTGCCTCGAAGCCGTAGCTGGCCAGCTTCTCGGCCTCCTCCTTGACCGCCTGCTTCATGTGCAGGATCGGCGCGTGATAGAACTCGACGAACGCGTCGATGAACAGCTTCCAGTTCGAGTTGACCTCGGCCCGATAGGAATACGTCTCGGTCATCTCGTGGAAGGGATAACCCTCCAGCCCCTTGGCAAAGTCGCCCAGGTATTCGGTGAGCGGTTCGGCGTCGTCGTCGAAGTTGATGAAGATGAAACCTTCCCACACTTCGCAGCGCACCGGCACCAACCCGTAGTCGGCCTTGTCGACGTCGAAGAACTCGCCCTCCTGCTGGATGAAGGTCAGATCACCCTTGAGGTTGTAGCGCCAGGCGTGGTACTTGCAGGTGAACTGGCGGCACGTGCCCGAGACCTCCTCGCCGGGGTAGTCGTTCCACACCAGCTTGTTTCCGCGATGGCGGCACATGTTGTGGAATGCGCGCACCTCGTCGCCGTCCTTGACGATGATCACCGAGGTGCCCGCACCGGCCGACG
The DNA here is from genome assembly GCA_900637135.1 of Mycolicibacterium flavescens. NCBI lineage: Bacteria > Bacillati > Actinomycetota > Actinomycetes > Mycobacteriales > Mycobacteriaceae > Mycobacterium > Mycolicibacterium flavescens. The sequence goes on from LR134353.1 coordinate 1,559,818, forward strand.
GCATCTCGCGCGTGAAGTAGCTGCCCTTCTTGGGAAGCCGCTCCACTCGTCCCACGTTGAGCCAGCATTTGCGGAAGATGGCCTGCTGCTCGAGCTTCCACTGTTCCGGGTCGATCGAATCGGTGTAGTCGACCGGCGCGGTGCCCAACTCGGGCCAGTGCTCGGTCCAGCTACCCTCTTCTGGTTTTGGGAAAAATGCCACGGTGTCTACCTCTCTGCGAGATTTTCGGAGTCTGGTTCTACGCCGAAAGTGTTGATGGCCATGGCCAGTGCGCCATAGCAGCCGATGGTGAAGACGAGGTCCATCAGCTGACGATCCTCGAGGTGTTCGGACAGGGCGGCCCACGTCGCGTCGGAGACATTGGCGCTGTCCTGAAGTTCGTCGACCGCACGCAGTACGGCCCGGTCGAGCTCATCTGACGCCTCACCGCGTTGGACGGCGTCGATGACCTCGTCCGTCAGGCCCTCGTCGCGGCCCATCTCGACGTGGTGGCGCCACTCGTACTCGCACGTGGTCAGATGCGCGACGCGTAGGACCGCCAACTCGCGCAGCCGCGGCGGCAGCGTCGACCCGTACAGCAGGTGGAAGTTGAACCGCAGGAAGGCGCGGGTCAACTTCGGATGGCGGACCATCGTCGCCAGCAGGTTGCCCGCCCGCTCGGGATTGCGCCGTTCGGGAGACATGCTCGACAGGGCCTGCTCGACGGATTCGTCCCACTCTGCTGCGGGCAGCGGCGGCACGCGCAAGGCGTCTCCTTCCTGTGTGCTCTCGGTGATGAGAATCAGGTTCTCATATTTCGCCAATAGATTTCCACCTTTCTTGCCGATGGTCAACGTTCGAGGCCATCGGTGGTGGTCACACGGGTGCCCCGCAGGGTCTAACTGCCCTGACAGGAGGCCATAGGGTGGCTTTCGGACATTGATTCTCGTAGGGTGAGAAGATAGTTTCCTCACACTGAGCACAGTCCGGATAGTTAGCCTCGGGGGACGCGACGAAAGGAACGGGCATGAACAAGGACGACATGATCTTGATCAGCGTTGATGATCACATCGTCGAACCGCCCGATATGTTCAAAAACCACCTGCCCAAGAAGTACATCGATGAGGCGCCGCGGTTGGTGCACAACCCCGATGGTTCGGACACCTGGCAGTTTCGTGACACGGTGATTCCGAATGTGGCGCTCAATGCGGTGGCGGGCCGGCCGAAGGAGGAGTACGGCCTGGAGCCGCAGGGGCTCGACGAGATCCGGCCGGGTTGCTGGCAGGTCGATGAGCGGGTCAAGGACATGAACGCCGGCGGCATCTTGGGGTCGATGTGTTTTCCGTCGTTTCCGGGTTTTGCGGGTCGGTTGTTCGCCACTGAGGATCAGGAGTTCTCGCTGGCTTTGGTGAAGGCCTACAACGACTGGCATGTCGAGGAGTGGTGCGGGGCTTATCCGGCGCGGTTCATCCCGATGACGCTGCCGGTGATCTGGGATCCGACCGAGTGTGCCAACGAGATCCGGCGCAACGCCGAGCGCGGTGTGCATTCGTTGACGTTCACCGAGAACCCGGCGGCGATGGGATATCCGAGTTTCCACGATTTCGATCATTGGAAGCCGATGTGGGACGCGTTGGTCGACACCGAGACGGTGCTCAACGTGCACATCGGTTCGTCGGGGCGGTTGGCGATCACCGCTCCGGATGCGCCGATGGATGTGATGATCACGCTGCAGCCGATGAACATCGTGCAAGCCGCGGCCGATCTGTTGTGGTCGCGTCCGATCAAGGAGTACCCGACGCTGCGGATCGCGTTGAGTGAGGGCGGCACGGGGTGGATTCCGTACTTCCTGGAGCGGGTGGATCGCACCTATGAGATGCACTCGACGTGGACGGGTCAGGACTTCGGGGGCAAGTTGCCCAGTGAGGTGTTCCGCGAGCACTTCCTGACCTGTTTCATCGCCGATCCGGTCGGGGTGGCCACCCGCAACGCGATCGGGATCGACAACATCTGCTGGGAGGCCGACTACCCGCACAGCGATTCGATGTGGCCCGGCGCGCCCGAGCAGCTCAACGAGGTGCTCACCGCCAACAACGTGCCCGACGACGAGATCAACAAGATGACGTTCGAGAACGCGATGCGCTGGTATCACTGGGATCCGTTCACCCACATCACCCGCGAACAAGCCACCGTGGGTGCCCTGCGCAAAGCCGCCGAGGGCCACGACGTCTCGATCCAGGCCCTGTCGAAGAAGGAAAAGACCGGCGCGTCGTTCGCCGACTTCGCGGCCAGCGCCAAGCAGGTGACGGGCAACAAGGACTAAAGAGGTCTGCAAGTATCGGAAGTTCCGGCCGCTGGGCCGGAAGGAGCGTCTTCCAGTGCGCCGGTGCGGAAGCTGCCTTCACGCGCCGGCGCACTGCTCTGCGAGACGATGACAAGAGGAGAACCACCGTGCCCGGCGGGATGAGTTTCGAGCTGACCGAGGACCAGGAGCTGATCCGCAAGTCCGTCCGTGAGTTGGCGAGCAAGTTCGACGACCACTACTGGATGGAAAAGGACCTCGCCCACGAGTTCCCGCGGGAGTTCTACGACGCGATCGCCAAGGGCGGCTGGCTCGGGATGACCATCCCCGAGGAGTACGGCGGGCACGGCCTGGGCATCACCGAGGCAACGTTGTTGCTCGAGGAGGTGTCGCGCTCCGGCGCCGCGATGAACGGCGCCAGCGCCATCCATCTGTCGATCTTCGGGATGCAGCCCGTCGTCAAGCACGGCTCCGACGAGCTCAAAGCCGAGACGCTGCCGCGGATCGTCAACGGCGATCTGCACGTCTGCTTCGGCGTCACCGAACCCGGTGCGGGCCTGGACACCTCGCGCATCACCACCTTCGCCAAGCGCGAAGGCGACAAGTACCGGGTCAACGGGCGCAAGGTGTGGATCTCCAAAGCGCTGGAGTCCGAGAAGATCCTGCTGCTGACTCGGACCACCCCGTTCGACGAGGTCACCAAGAAGACCGACGGTATGACGCTGTTCCTCACCGACCTCGACCCCGACCGCGTCGACATCCGGCCCATCAAGAAGATGGGGCGCAACGCCGTCAGCTCCAACGAGGTGTTCATCGACGACCTGATGGTGCCCGTCGCGCACCGGGTCGGCGAAGAAGGCAAGGGCTTCAAGTACATCCTGGACGGCCTCAACCCCGAGCGGATGCTGATCGCGGCCGAGGCGCTGGGCATCGGTCGGGTCGCGCTGGAGAAGGCCGTGAAGTACGGCAACGAGCGGCATGTGTTCAACCGGCCGATCGGGATGAACCAGGGCCTGCAGTTCCCGCTGGCCGACTCCCTGGCCCGCCTCGATGCGGCCGAGTTGGTGCTGCGCAAGGCCACCTGGCTCTACGACAACGGCAAAGCGTGTGGGCGCGAAGCCAATACGGCCAAGTACCTGTGTGCTGACGCCGGTTTCGGCGCGGCCGACCGGGCCCTGCAATTGCACGGCGGCATGGGTTACTCGGAGGAGTACCACGTCTCCCGCTACTTCCGCGAGTCGCGGCTGATGAAGATCGCACCCGTGAGCCAGGAGATGATCCTCAACTTCCTCGGCGAGCACGTTCTCGGGCTGCCGCGCAGCTACTGACGATGGAGCCCTGACTGATGGTCAACTATTTCGACTTGTCGGGCCGTTCGGCGCTGGTGACCGGTGCCGCCGGCGGTATCGGCTCGGCGGTCGCGCAGGCCCTGGCCCACGCGGGCGCCGCGGTGCTCGTCACCGACATCGACAAGGACGCCGCAGCCGCGGTGGCGCAACGCATTTCAGCCGACGGTGGGCGCGCCGAGGCCACCGCGCTCGACGTCGCCGATCGGGACTCCGCCGATGCCGCTGCCGCACAGGCGGCCGCTCTGGCCGACGGTGCCCTGCACATCCTGATCAACAACGCGGGCGTGACCAAGCTGGCGATGTTCGAGAAGACGACGCAGGAGTCGTTCCGCCTGTTGTTCGACATCCACGTGATGGGCGCGTTCAACGTCACCCAGGCCGCGCTGCCGCACATCCCGACCGACGGCACCGGCCGCATCGTCAACGTCACCTCGGCGGCCGGCCTGACGGGCACGCTCGGCCAGGTCAACTACTCGGCGGCCAAGGCGGGCATCATCGGGTTCACCAAATCCCTTGCGCGCGAACTGGCCACCAAGAAGATCATGGTCAACGCGCTGGCGCCGCTGGCAGCGACCCCGATGACCGAGACCATTCGCACCAATGAGAAGTTCTCGGCGAACATGATGAACCGCATTCCGATGAAGCGGTGGGCGGACCCGGAGGAGGTCGCCGGCGCGTTCGTGTTCATGGCGTCCGACGCCGCGTCCTACATCACCGGACAGGTGCTGCCGGTCGACGGCGGAATGGTGATGTGAGCGCCGCAGCGCCACTGAGCGGCGTCACGGTCGTCGCGATGGAACAGGCCGTCGCCGCGCCGATGTGCACCCGGGTGCTCGCTGACTTCGGCGCCCGCGTGATCAAGGTGGAGAACCCCAAGGGGGGTGATTTCGCCCGTGACTACGACGACGTGGTCAACGGCCCCGGTGGGTTGGCCGCACACTTCGTCTGGTGCAACCGCGGTAAGGAGTCGGTGACGCTGAACACCAAGGCGCCCGAGGGTATGGACCTTCTGCACCGCCTGCTGGATCGGGCGGACGCGTTCGTGTCCAACCTCGCGCCGGGAGCCACCGCGCGGATGGGCCTGGCCCCGGCCGACCTTGCGGCCCGTCACCCCAACGTGATCCCCGTCGAGATCGACGGGTACGGCCCTGGTGGTCCCATCTCGCACAAACGGGCCTACGACCTTCTCGTGCAGGCGGAGTCGGGATCGTGCGCGGTCACCGGCTATCCGGGGATGCCGGCCAAACCGGGACCCGCGATGGCCGACTTCTCGACGGGCCTGTATGCGGCGATCTCCATCCTGGCGCTGCTGGTCGGACGAGCCAGGGGCGATGCCGGGGCCGCGAGTCCGTCTGTCGCGCTGAGCCTGTTCGACGTGATGACCGACGTGATGGGTTATCAGTTGACCTACACCCAGCATTCGGGCATCGACCAGGAACCGCTCGGCGTCGGCTCGCCGGCGGTCGCGCCCTATGGGGCGTTCCCGACGCGCGACGGTCAGACGGTGGTGCTGGGCACCACTAACGACCGGGAATGGCAGCGGGTGGCCCGCGAGATCATCGACCGTCCCGACCTCGCCGAGGATCCCCGCTTCGCCACCAACCCCGACCGGTGCGCCCACCGCGAGATCCTCGAGGAGGCCATCGGATCCTGGTGTGCTCAACGTGATCTCGCCGAAATTCAGAAGATCGCCGACGACGCCGGAATCGGCAACTCGCGATACAACGTGCCCAGCGAGGTCGTCGTGCACCCCCACCTCACCGCTCGGGACCGGTGGCGCACCGTCGCCACGCCCAAGGGAGACATCCGCGCGCTGCGCCCGCCGCCGGTGATCACCGGCTTCGAACAGCCGATGGGGGCGGTGCCCGGTCTGGGCGAGCACACCGACACCGTCCTCGGCGAATTAGGCCTCACGGCAGAAGATCTCGCGCGGTTGCGCGCGGACGGAGTGATCGGACCCGCGTACTCGTGAGCGGTGACGTGCTGTTGACCTCCGACAGCGACGGGGTGCGGACCCTGACGCTGAACCGGCCGGACCGCAAGAACGCGATCAACGCGCAGCTGTGGGAGGAGCTGGCCGATGCGCTGCGGGCGGCCGCGCGCGACACCGCGCTGCGCGCATTGGTCATCACCGGGGCGGGTGGGGCGTTCTGCTCGGGCGCCGACATCGGCGTACCCGAGGACATCCACCCGCGGCACAAGCTGCGCCGGCTCACCGACGTCGCGCTGGCGCTGCACGAACTATCCGTGCCCACCATCGCCAAGGTGACCGGGGTTGCCGTCGGGGCGGGCTGGAACCTGGCGTTGGGCTGTGACTTCGTGGTGGCGACACCGGAAGCCCGGTTCTGCCAGATCTTTTCGAAGCGCGGCCTGTCGGTCGACCTCGGCGGTTCATGGCTGCTGCCCAAGATGGTGGGTCTGCAGCAAGCGAAGCGCCTGGTGCTGCTGGCCGACATGATCGACGCCGAGGAGGCCCACACGCTGGGCTTGGTCACCTGGGTGAAGCCCACGGACGAGATCGACGGCTTCGTCGCGGATCTGGCGGCACGGCTCGCAGCGGGCCCACCGGTCGCGCTGGCGCAGAGCAAGGCGCTGCTCAACGACGGGGCCAACGCCACGCTGCGGGAGGCGCTGGCCAACGAGGCCCGCGCCCAACCGGGCAACTTCGCCACCGCGGATTCGACGGAGGCCTATGCCGCGTTCGCCGGGAAACGCGAGGCCGTATTTACTGGTCGATGGGCGCTCGGGCCCGGATCGGAGAAGAACAATGCGTGAAACCGTAATCGTGGAGGCCGTGCGCACGCCGGTCGGCAAGCGCAACGGCGGACTGTCGGAGATGCATGCCGCCGACCTGTCCGCGATCGTGCTCAACGCGCTGGTGGAGCGTGCGGGTATCGATCCCGACATCGTCGACGACGTGGTGTGGGGTTGCGTCTCTCAGGTCGGCGACCAGTCCAGCAACATCGGCCGCTATGCGGCGCTCGCGGCGGGCTGGCCCGAAACCATCCCCGGCACCACGGTCAATCGCGCCTGCGGATCCAGCCAGCAGGCGCTCGATTTCGCTGTCCACGCGGTGATGTCGGGTCAGCAGGACGTCGTGGTCGCCGGAGGGGTCGAGGTGATGAGCCGGGTGCCGCTCGGCTCGGCGCGCGCCACCGGTATGCCGTACGGCCCCAAAGTCCTGGAGCGCTACGCCGATTTCTCCTTCAACCAGGGCATCTCGGCGGAGTTGATCGCCCAGAAGTGGGGCTTCTCGCGCACCCGGCTTGACGAGTACTCGGTGCGCTCACACGAATTGGCTGCCGCCGCGCAGGACAAGGGTGCGTTCGAATCGCAGATCATGCCGGTGTTCACCGACGGTGAGCCCGTCGTCGCCGACGAAGGCGTGCGGCGGGGGAGCACGGTCGAGAAGCTCGCGGGGCTCAAGCCGGCGTTCAAGGACGACGGCGTCATCCACGCGGGTAACTCGTCACAGATCTCCGACGGTGCCGCAGCACTGCTGGTGATGGCCGCCGACAACGCCGTGGCGCTGGGCCTGAACCCGATCGCGCGCTACCGCGCTGGTGCGGTCACCGGCGCCGACCCGGTGCTGATGCTGACCGGTCCGATCCCGGCGACGGAGAAGGTTCTGCACAAGGCCGGAGTGGCCCTCGACGAGGTCGGTGTGTTCGAAGTGAATGAGGCGTTTGCGCCGGTGCCGCTGGCATGGCTGGCCGAGACCGGCGCCGACGAGAACAAACTCAACCCGCTCGGCGGGGCAATCGCATTGGGACATCCACTCGGGGCTTCGGGCGCGGTGCTGATGACGCGGATGCTCAACCATATGCGCGACAACGGGATTCGGTTCGGCCTGCAGACCATGTGTGAGGGCGGCGGAACCGCCAACGCCACGTTGGTCGAACTCATCGCGTAGCGACCATCGCCTAGCGGCTTGATAGAACCCATCGCTGGCGATGGTGCCCCAACACGTCGCCTGACTTCACGGGAGGACCCGCGTGCAGAGAAGCCTGTTCACCGACGACCATGAGGCGTTCCGCGAACTGGCCCGTGACTTCGTCGAAAAGGAAGTGGTCCCGCACTATCCCGAGTGGGAGAAGGGCGGCCGCATGCCCCGCGAGGTTTTCAAACAGATGGGGTCGCTGGGCATGCTCGGCATGGCCATCCCTGAGGAGTACGGCGGAGGTGGTACCTCCGACTACCGCTACAACGTTGTGCTGCAAGAGGAGGCGGCGCGCGCACTGGTCACGCTGTCGACCGTGCGCACCCAGCTCGAGGTGATCCTCCCGTACTTCCTGCACTATGCCAACGAGGAGCAACGGAAGCGGTGGTTTCCCGGACTCGCCGTCGGTGAGCTGCTGACCGCCGTCGCGATGACGGAACCGGGCACCGGATCCGATCTCGCCGGTGTGCGCACCACCGCGGTCCGCGACGGTGACGACTGGATTCTCAACGGCGCCAAGACGTTCAACACCGGCGGTATGCAGGCTGACCTGGTGATCGTGGTGGCGCGGACCTCGACCGATCCCGACAACCGGCGCAAGGGGCTCACACTGTTCGTCGTCGAGGACGGAATGCCCGGGTTCACCCGAGGCCGCGAGCTGGAGAAAATGGGCTGCAAGGTCCAGGACACCGCCGAACTCTCGTTCGTCGACGTCCGCGTGCCGGCAGCCAACATGCTGGGCGCAGAAGGCGAGGCCTTCAGCTACCTCGGCCACAATCTGCCCCAGGAGCGGCTCACCGTCGCGGTCGGATCGGTCGCGCAGGCGCGCTCGGCGATCGCGGCTGCGATCGAGTACACCAAGAGCCGCAAGGCATTCGGGACTCCGGTGGCGTCATTCCAGAATACGAAGTTCGAGTTGGCGGCCTGCTCGGCGGAGGTCGAGGCCGCACAGGCGATGCTGGATCGCGCGGTGGCCCTGCACGTGGACGGCGAGTTGTCGGGCGCGGATGCGGCCCGCGTGAAGCTGTTCTGCACCGAGATGCAGCAGCGTGTCGTGGACCGCTGTCTGCAGTTGTTCGGCGGCTACGGCTACATGATGGAGTATCCGATCGCGCGGTTGTACACCGACGCCCGCGTTGCGCGCATCTACGCCGGCACCAGTGAGGTGATGAAGGTGATCATCGCCAAGTCGCTCGGCCTCTAGCGATTTCGGTGCACTTCGGGTCGCTGAGCGATACGTAGTGCACCGAAATCACTAGGGAAGCTGCGGGTTGATTTCTTCGATGACCCACTGCGCGTAGTCGAGGTACTCGTCGACGCCGCTCACGGGTGGCAGGGGAACCGCACTGACGGTGACGCCTTGTTGCGCGAGCCAGCCCAACCGGTCGACGATCTCGGCGGCGCTCATGCCCGGCCGGCCATCGGGGTCGTCCTGCACGGTGTGGCCTTCGCCCACCCGGTTCGTTCCCAGCCCGTGCACCACGTCGAACGGGCGTCCGTCGTAGCCCGGCTGGGACTTGATGAAGCCGAGGCGCTCGGCGATCTTGTCGGGCGGGGTGAGAAACGACCACCAACCCGACGCGTACTTCGCCGCCCTGCGCAGGGCCGCGTCGGCATCGCCACCGATCCAGATCGGCAGATGCGGCTTCTGAATCGGCTTGGGCTCGAAGGCGATGTCATCGAAGGACACATACGTGCCGTCGAAGCTGGGCGAGTCACTGGTCCACAGTTCGACGATCGCAGCCAGATATTCGTCGGCGATGCGGCCGCGTTCGCGGAACGGCACACCGAGCAGGTCGAATTCGCGTTCCAGCCAGCCCACTCCGAACGTCACCATCATGCGGCCGCTGCTCATCCAGTCGGCGGTGGCCAGCGACTTCGCCAATACGATCGGATGTTGCAGCGGCAGCACCGTGATGCACGAATTAAGCATGATGCGCTGCGTGGCACCGGCGAGATACGCCTGCGCGACAGTCGACTGCAGATAGTGCGGACCGGACAGTTCGACGTGGTCGTTGGGGATCGCGAAATGCTCGGGCACCGCGATCATGTCGTAGCCCCACTCGTCGGCGCACCTGGCCATCCGCGTCTGGTCGGCACCCGTCACCGATGCTTCCCACGGCTGCATCATGGCCTTGAGCCGCAGCATGTGCGGAAGGTTGAACACAAGCTTCACGACGGACTCCTATCACGGGATTTGGGTGCACTTCGAGTCGCTGAGCGATACGTACTGCACCGAAATCGCCCGGGCTACTTGAGCATGCTGCCGGCGTCGATCGTCACGGGAAGGCCCGTGACGTAGCGCGACTCGTCCGATGCGAGGAACAGGACGGCGTTGCTGACATCCTCGGGCTCCACCCAGCCAACCGGTAACACGTGCATGAACTGGGCTGCGACGGCGAGATCGTCGGGTCCGGGATTCTCCAGATCGGGACGGAACAGCTTCATGGTCCCCTCGTTCATGAACAGCGGCGTGTTCACGTTCGTGGGACAGACGGCGTTGACCCGGATCGAGTGCTGACCCAGTTCGACGGCGAACGTGCGCATCAAGCCGATCACGCCGTGCTTGGCGGCGATGTAGTGGCCGGTATGGGGGTAGGGCTTGAGGCCGCCGACCGAGCTGGTCAGGATGATCGAACCGCCACGCCCGCCGGAAAGAATGTGGGGGACCGCGGCTTTCACGGTCTTCCACACGCCGGAGAGGTTGACGTCGATCATGTCGCGCCAGTCGTCTTCGCTGGTCTTGTCCAGCGTTGCGCCGCCGTTGCCGATGCCGGCGTTGGCGACGACGACGTCGAGTCGGCCCAACTGTTCGACGCCGCCGTCCACGACCGCCTTGAGTGCGTCGTAGTCACGCACGTCGACCTCGGCGGTGACGATGCGGCGGTTCAGGTTCTTGACGAGGTCGGCCGTCTCGGCGAGGTCATCCGGTGTCGCCCAGGGGATGTCGTCGTTGCTGGAGATCTGCTTGCAGACGTCCACGGCAATGATGTCGGCGCCTTCTGCGGCGAGGCGCACCGCGTGGCTGCGGCCCTGACCCCGTGCCGCGCCGGTCACGAACGCGACTTTGCCCTCGACTCGTCCACCCATGTGTCCACCTTCTGGCCGCTCGAAATATTGGTCGATCGATCAGGAGCGTGGCACCGATCGGCCCACGTGTCAACAGTCGGGGCTCATGAGATAGCGCATCGCGGTGATGTGCTCTGTGGATGCCGCGTCAGCCAGGCGGAGGCCGCGAGCCGCCGGTCGTCAACGATTCCGTCAGCGATTGCATCCAGCGCTGCATGAAGTCGCGCATCTCGTCGTGTCCGAGCGTGACGCCGACCGCCTCCTCGTTGCACAGGCTGCGCGCGATCTGCACGATCAGCATCGAAACGGCGACCGGCGGGTAGTCGTCGAGATCGACGCCGTGAGCACGCAGGGCCACGGTGACCGCGGCCGTCTCGATGTCGCGTACGCGCTCCGCATACGTCTTCAGTTCGGCACGAATCACCTTGCGGTGGTTCGCCAACGCCATGAACTCGGTGTTCAGGCCGGTCCGACGCAGATCGCTGTTGATCAGCCACAGCGTGCGCAACGGGTCGTCGTCGGTGAGCGCCGCGCGCATGTTCTCCAGGGACGCCTCCGCGCCGGCCCGCAGCACCTCGACGAACAGGTCGTCCATCGTCGGGAAGTAGTAGTAGACCAGCGCCTGTTTGACCCCGGCTTCGGCGGCCACGCGTCGCGACGTCGCTGCGGCATAACCCTCGTCGCGCATGACCTTCGCGGTGGCCTCGATGAGGCGTTGCCGTGCTCCCGCTTCGGCTGGTTTCACCTTTTCGGCGCGCGGCATCAAGGACCCTCCGCCCGAATGCTTGACCCTCTGTCACGGCCCGTGATAGGCATGGCGCATCCTAACAGTTTGATCGATCGATCAGATTGATTGCGGGCGCCAGGACCGGAAGGACGGCCGTTGATGACCGATCTCGCCTCGGTGGACTACTTCTCCGACCATGCGATCAGTCAGGATCCCTACGACTACTGGGACCGCCTTCGCGGGCAGGGCGCGGTGTTTCGGGAACCCAACTACGGCGTCGTCGCCGTCACCGGCTACGCCGAAGTGGTGGCGGCCTTCAAGGATCACGACTCCTTCTCGGCGGTCAACGCGATCGGCGGGCCGTTCCCGCCGCTGCCGTTCGTCCCCGACGGCGACGACATCACCGAACAGATCGAGGCGCACCGCCATCTGTTTCCGATCCACGAACACATGGTCGTGATGGACCCGCCGGCCCACGAGCGGGCCCGGTCGCTGCTGACCAAACTCCTGACACCACGCAGGCTCAAGGAGAACGAGGACTACATGTGGCAACTGGTCGACAGTCAGATCGACCAGATCATCGGCCCGGAGTCCGAAGAGGGGAGCTGCGAGTTCCTCTCCGAATACGCCAAGCCCTTCGCCACGTCGGCGATCATCGACCTGCTCGGCGTGCCCGAGGAGGACCGTCCGGAGTTTCTGGCCGCGCTCGGCGTCGAGGAGCGCTACGGCACGCGCGTCGGCGCGCTCGACGGCGCCCCGGTGGGGCGCGACCCGCTGCAGTATCTCGACGACAAGTTCGCCGGCTATCTCGCCGAGCGTCGCCGCGAACCGCGCGGCGACGTGCTGTCGGGGATGGCCACGGCGGTGTACCCCGACGGCTCGACACCGGAGCTGATCGAGGTGGTCAAGCCGGCGACGTTCCTGTTCGCCGCGGGGCAGGAGACCGTCACCAAGCTGCTCAGCGCGGCGGTGCAGACCCTCGGGGACCGGCCGGACTTCCAGCAGATGCTGCGCGAGCACCCCGAGCGGATACCGGCGTTCATCGAAGAGGCGCTGCGTATGCACTCACCGACCAAGGTCGACTTCCGGCTCGTCCGCAAGAGCACCACGCTGGGCGGGGTGGCGCTGAAGGCAGGCACGATCGTGATGCTGTGCCTCGGCGCCGCCAATCGAGACCCACGCAAGTTCGACGATCCGCACGAGTTCCGACCGGACCGCAAGAACGTGCGCGAGCACATCGCGTTCGGTCGCGGGATCCACTCCTGCGCGGGCGCGCCGCTGGCTCGAGTGGAGGGCCGCATCACCGTGCAGAGGTTGCTCGAACGCATGCGCGACATCCGGATCAGCGAGTCTGCCCACGGTCCGGCCGGTGAGCGCCGCTACGCCTACGAGCCGACTTTTTTGCTGCGCGGGCTGACGGAGTTGCACATCGAGTTCACGCGCCGGTAGGAATCGGGCGCGGCGGTGATGGCCGACGGTCGAAATAGCCCTTGACCTGCTGATGTGATGGCCGTCTAAACCGATTTTGGCTGAGACGCTTGTCACAGCGCCCAAACCTACCTACTGTGTGTTCACTAGGTTGGTTGAACGAAGGAGTTCGGTGTCCGCCACGGAGTCCGCGCGGCCGTATGCCACGCTCCTCGCCAAGGGCGAGGATCGTCGTCAGCGCATCCTCGCGGTGGCCGAACGCCTGCTCGCGCGCAACGGGTGGCGCAACACGTCGCTGGCCCAGATCGCCAAGGAAGCCGGGGTCACGCCCGCTGGTCTGCTGCACCACTTCGAGTCCAAGGAGCAGCTCCTCAACGCGGTGCTCGACGCCCGTGACGCCGACGACGCCATCCACGCCGACTACCGCTCCGGCGACCTTGTCACCGAGCTCGGCCGGGTCCCCGAACGCTTCGACCGCGCGCCCGAACTCGTCGGGACCTTCACCGTGCTGCTGGTGGAGAACATCGCGCCCGACGCGCCGCTGCACGACCGCCTTGTCAAGCGTTACCGCGACGCGGTCGACATCATCACCGCGATCATCGAGCGCGGTCAGCGCAGCGGCAAGTACCGCCAAGACCTCGACGCGGCCACCAAGGCCGTGGAAATCCTCGCCTTCACCTATGGAATGGAGACCCTATGGTTACTCGACCCATCGATTCAATTGGCCGAGGTGTTCAAGGGGTACGCCGAGTCGCTGGGACGCGAATTGGCGCCGCGGAGCTCGACATGAGGTACCGGCTCGACATCGTTGCCCCGACGGTGACGGACGCGGTGAAGTATGCCGGCGGCTGGATCTACGACCGGGTGATGGCCGGGTGGGACGTCACCGTGCTCGTCGGTGGTGACGAAGACGTTCGCCCGTTGACGATCCTCGGAGCCGAGACCCTCGACCTGGAAACGGTTCTCGCGGAGTGGGAGGAACGGCCGCATCCGGCCACCGTCGCCGTCGCGGCCAACATGATCGACCGCGACGCGCGGGTTCTCCAGCATGTGCGCAACGCGCTCGATCAGGGTGCGACCGAGGTGACCCTGTGGGGTGAGCGGGTGCCCGCCGAGCTCGACAGCAGCGTCGATTCCGTCGAGCACCGCCTGAGCGCGGCGGCCAGAGCGTTCAAGGCCAAGGCGCTGGCGGCAGCCGGCGATCCCGGAGCCGCCGAGGTCAGCGGCTGCGAGATGTTCCGCTGCGGGATGATGGTCTCCGTCGCCGCGGATCTGGTGCCCGCCAGCTGATTTCGGCGGGCGCCGGCCGCGTCACTGATAGTCGCTGGATTCGGCCAACTCGGCGGCCGAGCGCATCAACTCGACGATGACTGGGCCGTACGCGAGCAGCTTCGGGTTGTCGCCCGCGCGCTGGAAACCCTGTTCGAGCACGATGGCGAGCTTCCACTTCGCCAGCACCAGGTAGTAGTCGAGGTCGTCGACCTGGCGCCCGGACACCTTCGCATAGTGATCGACTACGGCTGCGCGCGAAGGCATCCCGCGCATGTCGACATAACCCATTTCCGAATCCGTCGGTGCCGCGGTGTTCTCGGGCCAGCTCTGCACCATCCAGCCCAGATCCAGCTTCGGGTCCCCGACGGTGCCCATCTCCCAGTCGACGATCGCCGCGAGCCGCGCGGGAGCCTCGTGCCGATACATCACGTTGGCGAACTGGTAGTCGCCGTGCATGAGCCCGGGGACGTAGTCCAGCGGGCGGTGCGTGCGCAGCCAGTCGGTGGCGACGTCGAGGCCGTCGATCTCACGGCCCTTGATGCGCTCGAAGAACGCGGTCCAGCGGTCGACCTGGCGTTCGTGAAAGCCGTCGGGCCGACCCAGATCGTGCAGACCCTTTGCCTTCCAGTCAACTTGGGACAACAGCGCGATGCCCTCGGCGAGTTCATACGCCAGGTCCCCGCGCGCAGACAAGTCGGAGTCGAACGGTTCGGGCCACTTCCGATCGTCGAGATCCATCGGCGACCACCCGTCAACGAAACCCATCAAATAGAACGGGCGGCCGAGCACCGCGGCATCCTCACACACCGCGACGGCCTCGGTATGGGGAACGTCGGTGCCGTCGAGCGCCTCGATGATGCGCCACTCCCGCAGGATTCCCTTGTCGCGGTCGGGCGGGGCACCCGGCGGCGGCATCCTCAGCACACAGCTGTGTTCCCCGCGGCGCAACTCGTAGATGACGTTCTGGGTGCCGCCCGACAAGAACCGGGTCTGCAGCGGCTCACCCTTGCCGGGCAGTTCCGCCGCGTCCATCCAATCGGTCAGCCGCGCAACGTCGATCGTGGTGTCGCTCACAGGTTCCCCACTTCACGGTCCAGATACTCGGCGAACTTCGCCCTGGCCTTCTCCCGCTTGGCCGGGATCCATTCGCTGGGCCATGTGTCATTGCTCGGCGCATAGTCGCGCAGCACCTGCTTGGCCACCGTCGTCTTGTGCACCTCGGTCGGCCCGTCGGCCAGTCCCATCACCGCGGCGCCGGTGACCATGCCCAGGAACGGCATCTCGTTGGTGACGCCCAGCGCTCCGTGGACCTGCATTGCGCGCCAAGCGATATCGTGCAGCACCGTCGGCATCACAACCTTGACAGCGGCGATGTCCTTGCGGACCTTCTTGTAGTCGTTGTACTTGTCGATCTCCCATGCGGTGTAGAGCACCATCAGCCGGAACTGCAGTAACTGTGCGTACGAGTCCGCGATGTAGCCCTGCACGAACTGCTTCTCAGACAGCCTGCTGCCCTGCGTCTCCCGGCTCAGCGCGCGTTCGCACATCATGTCCAGCGCTTTGCGGGACAGTCCGATCGTGCGCATCGCGTGGTGGATACGGCCGCCGCCGAGGCGGGTCTGGGCGATGACGAAAGCCTGGCCTTCGCCGCCCAGCAGCGCATCCGCGGGCACCCGCACGTTGTCGTAGTGGATCAGCGCGTGCGAACCTTCGTCGTCACGCTCGCCGTGCAGTCCGACGTTGCGGACGATGTTCACGCCCGGGGTGTCGGTGGGCACCAGGAACATCGACATGCCCTGGTAGGCGCTCACGTCGGGGTTGGTGACGACCATGACGATCAGGAACGAGGCGGTCCTGGCGTTGGAGGAGAAGAACTTCTGACCGTTGATCACCCAATCGTCGCCGTCACGGACGGCGGTGGTGTTGAACAGCGTCGGATCGGCACCGGCGTGTGGTTCGGTCATCGAGTAACAGGAGAAGATCTCACCCTCCAGCAGCGGATGCAGATAGCGCTCCTTCTGGGCGTCGGTGCCGTAGTGGGCGATGATCTCGGCGTTGCCGGTGTCGGGTGCCTGACAGCCGAACACGATCGGTGCCCACTGGGAACGGCCGAGGATTTCGTTGAGCAGCGCGAGCTTGAGCTGGCCGTGACCCTGTCCGCCGAGTTCGCGGCCGAGGTGGGTGGCCCACAGCCCTCGTCGACGCACTTCGTCCTTGAGTGGGTCGATCACCTTGCGGCGGTTGGCGTCCAGGGGCACGAACTGCTGGTCGGGAAACGCCAGGTCGAGCGGTTCGACCTCCTCCCTGACGAATTCGTCGGCCCAGTCGAGAACCTTCTGGTACTCGGGGTCGGTCTCGAAATCCCACGCCATCGTGGTCTCCTTTCGCGCTGTATCAATCTTGAGCTGTGTGCGGCGTCGGTGTTCTGGTGTTGAACCCGGCGATCAGCGCCGCGATGTCGTCGGTGACGACGTCGGCGAACGACCGGTCGCCGAAAGTGCCGCTCGCCCAGTGCCGGACGCCTTCGCTGACGTGCATTCCCGCCAAACGGGAGAGGTGCTCGACGTCGACATGCGCACCGATTTTCCGGTCCCGCTGCGCCCGGGAGAACAATTCGCCGAACATGTCGGCGTCGGCGGTCTCGCCGACGGCCTCACCCGCGAGGATCCGGTGTTCATGCCGGTAACCCTCGAGGATCGTCTGGATGATCAGTTCGCGCGGATTGCGCGCCATCGACCGTTCGAGGCTGCGTAACGCCTCACCGATGACCGCCTCGACGTCGTAGTCGGCGCGCAACAGCATGCGCACCTTGTTCTGCGCCGACCGGGTCGACAGCAGACCGACCTCGAAGAGGATGTCCTCTTTGCCCGGAAAGTAGAAGTAGAACAGGCCCCTTGACACGCCCGCGGCCCGGCAGATGTCGGCGACGGTCGTCTTGGCATACCCGTTCGTGCGCCACAACGCCATGGCCGCTTGTACGAGCGCGCGCTTCGTCTCATGCGAACGAGCCCGCTGAAATGACGCGCGCCGTTGACCAGCGCCAGCTATGACTTCGCCGCTGGCCTTGGACACTCCGGCACTGTAACAGGGCAATTGAGGCTTGCAAATAGTTGACGTTTGTCCAACTATCTAATGATGGTCGCGACACTGGACGGCAGGCGCATCTTGGTGGCCCCCGGTGCCACGGGCATCGGCGCGGCCGCGGTGCGCGTGCTGACCGAGGCCGGCGCACGCGTAGTGGCCACCCGCCACACCACGGCGCCACCCGACGTGCCCGGCGTGTCCTGGGTGCACTGCGACGTGCGTGACGCCGAAGCGGTCGACCGGACCGTGCAGGCCGTCGCCGACGAGATGGGTGGACTCGACGTACTGCTCAACGCGGCCGGACTGTGGCAACCGGGCATCCCCGGTCAGATCACCACCGACGACATCGAGATCCTCTTCGACACCAACGTCAAGGCCACGATCCTGACCAATCAGTCGGCGTATGCGGTGATGCGGGAGAACGGCGGCGGGCGCATCATCAACTTCGGATCCGCCGAGGCGGTGATGGGCAGTCCGCTCTCGGCGGTATATGCGGCGACGAAGGGGGCGGTGGCCGCGTGGACACGCTCGGCGGCCAGGGCATGGGCCGCCGAGAAGGTGTCGGTGATCGCGCTGGCGCCCGCGGTACAGACACCGGGCGCCGACCGGCTGCGCGAATTCCTCGGACCGGCAGCCGAATTCATGGATGAGCAGCTGAAGACCTCGATCCCGCTCGGCAGAGCACTTGGTGACCCCGTTCGTGATCTCGGCCCCGCGCTGGTGTTCTTCTGCAGCGAGGGGTCACATTTCGTGACAGGACAACTCGTCGCCGTCGACGGCGGCCTGATCATGCTGGGGTCGTAGACCCACGAAAGGCGAGACATGCCCAACCTGCACCACGTCGTCATGCGCAGCCATTCCGCGAACACCTTCACCGCGTTCCTGACCGAGGTGATGGGGATGGCGGTGCAGTTTCGGATGCACGTCCCCGGTGAGGTGCTGCAGAAGACGCTTGGATGGCCGGCGTCGGACGGTGCGGAGGTCACCATGCTCGGCACCGGCGACACGGGGCTCATCGAGGTGCTCGACGTTCCCGAGCACCTTCGTGAACTCGTGCCCGAGGGGTTGGCAGCACTGTCGTTCATGGCACCCGACTTCGCCGAAACACGCGCGAAGGCCGGCGCCTTCGTTGACGACGTCACGATGCTGGACACCGGTGTGCCTGGCGTGGACCTGTTCTTCTGCACGATGGGCGGGGTGCCCATCGAGTTCATGGGAAGCTATGTCCCTGAGGCGAACTCCGAAGCCAGCGACGCGACGAACTCCTGAGTGCGCCTGCGCGACGCCTGACGCTGGGCGGCATCCTGTCCGAGCGGAACCACGCGCGCTGCCAGATCGGTGACGCCGGCGTCGCGGTAGCTGCGCAGCCGCGCCTCAACGGTCGCCTCGTCGCCCGCCGCCATGGTGTCGCCGACGTCCTCTGCGTCACCCTGTTCGAGCAGGCGTACGTAGTTGGGGGAGAAGTCGGCGTGCCCCAGCACCTCGCTCGCGTACGCCCGGGCATCGTCGACTTCACCGTCGGCGCACAGCGCGACGGGGACACCGGCCACGATGCGGACACCTTCTCGGCCCGCCTCTTTCGCCGCTGCGGTGATGCGCGGCGCCACGTAGTCGCCGATCGCGCGTTCGTCGGCCATCCACAGGATGGTTCCACCGGTGCGTTCGCCGGCGATCCGGAGCATCGTCGGGCCGAGCGCCGCCACCAACACCGGCACGGTGAAGGCATCGGTGACGTCGACGGGGCTGTGTATGTGGTAGGTGTCGTTGTCGACGGCGATCGCGCCAGGTCCGCTGAACGCGGCGTCGAGCACCTCGAGGTAGTCGCGCACCAGCCGCGCGGGTTTGTCGTACGGCAGGCCGAGCTGGTCGGCGATGATCCAGTGGTGCGAGGGACCGATCCCCAGCGTGAACCGTCCCTCGCAGGCGATCTGAGTGGTCAGTGCCTGTTGGGCCATGATGAGCGGATGGCGGGTCTGGATCGGCACCACGGCGGTTCCGATCTCGATGCGGTCGGTAGCGTTTCCGAGTAACGCCACGGCCGTCATCGCGTCGAGATAACCGGGCACCTGCGGCATCCAGAAGGTCGCGAAACCCTGCTTCTCGGCGGCTCTTCCGTCGTCGATCAGTCCACTGAGCCGATCGCTGCGTGGGCGCTCCTTGTCGGAGCCGACCATCAATCCGATGCGCATTCATACCTCCGGTCACGGCACATAGCGGTCCCATTCGTAGGGGACGACGGTGTGAAACGGTGCGGCGAAAAGCGGTTCGACGCCATCGCCGTCCCATCGGACCTGCAGCACCGGTCGGAGCCGCTCCGCGACCGCCACGGGGTCGTCGTCGAGGAAGCAGTACGTAATCGTCTGCCCGGCAGGGGCACTGGCCAGACGGCCCTCGACGGGCAGCGACGTCGCCGCCCACGCGCCCGCCACCCCGTCGACGTCCACCAGTTCGTCCGGAGAAGCTGCGCCGCGTTCCAGCAGTAGATACACGCCTCGATTCGGCCACCACGGCAGCACGTCGGCGCCGGCCTTGATCCGTGGCGCTGCGGCGCGCCGCCGGACGTCGTACACACCGCGTTCGACGGGCGGCAGCAGCGGCAGTTTGCGGCCCGCATCACCGAGCGCCTTGGACAGCGCGAGGAACGGTTCCATGCCCTCGACCCCGGTGAAGAAGTACGTCATCACGTGATCGATCTCGTCGTAGGGAGTTTCACCAGTTGCGCGTGCGACGCGGCACTGCGGCGTGGACACCAGGCGCAGGGATGCGCGCACCGCCGGCATCCGGTGCTGTTCGGGCCGATGGTCCAGGGTGTGCCAGCGCAGATAGTCCGCGTCCGCGCCGTCGGGATGGCGTCGCGCCATCGAGACGAACACGGTGGTGATGTCCCCGTCTCCGTTGGCGAGCACCTCGGGCACCTCGTCCGACGGTCTGCCCGGCAGTTGCATCGACGTCTCCTCTACACTGAATCCGGCTGTGGCAGCGGGATTTCGGGGTGGCGGGCCTCGATCATCCGGCGGAAACCGTCGCGCCAGCCGACCGTCGTGCGCCCCAGTACCTCGTGCATGCGGTTGACGTCGGGCCACAACGGCGTGTGGGCCTCTGGCGTGTACTCGAAGATCGGATCGACGCCGACCAGTTCTCCCATGTACGCGCAGTACTCCTCGACGCTGACCGTCTCGCTGCCGGCCCAGTTCACCACGACCGGTGGCGTGTCGGCTGCCTCCATCGCCCTGATCCCCAGCGCGACGTAGTCGTCCTCGTAGATCGGGTTGTAGTTGTTCGGCCGGTCCGGGTGCAGCCTTATCGGTCGCCGAGCCAGCATCGCGTCGAGACGGTCGGCGGGGGCGCCGCCTTCGGGCCCGTAGGTGGAACAGATCCTGATGATGGTCAACGGAATCTCGTACTGTCGGGCGACCCACGTGCAGACCGCCTCGGCGGCGACCTTGGAGAAGCTGTAGTTCGCCCGCAACGGCACCCCGGGCGGATCGGATTCGATCAGCGGCCGCTGACCCTGGTACGCGTAGATCGAGCCGGTCGAACACAGTACGAAGCCTTTCGCGGCGCGGTACCGGTGCAGCAGGTCGCCCGAACGCTGAGCGTTCGTCTCCAGGCAGCGCGTCCAGTCCTCGGCTCCGGGATCGACCGCGGCGTGGAAGACATAGGTGAAATCCTCGGGCAGCGCGGAGAAGTCGCCGTCGCCGATGTCGAGGGCGACCGGAATGACACCGGCGGCGCTCAGCCTGTCGCGGCCGGCCGGCTCGCGCAGCCGGGCTGCACCCCACACCTCGTTGTTGCGTGCCAGCTTCCGCGCCAAGGGGAACGCGATCTTGCCGGTGGCGCCGGTGATCAGGATCTTCTCGCCGTCGAGCATCCCTTAAGTCTTAGCGCACCGCGCGTCAAATGTTAAGTACTTGATATGTTGGCGGGATGCAGCTCACCTTCGATGCCGAGGTGGAGGCGTTCCGCGCGGAGTTCGTCGCCTTCCTCGACGAGCATCTGCCGCCGCAGGCCGAGGCGGCGGAGCGGTCCCGATCGACGGCCCATGTGCCGCAGTGGGCACGCCGTTGGCAGCGGCTGCTGTTCGATCACGGATGGTTGCTGCCGGGAAACCCGCCGCAGTTCGGTGGCCGCAACGCGGGCGTGCTCGAACAGTTCGTCCACCGCGAGGAGCTGGCGCGGCGTCGGATCTACCACGCGTTCAATCCGCAGGGCGTCGGGATCATCGCCGCGTCGCTGCTGTCCTTCGGCACCGAGGAGCAGAAGCAGCGGTGGGCGGTGCCGATTCTGCGTGCCGAGATGACCGCATCGCTGGGCATGAGCGAACCCGGGGCCGGTTCGGACCTGGCGGGCCTGGCGACGCGAGCGGTGCGCGACGGTGAGGTTTTCATCGTCGACGGGCAGAAGGTCTGGACTTCGGGCGCACACGACGCCGATGTCATCCTCGCGTTCGTGCGCACCGACCCGGATGCCCCCAAGCACAAGGGGATCAGCGCGCTGTTGATCCCCACCGACCTACCCGGAGTCGAGCGCAGGCCGTTCGCTTCGGTGTACAGCCGTGAGGACCTGGACTTCAACGAGGTGTTCTTCTCCGGCGTTCGGGTGCCCGCCGAGAATCTCGTCGGTCCTCTGCATGAGGGTTGGCGCGTGGCCAACGGATCGCTGGGCCACGAACGCACCATGATGTGGATGGCGTTCGCCAACCGGCTGGATCAACTACTGCAGGACTTCCGCCCGGCGGGAGCGGTGAACCAGGACCGCTACGCGACCATTGCGATGGACTATCAGGCGCTGCGCCTGCTCGGATCCGTCGCACTGGGGCAGGCGGCGCGGGGTGAACGCGACATCCCCGGCGTCTCGGTGTTGAAACTGTTCGGATCGGAGGCCGAGCAGAAGGCGCTCGGGTATGCGCTCGACGCCGCCGGCGCAGAAGGCTTACGCAGTCCGGGGCTCACCGCGCCGTACAACCCCTACAGCCCAGGCCTTTTCACGGCCGACTGGTTCACCCGTTACATCAGCACCTATGCCGGGACCATTTCGGGCGGGGCGTCGGAAATCCAGCGCAACATCATCGCGCAGCGGGTGCTGGGGTTGCCTGCCCGCTGACGTTTCCCGGAAGAAAACCGGCGCTCAGCGCGGTGCGGGGGCCGCCAGGTCCCGCAGTGACGCCATGAACAACTCGTCCATCCGCGGGCTGAGCTCCGCCAACGAGGCGGCACCGGCATGGCCGACGGAACCGAAGACGCGGTCCAGCGCATCGGCACTAGCTGAGGAACCGATTGAAAGGCACAGGCATGCAACGCCGTCGGCGCGCAGTTCCTCGAGGGCCTTGTGCGCGTCGGCCTCCGCATAGCGACCTTCGTAACCGTCGTCGTAGGGGTGTCCGTCGGACAAGACGAGCAACAGCTTGTTGGGGGTGCCCGCCTCTTCCTTGAGGATCTCGGCCGCGCCGCGGATCGCCGCGCCGAGGCGGGTGTAGCTCGACGGTTGCAGTTGGTTGAGACGAGCGCGTCCGACCGCCCCGAAGCGCTGATCGAACTTCTTGATCGTCGGAAGGTGGACCGCATGGCGGCCCCGGGACCGGAACGCGTAGACCGCGACCCGATCGCCGAGGTCCTCGAGCGTGGCCGCCAGTGTGGCGGCCGCTCGCCGCTGGTGCTCGTGTACGGCCAGGCCGTCCGGGTCGGCGTCGGTTACCGAACCGGACGCGTCGAGCAGGATCAGTACCCCGAGGTTCCTGGCGACCTTGCGGTGCTCGGTGAAGATGTGCTCAGGCGGGGAGAATCCGGAACGCAGGTCGACGGACAGGTCGACGAGGGCTTCGATGTCGAGTTCGTCGCCGTCGGGTCGGCGCCGCAACACCCTGGGGCCCAACCCGATCCGGGAAAGCCGGCGGCGCAGGACGTCGTCGCGGGCGACGGCGGCAGCGGTGACGTCGGCGGGCGTGGTCAGGGGGTAGTCGATCACCCGGCACCAGTCCGGCCGGTACCGGCGGCGGAAGACGTCCCACTCGGGATGCAGCGCTCCGCCCACCCCGACGGCGGCACCTGGGCGTTCGTCGTCGGTGAAGTGGATCCGGTGGGGCAGCGGCCTGGCGTGCGGGCCGCCCGCGCGGACCCGCCGCACGGCTTCGGCCTGCGGATCCCCGCCGGCACTGTTGCCGGACGATCCCGATGTGCCGAGCAGTTTGCGCAGGAAATCCCCGACCGTTTTCGAGTTGAACAGCGGGTTGTCGAACATCTTGAGGATCTTGCTTTCCTCAGACGGTCCCTCGTCGTCGTCATCGTCTCCGTCGTCCACCGGTATGGCGGCCGGATCGGGTGTGAACCGCAGGTCGGCGTCGGAGGCACGGGCGCCCGGTTCGGCGGCCGTGCTCAGCAGTGCCGACGGTTTGAGGAGGCCGAACCAGTCGGGCGCTTCGCTGACTCGTGTTCGGCTACGCGCGATTTCGAGGGACTCGGCGGCCGATGTGGAGCCATGCGGATCCTCGGGTTCCAGGGCCGCGGCCAGCGGCAGCCGCCGGGCCAGGTCGACGAGCACCCGGCGTCCCTCGACCGCCAGGTAGCGACGCGCGAGGGCCGGACGCGCACGCAACGGACGGACCAACGGCTCCTGCAGGCTGCCCGCCCCGATGAGCGCGCTGTGCAACAGCACTTCCCGCCGAATCTGCTCGTCCGAACCGCTGCCGGTGACGAAGATGGCCGTGCCGTTGGTGTGGGCGGGTTGGGCCTCCGGCGCAGCCGCGATGTCGATCGACCGACCGGCGATGAACGTCGCCAGAAACCGGAACCGATCGAGTCCGGCTGCGCCCGAGGCACTCACGGGCTCGGTAGCAGCGCATCGACGAGTTCGCCGAGCGCGCGCACGACGTCTCTGTCGTCGGACAGCGCCTCCACGATCGCGGCCTGCACGGCGCGCCGCAGACCGAGCCCCTCGGCAGCCAGGCCGCCGGCCAGGATGAGCATCCGCGTCGAGGACGCCTCGCGTAGCGGTGAGCCGTCGATGCCGCGGATCGCGTTGCCGATCGCCACCAGGGTCTGTGCCGTGTCGGCGTCGATTCCGGCCTCGTGCGCGACGATCTCGGCTTCCACCTCGGGCGGAGGGAAGTCGAGTTCGATCGCGATGAACCGTTGGCGCGTCGACTCCTTGATGTTCTTCAGCACGCTCTGGTAGCCGGGGTTGTACGAGATCACCAGTTGAAACCCGGGCGCCGCGGACAGGGTGGTACCGAGCCGGTCGACCGGCAGTTCGCGGCGGTGGTCGGCCAGTGGGTGGATCACGACGGTGGTGTCCTGGCGTGCCTCGACGATCTCGTCGAGGTAGCAGATCGCCCCTGTCCGAACGGCTCTGGTCAACGGTCCGTCGACCCAGACCGTCTCGCCGCCCTTGAGCAGGAACCGGCCCACCAGATCGGCCGACGTCATGTCCTCGTGGCCGGCGACGGTGATCAACTCGCGGCCCAGTTCGTGCGCCATCGCCTCGACGAACCGAGTCTTACCGCATCCGGTGGGACCCTTGAGCAGCACCGGCGAACCTCGCCGCGCCGCGGCACGAAACACGTCGACCTCATCGCCGATGGGCCGGTAGAACGGTGCCCGCGACCGGTTTTCGAGCGTCGGAGCGTGGTTGTTCGCCGACACCTCATTCGCTCCGCTCGTGCGGTATGACGGCGGGCATCTCCACGCCCTCCGGCAGCACGAATTCGCCGTCGGTGTTGATGTAACCCGAGTGTCTGGTCGGGATCGGCAGCGACGGGTCGGGGCACGGCCGGTCGGTACCTTCGCCGCACAAGCCTGAGGTGAAATACGAACGCTTCTGCACATCCTCGGGCCACGGATCGGCATGGGTCGCCATGAATTGCGCGGGGATGATGTAGAAGACGAAGAACGATGCGCTGATGGCGGCGAAGATCGCGAGGAAACGCACGAACTGCTGTTTGGCGAATCCGCCCCGGACGTTGTCCAGGCCGCGCTCGACGACTGTGCGGCCGCGGTCGTCGGTGAAGAACCGCAGGCAGCACAGCGCGGCCTGCACGCCGCCCCACATCAGACCCTCATAGATCGGCCACTGGTAGTAGGTGCCCGCGTTGATCGAGAGCGCCTGGATGGCACCGGGGAACGTGTACATCCCCAGCGGCATCAGGACCAGGCCCTCCATGACGAAGTCGAACACGAAACCCCACGCGAAGGCGACGCCGATCAGACCCTTGGTGCCGAGATTCGGCCACCGCTGCTGGGCCTTTCGCATGACCCAGCAGCCCAGGATCGTGCACAGCAATACGCCGTACGCGTATCCGGAAACGTTGATGCCCAACGGTTCTGCCACCTGGGCGCCCGGCCTCTCGGGTGAGAGCCATCCCGGGACGTGCGGAGCCCACGACCCCATGTTGAACGCCCACGCGTTGTAGGTGCACCACGTGTTGATGTAGTTCAGCAGCGGGTCCTGGAAGAAGAACAGGCCCGTGGACACCATGATCATGCCGTCCAACGTGATGCGACGTTCGCGTCGCCAGGGCCGGATGATGAACCACCAGATGGCGACCGGGAAGAGCACCGGTGAACCGATCTGCCACATCATCAGTGCGACCTTCATGAAGGTCGGCGGCTCCGTCGGACCGGGATCGACCGGCGTGAAGTACGGGCCGGTGATCCACCGGATCCAGACGTAGATCTGGAGGACCAGGATCACGCCGCCCAGGGTCGCCCAGATCTTGACCCGGTTCGACGGCCGTGGCGACGCCTCTTCGAGTCGTCCCACTGTGCTGAGCGACTCAGTGGATGGCTTGTTCGACAGTTCGCTCACGACGCCTCCTCGATCGCGCCTCGTCATCGCGATCTCGAGAAATATACCGGTCGGTATCTGGAGAACTCAATGGGATCTTAGATTCTTGTGGCAGAATTCCGGCATGGCGGAGCGGTGGACCCGGGAGCGGCGGCTCGAGCACACCCGGTCCCTGCTGCTGGACGCGGCCGAGAACGTGTTCGCCGAAAAGGGTTTCACGGCAGCCACTGTCGACGACATCGCCTTTGAGGCCGGTTATACGAAGGGCGCCATATACAAGCACTTCGCCACCAAAGAAGAGCTGTTCTTGGCCGTCAGCGACCGCTACTGGCGGCGCTACTTCGACAACTTCGCCGAGGTGATGTCGTCGTCGAAGCAGGTGGGAGCCCGCGAGCGCGACGACATCGCGCAACGGTGGCGTCAGCTGAGCCAGGATCGCGGTGCCGAGCATGCTGCCCTCGGCCACGAGTTCACGTTGTACCTGCTGCGCAATCCGGATGCGCGAGAACGCGTGGTCGGCAAGCGCGCGGAGGTGGTCGAGGCGTTGGCGAAATTCATCGTCGACGGCATCGATCGGCTCGGCGCAACCCTGGTGATCTCGCCGTTGACGTTCGCCCAGGTGCTGATCGCCACCAGCGACGCCATCGTGCTCGGCAGTGAACTCGACGACGTCGACCTGTACCGGCCGATCATCGACATGTACGTCTCGGCGATCAAATTCCCATGACGTGAGCCGCCGGAACGGATCGAAACCTAGGCTGTGGCAATCGATATGGATTTGGTGTCGGTGTACCCGTCGATGCCCTCGCGTCCGAGTTCGCGGCCGTATCCGCTGTCCTTGACGCCGCCGAACGGGGCGAACGGATCCATCGTGTAACGCTGGTTGACGCCGAACGTCCCGGTGCGGATGCGCTCGGCGACGGCGACTCCGCGCTCGGTGTCGGTCGTCCACACCGATCCTGCCAAGCCGTAGTCGGAGTCGTTGGCCACCGCCACCGCTTCGTCCTCGTCGGCATAGGCGATGACGGTCAGGACGGGCCCGAAGATCTCTTCGCGCGCGATGGTCATGTCGTTGTCGGCGTCGGCGAACAGCGTCGGCTTCACATACCAGCCACGGTCGAGCCCGTCGGGCATGTCGGCGCCCCCGACGACGAGGCGCGCGCCTTCGGACCGGCCGGTCTGGATATAGCCCCGCACGCGCTCCTGCTGACGTTGTGCGACGAGCGGTCCGACCTGTGTGGCCGGATCCGTCGGATCCCCCACGATGAGCGACGTCATCTCGGCGGCCAGGGCATCGGTGAACTCAGCCGAACGTGCCGCAGGCACCAGAATCCTGGTGAGCGCGTTGCAGATCTGACCGCTGTTGGACAGGCTTGCCGAGCGGACGCCTGCGGCGACGGCCGCGGGATCGGCATCGGCGAGCACGATGGCCGCCGACTTGCCGCCGAGTTCGAGGCTGACGCGCCGCAGATCGACGGCGCACGCGGCGGCCACCGCCTTGCCCGCCGCGGTCGACCCGGTGAACGAGACCTTGTCCACCCCGCGATGTTTCACCAGGTACTCGCCCGCCGACCGGTCACCGGGCAGCACACTGACAACGCCGTCGGGCAGCCCGGCCTCGCCGATCATGTCGGCGAGCAGCAGTGCGTTCAACGGCGATTCGGCCGCCGGTTTGAGCACGACGGTGCAGCCGGCGAGCAGCGCCGGGATCAGCTTGGTGACGATCAGGAACTGCGGCATGTTCCACGGCACGACGGCGGCGACGACGCCCACCGGCTCGCGCCGGATACGAATATCGGTTCCATACATCCCCGGGCGGGATTCCTCCCACGGGTACGTGTCGGCCAGATCGCAGAACGCCGACATCATCATCGTGGGCAGTCCTACCTGCGCGCGCTGGGCGAAGCTGATGGGCGCCCCGATCTCGGCGGTGATGGTCTCGGCCATCTCGCCGCGCCGTTCGCCATACCGCTCGGCCAGCCGGCGCACGGCGGCGATGCGTTCGGCGGGGGTCAGGCGCGGCCACGGACCGGAGTCGAACGCGGAGCGTGCGGCGGCGACGGCCCTGTCGATGTCCGCGGGCCCGGCGGCGGCGACACGCGCGACGGGTTCCTCGGTGTGAGGGGAGACGACCTCGATGTGGTCTCCGGCGCTCGCTGGCGACCATTGGCCGCCGATGAACAACTCGTCCGATCGCATTGTCTGCTCACCCTTCCGCGCCGATGTCTGCACCACGGTTGTGGTCCGAATGGGAGCCCGACCGCGGTGCGGAAATCGGTGACGCTGCCCGGCCCCGGCCGGTCTGTATCAACTACTTGCGATTGTGACATGGAGCATATACCGTCGGCGCTGCAGCTCCCGGCACGGTCCAGGCCGGGCGGACAGGAGTAGGCAATGGCTCGCTTTCCCAAACCGCCAGAAGGAAGTTGGACGGAGCACTATCCCGAACTGGGAACCGATCCGGTCTCCTACGAGGACTCCATCAGCCCGGAGTTCTACGAGAAGGAACGCCACGCGATCTTCAAGCGCGCGTGGCTGAATGTCGGTCGGACCGAACAGGTTCCGCGCAAAGGCAGCTACTTCACCAAGGAGTTGAAGGTCGCAGGCACGTCGATCATCGTGGTGCGGACCACCTCCGGTGAGGTCAAGGCGTATCACAACATCTGTCGGCACCGCGGCAACAAACTGGTGTGGAACGACATGCCGCTCGAAGAGACCAGCGGGGTGTGCAGGCAGTTCACCTGCAAGTACCACGCCTGGCGCTACGACCTCGACGGCAACCTCACCTTCGTGCAGCAGGAGGGGGAGTTCTTCAACCTCGACAAGAGCCGCTACGGGCTGGTGCCGGTGCACTGTGAGGTCTGGGAGGGGTTCATCTTCGTCAACTTCGGCAAGGAGCCCGAACAGTCGTTGCGCGAGTTCCTCGGTCCGATGATCACCAACTTGGAGGGCTACCCGTTCGACAAGATGACGTCGCGGTTCTACTACCGGTCCGAGGTCAAGGCGAACTGGAAGCTCTACATGGACGCGTTCCAGGAGTTCTATCACGCACCGGTGCTGCACGCGAACCAGTCGCCGACCGCCTACTCGAAGGCCGCCGCCGAGGCCGGCTTCGAGGCTCCGCACTACCGCATCGAGGGGCCGCACCGACTGGTCAGCACCTCGGGTGTGCGCGCGTGGGAGATGGCCGACGAGATGCGCAAGCCGATCGAGGACATCTGCCAGAGCGGACTGTTCGGCCCCTGGGACAAACCGGATCTGGGGGAGATGCCTCCCGGCTTGAACCCGGCGAAATGCGATCCGTGGGGCCTTGATTCGTTCCAGTTGTTCCCGAACTTCGTGATCTTGTTCTGGGGGCAGGGCTGGTACCTGACCTACCACTACTGGCCGACGTCCTACAACACGCACCTGTTCGAGGGCACCGTCTATTTCCCGCAACCGCGCACCCCCCGGGAACGCATCGCGCAGGAACTGGCCGCGGTGTCGTTCAAGGAATACGGGCTGCAGGACGCCAACACGCTGGAGGCCACCCAGTCGATGATCGAGTCGCGGGTTCTCGACGACTTCCTGCTCTGTGACCAGGAGGTGCTGATCCGCCACCTGCACAAGGAGACCGCGGCCTGGGTGGAGAACTACGAGCGCAACACGGCGGGTGTGTGAGATGACGGACGCCAAGTTGCCACCCGAATTCGCCGACCTGGAACAGTTTTCGGACTGGTGCCTGGGCTCCGAAGCCGAACGCTATGCCAAGCGGCTGTCCTCGACAATGACCGAGATGCAGGCCTTCTACGACGCGATCACCGCGCGCGCCGAGGAGGCCATCGCCTACTGCGACAAGTTCTCGTTGGACGACCTGCCCGAGGACGTGCTCAACCTGATGCATCTGCTGTACTCGATGATTCAGGTCTCCTTTCCGGTCGAGTGCTGGAAGCAACCGAAGGTCCCCGATTCGGGTGCCACGACGCTCGACTGCGTTTCCGAACCGGTTCCGTGACGGGTCACGAGCGAATCGTCCTGCGCGCCGCGCGCTGGGCCGACGTCGAGGCCGGTGAGGTGCGCTCGCCGGCCGTGGTGATCGTCGAGGACAACCGCATCGCCGCGGTCAATCCACCGGAATCTCAAGTCGATTCGGCGACCGAGATCGACCTCGGTGACGTGACGCTGCTGCCGGGACTGATGGACATGGAGCTCAACCTCCTCATCGGAGGCCCCGGCGGTCCCGAGGGCTTGCCCAGCCCGATGCACGGTGTGCAGGACGATCCCGTTTATCGCACGCTGCGCGGGGCGGTCAACGCCCGCAAGACGCTGGAGGCCGGCTTCACCAGCGTGCGCAACCTCGGCCTCATGGTCAAGACGGGCGGCTACCTGCTCGACGTCGCGTTGCAGCGGGCGATAGACCAGGGTTGGCACGTCGGCCCCCGGATCTACCCCGCCGGGCACGCGGTCACCCCGTACGGCGGCCATCTCGATCCGACGGTGTTCCAGCGGCTGGCTCCGGGGATCATGCCATTGTCGGTGGCCGAGGGCATCGCCAACGGCGTCGACGACGTGCGCGCGTGCGTGCGCTACCAGGTCCGCCACGGCGCCAAGCTGATCAAGGTGTCGGCCTCCGGCGGGGTGATGTCGCACAGCACCGCTCCCGGCGCGCAGCAGTACTCCGACGCGGAACTCGCCGCCATCGCCGACGAGGCACACCGTGCCGGCGTCCGCGTCGCCGCACATGCGATAGGGGACAGCGCGATCCGTGCGTGCATCAAGGCAGGCATCGATTGCATCGAGCACGGATTCCTCGCCAGCGACGACACGATCCGACTGATGGCCGACACCGGCACCTTCCTCGTCTCGACCACCTACTTGACCCAGGCGATGGCCATCGACCGCATCGCGCCCGAGCTGCGCAAGAAGGCCGAGGAGGTGTTCCCCCGGGCACAGGCCATGCTGCCCAAGGCCATTGCGGCCGGTGTGCGCATCGCCTGCGGCACCGATGCCCCGGCGATCCCGCACGGACAGAACGCCAAGGAACTGTGTGCGCTCGTCGAACGGGGCATGACGCCGATGCAGGCGATCCGCGCCGCCACCGTGACCAGCGCCGAGCTGATCGAGGCCGACGACGAGCTGGGCCGCTTGGCGCCCGGCTACCTCGCCGACATCATCGCGGTGCCCGGGAATCTGACCGACATCGCCGCCACCCTGGATGTGTGCTTCGTGATGAAGGACGGTCACGTCTACAAGCACGAAGGGGGTGACGGCGGTGGCTAGGGAGACAAACCCAGAGCTGGGCATGGAACTCGGCGACAACACCCTGTGGCATCTGAAGCAGGCCTGGTACTTCGCGCTGACCGCCGTCAACGACGCGGTCGGCCAGCACGGCGTCAGCACCGCCCAGATCGGTGTGCTGCGTCAACTGGCCAATGAGCCCGGACTGTCCGGAGCCGAACTCGCGCGCCGACTGCTGATCACCCCGCAGGGGGTGCAACTGGCCGTCAAGTCTCTTGAGCAGCGGGGGCTGGTCGAACGTAAACCCGATCCGCAACACGCGCGAATCCTGAAGGCGTACCTGACCTCTGAGGGACGCAAGGTCGCGGGCGCGGTCGTCAGCGATGCCATCGCCGCCCACGAAGCCGTCTTCGGCGTCCTCACCGAAGAAGAGCAGCAGACGCTGCGTGACCTGCTGGCCCGGGTGGTCGTGAAGGGTACCGGGCACACGATGGCCGATGACCACATCGGCGACTGATCGACTCAGCCGTTGCCGAAACCGATGTGGCTGTGAATCAACGGAAGATCCGAGATCGTCGCGAATCCAGCGGGCGCGGCGACGATCGCCGGCACCGCGTTGAGCACCTGCATCGCCGTCGCCACATTCGCCGACTGCACGTGCTCGGCCATGCTCGCATCGCGGCTGAAGCTGGCGAGCGAGAAGAAGTGGGTGCGCATCGAGGGATCACCCTCGATGGTCAGCGTCCAACCGTGTTGTGGCTTCGGCCAATGCGTGGGGTACTCGTTGCCGACCGTCCACAGCGTCTCGATCTCGACCAACGTCTCACCGTCGCGTCGGCCCGACCAGGTCCACCGTTGGCCCGCCGTCGTTCCCGCGGCCAGGACGCGATCGAAGATCTGATGGTCGGACGTGGCCGCGACGGCGTCGACCGAGGCGGTCACCTCGTCGATGCCCGCGTGGAGCGCATCGGCGATGAGCCAGACCTGCTCGCTGAAGATCGCGCTGTTGAACGCGAGGAAGTCGGTGCCCGTGGGGCTGATGGTCTCGACGGGTTCTCCGAAGCACATGTTGTCGAACGTGATCGCCGTGCTGTCGTAGACCGACCAGTCGGCGCGCTCCTGCAGGGTGATCCTGTCGATGGTGCGGCTCATCCCCGACAACGCCAACGGCAGCACGCCGGACAGGTTGCCCGGATTCAGGCCGCTTCCGTGCACGGTGCTGTTGCCGGTCTTGCACGCGTCGAGCAACCGATCGCGGTCCGCAGGCCGGGTGCGACGCGGGTGGAACAGGAATGCGGTCGTGGCCACGTTCTTGCCGCTGGCCAGGATCGCGCACACCTCGTCGACATCGGTGTTTCGGGGCGCGTACAGCACGCAATCGGCATCGAGGGCGAGTATCCGGTCCACGTCGGTGGTGGCGGCGACGCCGATCGGGTCGCGGCCGGCCAGCGTGCCGACGTCGACACCGTCCTTGTCCGCGGAATACACACGCGCCCCGACCAGATCGAACGCCGACCGGTTGTCCAGCACCGCGGTGATCATCTCGACGCCCACGGCGCCGGTGCCCCATGCGATGACGCGATGCCGTTGCATCCGGTCACGCTACGTCACCCGCACACGGGGCCGCATCAAGTGCTTGAGATCAATCGCAAGTACTTGATACTGTGGTGACGATGTCCGACGCCGAGTTCGCCCCACTGCGCATCAAACGTGTGGTGCACGAAACCAGCGACGCCGTGTCGCTGGTTCTCGATGTTCCGGCGGACTGCTCCGATCGCTTCGTCTACAAGGCGGGTCAGTTCCTGACGCTGCAGGTCAGGGTGGACGGAGACGACCACCGGCGCTGCTACTCGATGTCGTCGTGCCCGCATAACGGCAACGACCTGCAGATCACCGTCAAGCGCGACCCGGGTGGGCTGGTCTCGAACTGGCTCAACGACACCGCGCAGGTCGGCGTCGAGATCCACGCTTCGCCACCCGACGGTCGATTCCTGCTCGGCGACACCGAGCGCGACATCGTCGCATTCGCCGGCGGCAGCGGTATCACCCCGATCTTTTCGCTGATCGGCTCGGCGTTGGTGAGCACCCGCAGGCGCGTCAGGCTGTTCTACGCCAACAGAAGCCGCGATTCGGTGATCTTCGGCGAGCCACTCACAGCGCTGGCCGCCGCCAACACCGAGCGCCTGTCGGTGACCAACCACTTCGACGACGAAGCCGGCGTCGTGCAGGCCGCGGCGGTCGAGGCATTCGCATCGGCGAGCGGTGACGTCGACTACTACATCTGCGGTCCTGGGCCGTTCATGGACACCGTGGAGAACACGGTGTTGGGCATGGGCGTGCCGCGCGAGCGGCTTCACCTCGAACGGTTCACGGTGGCACCGGTTTCCGACGAGGTCGCCGCCACCTCGGAGCAGACCGAGGAGGTGGTCATCGAACTCGATCGCAAGACCACCACCGCGCCCTACCGGTCGGGTAACACGCTGCTGCAGACCGCGCGCATGGCGGGGTTGCGTGCGCCCTCGTCATGTGAGACGGGTTCATGCGGAACGTGTATGGCGCGGATCGTGTCCGGAAGCGCCCGCATGCTGAACAACGATGCGCTCGATGACGACGAAGTGGCCGAAGGTTGGGTGCTGACATGCCAGTCGCTGCCGACGAGCCGAACGGTCCACATGATCTATGAGTAGAAGACGAGGTCGACTGATGGGACGGACGCGATGACCCGGGTCGCGGTGGTGACCGGGGGCGCCTCGGGCATGGGGGAGGCGACGTGCCACGAGCTCGGCCGTCGTGGGCACAAGGTGGCCGTACTCGACGTCAACGGTGAAGCGGCCCAACGGGTCGCCGAGAAACTGCGGGCGGACGGCGTGACGGCTCTGGGGGTGGCCGCCGACGTGAGCGATCGTTCGGCGGTCGAGGAGGCCTTCGCGAAAGTGCGGAGCGAGCTGGGGCCGGTGCACATCCTGGTCACCAGCGCCGGTGCCGTGGACTGGGCGCCTTTCACCGACATCACGCCCCAGGCGTGGCAGCGGCTCATCGACGTCAACCTCACCGGAACGTTCCACTGCTGTCAGGTGGCCGTGCCCGACATGCTCGACGCGGGCTGGGGTCGCATCGTGATGATCTCGTCGTCCAGTGCGCAGCGCGGCTCTCCCCGGATGGCGCACTATGCCGCGTCCAAGGGCGCACTGCTCTCGCTGACCAAATCGCTTGCGCGCGAGTACGGCCCGGCCGGGATCACGGTCAACAATATCCCGCCGTCGGCCATCGAGACACCGATGCAGCATGCCGGTCAGCAGTCCGGACACCTGCCGTCGAACGAGCAGATGGCCGCGACGGTCCCGCTCGGCCACCTCGGCACCGGCGACGACATCGCCGCGGCCGTGGGCTTCCTGTGCTCTGAGGAGGCCGGTTTCATCACCGGTCAGATTCTCGGCGTCAACGGCGGGTCGGTGCTGTGATGGCCGCCCCGCTTTCCGCATACCAAACACGACACGGAGGTTTCCATGGCTAAGTGGCCCAAGCCGGCCGAGGGCAGCTGGACTGAGCATTATCCGCAGCTGGGGACCGGACCGATCTCGTTCCGCGACTCGATCTCGCCGGAGTTCTACGAGCTCGAACGCGAAGCGGTCTTCAAACGCGCCTGGCTCAACGTCGCGCGTGTCGAGGAGCTGCCGCACGTCGGAAGCTACCTGACCAAGGAGATCGACGCCGCCAAGACGTCGGTGATCGTGGTACGGGGCAAGGATCAGCAGATCCGCGCCTTCTACAACATATGCCGTCACCGCGGAAACAAGTTGGTGTGGAACGACTTTCCCCACGAAGAGGTCAAGGGCACCTGTCGACAGTTCACCTGCAAGTATCACGGGTGGCGCTATGACCTCAAGGGCGATCTGACCTTCGTGCAGCAGGAGGGCGAGTTCTTCGGCCTGGACCACCAGCGGCACGGGTTGAAGCCGGTGCAGTGCGATGTCTGGAACGGGTTCATCTTCATCAACTTCGATCCCGAACCGCGGTGGACGCTGCGCGAGTTCCTCGGCCCGATGATCACCGCGCTCGACGACTATCCGTTCGAATTGATGACCGAGCGTTACGAATTCGAGGCGCGCAACAACAGCAACTGGAAGATCTTCGCCGACGCGTTCCAGGAGTACTACCACGTGCCCTCGCTGCACTCGCAGCAGGTGCCCAGCGCGGTGCGCCAGCCGAACGCGACGTTCGAATGCGGTCATTTCCAGATCGACGGACCACACCGCCTGGTGTCGACGGCGGGCACCCGGCGCTGGCTGCTCGACCCGGAGTACATGTATCCGGTCGAACGGGTCACGCGCTCTGGGCTTGTCGGGCCGTGGCGCACCCCCGAGACGCATCAGTCGGCCGGCCTGAACCCCGGTGGCATCGAACCCTGGGGTATCACCAATTTCCAGATCTTCCCGAATCTGGAGATTCTCATCTATCACGGCTGGTATCTGCTGTACCGGTACTGGCCGACGTCGCACAACACCCATAAGTTCGAGGCGTACAACGCATTCCATCCCGCCCGCACCGTGCGCGAGCGCATCGAACACGAGGTCGCTTCGGTGGTGCTCAAGGAGTTCGCGCTGCAGGACGCCGGAATGCTCGGCGGCACCCAGGCGGCGCTGGAGTACGGCCTGGGGGAGCCGATCGTCGACGACTATCCGCTCAGCGATCAGGAGATCCTGGTGCGCCACCTGCACCACGAGGCCGTCAAGTGGGTCGAGGAGTACAAGGCCGAACGCTCACCGGTGGGGGTGTGACCATGACGCGTCTGCCCAGTGCGTTCGCGGAGTTCGAATCGTTCGCCGAGACGTGGTGCCTGCCAACCGAAGCCGAGAGGTGGGCCACCCGGATGGCCACCCCGATGTCGCAGATCCGGGAGTTCTACGACGCGTTCACGCCGCGCTTCGAGGAAGCGATCGACTACTGCGACAAGTTCCCGCTCGACGACCTGCCCGAAGACGTGCTGAACCTGCTGCATCTCATCTACTCGATGATCATGGTGTCGATGGCCGTCGAGGTGTTCGGTACCCAGAAACCCGCCGACTCCGCCGACGCGGTGATGAACCGCGTGAGCGCGCCGGTGCCATGACGAAGGAGACACCATGAGCCTGCTCACCATCAACAAGCTGACCGCATCGGTCGGCGCGGAGGTGACCGACGTCGACTCCGACGCGCTGGCCCACGACGACGCGCTGGGCGCCACGATTCTGGATGCGTTGGAGGACAACGGTGTACTGGTGTTCCCCGGGCTCGGGCTGACGCCGGAGGCTCAGGTGGCGTTCTGCCGGCGCCTCGGCGAGATCGACCACTCGTCGGACGGCCACCATCCGGTCGCCGGCATCTACCCCGTGACGCTCGACAAGTCGAAGAACGCCTCGGCGGACTATCTGCGGGCCACGTTCGACTGGCACATCGACGGATGCACGCCCACCAACGACGAGTGCCCGCAGAAGGCCACCGTGCTCTCCGCCAAGCAGGTCGCCGAGACCGGCGGCGAGACCGAGTTCGCGAACTCGTACGCCGCCTACGAGGCGTTCACCGACGAAGAGAAGGAGCGTTTCGGGGCGTTGCGGGTGGTGCATTCCCTCGAGGCCTCCCAACGCCGGGTCACGCCGGACCCGTCGCCCGAGCTGGTGGCCAAGTGGCGGTCGCGACCCACCCATGAGCACCCGTTGGTGTGGACTCACCGCAGCGGTCGCAAGTCGCTGGTGCTGGGTGCGTCGGCGGATTACGTCGTCGGTATGGACGTCGACGAGGGTCGGGCGCTTCTCGCCGAACTCCTCGACCGCGCCACGCAGCCGCAGCTGGTGTACAGCCACCGCTGGTCCGTCGGCGACACGGTGATCTGGGACAACAACGGGGTTCTGCACCGCGCCGCGCCGTACGACCCGAACTCGCCCCGCGAGATGCTGCGCACCACGGTGCTGGGTGACGAGCCCATCCAGTGAATGGCGTCGGGGCATAGCCGCTGGCGCCCCGGACTCGCACGCCCGCGCGTTGACGCAGGGCGTGCCGCTATGGAAATCTGATACCCAGATATGAGAATCACGTTCTCGTACGTTGAGATCGTCGAAATGGAGGGCGCATGACCGAGGACCTCACCACGGTCGACTTCTTCCGGGACGGGCGCCTGACGGATGACCCGTACCCGTTCTACGAGGCGCTGCGCAACAAGTGCCCGGTCGCCCGTGAGGACCACTACGGCGTGACGATGGTGACCGGCTGGCAAGAGGCCGTGGACGTCTACAACGACGCCGAGACGTTCTCGTCGTGCATCTCCGTGACCGGTCCGTTCCCGGGCTTTCCCGTTCCGCTCGAAGGGGACGACGTCACCGACCTGATCGTCGAACACCGCGACGAAATCCCGTTCAGCGACCAGCTGCCCACGCTCGACCCGCCGACGCACACCAACCACCGCGCCCTGCTGATGCGGCTGATCACGCCGAAGCGCCTCAAGGAGAACGAGGACGCGATGTGGCAGCTCGCCGACGACATCCTCGACGATTTCCTCGCATCCGGCGAGGGCGAATTCATCAGCGGTTTCGCCGCTCCGTTCACCCTGCGGGTGATCGCCGATCTGCTCGGGGTGCCCGACGAGGACCGGCCCGAGTTGCTCGAGCGGTTGGCCCGCGGCACGCACGGCGGCGGGCTGGGCAACGCCGACAAGACCCTGACGAAGACACCGCTGGAGTACCTCTACGAGGTGTTCGCCGAGTACATCGAAGACCGTCGTCGCGAACCGCGCGACGACGTGCTGACGGGTTTGGCGACCGCGACGTTCCCCGACGGCACGGTGCCGGAGGTGGCCGACGTGGTCCGCGTCGCCACCAACGTGTTCTCCGCCGGCCAGGAGACGACGGTGCGGCTGCTCTCGACCGCGCTGAAGGTGCTCGGCGACCGGCCCGACATTCAGCGCAAGCTGCGCGACGATCGCAGCCTGCTGCCGAACTTCATCGAGGAGTGCCTGCGCATCGAGAGTCCGGTCAAGGGTGACTTCCGGTTGTCGCGGGTGCCGACGACGGTGGGCGACCAGGCCCTCGGCGCCGGATGCACCGTAATGGTGATCAACGGTGCGGCCAACCGCGATCCGCGCCGCTTCGAGGATCCGGACAGCTTCGATCCGGAGCGCAAGAACGCCCGCCAGCACCTGGCGTTCGGCCGCGGCATCCACAGCTGTCCGGGCGCGCCGCTGGCCCGGGCCGAGACCCGGGTCGGGCTCGAGCGACTGTTGGACCGCACCACCGACATTCGGATCAGCGAAGCCCATCACGGACCCGCGGGGGAGCGTCGCTACAACTACATCCCGACCTACATCCTGCGTGGGCTGACCGAACTTCATCTGGAGTTCGACGTGGTCTCGGGTGATGCCGAATGAAGGTCACCGTCGACGAGGATCGCTGCGCAGGACACGGCATGTGCCTGACGCTGTGCCCCGAGGTGTTCGAGCTCAACGACGACGGTTGGGCGGTCGCGAACCCGGAAGAGGTTCCCGCCGAACTGGAATCCGCGGCACGCGAAGCGATCGACAACTGCCCGGAACGCGCAATCCGCGAGATCGACTGACAAGCGACGTCGGCGCGGTGCCGGCATCCAACACGAAGGAGCTCGAATGGCGAAGGCGTACATCCTCATCACCGAGGACGTCAAGGACCCCGACGGTATGGCGGAGTACGGCAAGGTGGCCAGCCAGACGATGGCCAGCGCGACGCTGCTGGCGTTCGACCAGAAGGCCGAGGTGATCGAGGGCAACTGGCACGGCACGCAGACCGTGCTGCTCGAGTTCGAGTCCGAGGAAGCGGCCAAGGCGTGGTACTACTCCGACGAGTACCAAGCCGCCGCGAAGCTGCGTCAGGCCGCCGCCGACTGCAACGGCGTCATCCTGCACGGGCTGGGCTGATATCGCTGTCGCCCAAACCGACGTTTCGGCGGGAAAATTCGAGCAAAAGCCGCCAAAACGTCGGTCTCGGCGCAACTTCAAACGGAAACCAGCGGGCCGGCCGGTGTCGTCGTGGTGGCGTGGACCAGTAACTCGGCCAGTTCGCGCGGTCGGCTCAGGAACGGCGAGTGCGAGGCGTTGATGGTCAACTGTTCGACGCCGAGGCGACGGGTCACCGTGTCGGCCAGCCAGCGCGGCATCGACCGGTCCTGCAGACAACGAATGAAGCTGCGGGGGAGATCGGCCTCCCAGAACCGCGGCACGGATACCGGCGTCACCGTCGTGTCGCCGAAGCGTTCGGGACCGAGGCGCTCGAACGCCCAGCGCGCGGTGGCCTCGTCGCAATCGTGGTAAAAGTACCGCCACGCGCCTTCGAAGTCGGCGAACCACATCGCGCCGTCGTCGTCGAACTTCAGGTAGCCCAACATCTCTCCGACGTCGGCGTCGAAATCCTCGCCTAGTTCGTCGCCGTCGTCGCGCATCGCCATCGCTTCGGGATAGGTGCGACCCTCTCGCGGCAGGGCCGCGGCGAGGTAGGTGATGTGGCCGACCAATTCGGGCGCAGCGTCGGCCGCCAGCGTTGCGTCGAAGCCGCCGCCCGAGTGTCCGACGAGAACGCTGTCAGCCGAACCTGCTGCCCGCAACGATTCCACGATCGCGTCGCGCCGGTTGGCCAGTGTCGACTCCTCGTCGACGCGTGCACCGTGTCCCGGGAGGTCCACCGCGACCGCGTCGTGGCCCATCGCCGTCAGCTCGTCGATCACGCGCTCCCAGCACCAGGCGGCGTGAAAGCCCCCGTGTACGAAGACGAATCGCATCAACTCAGGGCGCGCACCGGAACGTGCGACCAGCCCGCGACGTTCTGCATCGCCACCCGACGGCAGTCATCCCACAGCACTTCATATCGGGGGATCAGGTCGAGCAGCCGCTCGAGTGCGATCGCCGTCTCCATCCGGGCCAACGCCGCACCAAGGCAGCTGTGAATGCCGTAGCCGAAGCCCAGGTTCTGCGCCTCGGTGCGGTTGCGGTCGATGTCGAAAGTGTCGGCGTCGGTGAATGCCTCGGGATCGCGGTGTGCCGAGGCCTGCAGGAGGAACACCGGCTTGCCCTCGGGGATCGTCACGCCGTGCAGTTCCACATCGCGCATCGAGCGCCGCACGTTGTAGTGCACCGGCGGCTCGTAGCGCAGCAGTTCCTCGACTGCGGCCGGAATCTTGCTGCGGTCATCGAGAAGCTTCTGCCACTGGTCGGGGTGACGGGCGAACGTGACCGCCGCGTTGCCGACCAGCTTGGTGACGGTCTCCGCGCCAGCACCACCGAGAAGGGTTGCGAATCCGGCGATCTCGAAGTCGTCGAGTGATTCCTTCTCACCATCCTCGCGGGTGATCTCGGCGGCCACCAGGCGGCTGAACATGTCGTCCGTCGGGTTAGCGCGCCGCTCCTGGATCAGTTGGAAGTACAGCCCCATGGCTTCGCCGATGGCCTGCATACCCTCTTCGGACATGTCGACCTGGCCGGGCTCGCGATGCAGCGACGCGTCGACCCATTCGCGGACCTGCTGCCGGTGTTCCTCTGGCACGCCCAGCATCTGGGTGATGACTTCGACCGGGAAGAATGCGGAGAAGTCGCTGACGACGTCGAAGTGGGAGGGATCGGCCTTGGCGATGTACCTGTCGATGGTCTCGGTCACCATCGGCCGCATCGCCTCGATCGCCCGGGGGGTGAACACCTTATTCACCAGGCTGCGCATGTGGCGATGTTCGGGCGGATCCATCAGGATGATCATCTTGGCCGGCATCGGCTCGTCAGAGCGAATGGTCGCCAGATCCAGACCGTATGCCGACGAGTAGGTGGCGAAGTCCTTGTAAGCCGCGGATATGTCTTCATGCCGCGACAAGGCGTAGAAGTCGAGTTCCTCGTTGTAGTAGACCGGTGCTTCTTCGCGCAGGCGCCGGTAGATCTCCCACGGTCCGTCGAAGTACTCCTGCGAGAACGGGTCGAAGACGATTTTCGACGTGGTCATGCGTCTTCGATCGAGATCGCCTGGCGCGGGCACTGTCGCACCGCTTCCCTGACTTGCTCCTCGTTCTCGGGCGTCACTTCTTCCTGAAGCACGTGTAGGTAGTCCTCCTCGTCGAGATCGAACACCTCCGGGATGATGCCCATGCACACTCCGTTGCTCTCACAGAGCCCGAAGTCGACGATGATCTTTTGAGTCACTTCAACACCTTCACCGGGACGTGGTGGTATCCGGCCACATTCTGCATGTGCACGCGTTCGAGGCCGTCGAAGTTCACCTCGTAACGCGGCATGAAATCGAGCAGGTGCTCGAGCGCGATCGTGGTTTCCAGGCGGGCCAGCGCAGCGCCAAGGCAGCTGTGAATGCCGTAGCCCAGTCCGAGGTTCGGCGACTGTGTGCGATCCCGGGTGATGTCGAACGTCTCGGCGTTGTCGAATGCGCGGGAATCGCGGTTGGCCGCCGCCTTCATCAGGAACACGGGCTTGTGCGCGGGAATGGTGCCGCTGGGCACCTCGGCTTCCTTCAGCGTGTAGCGCACGTTGTACTGCACCGGCCCGACGTAGCGCAGCAATTCTTCGACTGCGGCCGGCACCAGGCTGCGGTCGTCGAGCAGCATCTGCCACTGTTCGGGATGGCGGGCGAACTCGACCACCGCGCTGCCGACGAGCTTGGTGACCGTCTCCGCGCCGGCGCCACCGAGAAGTGCTAGGAATCCGGTGATCTCGAGATCGTCGAGCTGACGCATCTCACCGTTCTCACCGGGAATCTCCGCGCGGATGAGCCGGCCGATCATGTCGTCCAGTGGGTTCTGCCGCCGCTCCTGAACGAGGCCGTAGTAGTACATGCCCGAGTCAATGTTGGCCTGCATGTTCTCTTCGGACAGCTCGAGCTGGCCGGGCTTGCGTTGGAGGCTGATGTCGATCCAGCGCCGGACCTGTTGACGAAACTCCTCAGGCACCCCCGCCATCCGGGTGATCACTTCCACCGGGAACGGACCCGAGAAATCCTGCACCACATCGAAGTTGTCGGGATCGACGTTCGAGAGGTACTGCTCGACGAGTTCGGTGATGTTCTCGCGCTGCGATTGGATGGCCCGGGGGGTGAAAGCCTTGTTGAGCAGGCTGCGCATGTGCCGGTGCTCGGGCGGGTCCATGAAGATGATCGACTTGTGCGGGCCCTCCTCCGAGCGCACCATCGCCAGGTCGCAACCACGAGATGAGGAGAACGACTCGTGGTCCTTGAGTGCTGCGGCCACGTCGGCGTGCCGCGTCAGCGCGTAGAAGTCCTGCTCCTCGTCGTAGTAGAGGGGCGCTTCGTCGCGCATCCGTTGGTAGATCTCGTACGGGTTGTCGAAGAACTCCTGCGACACCGGGTCGAACACGAGTTTGGGCTTGGTCATGGTCTCCTCTTTCGCGGCGGGCTGTCGACCGCTTCCGTTACGCGAGGCCGCAATAATGTAACGCCTCTAGTATGCCTCACCGGATGCCTCCTGGTAAGGGGAATCGCCGCTGTTTATGGCCAGGATCCCGGCGTCGATGACCTCGTCGAGCAGGCCAAGGTCACTGCCCAGTTCGCCCGCCGTCCGGCGAACCACCGCGACGTCCTTGCCGATGAACTCGCCGACATCGGTGACGAACCCCTGAACCGAGCCGCGCGCGGCGATGAACTCGCCGACCCGGCTGGTCCCGCTGCCGTGGGTGAGCGAGGTGAGCAGCTCGGCCTCCTGGACGCCGAGTCGGGCGCCGAGGTCGACGGCGGTGCGCAGCAGACCGATCTGGGCGGCGAACAGGCTGTTGTTGACGAGCTTGACGGCCTGGCCCGCGCCGATCTCGCCGACGTGCAGGATCGGGTCGCCGTAGCTGGCCAGCACCGGTCGGACCTTGTCGACCGCAGCGTGCGCGCCGCCGACGAACAGGGTCACCTCGCCGGCCGCGATGTTGTGCGGGCCGCCGCTGACCGGCGCGTCGACGACGTCGATGTCAGTGAACTCGGCCGCCAGCTTTCGCGTGGTGGCCGGGTTGCCCGTCGTGTGGATGATCAGCGCACTGCCCGGTCGCATGGCCGCGGCCAGGCCGTCGTCCAGGCACACCTGGCCGACCTGCTCGTCGGTGAACACGCAGATGACCACGGCGTCGGCCCCGTCGGCGACGTCGGCCGCGCGGGTCACGGGCTGCGCGCCGATATCGCGCAGCGCGGCGCATTTCTCGTCGGTCCTACCGAGTGCGCGGACCTCGTGACCGGCTTCGATAAGGCGGCGCACCATCGGCGCGCCCATGCGCCCCGCCCCGACGAAGCCGACCCGCGTCACCGCGGGTGGTCCATGTTCTGCAGTGCCGTGTCGGCCACGGTGAACACCGATCCCTCCGGTGCCGATGCCGTGGCCGCGATGCTGGCCGCGTGCCGAACGTCCTTCTGCAGCAACGCGCCTGCGATGGGCGCCAGTGCCTCGACCGTGCCGCCGAACATCGCGATGCTGCCCAACGCCTTGCTGGTTGCCGATCCACCGTTGAGCACCTCGGCAAGGCGCACGCGCGGAATACCCAGGGACTCACCGAGATCGAGAGTGCTCAGCGCGCTACCGAGGTTGGCGGTGAACAGCAGGTTGTTCAGGATCTTGGTGACCTGTCCACTGCCCAGCGGGCCGAGATGCACGATCGGGTCGGCATAGGTCGCGAACACCGGGCGGCAGCGTTCGACGACGTCCTCCTCGCCGCCGACCATCACCAGCAGCTTGCCCTCTTCGACGGCGGGCCCACCGCCGCTCACCGGCGCATCGATGACCGAAACACCCTGTTTGGCAGCGACTTCGGCGATCTCCCTACAGGTGTCGGGATGTACGGTGCTGTGGATGGCAATGGTTGCGCCGGAGGCCAGGCCGGCGAGCACACCGGTCTCACCGTTGAGCACTTCGCGCACGTCGTCGTCGCCGACCACACATAAGCAGACCAGATCGCTGGCCGCGGCCAACTCCGCAGGCGT
The DNA here is from genome assembly GCA_900637135.1 of Mycolicibacterium flavescens. NCBI lineage: Bacteria > Bacillati > Actinomycetota > Actinomycetes > Mycobacteriales > Mycobacteriaceae > Mycobacterium > Mycolicibacterium flavescens. Next base: position 1,603,920 of record LR134353.1, read on the forward strand.
GCTCGCGGTCTTGGCTGCCGTGCCGGCATACGGTTCGAGGCTGGCCGCCCGACGCGCCCACAGCGTCGTCTCGAACCCGCCCTCGACGATCTTGCGGGCCATGGGGCCGCCCTGGCTGCCCAGTCCGATGAATCCGACGCGCATCAATCCGCCTCCACTTTCTGCTCGACCTTGTCCTCGGCGCCTTTTCGGGCCGCGACGCATTCCTCGACGAATGACAGGACCCTGTCGTGGTAGTCCGCGGCCGCGTAGGACAGCGAAATGTTGTGACCTGCGCCGACCTGTTCGTTGAGGACGAAGCGGGGCGCGGCGTTGAACACCGCGGCGATGTCGGCCAGCGACTCGGGGTCGGTGCGCCACACCCGCTCGTGTTCGGCGACGGTGAACTGCACGGGCACCTCGACCCGCGCAGCCATCGCCGGAAAGTCCCGCCGCGGCCAGTTTTTCGTCATGTCCGCCTCGTACGGCGCGCCCGTCGACGAGTTCGTGATACCCGAGAGCACCTCGGGCGGATACAGGTCGGCGGGTTCCCACAGCAGGTCGCGAAGCCCCACCGGCCGCCGGGTGGCCGTCGTCGTCTTCAGGATCTCGGCCGCGGAGTCCGCATACCGCAACCCGGTGCCGGCCAGGCCGAGTCCGAGCACCCCCGCCTGTGCGGCACGCTCGTCGGCGGCCATGCGCACCGCCAGTTCACAGCCCGCCGAGTGGCCGAGCAGGAACAGGCCTTCGCCGCGCGGGTTCTGGCCCAACACCTTGTCGACGGCACCATAGGCGAGCGCGACCCGCTGGTCGGGTTCGTGCATCGCCTCGGGATAGGGCGCCGAGCTGCCGTAGCCGGGACGGTCCAACGCCACCACCGTGATTCCTCGGGCCGGACCGGCGCGCAGCAGCGACAGCTGAGGATGGCCGGGACAGTCGAAATACGCTGCGGTGCTGGCACCTCCGTGGAGGGTGACGATGACGGCGGTCGGGTTCTCGCCCTGTGCGACCAGGCCCGACATGGGAACGCCGTCGACGAGGACGACGCGGGGGCGCGGGCTCACCCGTCGGTCCGCATCAGGATCGCCCCGCTCGGCGTGAGCCCGCCGCTGCTGACCACCGCGACCCTGGCGTCCTTCACCTGGCGCTCGCCCGCGTCGCCGCGAAGCTGGGTGACCGCTTCGTGGATCAGACCCATTCCGTGTGTCCGGCCGTGCGACAGCTGACCGCCGTGGGTGTTCAACGGAATCACCCCGTCGCGAGCGATGGCCTTGCCGCCGTCGAGGAAGTCCTTGGCCTCGCCGATACCGCAGAAACCGAGAGCCTCCAGCCACGACAGGCAGTTGAACGAGAAGCCGTCGTACAGCTCGGCGACATCGACATCCTTGGGCCGCAACGAGGTTCGAGTCCACAGATGGGCGGCCTGACCGAGCACCTGAGGTTCGTGGGTCAGCGTGCCCTGGTCCCAGTCGGTGCGTTCGACGATCTGCGTACCGACCGCTTCGAACAACACCGGCGTGTGTGGCATGTCTTCTGCGGTTTCGACGGCCGAGACGATGACCGCGACGGCGCCGTCACAGGGAACATCGCAGTCGTACAACCCGAACGGGGTCGTGATCATCCGCGCGTTGAGGTAGTCGTCCATCGTCATGGGCTCGCGGTATATGGCGGTCGGGTTCAGCCCCGCGTTCGCGCGCTGGTTGAGCGCGATCCAACCGAGCGTCTCGCGCGTGGTCCCGTAGCGCTCGAAGTGGCGCTGGGCGTTGAGCGCCAGCGTGTGCGCGGCCGACATCGCACCAAACGGCATCTGCCAGCTCGAGGTTCGAGCGCCACCCGGCGGTGACGCCTTGCCCTCCTTCATCAACTGCTGGAACGTCGCCTCCCACAATGTGCGGAAGCACAGCACGTGCCGGGCCATACCCGTGGCCACCGCCATCATCGCCGCGATGACCGAGCCGCCGGGTCCGAAGGTATCCATGCCGCCGTTGATCCACACCGGGCGTAGACCGAGAGCGCCCTCGAGCGCGGCGACGCCGCCTTCGCCCATGCCCGCGATGTCCAACCCGGGATAGGTCGACAGGCCGTCGATGTCGTCGAACGTCAGACCCGCGTCGGCGACGGCGGCCTCGCACGCTTCGATCGTCAGCGACAGCGGCGGCACCATCAATCGCCGACCGAGCCGCGACGCGCCGATTCCGGTGATCGCCGAATGCTCTTCGAACCGTTGGCGAGTCAGCGGCTGGCTCACGTGACGAGCGAAGTCCTGTGGTGCGATCTCGTCCTCGGCAACCGGGCCACTCTGTTCGTCGGTGCCGGGTGTGAAGACGGGCAGCCAGACAGCTCCGGCCCCATCACCGAGCTGTTGGAACGTCACCTCGACGACTTGACCGAGTTTCAGGTCGTCGGGGTCGCAGTCGACGATGTTGGTGGTCAGTCGAACTCGCGGATCCTCGACGATCGCCACCTGGGCCACCACGTAGGGCGGCGGCAGGTCCGGGAAGCCGAACCGGTGGTTGACGGTGAACGCCGACAGCGTGGCCTTGCCGGAGACGTCGCGAACGCCCATGTTGTGGCTCCGGCAGTACCGGCACACGGGTTGCGGCGGATGGATCAGCGCCGTGCAGTCACGACACTCCTGGATGCGCAGGACACCGTCGGCGCCGGCGGTCCAGAAAAACTCGTTGAGTACCGTCAGCTCGGGTAGTGGTCTTGTCACCGCACGAATCCCGAGATCGCCTCGTTGTCATCGGTTTTGGGTTCGGGCTCGGGCACCTCGTGCGCCTCCTGATGCACCGCGGTGTCGCCGGAGGGCCGGTGTTCGCCCATGTAGATGATCGCGTGCACCGGACAGTCCAATAGTGCGCGCATCACCGCGTCCCTGTCCTCCTCCGGTACCGTGCCGTCACCGATGAGGGAGGCGTAACCCCAGTCGTCTAGGGAGAAGTATCCCGGGGCGTGCTTAGCGCATATCCCGAAGCCGTCGCACAGCGTCCGGTCGAGCCGAATTCGCAAGCCCTCACTCATGATTGAGCCACCGCCTCCACTTCGTAAGGCCGCACGGCGGCGAACGCGTCGGTCCGACAGGCCGTGCAGTCGTCCGCGAGATGTCGAGCCACCACTTGCGGGAACTGTCGCAGCAGGCTCGCGGCGACGTTGGTGGCGCCGTCGAGAGTCCCACAGGCGCCACGGCCGCGAAGTACCACCGACCAACGCTCCAAGCGGGTGACGTCGTCCTGGGTTGCTACGCCGTCGCGCAGCGCCGACGTGACGGCGGCCATCGCGGCGGTGCCGTTGAAGCAGGATCCGCACTGGCCGGCGTTTTCGCGGTCGAAGTACGACATCACCGCGGCCGCGACGGCGACGGGGCAGTCGTCGGTGAGGATCGAGATGGCCCCGCATCCCAGACCACTGCCGAGGCGGCGAACCGACTCGTGGTCGAGCGTCGCGTCGAGGATGTCGGTGTTCACCAGGCCGGCGAAGTAGCCGCCCATCAAGACGCCGGTGACCGCGTCGTTGGTGACCCCGTGCAGGTGTAGCAGATCGGCGAACGATGCGCCGTGCGGGATTTCGTACAGCGCGGCGGGTCGCCCGCCGCCGGTGATGGTCGCGAGAAACGTCCCGGGTGACATCGGCGTGCCGACCGACCGGAACTTCTCGGCGCCGTGCTCGTGGATATAGGGCAGGTTGGCCAGCGTCTCGATATTGCTGACCATGGTGGGGACGCCGGCCACGCCTTCTTCGAAGGGCCGTGGCGGTTTGTCGGTCGGCTTGGCGGGTCCGCCGTTGATGCGCCGGACCGCGGCGGTCTCTTCTCCGGCCACGTATCCGGGTTCGACTGTGACCACGGCGATCTCGGTCGCGCCGAACGTTTCCGGTGGCACTTCGCTGAGCGCGGCGGTGACGGCGTTGGCGGCGGGGGAGTCGGAGACGTAGACGTACGCCCGGCGGGCGCCTGCGACGGCCGTCGCGAGGCGCAGACCGTCGAGCACGAGATGAGGCCGGTTGCGCAGGAGCCAGCGGTCTTTGACCGACGCGGGTTCACCTTCTTCGCCGTTGGCCACGACGACGGTCTCCGACCCGCGCTGGTGGGCGTTGTGCACCGCGCGCAATTTGGTGCCGATCGGGAATGCGGCGCCGCCGCGGCCCAGCAGCCCCGACAGGTCGACCTGCGTCAGCAGCGCATCGGCATCGATCAGCGGCCGGTATCCGCCCGCCCGGGTGTACTCGGCGTAGTCCTCCGTGCCCGCCTCCGACGGGCGCAACAGCCGCGGCGCGCAATCCGGCCAGGCGGCGACGGCGAGATCGGTGGCAGTAGAGGTCATGGCTGGTCCTTCCGGCCCGCGGATAGGCTGACGGACATGAGGACTGCGGTCGTGCGCGTCGGTGTCGACACGGCGGGCGAACTCGGCCCGGCCCAACTCGACGACGGCCTTGCTCGGCTGAGGGAATCGGCGGCTGCGCACGGTATCGAGGTGGTGGCCAACGATCTGGCCGGGTTGCCGCCGAAACGCCGTGAGGTCGAGTTGTTGATCGCCGGCGACGACCAGGACGAACTCCGTCGGCTCGCGGTCGACCTGTGCGACAAGGCATTCGGCACCACACCGGCGCCCGGCGTGGTGACGTTCATCAGCCGCGGCACCGACGACGATGCCCACGGTGTCCTTGCCGGGCTCGGGCTCTCCGGGGAGATCGAACGGGTACCCGGCGACGAAGGCTGGGACGTCATACATGTGACGTTGCGCAGAGCCGACCTCGAACGCGTTCCGGAGAGCCGGGTGCACACCGCGCTGGAGGCCTCACTCAACTGCGAGGTCCACATCCGTACGACGTAGGGCGTCGGTGCGAGCGCACAGTCTCGAACACGAAGCGCCGTAGCGGGCGTACGACGATATGCGTCGCCTACTGACGTGTGGGCAAACGCGGTTGCCGGAGATCCGCTCATCAACTGTCCAGGAACTTCAGAATTGCCGGCGCCGCCTGCACCCACGTGTCGAAAAGGCAGAAGTCCTTTCCGCCGCTGGCCGCGAACTTCTCACCGGCACGCTCCCAGGCATCCTCGGGCCAGGGCGGGTCGATCAGCGTTGAACCCTTGATCAGGCAGCTGACCTCCAGCGACGTGCGCTTCGGATGATCCCAGTCGTTCTCACCACCGCGGATGATCAATGTCGGCACCGCGATGTTGTCGAACATCTCGTCTTCGACACCGGGAATCGTCTGACCGGGCTTGGGCACGAAGGCGTTGAGCCAACGCAACATCACCTTCAGAAACTCGTCGACGTCGAGGGCTCTGAACCGCTCCTCGTTGCGAGGATTCTCGGCGATGCGCTCCTTCCACTCGGCGACGTGCAGCAGGCCGTCGATGCCGGCACCGCGGGCGGCCAGGATGCTCGGCACCACGTAGTGTCCGCCCAGTACGAAGGACCCGTATACGCCGCCGACGATGTTCCACACCACCAGCTTTCGGACGATTTCGGGGTAAAGCATCGTCGTCAGCATCGAGTCCCGCGCACCGCCGGAACCGCCCGCGATGACGCACTGCTCGATGCCGAGTCCGGTGATCAGCGCGTGCAGCGTTTCGGCGCGCATGTGCGATTCGCTCTTACCGTAGAACTGCACGTCCGACTTGCCACAGTTCGGCCGATCCCACAGCAGCACGCGGTAACCGCCCGACGCCAGCGCCTCCGCCAGTGGTCGTAGGCCGGGAATGTCCTTGCTGAATCGGCCGCCCGGCGTCAGCGCGATGAAATCACCCTCCGTGCCGAGGATTTCGTAGACGACGTGGCCGCCGTTGATCTCGACGGTCTCTTCGCCCGGTTTGAGGGTGGGGCCCGCGGCCTCCGTGGTGGTCATGCTGAGCCTCCGCGAACGTGCGCAAACTGCTGATTTTTCGCGGCGTGTCGTGTGCAAACACGCACGCTCACGCCAACAAGGGAACCTGTGATCATGCCTGGACCAACACCTCGTTGCCGACCACCCGTACGGGGTAGGTCCGGATGCTCCACTCCGGCTTGACCGCCGTGGTGCCGGTCGCCAGTTCGAAACCCCACTGGTGCCACGGGCAGTAGATGTACTCCATATCGCGGACCATCACCGCATCGCCGGGCACGCTGTCGTCGACGACGGTGCGGCCGCGGGCGCGGCCCGAACACAGCGGACCACCCTCGTGCGGGCAGTAGTTGGCGATCGCGTAGAACGTGCCGTTGACGTTGTACACACCGACGCCGTGGCGTCCGATCGGCACCAGTTTGTGCTTGCCCGGCGGGATCTCGTCGACCGTGGCGACGACGTGCTCACGCCCCTGGGCCAGCCGGGGCGTCTTCTCCTGTTCGCTCAATTCAGAACACCCGCACCTGGCCCTCGAGGGCCGGAACCGTGTCGGGAAGGTGATACGTCGCGATGCCGTTCTTGAACATCACGGCTTCCCGGGCGTGCTCGGGCAGGTGCTTGACCAGCCAGCGTGGGTCGTCGAACGTCCAGTGCGGGTAGTCCGACGAGTAGAGCAGGATCTTCTCGCACTCCATCCACTCGAACGCGCGCGACAGCTCCGTCTTGTCCTCGGGGTAGTCCAGCGGCTGGGTGGTGAACTTGATGTGGTCCTTGACGTATTCGGACGGTTTGCGCTTGATGTCCAACCACGACTTACGAGCCTCGTAGATGGCGTCCATCCGCCACATCAGCGGCAGAATCCAGGTGAAAGCGTGTTCCACCAACACGATTCGCAGCGTCGGGAACCGGTCGAAGAGCCCGTCGAAGACCATGCTCATCACCTGGTTCGCGGCCAGCAGCGAATAGGTGACCATGAAATCGTGGTTGTAGCTGGGGAATCCGACCGGCGGGATCGGCAGCTCCTCGTGATGGCTGCGCGACAGGTGGCAGCTGACCGTGATGTCGTTGCGGGTCGCGGCCTCCCAGATCGGGTTGTACTTGGGATCACCCCACGCCGGGCGGGGTTCGGCCTTGATCAGGATCTGGCCCATGTAGGGGTGGCCGGCCCAGCGCTCGATCTCGCGGGCCGAATCCTCGGGCGCCTCGATCGCCACGCAGATCGATCCGCGCCACCGCTCGTGCCAGTTGTTCTTGCTGTCGAGCCAGTGATTGGCCTGCCAGTCGTTGAGCGCGACGCTCATCGCGTGGTTGACCTCGGGGAAACGCGCCGGGTAGGCGGCGGGCTCCAAGATCGCGATGTCGGCGCCCGCCTCCATGATCAGCTGCTTGAACGCCAGTTCGGGGTCGCTGCCCGCGAAGTTGCCGTCCGAGGGGAAGGTGTCGACCCGCATCGCGTACGCGTGGGCGTAGTCGGGTGCGTCGTAGTAGATCTGGTCGCCGATCCGCCGCGTCAGGAAGTACTTGCTGCGCCACGGCTCCGGGATGTACGGCGTCAGCTCACCCGCCCTCGGCGTCGGGTGAACGTCGGAGTCGACGCAGCGCACCGCGACGCGCTCCGCTGCGGGCTTGCGCTCTGTCACTGTCACCGTCATCGTGGCTCCCTGCCTTTCAACTGCGTCTCACGCCCTATCACTGTGCGCCCACAGCGGCACCGACGTCTATGCCGTAGAGCTCGGCGGCATTGCGCCAGCACAGTTTGTCGCGCTGCTCGTCGGAGTACGCGGCGGGCACCGTCAGCTCGTTGAGCTGCCAGTGCGGATAGCTCGACCCGTACATCACCATGTCGTCCTTGCCGGTGAAGCTCAACCACTCACCGGCGTAGTCCACATCGCCGGGCCCGTCCATCGCGCCCTGCACGAAGTAGGTGTGGCCGGGCAGGTAGTCGCTGGGCATCCGCGGCGCCCACGGGGTCTGCTCCAGATGTGGGCGCCCGAAACAGTCCATCCGCCAGATGAACGGCGTCAACAGGTCCGCCGCCCCGTCGGCCCAGACGAATTTCAGCGTCGGCATTCTTTCGAATACCCCTTCGACGATGAGATTCATCAGGTGGTACAGGTAGTTCAGCGCCATGAAGCTGACGTAGTTCTCATACGTCCTGGGCACGCCGGACGGCGTCGGCGCGAACTGGACACCCGCCCCCACTTCGATGTGCACGGCGACCGGCAGGTTGGCCTCGTTGGCGGCCTCCCACAGCGGCCAGAACTGCGGCTTGCCGTACAACTCGCGGGACTGCAGGGGCACACCGATCTGCACGACCCGGGGATGGTCGGCGTATTTGGCGATCTCTCGCAGCGAACCGGTGATGTCGTCGGGGTTGACCCGGATGGTGCCGCGGAACTTCTCGGCGTACGGGTTGTCCTCGAGCCAGCGGCTGACCAGCATCTCGTTGTGCCCCGCCGCGATCGCGGTGCCCAGATGCCGGTCCGGCATGATGCCGCGGGTCATCGGATGCAGTATCGCGATGTCGACGCCGCGCTCGTCGAACAGCTGCCCGCCGACGAACTCGGGGTCCGAACCGGGGTAGCGGCGGTCGCCCTCGGTGCCCGGGGCGTATTCGCCGCCGGGAGCGCCGTACCAGTCCATCTCGTAGTCGGGGAATCCGCGGCTCTTGAAGGGCTCGCGAAGGAAGCTGCGGAAGTCCTTGTTCGACTTGCTGAAGATGTGCACGCTGGCATCGATGACTGGGGTCGTGAAACCAGACGCGGTCCCGTCCTGAATATGCATCACCAAGGCTGTCCTCCGATGTCATCCGGCCGTCGGCAGGCGCAGAAGAGCGCTGCGCGAGCGCCGAACACCTCCCAGTGTAAAGCGTTGTTCTTCAATCGCAAGAATCTAGTTCTCTACAAAACGCTTACTTTTGCGCAGGTCAGGGTGTCTGCTGGTCAACTGCATGACACACGTTATGCGAAACGTGGTAGTCACATCGTGAGAACGGTTACGCCGCGATTGGAGAATGTTATTCTCGCTGCGACGCGTTGCCCATCTTCGAGGCCCCGGGAGGCTTGGTGTTACTGGAGTTCGACGCCGATCAGCGGCTCTGGCAGGAGACCGTGCGCGACGCGGTGACCAAGCAGTGCCCGGCCTCGCTGATTCGCGGTATCGCCGAGAACGGGGTGGACCCGACGCCGCTGTGGAAGACCTACGTCGACGCCGGTTGGACCGAGTTGGCCGACCCGGAGAACGCGGTCGAACTCGCGATCGTGCTCGAGGAGCTGGGCCGGGCCACCGACCCCACGCCGTTTCTGGCGACGCTGACCCAGTTCGCGCCGTTGGCCGGCGACCGTTTCGATGCGCAACAGGCCGGCACGGCGGTGTACGACGGTGTGTCCGCCTACCGGGTAGCCGACGGGTGGGTACTCGACGGCACCGCTCACCACGTGCTCGACGGTGACCGTGCCGAGCGCTTCGCCGTCGTAACCGACGCCGGCGTCTTCGTCGTCGACGCCGATCAGGTCACGTCGAGGCGCAGTCCCATCTTCGACCCGGTGCTGCACGTGGCGGAGGTGTCGTTCGTCGACGTACGCGTGCCGGACACGGTGCGGGTGCCCGCGGACGCCGAACGGGCCCGCCACGTCGCGCTGACCGGTATGGCGATCTCCACTGTCGGCGCCTGCCAGCGCATCCTGGACCTGGTGCTCGAGCACGTCAAACAGCGCCAGCAGTTCGGGGTCGCAATCGGTTCTTTCCAAGCGGTGCAGCACAAAGCCGTCGACATGCACGTCGCCATCGAACGGGCCAGGGCGCTGGCCTATTTCGCCGCGCTGACCATCGCCGAGGACGATCCGCGCCGACGCCTGGCCGCCGCCATGGCCAAGGCGTCGGCGGGGGAGGCGCAGGCGTTGGTGTTCCGGCACGGCCTGCAACTGTTCGGCGCGATGGGATTCACGTGGGAGAACGACCTGCAATTCGCGCTGAAGCGGGCGAAAGCCGGTGAGCTGCTGCTCGGTGGCGCCGCCGAGCATCGCGCGGTGATCGCCGCGGAGTACAGGACCTTCTGATGCAGCTGACTTTCGATTCCGAGGTCGAACAGTTCCGCGCCGAGTTCGCCGCGTTCCTCGACGAGCATCTGCCGCCCGAGTCGCAGACCCTGGAGCGGCCGAAGTCGGTGTCGCACATGCCGCAATGGGCCCGCGACTGGCAGCGTCTGTTGTTCGACAACGGCTGGCTTCTTCCGGCGCAACCGCCCGAGTTCGGCGGCCGCAATGCCACCGTGGTGCAGCAGTTCGTCCACCTCGACGAGCTGTGCCGGCGGCGGATCTACCACAGCTTCAACCCCCAGGGCGTCAACATCGTTGCCGCGTCGCTGATCACGTTCGGCACCGAGGAGCAGAAGCACCGCTGGGCGGTGCCGGTGCTGAAGGCCGAGATGACCGCGTCACTGGGCATGAGTGAACCAAGCGCCGGGTCTGATCTGGCATCGCTGCGCACTCGCGCGGTCCTAGAAGGCGACCATTTCGTCGTCAACGGCCAGAAGGTCTGGACGTCGGGCGCCCACGACGCCGACTTCCTGTTGACGTTCGTGCGCACCGATCCCGACGCGCCCAAGCACAAGGGCATCAGCGCGTTGATCATCCCCACCGACACACCCGGCGTGGTGTGTCGTCCGTTCGCCGACATGACCGGTGAGGACAACCTCGACTTCAACGAGGTGTTCTTCACTGACGCGCGCGTACCCGCCGAAAACCTCGTCGGCCCGCTCAACGGCGGCTGGGGTGTCGCGAACGGCTCGCTCGGCCATGAGCGCACGATGATGTGGCTCGGCTTCGCCGACCGCATCGACAACATGATCGCCGACTTCCGGCCTCGTACCGAACTCGAACGCGACCAGTACGCCACGACGCTCATGGATTATCAGGCGTTGCGGGCCATGGGCTCGGCGGCGCTGGCGCGAGCCGCGCGCGGGGAGGCGGACACCGCCTCGGTGTCGGTGCTCAAACTGTTCGGTTCGGAAGCCGAACGTCAGGCCATGGAGAACGCGCTGGCCGCCGCAGGTGCCGACGGACTGATCCACCCGTCGACCTCGGGACCCTACGAGCACATGAACCTCGACCACTACTTCGCGAGCTGGTTCGAGCGCTATGCGCGCAGCTTCGGCGGCACCATCGCCGGTGGCACGTCGGAGATTCAGCGCAACATCATCGCCACGCAGGTGCTCGGGCTGCCGCGGCGCTGACATGGACGCCTGGATCGTCGACGCGGTACGCACCCCGAGGGGCCGTGGCCGAGCGGACGGCGCGCTACACGGGATCCACCCGCAGGAACTGTTCGCGCAATGTCTGCAGGCGCTCTGTGCCAGAACGGGTTTCGACCCAGCCGACGTCGACGATGTGATCGCGGGCAACGGGATCCTGGCCGGTGAGCACGGCGACGACATCGCTCGCCTTTCGGTGCTACTCGCCGGCTGGCCCGACACCGTCCCCGGCATGACGCTCAACCGGTTCTGCGGGTCGGGGCAACAGGCCATCACGGTCGCGGCGACCGGTGTCGCGAGCGGTGTGCAGGACCTGGTGATCGCCGGTGGTGTCGAGTCGATGTCGCGCTGGGCCGTCAGCGTCGGAGTGCCGACGATCGACGGTGACAACCCGGCGTTCCGTGAACGCCACCCGACGGTGCCGCAGGGCATTTCGGCGGATCTGATCGCCTCGCTGGAGAAGTTCAGCCGCGACGATGTCGACGGGTACGCCGTCGAAAGCCAGCGGCGCGCCGCAGAAGCGATCGCGGCGGGTCGCTTCGGCCGCTCGGTCGTCGCGGTGACCGACGCCGCCGGTGAGGTCGTTCTCGACCGCGACGAACATCCCCGGCCCGGTACGACACTGGAGAAGCTCGCCAAGTTGCCGCCGGCGTTCGCGCGGATGGGCGCGGCGCGTGTCGAAGGCGAGACCGCCACATTCGATGAAATCTGCCTCGACCGGTATCCGGAGTTGACCGCCGTCGACCATGTCCACCATGCGGGCAATAGCTCCGGTGTGGTCGACGGCGCGGCGGTGGCGGCGGTCGCGTCCCGACGATGGTTGGAGGTCAACGGCGTTGCTGCGCGGGCCAGGATCCGCTGCACCGCGGCGATCGGCAGCGAGCCGGTCATCATGCTCACTGCGCCCGGCCCGGCCGCGCAGCGGTGTCTGGACAAGGCCGGCATGCGGGTCGCCGACATCGACCTGTGGGAGATCAACGAGGCGTTCGCGGCGGTGCCGCTGAGGACCATCCGCGACCTCGAGTTGGATCCCGAACGGGTCAACGTCAACGGCGGGGCGATCGCGCTCGGCCACCCGATCGGGGCGACGGGCGCCATGCTGATCGGCACCGTGCTCGACGAACTCGAACGCCGCGACCTCAACACCGGACTGGTCACGATGTGCACCGGTGGCGGTATGGGCACCGCCACCATCATCGAGCGGGTCTGACATGACCGAGACGTTGGTCGTCGACCGCGAGCGCCCGGGCATCGTTGTCCTGCAACTGAACCGGCCCAAGCAGCTCAACGCGATCAACGAGGTCATGCGCGACGAGCTGTCGCTCACCTTCGCCGAGATCGCCGCCGACACAGCCGTCAACGCCGTCGTGCTGACCGGCGCCGGGCGCGGGTTCTGCGCCGGCATCGATGTGCGCAACTTCGGGCCCGAGACGGTGAAGGCGTCGGCTCCGGCGATCGAGCGGATGCGCTTCCAGGAGGCGATGGCCTCGTTGCCGCAGGCGATCCGGGCGATGCCGCAACCGGTCGTCGCCGCGGTGAACGGACCGTGCGTCGGTGCCGGGCTCGCGCTGTGCCTGGCATCCGACATCCGGATCTGTTCGACCGCGGCGACTTTCGGCAACGCCGCGATCCTGCTCGGGCTCTCGGGCGCCGAGATGGGCATGAGCTACCACTTGCCCAGGATCGTCGGCACCAGCGTCGCTGCGGACTGGATGTTGACCGGCCGCACGGTCAGCGCTGAGGAGGCCGACCGTCGCGGGCTGGTCAGCGAGGTCGTCGCGCCGGAGCGGTTGACCGAGCGCGCGTTGGAGATAGCGGCGACAATCGCCGACCTGTCCCCGTTGGGTGTGCAGTTGACGAAGCGGGCACTGCAGACCAACACCGACGCCTCTGGTCTCGACGCCGCGATGGAGCTGGAGAACCGCAATCAGGTGCTCAGCCATGCCTCCGAGGAGGCCGCGCAACGACGGCGGAAGTGGTCGGATAGCTGAGAAGCGGACGAAAGGACGGACAGTGGCCTGGGATTTCTCGACCGACCCAGAGTGGGCCGAACAGCTGGCGTGGGTGCAGGACTTCGTCCGCAACGAATGCGAGCCCATCGATCTGATCGTCAAGGAATCGCACGATCTCAACGATCCGGTGCGCCAGGCGCTGATTCCGCCGTTGCAGGAGATCGTCAAGGAGCGCGGGCTGTGGGCCACCCACCTGGGCGCACATCTCGGCGGGCCCGGCTTCGGCCAGGTCAAGCTGGCGCTGCTCAACGAGATCCTCGGCCGGTCCGAGTGTGCGCCCATCGTCTTCGGCTCGCAGGCGCCGGATTCGGGCAACAGCGAGATCCTCGCCCACTACGGCACGCCTGAGCTCAAACAGCGCTATCTCGAACCGCTGCTGGACAACCGGATCGTGTCGTGTTTCTCGATGACCGAACCCCACGGCGGTGCCGATCCGAAGGTGTTCACCACCACCGCCACCCGCGACGGCGACCACTGGGTGATCAATGGCGAGAAGTGGTACTCGTCGTTCGCGTCGATGGCGTCGTTCATCATCGTGATGGCGATGACCGACCCGGATGCGCCGCCGTACCAGCGCTATTCGATGTTCGTCGTACCCGGTGACACGCCCGGCATCAACGTGCTGCGCGACGTGGGCCTGGGCTACCAACCGCTCGGCGGCGGTGGACGCGAGGGATATGTCCGCTACGAGAACGTCCGCGTCCCCGAGGATCACATGCTCGGACCCCGCGGCGGGGCGTTCGTGGTGGCCCAGACCCGGCTCGGCGGCGGGCGGATCCACCACGCCATGCGCACCGTCGGTCTGGTGCGGCGGATCTTCGACATGCTGACCGAGCGGGCGGTGTCGCGCTACACCCAGGGTTCGGCGTTGGCCGACAAGCAGATGGTCCAGGAGATGATCGCTGACTCGTGGATGGAGATCGAGGCGTTCCGGCTGATGACCCTGCAGACGGCATGGAAGATCGACCAGTACAACGACTACAAGGCGGTGCGCGCGGACATCTCCGCGGTCAAAGCGATGATGCAGAAAGTGCTGCACGACGTTTCGGCGCGGGCGCTGCAGCTGCACGGCTCGCTGGGCACTTCCCATGAGATGCCGTTCGTGCAATACCTGACCGAGTCGTTCGTGCTGGGCCTGGCCGACGGTCCCACCGAGGTGCACAAGGTCACGCTGGCGCGGCTGCTGCTCAAGGACGTCGAACCCGCGCCCGACGTTTTCCCGTCCGAACACCTGTTGCGGCTGCGCGAAGCCGCCGAGGCCAAGTTCGCCGACAAACTCGCGGGGATTCCGCGGGGCTGATTCCAGGAGGTTCACACAATGTCGTGTGAGGGCAAGGTCGCCTTGGTGACCGGCAGCAGCCGCGGCCTCGGTAAGGCCATCGCGCAGCGGTTGGCGCGCGAGGGTGCCACGGTCGCGCTGACCGCGCGCACGCTCGAGCCGAACCCCAAATACCAAGGTTCACTACGTCAGACGCTCGAGGAGATCGAAGCCGCAGGCGGATCGGCGATCGCGGTGGCGGCGGACCTGTCCGACAGCGGGGAGCGCACCCGGTTGTTCGCCGAGGTGGTCGACAAGGCCGGTGCGCCCGACATCCTGGTCAACAACGCCGCCGTCACGTTCTTGCGGCCGCTCGACGAATTCCCCGAGCGCCGCGTTCGGCTGATGATGGAGATGCACGTCATGGCACCGCTGCACCTCACGCAGATGGCCATCCCCGCGATGCGCGAACGCGGCCGCGGATGGGTGCTCAACGTGACCTCGGTGGGCGGCGACCTGCCCGACGGGCCACCCTTCTCGGACTTCGACCGTACCGCCGGCTTCGGCGTGTACGGCACGGTCAAGGCCGCGCTGAACCGGCTGACGAAAAGCCTTGCGGCCGAACTGTACGACGACGGCATCGCCGTCAACGCCGCCGCTCCCACCAACCCGGTCGCCACCGAGGGTGCGGGTGCCCTCGACCTGGCCAAGACCGACACCGAGGACATCTCGCTGATCACCGAGACGGCGTTTCGCTTGTGCACCGGTGATCCGAAGACCTTGACCGGTCGCATCGCCCACACGCAGTCCTTCCTGGGTGAGACGGGCCGGCCGTGACCCGCGAGCGTGGGGTTGTGTCACGCGAAGTGGCGGTTCGGTGTGACGGTAACCCACGTTCGGCGCAGGAAGGGGGCACCGGACAGTGAGGGTTCAGCCCGCCGCGTACCTGCGCACCACGCTGCCGCTGGACCTGTCCGTGCTCGGCGAGCTCGACAGCGGCCGCTATCACTCCATCTGGATGCCCGACCACATGGTCAGCTTCTGGCCCGACTCCATCTGGACCCCCGAGTTCACCGATCTGGCAACGGTTTCACCGTCACCGCACCGCCACCTGGACGGTATGGCGGTCGCCGCGGCCGCCGCAGTCCTGACCACGAACGTGCCGCTGGTGACCAGCGTCGTCGACACCGTGCGTCGCCACCCGTCGCTGCTGGCCCAGGGCGCACTGACGATCGACCACCTCGCCGCCGGACGGTTCATCCTCGGCCTGGGCAGCGGAGAGACCGAGAACACCGTGCCCTACGGCTTCGACTTCACGGCGCCGGTCAGCCGCTTCGAAGAGGCGCTCAAAGTGATCCGGCTGCTGTGGGACAGCGACGGACCCGTCGACTTCGACGGCCGGTTCTACCGGTTGCGCCACGCCCGCCTCGATACCGAACCCTACGAGGGACGCTTCCCGCCGATCTGGATCGGCGGCAGCGGTCCACGCACCCTCGACATCGTGGGCCGCTACGCCGACGGGTGGTGGCCGACCGGCGCGTGGTCGCCCGAGGACTATGCCGAAAAGCTCTCCGCCGTCCGCCGTTCGGCAGACAAGGCCGGGCGCGACCCCTCGGCGATCACGCCGTGCTTCATCCAGGTGTGCCTGGTGGGGCGCGACGACGCCGCGCTCGCCGAGATCCTCGAAGCGCCGCTGGTGAAGTCGTTTCTGCTGCAGGTGTCCGCGGAGGTGCTGAGCAAGGCGGGTTTCGAGCATCCGATGGGGGAGAACTGGCGCGGGTACCAGGACATCGACCCCGCGGTGCTCACCCGCGAACGGATCGTCGAGTTCCTCGATCGGGTCGAACCGGAGATGATCTTGGCGATGGTTCCGCACGGCACCCCGCAGCAGGTCGCCCGCATCGTCACGGACTACGTCGACGCCGGCTTGCGCGTTCCCAAGATTATGGATTACGGCGCCATGGCCGGACTGCGGTACACCGCCCAATCGGCGCAGAACGTGCGCGACGTCGAGGACGAGCTGATGACACTGTGCGGAGACGTCTCGTGACCTCGCGGCTGGTGGCCCAGGACATGCTCGCCCGCGCCGAAGCCGAGACCGGCTTGCGTGACTACGGCGACCCCACTCTGTCGCAACGGTTCTCATTGGTGGTCGACCACCTGAACACGCTCGGCATGGACGCCGACGGCATTCGACGCGCCGCCGAGGTGTGCCACTGGCTGCTGACCTCCCGCCTGGAGTTCTTCGAGGACCGCCGGCGCTACCCAGTGGGCGACGAGGTGATCGAGCGGCCGATGTTCGTCACCGGTGAGCCGCGGTCGGGCACCACGCTGATGCACGCACTGATGTCGGTGGACCCGGACTCCCACGCCCTGCGGTTCTGGGAGGTGATGTACCCGTCGCCGCCGCCGGGCATCGTCGACGATGACGACCCGCGTCGCCTGCGCGCCGACGCCGACTGGCGCGAGATCAATACGAAACTGCCGAAATGGCTGCACAGCCACCCCTACAACGACATGTTGGGCGATGGGCTGCCGGAGGACGAACGGACCTGGGCCTTCGATTTCCGGGTATTGACCCCGACGGCGTGGTGGCGCGTGCCGATGCAGACCGTCGTCGGAGGCCTACCCGTCGACCCCGCCGCGCAGTACCGCATCCACAAGGCGATGCTGCAGCAGTTCCAGTACCGTCGGCCGCGTAAACACTGGGTACTCAAGGGCTTTCACGGGTTCCGGTTGCGGGAGCTTTTCGACGCCTACCCCGACGCGACGCTGATGTGGCTGCACCGTGACCCGGTTCAGGTCGCGGCGTCGCGCACGATGATGATGGCCGACATCCTCGACGGCATCATCGGACCCGTAGATGTGCACGCCGCTGCGAAGATGCACCTGGCGCTGACCCGCGAGAGCATCGCCAACACCATGACCAACCCGATGGTCGACGATCCGCGGATCCTGCACGTGCGCTACACCGACTTCATCGCCGACCAGATCGGCACCGTGCGCCGCTACTACGAGTTCCGCGGTCGGCGGTTGAGCGCCGAGGCGGAGACCGCCATGCGCTCCTACCTGGTCAACAATCCGGGAGACCGGCACGGCAAGTTCCGCTACTCCACCACGCTGATCACCGATATCGGCGAGAACCTCGACCGGCTACACGACGAATTCCGGCCATTCCGTGAACGTTTCGGCGTTGCGATCGAGAACCGGGGCTGACGTGACCGACGAGCGGCTGTCGGTACACAGCGTGACGTTCTACGGAGCGCCGCTGAGCGATCTGACGTCGCACTGGCGTGCGCTCGGGGTGCGGCGGCTCAGCCTGATCGACTCGCAGCTGTCCGAACCCGAACTGCCGACGGTGATTGCCGGCGAGGGATATTCGGTGGAAACCGTGTACCACCTGTTCTCCACCCCGGATTCGCTGCTGCGGGTGATCGACGCGGCTCATACCGTCGGTGCGCGGGTGATCTACATGCTGACCGGCGGGCGCGGCGACCTCACCTCAGAACACGCCGCGGACCGATTCGGCCAGGCGGTGACACCGTGCGTGCGGGTGGCCGAACAGGCGGGCGTGGCCCTGGCGATCGAGAATGCGTCAAGCCTGTACGCCGACATCCACATCGCCCACACCCTGCGCGACACGATCGCCCTCGCCGAAGCGACCGGACTCGGCATCTGCATCGACCTGTTCCACTGCTGGGCGGAGGCGGACCTGACCGCACTGGTGCAGCGGGCCCTGCCCCGCACCGAGATGATCCAGCTGAGCGACTACGTCCTCGGCGACCGGGCACTGCCCGCGCGAGCCGTACCCGGCGACGGCGTTATCCCCATCGCTCCGTTTCTCGCGACGGTGCTGGACTCGGGCTATGCGCACGGCTTCGACCTGGAACTGATCGGGCCGCGCATCGAGGCGGAAGGCCCCTTCGAGGCGGCACACCGCGCCTGCGACGTGGTATCGACGATGCTGGAAGAACTCGACGGCTAGGGGAACCGAATGGCGTTCGGAGACGGCCCGGATGACGTCGCGCTGAAGTCCGCGTGGGACGCCTTCTGCGATCGGCTGAAGGAGGCGGGGGAGCGGGTCTTCAAGGACCACAACGGCACCTCGGGACTCCACCGCGCGGACGGCTTCCGCTTCCTCACGCAGAACCTCGGGCAGGCGTTCGACCTGGCGTTGGAGACCCGAAACACCCGGTATCCCGAGATCCACACCTTCTGCCACCCGACCAGAAAGCTCGGCGGGGACTGTGCGGACTTCCTGTATCAACAGGCGTGGATCGACGGCACGTCGACGTATCGGATCACCGGGGAGCGCGGCACCGCGCCGTTCTTCAACATCACGGTTCAGGGCCCGCGCACCGCAGGCGCCGGTGTCCTGCACGAACCGTTCGGCGACATCCCCGAAACGAGCCTGACTGGTGCACAGTTGAAGACCGACCCCGACGGTACCTTCGAGATCTACGTTGGCGGATCCCGGCGAGAGCCCAACTGGCTACCGACCACACCCGGGTCGCGCAAGCTGTTCATCCGCCAGGGATTCGACCGCTGGGACGAGCGGCCGGCCCGGATGCGCATCGAACGCGTCGACATGGCCGAGCCCAGGCCGGTGCCGACGCCCGCGGATATGGTCAGCGCCCTCGGGTGGGCGGGTGACTTCCTCACTCAGATGATGTCGGACTGGCCCGAATTTCCGTTCACACATGGCGGTGTCGACGCCGAGCACCCCAACCGGTTCCCCGACATGACCGCGACCGGCGATGACTCCCGACGCGGTCGCGCGGCGGTGAACATGCACTGGCGCCTGGCGCCCGAGGACTCGCTGATCGTCGAATTCGACGCCCACGACGGATTGTGGATGCTCACCAACATGGGGCCGTTCTTCACCAGCATGGATTACCTCTACCGCCCGGTCAGCTACACGCCGAGCCGCACGACGGTCGATGCGGACGGCAAGGTGCGTCTGGTGTTGTCACACGACGACCCCGGCTACCACAACTGGCTGGACACACAGGGTTTCGAGCGAGGAAACCTCACCTACCGGCACATGCTCGACGGCCGCCCCGTTCCGGTGCGCACCCGAGTGGTCAAGCGCGTCGACCTCGGCGACGCGCTGCCGGCCGACACCGCGACGGTGACACCGGCCGAGCGCGTTGCACAGATGTGGGTCCGCTTCAACGGGATTCGTCAGCGCTACGGTTGGTAGAAGCGGTGCCTAGAGCCTCTGCAGCTTGAACGTCCAGAACTGCATACCCGGTGGACCGTTGAAACAGCCGACGTTGTAATGGGACTCGATGGTGCCGACCAGAGATATCTCATCCCATGAGTACGTCTCGCGAGTGGGGAGCCGTTGACCTGGACAGATCAAACCGTCTGGGACGTCGACGGTCATGGTGTACCGGCCGTTGACAAGCTGCGCCTCTCCACCGTAGTAGGCGTAGAACTTCAACCGCGGAGCTGCGCTGACTTTGACGCAGTCCGGCTGCTTGTCCGGCCAGCAGTTGCTGACGAACCAGAACCACGACGCTTGCGTGTAACGGTTGGTCTGCAGATCGTAGTTGCCCAGCGGCATCATGGCATGGGCCTGCTGTGGAGCGACGATGCTCACCGAGGCCATGAGCGCAGCCGCTGCGACTAAGATCCTGAATCGGGTCACCGGTTTCCTCCCATGTCCCCGCCCGCTGCCCATCAAAGCACCTTCGCGCCCATCGCGAGCGCAGTTAGGTGATGACGGCGGCTTCCTTACGCTCGGTGATCGGCCGGGCGAGCTCCTGTTCGTCGCAGATGCGCTGAAGCTTCTTCAACGTCTCGTCGAGGCCCGGGCCCAGCGGCTTGCTTTTAGTGAAGGTGGCGGGCAGATTCCGCATGCCCTGGATCACCCCGATCGTGTCGTAGTGAACCGTGCCCTCCGGATCGCACACGTAGTCGGGCATCCGGTCCAACACGGCGGTCAGCATCGACTTGAAGACGGTGCGCGCCACGTTGGATCCCACGCAGCGGTGTACACCGATGCCGAAACTGAAGTGCCGGTTGCCCTTCCGATCGAGCATCACCTCGTTCGGCTTCTCGAAGACGGCGGGATCACGGTTGGCCATCGCCCACGACAACCACAGCCGCTCGTACTTCTTGAACTGCTGGCCCTCCACCTCGACGTCCTCGGAGAAGGTCCGGCCGTCACCGGGCGCGGGGGTGAAGAAGCGCAGAAACTCCTCGGTGGCCGGGTGCAACAGCGTGTCGCGCTCGCGGCTGAGGCGCTCCCGCTCATCGGGGTGCTCGCCGAGCCACTCCAGGGCGTGCGCGGTCAGGGCGGTGGTGGTGTCGAAACCGCCGCCGATGATCAACCCCAGGTTGCCCAGAATCTCCATATCCGGGGCCGGTTCACCGTCGATGCGCAACTGCAGCAACGCGTTCACCAGGCCGGGCCGCGGGTTCTCCCGGATCTCCATCATGTTGTTGATGAGGTCGATCCCCATCTCGCGGTGCTGTTCGTTGATCTTCTCCCGCTCGGGAGCGTGTTCGGGCGTGTACACCGAGGCGTGTGTCGGCTCGCTGTAGACGTTCCACTTCTTGAGGTCGATGCCCATCATCGCCAGCGTGAACACCGCGGGCACGACGTTGGCGAGGTGCTCGACGAAATCGATACGGCCGGACTCGATGTGCTCATCGAGTGCGGCGCGGGTGATCTCGTCGACGAACGGCTCCCAGCGTTTGATCGCCGCCGGCGACAGATACGGATTCAGCGCACCGCGGTAGGCGCTGTGTTCGGGCTCGTCCATCTCCAGGATGCCGCCGCGAACCACGGTGGCACGACTGGCTTTCGGGATCGTGATGCCCTGGAACGGGGTCTCACCGGTGATGTCGTGATGATTGGACACCGCGGGGCACCGGGCCAGCTCGAACACGTGCTTGCTGTCCGCGGCGACCCAGTGCCCGTTGTAGGTGTCGGTCCATGCCATCGGGCACCGGGACTGCATCTCCTCGGTGATCTTCTCGAACTGCAACCGGTATTCGGGGGTGTGCCGGTCGAAGTGGTACCGGTTCTTCTTGCGGTCCCCGTCGTCTTCTCCGTTGGCTCTTCGCGCCAGCGGCTCATCGCTGTGGACAGTCACGGCGTGTCTCCTATTGCGTGTGGGCGACGTAGGCGGCCCACGTCATTCGATGACGATGGCTTGTTCCGGGCATGAGTGGGCGGCCTCTCGCACCAGGTCCTCCTGGTCGGGGGGAACAACTTCGTTCACCGCCGACGCATGGCCGTCGACGTCGTCGAGCTCGAACGAGTCGGGTGCGATCATCGCGCACAGGGTGTGCCCCTGGCAGCGTGTTCCGTCAACCGAAACCTTCACTGTCGCGACTCCTTTCGCTCAGTTGTGGTAGTCGTACCACTTCAGGTAGCCGCCGGCGTCGACCCGCAGTTGCGCACCGGTGACGAAGCGGGCTTCGTCAGAGGCCAGCCAGAGCACCGCATTGCTGATGTCTTCCGGCTCGACCCACGGCACCTTCATGGCCTGCTGCACGTAGAAGACGGGCTCGGCGTCCTTGAGTTCCGGCTTCTCGAGATCCGGGCGGAACGACCGGTACATCGGCTCGCTCTGCAGCATGTTGGTGTTGCAGTTGGTGGGATGCACGACATTGGCGCGGATGCCCCGTGCCGCGAGCTCGGTGGCCAGATCGTGGACGTAGGCCGAGAGCGCCCGCTTGGAATGCACGTAGGCCATGCCGCCGGGGTCGTTGCCCGGATCGTTCTTCTGATGGGTGTCCATCAGCGCCGCGGTGGAGCCGGTCGCGATGATCGACGCGCCCTCCTTGAGGTGCAGCAGCGACACCTGGATGGCGTTGATGGTCCCGATGAGGTTGGTGTTGATGACATCGATCCACGCCTGCAGGGGCGGTTGACCTTTCATGCCCGCGACACCGGCCTGCGCGACGACGATGTCGAGCCCGCCGAGTTGGGCGATGCCCTCCTCGAGCGCGGCCTTCAGCTGTGCGGCCTCGCGCACGTCGGCCTTGGCCGTGAAGACGCGCTGGCCGGTCTTCTCGATGAACGCCGCGGTCTCCTCGAGATCCTCCGGTGTGGCCATCGGATAACCGATTGTGTCGATGTTCTCGCAGAGGTCGACCGCGATGATGTCGGCGCCCTCCTCAGCCAGCCGTACCGCATGGCTGCGTCCCTGCCCACGAGCCGCACCGGTGACGAATGCGACCTTTCCCTGTACGCGTCCCACTGAGGATCCTTTCCTTATTACTTGTCGCCGCTACGTGTTTCGGCCGCCGTTGACGCCCAAGATCTGTCCGGTGATGTATCCGGCCTCGTCGGAGACCAGGAATGCGCAGGCGGCCGCGATGTCCTCGGGCTTGCCGATGCGGCGCACCGGTGTCGAGTCGATGTTCTGCTGCACCACCAGGTAGCCGCGCTCTTCGGACTTGCGGAGCATCGGGGTGTCGATGAAGCCGGGCGGCACGGCGTTGACGGTGATACCGCTGGGGCCGTACTCCAGTGCCAGCGACTTGGTGAGTCCGTTGACCGCGGACTTGGCGGCCACATACGGCGCCATGTAGGGCTGACCGGAATGGGTGCTTGACGACGAGATGTTCACGATCCGCCCCCACCCGGCTTCGATCATGTCGGGAAGGACGGCCTGGACGCAGTGGAAGACGCCGTTGAGGTTGACGTCGATGACGCGCTGCCAGTCCTCGAATTTCAGATCCGTGAACCGCTTGAACTTCTCCAGCCCCGCGGCGTTGACGAGGACCGTGATCGGGCCGAGTTGGGCGCGTACGGCGTTGAACGCTTCGTCGACCTGGGCGCGGTCGGTGACGTCGGCGGTGTAGGCGAAGTCGGCGTCCGACGGGTTGATGTCGATGGTGGCGACGTGCATGCCGTCGGCGCGCAGACGCTGCGCGACGGCCAGCCCGATCCCCGAACCGCCTCCGGTCACGACGGCGTTCTTCATGCCTCCGCCCGGGCCTTGGTCATCATGCTCCTCGCATGCGTGCGCGACGCCATCAAGAATCGTCCTTTCGATTATGAGAACCGTACTCTCGCATCTTGCAACTCCGCAAGACACGAGGGCTTGGCGATTCGCACTGGTGAGACGTTCGACGGACGATTGTCGCACCGCTCTTCGCAGGCAGTGGCGATTCCGCTCAAATTCTTGAGTTCTCTTCGTGCGAATGTATGATTCGCCGGGGATGAGAATGAAGTTTCCATCACACCACCAAAACCCACGTCTGAGGAGGATGATGCAGGAAGCGACCCTCGTCTCGAGTTCCGAACCTGCCGCCGGAACCGTCGGCGTCGATCGCCGGTTGCTGATCGGCGGGCAGCTCCTCGAGACCTCCCGGACGTTTCCTTCCCTCAACCCCGCCACCGGCGAGGTGCTCGGGTACGCGCCGGACGCCACCGTGGCCGATGCCGAAGCGGCCGTCGCCGCCGCGCGCCGCGCCTTCGATGAGACCGAGTGGTCGACCGATGTGGATCTGCGCATTCGGTGCCTCGAGCAGTTCCACCGTGCCCTCGTCGAGCACCGTGACGAGCTCGCTGAGCTGACCATCGCCGAGGTCGGCGCCACCGAAGCCCTATGCCAGGGTGCGCAGCTGGACCAGCCGATCGAGATCGTGCGGTACTACGCCGAGCTGCTCAAGACCTATCCGATGACCGAAGATCTCGGAAACATCGAAAGCCGCGGTATGCAGCACCACCGGTGGGTGGAGAAGGAAGCCGCGGGCGTGGTGGCCGCGATCATCGCCTACAACTACCCCAATCAGCTCGCGCTGGCGAAGCTGGCACCGGCGCTGGCCGCCGGATGCACGGTGGTTCTGAAATCCGCGCCCGACACTCCGTTGATCACGCTCGCTCTTGGTGAGCTGATCGCCAATCACACCGACATCCCCGCCGGTGTGGTGAACGTGCTCAGCGGCGCGGACCCCGAGGTGGGCGCCGCGCTGACCACCAGCCCGGACGTCGACATGGTGACGTTCACCGGGTCGACCCCGACCGGGCGCCGGATCATGGCCGCCGCGAGCGAAACCCTCAAGAAGGTCTTCCTCGAGCTGGGCGGCAAGTCGGCGGCGATCGTGCTCGACGACGCCGACTTCAACATGGCCGCATTGTTCAGCGCCTTCAGCATGGTCACCCACGCAGGTCAGGGCTGCGCGCTGACGTCACGGCTGTTGGTGCCGCGCGCGCGTCACGACGAGATCGTCGAGCTGGTCAAGAACAACTTCGGGCTGGTGCGCTACGGCAACCCGGCCGAACAGGGCACCTACATGGGACCGCTGATCAGCGAGAAGCAGCGCGACAAGGTCGACGGGATGGTCAAGCGCGCTGTCGAGGCCGGGGCGAAGTTGGTGACCGGCGGGGAGAAGGTCGACCCCGGCTACTTCTATACGCCGACACTGCTGACCGACGTCGACCCCGACAGCGAGATCGCCCAGGAGGAGGTGTTCGGGCCCGTGCTCGCCGTCATCGCCTACGACGACGACGATGACGCGGTCCGCATCGCCAACAACTCCATCTACGGCTTGTCCGGAGCAGTGTTCGGCAGTCAGGATCGCGCGCTCGCGGTCGCACGGCGCATCCGCACGGGAACGTTCTCCATCAACGGCGGCAACTACTTCAGCCCCGACAGCCCCTTCGGGGGATACAAGCAGTCCGGCATCGGCCGCGAGATGGGCAGGGCCGGCCTCGAAGAGTTCCTTGAATCAAAGACGTTCGCAACGGTGGTGAGCGCCCCATGAGTGGACCGTTGGACGGCATCCGCGTCCTCGAAGTCGCGATGTACGGGTTCGTCCCATCCGCAGGCGCGGTGCTGCGGGAGTGGGGCGCCGACGTGGTCAAGGTCGAACACGCGGTGACCGGTGATCCGCAGCGTGGACTGCGGCAGACCGGGCTGCTACGCGTCGAAGGCGACCCCAATCCGAACATCGAGCACGCCAACCGGGGCAAGCGCAGCATCGGCCTCGACATGTCGGTGCCCGAAGGCAAAGAGGTACTGCTGGAGCTGGCCCGACGGGCCGACGTCTTCTTGACCAGCTTCCTGCCGGGACACCGGCAGCGGTTCGGCATCGACGTCGACGACATCCGCGCGGTGAACCCCGACATCATCTACGCCAGGGGCAGCGCACTCGGTCCGCGCGGCGAGGAGTCCGTCAAGGGCGGCTACGACATGACGGCGTTCTGGTGCCGTGCGGGCACCGCGGCCACCATCACCCCGCCCGGGACGCCGGGCATGGTCGGCCCGCCGGGACCCGCATACGGGGACACGATCTCGGGCACGAACCTTGCCGGCGGCATCGCCGCGGCTCTGCTCAAGCGCGAGCGCACCGGGGAGCCGTCGGTGGTCGACGTGTCTCTGTTGGGAAGCGGCCTCTGGTCGCTCGGGCACACGGTCGCGCTGACCAAGCACCTGGGTGAGCGCATGGAGGCCTTTCCTCCGGGTGTGCACGGGTCGCCGATCAACCCGCTCGTCGGGCTGTACCCGACGGCCGACGACCGCTACATCTCGTTCGTGATGATGCAGCCCACGAAGTTCTGGGCCGACGTCTGCACGCACATGGGTCTTGACGAACTCGCCGACGACCCGCGCTTTGCCACCGTGGAATCCATCGCCGAGAACACCGAGGCGGCGGCGGAGATCCTGAAGGAGGCGATGTCGAAGCGTCCGCTCGCGGAGTGGAGCGAGCGCTTCGCGACGCTGCTGGGGCCGTGGGCGCCGGTGCAGGACACGCTGCAGGCCGTCGAGGATTCGCAGATCCGCGCCAACGAGTATCTGGTGCAGGCCGGCGAGCTTGAACTGGTTGCCAACCCGGTCCAGTTCGATGTCAGCGCACCCCAGAGCGGGCCCGCCCCAGGGTTCGCCGAGCAAACCGACGAAATATTGCTGGAACTCGGCTTGGATTGGGACCGCATCATCGAACTGAAGACGGCCGGCGCCGTCACTTAGAACCCGAAAGACAGCCCATGCCCTACGTCGCCTCGATCGGCACATACCTGCCGTGCTGGGGTGCGCCGCTACACCGTGAGCCCGGTGACGACGAGGACGCGATAACCCTCGCCGTCGAAGCGGGACGGGCGGCGCTGCTTGCCAGCGGGGCGGTCGAGCGGGTGGTGTTGGTCAGCCGCGATCTGCCCCTGCTCGACAGCAGCAATGCGGCGGTGCTGCTGGCCGGGCTCGGGCTGGACCCGGAACTCGAGGTCGACGAGCGCCTCGGCGGTGCACCCGCCACGCTCGACGCCGTCAGTTCGGCGCGGCCGCGGACATTGATCATCGGCACCGACCTCGAGCCGGCCGGAGCGGCGGCGATTCTCACCGCCGAGCGGGGGCTGCAGGTGCGTACCGCGGCCCGCGTCGCGCGCAGCCTTCCGGTCCGAACCCGCAAGGCAACTGGTGATGTGCACGACTACGGCGACCCTCGGCTCCTGCACGAGCGTGGGCTCATCGCCTCTCTGGAGGCGGCGTGGCTGGACACTCCGGCCGCTGTCGCGGGTGTCGACCATTCGTGGGCAGCCGAGCTGACGATCGGCGATCCGCCTCCGCTGCCGACCACCGGTGCGAGCGCCGGCTTGTTCGCGTTGGCCGGTATGGCCGAACGGAATTCGACGGGCCCGCTGGTCGCCGTCGAACAGGCCAGCCTGTCCGGGATCACGGTCACGGGCGGCGTCGCAGAGCTGACCCGCCGCGAGCCGGCCGCACGTCCCCAACCCGAGGGCACAATCGTCGGCGACGCCCAGATCCCCATCTCCCTTGCCGCTTACGAACGGGCGTTCGAGGCCAAGGTGCGCTGGGAGGCCGGCCGTCACCCGGGTTCGGAGGACCTCGACTTCCCGCCCCGGTACCGGCTGGCCGACAACGCCACGCTCTCGACCGGGTACGAGCTGATTCCGTTGCCGCGCACGGGTTCCGTCTACACCGAGACCACCGTGCACATCCCGGTGCCCGGTCTGCGCTCGCCCTACTCGCTGGTGATCGTCGAACTCGACGGCGTCGGCGTGCGCGCTTTGGTGAAGGTGACCGGTGCCGAACCGGGGTCCGTGGACATCGGCACTCGCGGCCGACTCGCGTTGCGCCGCGTCGCCGTTCGCTCCGGAGTGCCGGACTACGGGTACATGTTCGAGCCGGAAGCAGTGGCGGCGTGAAACGGGTCGCGATCGTCGGCGCCGGAATGACCGCGTTCGGTGAACATTTCGCGCTCGGCCTCAAAGATCTCCTGCCGATGGCGTTCGCCGAGTGCGCGGCGAGCGTGGACAAGGGCCTGAAGAAATCGGACCTGCAGGCGGCGTGGTTCGGCGCCATGGGCACCGCCGACGGGTTCCCGGCCGGAATCCTGGCCGATACGCTCGGCCTCCCAGACCTCCCTGTGACCCGCGTCGAGAACTCGTGTGCCACAGGCAACGACGCGATCCGCAACGCGCTGTTCGGTGTCGCGTCTGGGGCGTTCGACGTCGCGCTGGTGATGGGTGCCGACAAGTTGCGCGACACCACATCCCGAGACATGTTGTGGGAGTGGGAGGCGATGGCCCGCGACATGGCCTGGGACTACCCGCTCGGCGTGGTCTCGCCCGCAGGATTCGCATTGCACGTTCGACGCTATCTGCACGAGTCGCCGGCCACGCAGGAACACCTGGCGATGGTCGCGGTCAAGAATCACCGACACGGTGCGAACAACCCCAAGGCGCGACTGCGATTCGAGATCACCGTCGAACAGGCGATGGAAGCTCCCGTCGTCGTCACCCCGTTCCGGCTTTATGACTGTGCGCCACAAAGTGACGGCGCGGCGGCTCTGATACTGGCCTCCGAAGACGTGGTCGATCGATTCACAAACCGCCCGGTATGGATTCGCGGAGTGGGCCTGGGCCTCGACTCCGTGATGCACCAACACAAGGCGGATATGACGACGATGCCCGCGACGGTGCGCGCCGCCAAACAGGCTTTTGAGATGGCCAGTCTTGTTCCTAGCGATGTTCATGTGGCTGAAGTTCACGATTTCTTCACGGGCATCGAATTGATCAGCTATGAAGATCTGGGATTCGCCGAGAGGTTCGGGGGCCACAAACTCGTCGAAGCGGAAGTGACGACTATCGGCGGGGGGTTGCCCGTGAACCCGAGCGGAGGGCTGAAGGCCAAGGGGCATCCGCCCGGCGCGACAGGCGTCGCGCAGTGCGTTGAGCTGTTCGCGCAGCTTCGCGGCGAAGCCGTGAACCAGGTGGACGGTGCTCGGATCGGCCTTGCCCATAACATTGGCGGGCCAACGGCGGTGGCGGCGGTGACCATCCTGGAAGGAGACGGCAATGGCGCAGGGTAGTGGACCGGAACGGTGGTCTGCCGGTCTACCGCCGTTGCGGAATCTGGCTGGGCCGATGCAGGCGGTCGGGGCGTTGTTTGCGATGTCGGCTGATGCGGTGCGGTTTGTGTTTCGTCGGCCGTTTCAGTGGCGGGAGTTTTTGGAGCAGTGTTGGTTTATTGCTCGGGTGTCGTTGGCGCCGACGTTGTTGGTGGCGATTCCGTTCACGGTGTTGGTGTCGTTCACGTTGAACATCTTGTTGCGGGAGTTGGGTGCGGCTGATCTGTCGGGTGCGGGTGCGGCGTTTGGTGCGGTGACTCAGGTGGGTCCGATCGTGACGGTGTTGATCGTGGCCGGTGCCGGTGCGACGGCGATGTGTGCTGATCTGGGGTCGCGCACGATCCGCGAGGAGATTGATGCGATGGAGGTGCTGGGCATCAACCCGGTCCAGCGTTTGGTGACCCCGCGCATGTTGGCCTCGGGGTTGGTGGCGCTGTTGCTCAACAGTCTGGTGGTGATCATCGGGATCCTGGGTGGTTACACGTTTTCGGTGTTCATCCAGGATGTGAACCCGGGTGCGTTCGCGGCGGGGATCACGCTGTTGACCGGTGTGCCTGAGGTGATCATTTCGTGTGTGAAGGCGGCGTTGTTTGGTCTGATCGCCGGGTTGGTGGCGTGTTTTCGCGGGTTGACGATCACCGGTGGTGGCGCCAAGGCGGTCGGTAACGCGGTCAACGAGACGGTGGTGTATGCGTTCATGGCGTTGTTCGTGATCAACGTGGTGGTGACCGCGATCGGTATTCGGATGACGACGGGCTGATCGGGAGCTATCGATGGGAACCGTACAAGTTCTGCGCAGCACCTATCCGCGCCTGACTCGGGGGGCGCGCAAGCCGGTCGACTTTTTGGGTCGCATCGGCGATCACATGTTGTTTTATCTGCGTGCTCTGGCCGGGGTGCCGCACGCGTCGGTGCATTTCCGCAAGGAGATCGTGCGGTTGATCGCTGAGATCTCGATGGGTGCGGGGACGTTGGCGATGATCGGCGGCACGGTGGCCATTGTCGGCTTCTTGACGCTGGCGGCCGGTGGCACCTTGGCGGTGCAGGGGTATTCGTCGTTGGGCGACATCGGGATCGAGGCGCTGACCGGGTTTTTGGCGGCATTTATCAACGTGCGTATCGCGGCCCCGACGGTGGCCGGGATCGGGTTGGCGGCCACGTTTGGGGCGGGGGTGACCGCGCAGTTGGGCGCGATGCGCATCAACGAGGAGATCGATGCGTTGGAGTCGATGGCGATCCGGCCGATCGAGTATCTGGTGTCGACCCGGCTGATCGCGGGGATGGTGGCGATCACCCCGCTGTACTCGATCGCGGTGATCTTGTCGTTTGTTGCCAGCCAGTTCACCACCGTGGTGTTGTTCGGCCAGTCCGGCGGGCTGTATGACCATTACTTCGACACGTTTTTGAATCCGATCGACCTGTTGTGGTCATTTTTGCAGGCGGTGCTGATGGCCATCACGATCCTGTTGGTACACACCTATTTCGGCTACTTCGCCTCCGGCGGCCCATCGGGGGTGGGCGTTGCGGTCGGTAACGCGGTGCGCACCTCGCTGGTGATCGTCGTGTCGGTCACCCTGCTGGTATCCCTGGCCGTCTACGGTTCCAACGGCAACTTCAACCTGTCGGGATAGAGGCGCCGGTGAAAAGCAGTGTGGTACGTCCCCTGACAGGGTTGGCCCTGATCGTCACGATCGTTCTGATCGTCGCATTGGCGGTGGCCCTGTTCCAGGGCAGCTTCACCAAAACCGTTCCCGTGACGGTGATCTCGGAGCGGGCCGGCCTGGTGATGAACAACGACGCCGAAGTGAAGATGCGAGGCGTCGACGTCGGCAAGGTCGAGTCGATCGAGACCCGCACGGACGGCACGGCAGCGCTGCACCTGGCGATGGATCCGGCGCAGATGCACCTCATCCCGTCGAACGTCGACGTCGACATCGCGTCGACGACAGTGTTCGGCTCGAAGTTCGTTCAGATGAAGCCCCCGGAGAATCCGTCGGCCGAGAAGTTGCGTCCGGGTCAGGTCATTCAAAGTGGCAGCGTCACCGTCGAGATCAATACGGTGTTCCAACAGCTGGTCAACGTGCTCGACAAGATCGACCCCGCGAAGCTGAACCAGACGCTGGGTGCGATCGCCACCGCCTTCAACGGTCGAGGGGAGCAGTTCGGCCAGACGTTGGTCGACTTCAACGCGTTGTTGGCCAAGATCGATCCGAGCCTGCCGAATCTGGAAGCCGGCATCGAGGCCGCGGTACCGGCGTTCACCGCCTATGCCGACGCGGCACCCGATCTGATGTCGACGATCCGCAGCACCACATCGGTGAGCAACTCCATCGTCGACCAGGAGCAAAATCTCGATACTTTCCTGGTCAGCGCAATCGGGTTGGCAGACATCGGCAACGACGTGATCGGCGGAAACCGTGAGGCGCTCGGCGATGTGCTGGAAAACCTGGTCCCCACCGCTGAGTTGCTCAACCTCTACCGCAAGTCGCTGTGGTGTGGCATCGGCGGGCTGGTGCCCTTCGCGAAGTCACCCCCGCAGTTCTCGGGCGTATTGGTGAATGCCGGTCTGACCCTCGGCGTCGAGCGATACCGCTTTCCGGGAGACCTGCCCAAGGTCGCCGCCAAGAGCGGGGGACGCGACTACTGCCAAGAACTCGGCCTACCCGAATTGCCGCCAGAGTTCGTGCCGCCCGCGCTCGTCGGGGACGTCGGCTCCAATCCGGCGCAGTACGGAAACGCGGGAATTCTGCTGAACTCCGAGGGCCTCAAGAACTGGTTGTTCGGGCCGCTCGATGGGCCGCCGCGTAACACTGCGCAGATCGGAATGCCGGGATGACGGGATCAACGGGCACTCTCATCAAGTTCGCCGTCTTCGGAGTCATCATGACGGTCCTGACGGCCTTCCTGTTCTTGATCTTCAGTGATTCGAGAGGCGGTGACACCGAGGGGTACAAGGCGGTGTTCACCGATGCCTCCCGTCTCAAGACGGGCGACAGCGTGCGAATCGCGGGGATCCGGGTCGGCACCGTGCAGAGCGTGTCGCTGCAGCCGGACCGAAATGTCCTCGTCGAGTTCGACGCGGACAAGAGCACCAAGCTGACCACCGGCACACGGGCTGCCATCCGGTATCTCAACCTCACCGGGGATCGTTACCTGGAACTGCTCGACACACCGGACTCCACCCGGATCCTGCCCAAGGGCGCCACGATTCCCGCCGACCGGACAGCGCCGGCGCTCGACCTGGACCTGCTGCTCGGCGGGCTGAAGCCGGTGATCCAAGGCCTGAATCCGGAAGATGTGAACGGATTGACCTCGTCGCTGATCCAGATCCTGCAGGGCCAGGGCGGCACCTTGGAGTCGCTGCTGTCGAAGTCGTCCTCGTTCACCAACTCGCTGGCCGACAACAACCAGGTGATCGAGCAGTTGATCGATGAACTGCGGACGGTGCTCGACACATTGTCCAAAGACGGCGAGGAGTTCTCCGGCACGATCGACCGGTTGCACCGACTGGTCGAAGGGCTGTCCGCGGACCGCGACCCAATCGGCGAGGCCATCGAACAACTGGACAACGGCACGTCGTCGCTGGCCGACCTGCTCGGACGTACCCGTCAGCCGCTGGACCATACGGTCAACGAGTTGCACCGGCTCGCGCCTCTGGTCGGAAACGATCTGCCGCGCTTGGACGCGACCCTGCAGCGTCTTCCCGAGATCTACCGCAAGCTCGCCCGCGTCGGCTCTTATGGGGCGTTCTTCCCGTACTACATCTGCGGCATCACGTTCCGCGCCAGCGACCTGGAAGGCCGAACCGTGGTGTTCCCCTGGGTCAAGCAAGAAACGGGAAGGTGCGCTGAAGAGTAGATGGACAAGTACAGGGGCTCCCGTCTCATCAGGGCCGGCGTCATCGGCGTCGTGCTGGTGATCCTTGTGATCACCGTCGGGTTGCAGCCGGAGCGGCTGATGTCGTATGCCACCGGGCTGCGGTATCAGGCACTGTTCACCGAAGCCGGCGGCCTCGCGGGAGGTAACGACGTCACGTTGTCCGGGATCAAGGTCGGCTCGGTCTCGTCGATCGAACTCGTCAACGGCGATGCGCTGGTTGATTTCACTATCCAGAGCAAGTACGCGCTCGGCTCGGACTCCACCGCACAGATCCGCACCGGGACGTTGCTCGGTGAGCGGGTGTTGGCACTCGAGTCGGCGGGCAGCGGCACGCTCGACCGCAGCAAGCCCATCCCGACGTCGCGGACATCGTCGCCGTACTCGCTGACCGATGCAATCAGCGATCTCACCGCCAACGCCGCGGCCACCAACACCGACACGCTGAACCAGTCGCTGGACACGCTGGCCGCGACGCTCGATCAGGTTGCGCCGCAACTCGGTCCGACGTTCGACGGACTGTCTCGGCTGTCGCAGTCGCTCAACAACCGCAACCAGAGCCTCGCCGAGTTGCTGAAGACCGCCGGCGATGTCACCGGGATCTTCGCCGAACGTAGCAATCAGGTGAACTCGCTCATCCTCAACGCCAATGACCTGCTGGCGGTGCTCAACGAACGTCGGCATGCGATCGTGAGCCTGCTGAACGCCGCCTCCGCGGTTTCGCAGGAGCTCACCGGCGTGGTTGCCGAGAACGAGCAGGAGCTCGCGCCTACGCTCGACAAGCTCAACGAGGTGGTGGCGGTGCTGGAAAAGAACAGGGACAACCTGGCCAAAATGCTGCCAGGAGCGGCGAAATACTATCTGACACAAGGCGAGATCGTGTCAAACGGTGCGTACTACAACGCGTTGGTTCCGAACGTGATCCCATTGCCGCCCGCAATACTCCAGCCGTTCATGGACTACGCCTTCGGCTTCCGCCGCGGCATGGACGCGGGCCAACCGCCCGACAATGCCGGACCACGGGCGGAACTACCGTTCCCCGTCAACGCCATTCCGCAGCCAGGAGATCTTCCCGATGACGGCACCCCGTAAGCGCTTGGTGACCGCCACGGCGGTCCTGCTGGCCATCGGATTGGTGGCCGGCGCAGCGTTCCTCGTGCGTCAGGTGTTCTTCGGGCCGAGCACCATCACGGCCTACTTCCCGACCGCGACAGCCATCTATCCGGGTGACGAGGTGCGCGTATCCGGTGTGCAGGTGGGCACGATCGAGTCCATCACACCTGAGGGCACCCAGACCAAGATGGTCCTCAAGGTCGACAGCGGTGTGCCGATTCCGGCCGATGCCAAAGCGGTCGTCGTCGCGCAGAACCTGATCGCGGCCCGCTATGTCCAGCTCACGCCCGCCTACCGCAACGGCGACGGACCGAAGATGCAAGACGGTGCGGTGATCCCCATGGACCGTACCGCCGTTCCTGTCGAGTGGGACGAGGTCAAGACGCAATTGATGCGGCTGGCAACGGAACTGGGGCCGGACACCGGGGTGTCGGACACGTCGGTTTCCCGGTTCATCGACAGCGCCGCGAACGCTATGGGAGGCAACGGCGAGAAGCTCCGGCAGACGCTGGCCCAGTTGTCGGGTGCAGCGAGAATCTTCGCCGAAGGCAGCGGCAACATCGTCGACATCATCAAGAACCTGCAGGTCTTCGTCGGTGCGCTGCGCGACAGCAAGCAGCAGATCGTGATGTTCGAGAACCGGTTGGCCACCCTCAGCAGCGTCCTGAACGACAACAGGTCCGACCTCGACGCGGCGCTGACCGACCTGTCGGTGGCGCTGGGCGAGGTCCAGCGGTTCGTGGGCGGCATCCGGAATCAGACCTCCGAGCAGTTCCAGCGCCTGGCCAACGTCACCCAAGTTCTGGTCGACAACAAGTTGGCTCTGGAGAACGTGCTGCACATCACGCCGAATGCGATCGCCAACTTCGCAAATATCTACTATCCCAACGGCGGTTCGGTGACCGGGGCTTTCTCGCTGAACAACTTCTCGAACCCGGTTCTGTTCATCTGCAGCATGATCGGCGCCGTCGCGAACGTCACCGCCCCCGAGACCGCAAAGCTGTGCGCGCAGTACCTCGGTCCGGCGCTGCGCCTGCTCAACGTCAACAACGTCCCGTTGCCGATCAACGCCTACCTGCGGCCAGCTATCAGCCCGGAGCGGTTGATCTATACCGACCCGAAGCTCGCCCCGGGGGGTGCGGGGCCGGGGGATCCGCCCGAACCCTTCCCGGATGTGTCCGCCTACCTCGGCAACGGCGATGTCCCGCCGCCGCCGGGCTGGAACATGCCCCCGGGTCCGCCCGGGCTGTATACCCCAGACGCGGACGCACCGGCGACTCCGTCGCCGCCGCTGTTCCCCGGCGCGCCGATCCCCGGACCGCCGCGGGTGCTGAGCAACATCCCTGCGGGCCCGACGACGGTGGAGGGCATGTTGCTGCCGCCCACGCCCGCCGGCCCCCCGGGGCCGCCCTTGCCCGCGGAGGCCCCGCGATGATTTGCAGGAGCGATGTGAAGCGATTGACGATCGCCGGGGCGTGCGCGGCGCTGACGCTGACCGGCTGTTCATTCCAGGGCCTGAACTCGCTGCCGCTGCCCGGCGCGGTGGGCCGCGGACCCGACTCGGTGACCTACCAAGTCGAGGTCGCGAATGTGGCGACGCTGGAATCCAATTCACCGGTTCTCATCAACGACGTTGTCGTCGGCAGCGTCGGCGAGATGACGGTGGAAGACTGGCACGCCAATGTGCAAATCTCGGTCAAACCCGATGTGGAGGTGCCCGCCAACGCCGTGGCAACGGTCGGGCAGACCAGCCTGCTCGGCTCGATGCACCTGGCGCTCAATCCGCCACTGGGCGAAGAGCCGAGGGGTCGGCTGCAACCGGGCGCGACGATCCCGTTGGGTGACTCGTCGACGTATCCGTCCACCGAGCGGACGCTGTCCGCGTTGTCCACCGTCGCGAACGGGGGCGGGCTCGGGCAGATCGGTGACATCATCTCCAACTTCAACGTCGCGTTGAACGGGCGGGAACCTCAGATTCGCGAATTGCTCACTCGGCTCGACAATTTCGTCGGGGTGCTCGATCGCCAGCGCGACAACATCATCGCCTCGATTCAGCAGTTGAACCGGGTCGCGGGTACGTTCGCCTCGCAGCGCGACGTGCTCGACCGGGCGCTCAAGGAGATCCCACCGGCGCTCGATGTGCTGATCCGCGAGCGGCCGCGGCTGACCACCGCGTTGCAGAAGCTGGGAAAATTCAGCGACACCGCCGATCAGTTGGTCGACGACGCCGGTGACGACCTGGTGAAGGACATCGAGAATCTGGGTCCGGTGTTCGGTGCACTCGCCGACATCGGGCCGGATCTGAACCTTGCGCTGTTGTGGGCCACCGCGTTTCCATACGGGCCGACATTCGCCGATCGCATCACCCGGGGCGACTACATCAACCTGTTCGCCAGCTTCGACCTCACCTATCCGCGTCTGAAGAAGACGCTGCTGCTCGGTACGCGGTGGGGCGACGAGAATGCCAAACTCATTCCGGCGCCCGGCGACCCGTACTACATGAATTACTCCTACAGTCCGATGGCGCTCGGCGTCGCGCCGCCGCCGCAGGGGCTGCCGCCGGCACCCGGGGCGCCGCCCGGTCCGGCATTGCCACCGGTAAGCGGGCCGCTGCTGCCGGTCGCGCCCCCGCCGCCGGCGGCGCCATGGCTCCCTCAGACCCAGGCGATCACGTCGTCGCAGATATTCGCGGGACCCTACGGGCCGTCGGCGCCACCGGCACCTGTTCCGCCGGCTGAACCGATACCGGGAGGCGGTGGCTGATGCTGACTCGCTTTGTCCGAAATCAGTTGATCATCTTCACGATTGCGTCGATCCTCGGTGTCACCGTGATGATCTTCACCTACATGCAACTGCCCACACTGCTCGGTATCGGCCGCCTGAAGGTCACGCTGGAGCTACCCGCCGCGGGCGGTCTCTATCGCTTCAGCAACGTGACCTACCGCGGGGTGCAGATCGGCGAGGTGACGTCGGTGACGTTGACGGAGAACGGTGCTGAGGCACACTTGTCACTCGACACCTCACCGAAGATCCCAGCAGACCTGCAGGCCGAGGTGCGCAGCGTTTCCGCTGTCGGTGAGCAGTACGTGGATTTGCGTCCCCGCACCGATTCGGGTCCGTATCTCGAGAGCGGACAACGCATTCCGGCCTCGCGGGCCACGCTTCCGCAGGAGGTGGGTCCGATGCTGGACCGGCTGAGCGCGCTGGTGGACAGCATCCCCGGCGACCGGATCGCCGACCTGCTCGACGAATCGTTCAAGGCGTTCAACGGAGCCGGTCCGGACTTCCAGTCCCTGCTCGACTCGGCCTCCAAGGTGACCGATGAGGCCAGCGCCGTCTCCGACCAGACCCGCGGCTTGATCGACGACAGCAGGCCGCTGCTGGAATCGCAGGCCGAGACCACCGAGCAGATCCGTACCTGGGCGCGGAGCCTGGCAGGCGTCACCGGCCAGCTTGAACAAAACGATCCGGAGATCCGGACGATATTGCAGCAGGGGCCCGGTTTCGCGCAGGAAGTGTCCCAGCTGCTCAACGACGTCAAGCCCACGCTACCGATCCTGCTGGCCAACCTCACCACCGTCACGCAGGTCCTGCTCACCTACAACCCGGCCCTCGAGCAGCTGCTGGTCATCTTCCCGGGCATCATCGCCGCCCAGCAATCGTTCGGCCTCCCGGGTAACAACCCCACCGGGTGGCCCACCGGCGATTTCGCGCTCACCATCAGCGACCCGCCGGCGTGCACCGTGGGATTCCTTCCGTCGACGCAGTGGCGCTCCCCGGAGGACCAGACCACGATCGACACGCCTGACGGGCTGTACTGCAAATTGCCGCAGGACTCACCGATCAGCGTACGTGGAGCCCGCAACTACCCCTGTATCGAACATCCGGGCAAACGGGCGCCGACGGTCGAGCTCTGCAACGACCCAAGGGGTTACGTTCCGCTCGCCATGCGCCAGCACACGCTGGGGCCGGAACCGTTCGACCCGAACCTCATCTCTCAGGGAATATCGCCCGACGACAGGGTCGACTTCCAAGACCGGATCTACGCGCCGGTGCAAGGTACGCCGCTGCCGCCGGGCGCCGTTCCCGCGGGAGCGCCACCCGGCCCATCGGCATCCGACTCGCCACCGTTCCCCGCACCGGAGGTGTTGTCACCGCAGCCGACGCCGACGGCTGTGCCGCCGCCACCATTCGCGCCCCCGCCACCGCCGGGACCCATCGCACCCCCGCCGCCGCCGGGCAACTCGCTCAACGGGGCGCCGCTTCCGCCGGCGCCGGGAGCCGTTCCCGCAGCGCCGGCCGCTCACGTCGCCGAGGCCTCAACGGGCGGTCCATCGGTGGCCGTGGCGACATACGACCCCAGGACGGGGAAGTATCTGAGTCCGGACGGCTTCCTGCAGCAGGAGACACTGCCCGGCAAGAAC
Organism: Mycolicibacterium flavescens; assembly: GCA_900637135.1. Lineage (NCBI taxonomy): Bacteria > Bacillati > Actinomycetota > Actinomycetes > Mycobacteriales > Mycobacteriaceae > Mycobacterium > Mycolicibacterium flavescens. The sequence goes on from LR134353.1 coordinate 1,641,996, forward strand.
TCTAAGTCGTGGAAGGACCTCTTGCCGTCCTGACCGTGCTCTGGGCGGTCAGGACAGCTTCTGCATCTTCACCGGCATCTCGACGGAGGTGGTCTGGTTCCTGCCACAAGCACCGCTCGCGGTCTTGGTCATGTCGCGGCCGGCCAAAAAGGTGAGATTCTTCGTGAGGCGTTCGTTCCGAGAAGGATCCATTCCCCACAACATGAACTTCTGGTGTCCGGGGGCGAATGTCCCATTGGGGCAGGGCATCCAATTCGGAATGTCGCGATCGACGTACCAGAAGTCGTCGAGCCGGATGGGGGCGGTCCAGCCGCGGTCGCTACTCACCGTTCCGGTGCATTCGATCGGGCTCACGCAATCTGTGCTGACAGTCCAGGTTTGGACGACGGTCACATCGTCGCGGAAGACGTCAGCGCCACCTGCGCCATGGGGGCCGATACTCTTTTTCGCCCATTCACCGTCCGACATCACCAGGAAGGTGCCGTTCAGCGCGACGCCGAAATCATCGGCGTACGCCGGCGTTGCGGTTCCCATGCTCGCCACGAAGGCGATCGCCGCGACGCCCGCGGCCAAATCAGCACTGCGCATGCGGAAAGCCTATCGCGCATAGTAGTTCTCCTGTTCAATAGGGAGAATTTCGTTTCGTCGTTATGTGAGAATGTCTGAATGCGGTCCCCCGTCGCAGTGTTCGCTGCCCTGCTGTCCTTCGCGGCGCTCACCGCAGCCCCGCCAGTCGCCGCTCAGCCGCCGTTGCCGCCACTACCCCCGCCGGGTGCCGAGTGCGACAACCCCACGTGCACGCCGGGCATCAGGCCGGGTGTCATCCTCGGGTCATACTGCAACAACACGACCTACTATGCCTTCGGCGTCACATCATGGGGCCGATTGGTGTTCTGCGGATCGCCGCGGCGGTACGAGCCACGCTGGTTCCGTTCACCCGAAATGCACGGCGTGAAAAACGAATTCGACCTGTGTCCGCTGTACGTGGGCGAGGTGGCCCAAGCGCCAGATGGGCTGTTCCTCACCTGCGTAGCCAAGGACGGCCGCTCGTATTGGGAGCGCGGCGACCTGTAGCGGCCGTTGCCCCGTCGAGACCGCGCGCAGATCGCCGAAACTGCGGTTTGTGTGGTCTCTCCGCAGTTTCGGCGACCGTGGTGACGCTCAGCCGAGCGGCTTGAACTCGATGTTGATCTCGGTGAGCCCGCGCAGGATGAACGTCGGCTCGTAGACGTAGCGGCGAGCGTCGATCGGCCCGTGCTTCTCCTCGCTGACTGTGATGTCGCCCAGCCGGTCCAGCAGCCGTTCGATCGAAACACGGCCCTCCACACGAGCAAGCGGTGCGCCCGGACAGGAATGGATACCGCGGCTGAATGCGATGTGCTCGCGCACGTTCTTGCGGTCCAACTGGAATTCGTGCGGGTCATCGAAGCGGTTCGGGTCGCGATTGGCCGCACCCGGGCTGACCATCACCGTGGTACCTGCGGGCACCGGGGTATCGCCGAGAATCGTTGTCTTACGAGCCATCCGAAACACGCTCTTGACCGGGCTGTCCATCCGCAGGCACTCCTCGATGAACACCGGGATCAGGCTGCGGTCGTCGCGCAACTGCTGTTGGATGTCGGGACGGTCGCTGAGCACCCGCATCGCGGCGCCGAGCAGTTTCGCGGTGGTCTCCTGACCGGCGGCGAACAGGAAGGTTGCCGTGCGCACCACGTCGACCACTTCGGGCGTGGAGCCGTCCGGGTACTTCGCGACGGCGATCGAGGTCAGCACATCGTCGCGTGGGTTCTCACGACGTTCCTCGATGTACCGCGCGAACTTCTCATCAGCCCACTCAAGAGGATTGGTGGCGATCACCTCGTGGTCGAGACCGCCGATGTTCGTACCAGGACGCTCGGCGCCGAACGCCTCGCGAAAGTCCTCGTGGTCCTCTTCGGGGACACCGAGCAGGTCGGCAACGACCAACAGCGAGAACGGCTTTGCGTACGCGGCGAGGAATTCACACTTGCCGTCGGCGATGAACTCGTCGATGTGACGATCGGCCAGCCGCCACATGAAGTCCTCGTTCTCCTTGAGGCGCTTGGGGGTCAGCAGGCGGGCCAGGATCGAACGCGCATCCGTGTGCTGCGGCGGGTCCATCGTGACCATGTGCTCGAACAACGGGATCTCGGTGCGGTGCTTCTCGAGTTGTTCGCAGATGTCGTCGCCCTCGGGCGTGAACGGTATCGGCGTGAACGGACCCATGACCGCGACACAGGACGAGTAGTTCTCGCTGTCCTTGTAGACGCTGTTGGCCGCCTCCCACCCGGTGACGGCGAGCACGCCGTTGTTGATCGGACAACAGACGGGATCCTTGGAGCGAATGTGGTCGTAGTACGGGTGCGGGTCGGGGATGAGGGAGGGATCGGTGAAGTAGTCAACCGAATCGAAATCAGTGGTCCCGGAATCAGTGGTCATATGTGTGAGCCCTCCAGGGGGTCGACGCTGGCCCGCGTGATGGTGAGCGGACGCGGCCGCTCATGAATTGGCTGAATATGCTGAGCACTTGCTTAGCATGGGGTTAAGGTCGTGGTCAAGATCGGACGGCGGGGCGCCACTACGATCGGCGTGTCGGAAGGGCGGGAAGAGAAGTGATCGGATGACTGGCGTTTCTGGGCCGACGCGACGGATTGGGGCGCCGGACGCGAAAAATCGTGGCGTGCTGCTGGATGCTGCCGAGCAACTGCTGCTCGAGGAGGGCTACGCGGCGGTCACATCGCGACGCGTCGCCGATAAGGCGGGTCTGAAACCCCAGCTGGTGCATTACTACTTCCGGACCATGGAAGACCTGTTCCTGGCCGTCTTCCGGCGCATGGCCGAGGCGGGTCTGAAGGCGCTCACCGAAGCCCTCGCCTCGCCCCAGCCACTGTGGGCGCTGTGGCGGTTCAGCACGCAGCCGGAGGCCACCCGCCTCACGATGGAGTTCATGGGCCTGGCCAATCACCGCAAGGCGCTACGGGCCGAGATCATCTACTACGCCGAACGCTTCCGTGAGGAGCAGAACAGGGCCATCGCGGCCGTACTCGAGAGCTACGGCGCGCAGGCGCAAGAAGTTCCGCCGGTGGTGTGGACGGTATTCGCAACGAGCGTGTCCCAGGCCCTGGTGGTTGAGCGGGCGCTCGGCATGACCACCGGGCATGCGGAGACATTCGCGTTCTGCGAGAACTGGATTCGCCGGCTGGAAGGCGAACCGCTCACGACGGGATAGAACGAGGCGCGGCGCGCTCACCAGCTCCAGCGGGCGCTCACCAGCTCCGAATGGAGCAGAGCGCGCCCTTCGGGCCTTGATGCGTCTTCACTACCACCCCGTCGACCGCGAGGACGCAGTGAATATTGGGTTTCGCCTCGCCAGGTCCGCTGGTCGCCGTGACCATCGCCCAGTCATCGGGGTTGGCCAGCTGTACGTCCAGGTTCCACTGCTGGTCCGGGCCGATCTGCGCCTCGACCTTCGGGCTGAACTGGTACGGGTTGTGGCTGTAGGCGGCCCAGTTCGGCGGATCGACGTCGCGGTAATAGATGTCGACGTAGAACGGTTGCTCGGAGAACACCGAGTACTTGACGTTGTGCAGCACCGGCGGTGGGGGATCCTGCGCCACCGCGGGCGCACTGACCGTCAGCACACCACCGGCAGTCACCACGGTTGCCGCGAGGAAAGCCGGCAAAGTGGTTCGGGCCGGGCGACGGACGCTGCGCGCGAAGATCATTTCCGGATCTTAAAACGATGTTCGCGGGCCAGGTCGCGAATCGCGAACCGCATCAGACCGACAGGATCGTCGCCGAAGCGGTGCCGGGAGCGCCGTACACCTGAGCCAGGCCGACTTTGGGCTCGCCGGGGACCTGACGGTCGCCGGCCTCGCCGCGCAGCTGGCGGACGAGTTCGTGCACCTGCCGCAACCCGGAGGCCCCGATCGGTTCGCCGTTGGCGATGAGACCGCCGTCGGTGTTGATCGGTATCGACCCGTGGATCTCGGTGGCGCCGTCGGCCAGTAGCTTCTCCTGCTCACCGTCGGCGCACAGGCCTGTCTCCGCCATGTGGATGACCTCGGCGCCGGCGTCGGTGTCCTGAAGCTGCGCGACGTCGACGTCCTCCGGCCCCAATCCCGCCGCCTCATACGCCGCCTTGGCGGCATATACGGTCGGCGAGGAATCCTCGTCGAGCGGCGCCGACGTCGCGTGCACCTCGTAGGCGCCGAAGCGGCGGGTGCGAATCTCGGTGGCGCGCACGTAGACCGGCTTCTTGGTGAAGCGATGCGCGATGTCGCCGCGGCACATGATCACCGCCGCGGCGCCCTCGTCGGGCGCGCAGAACATGTATTGCGTCAGCGGGTAGTTCAGCACCGTCGAGTTGAGAATCTCCTCTTCGGGGATCGCCTTGCGCCGGAACGCGTTCGGGTTCAGGGCACCGTTGCGGAAGTTCTTGGCCGCCACCTTCGCCAGAGTGGCCTGCGAGATGCCGTGCTTGTGGATGTAATGGTTGGCCTTCATCCCGAAGAACTTGGTGGTGACGAACTGACCGTTCTCGGCATACCACTGCGGTAGCGCCAGTTTCGCCGGGTCGTCGGTGAACGCACCGCGCGGGTGCTTGTCCAGTCCGATCGCGATCCCGATGTCGTACTTGCCGAGCCGGATGGTGTCAGCGGTCTGCTGGATCGCACTGGCGGCGGTGGCACACGCGTTGAAGACGTTGGTGAACGTGATGCCCGTCAACCCGACGAGCCGGGTCACCGCGTCGGGGTTGGACACCTCGTAGCTGCCGCCGAAGCCGAACTGGATGTCCTTCCAGTCCACGCCGGCGTCGGTGAGTGCGGACTGGATCGCCTCGGCGCCCATCTCCATCGCGGTCTTCGGGAATCGGCCGAACGGGTGCAAACCCACGCCGATGATCGCCACGTCGTTTGTCATCTCGGTGCTCCTGTGTCTAGACGGGCTTGAAGGCGAAGGTGACGACCTCGTTGCCGTCGTCGTCGGTGGTGAACGGCACCATCGTCAGCTCGACCTCCATGCCGAACTCGAGCTTGGCGGGGTCGTTCTCGGTGAGGCGGCCCTCAACGCGGACGACGTCCTCGAGTTGGACCAACCCGACGCCGAACGGCACGAAGTCGTTGCCCGTGGGGCCCTTGTACGGCGCACCGGGTGGGAACCCCTGCGTCGTCCAGGCGACCAGCGTGCCTCGCCGGGGCAGCTTGAGCTCGGACATGTCGCCGGCGCTGCACTTCGGGCAGCGCTGCTGAACCGGGAAGGCGGTGGCGCCGCATGCGCCGCAGCGGCTGCCAATCAGCTGCGGATTGTCATCGGGCCAGGTCGAGATTTCGGGCGCGAGCGCCACTTGCTGTGTCGGCACGCGCCGACGATAACCGGAAATGACGTTCTCGTCTAGAGAGAACCAGGGTCGTCAAGCGGTCGACTCGCTGCTAGCCTCCCGGATGTGGACGCCGATAAAGCGCAGATCGCCGAGGTCTTGATCCGTTACGCGACCGGAATCGACTTCAAAGACTGGAAGCTGTTCCGCACGTGCTGGGCCGACGACGTCGACATCGACTACGGCGACCTGGGCACGTTCACCGACGCCGACGCCTTCACCACGCTGATGGAGCAGATCCACGGCGGCATGGGGCAGACGTATCACCGCATCTCCAACATCGTTGTCGACGTGAGCGCCGACCGGGCCACGGCGCGGTCCTACGTGCATGCCGTGCTGAAGGCCGTGCCGGACGACGACGGAAGCTGGATCGACGCGCTCGGCCACTACGACGACGAGCTCGCCCGAACTGCGGACGGATGGCGGATCGTCAAGCGCACCACCAACATCGCGCGGGTGATGAGCGCGGCCGGCGTGGCGCAGTGAGCACCGGGTTCGCCACGCGGTACGGCCCGTGGGCCGTCATCGCGGGGGCGTCGGAGGGCATCGGCGCTGAGATGGCGGACCAATTGGCCTCACGCGGGCTCAATCTCGTCGTGATCGCGCGCAACGGCGCTCTGCTCGACCAGGTCGCCGCCGCGGCGCGGGATCGGCACGGCGTGCAGGTGCACGTACTTGTGCAGGACTTGACCGCCCCCGACATCGTCGCCACGGTGGCTACCGCCACGGAGGGTCTCGAGGTGGGGCTGGTCGTCTACAACGCCGGCGCCTCCGATCGCACGACGACGTTTCTGGAGAACGACCTCGACTACTCGCTCAAGCAGGTCGCGCTCGACTGCATCGGGCCGATGGCGCTGGCCCGTCACTTCGGGCCCGCGATGGTCGAGCGCGGTCGCGGCGGCGTCGTGATCGTCGCGTCGCTGGCCTGTCTGGCCGGGTCGGCCACGCTCGCGGTGTATTCCGCGGTGAAGGCGTTCCAACACACGTTCGCCGAGGGACTGTGGGCCGAGCTTGGTCCCCACGGCGTGGACGTCTGCTGCACGCCGCTCGGCATGACCTACACCCCGGCGCTGGCCCGGATGGGTGTCGAATACGACCCGCAGACGCAGATGCGCTCGGAGGACGTCGCCGCCGAGATCATCGCGAACATCGGCAACGGCCCCACCTACGTCGTCGGTGAGAACAACCGCGCCATGGCATCTCAGGTGTGGACAATCGACCGGCGCACGCTGGTCGAGATGATCAGCGCCGCCTCAACCGATTTCGCCGCCAAGAGGAAGGGCTGAGATGCGAGCGGTGGTGCTGCGGGACGGAAGGCTCGACGTCCGCGAGACGGCCGATCCGCAACCCGGCCCCGGTGAGCTGCTGATCAGACCGCTGTCGGCGGCGATCTGCGCTTCGGACGTGCACTACATGGACCATCCGAACTCCTCGCCCCGGTTCGGATGGGATCCGGACCGCGACACCGTGATGGGCCACGAGTTCGTCGGCGAGGTGGTCGGCCACGGGCCGGACTGCTCGGGCGACTTTCCGATGGGCACGCGGGTCACGAGCATGCCGATCCTGATCCGCGCGGGTCAGGAGCCACTGGTGATCGGCCATCATCCCGATGCCCACGGTGCGTTCGGCGAACTGATGGTGGTGTCGGAGATGATGTCGCGACGCGTGCCCGATGCGGCGCCGAACGACGCTGTCGCGCTGGTGGACGCGTTCGCCGTGGGGGAGTACTACGTGCGGTGCTCGGGTGTGGGGTCGGACGACCTTCCGCTGGTCATCGGCGCGGGCGCCATCGGCCTGTCGACCGTCGCCGCGTTGAAGGCGCGCGGCGTCGCCCCGATCGTGGTGTCGGAGTACAGCGACGATCGTCTGCGCTACGCCGCCGAATTCGGCGCCGACGTGCTCGTAAACCCGGCGAAGCGCGACCCCTACGAGGTGTGGCGGGAAACGTTTCGCGCCAACGGGTTCCAGACCACGCAGGTGATCTTCGAATGCGTGGGCGCCAAGGGCTTGATGCAGACCATCGTCGACTCGTGCGAGTTTCTGGCGCGAGTGCATGCCGCGGGCGGCTGGTACGACGCGGGCACCATCGACTGCACCGCTGCCACGCACAAGGGCATGACGATCCAGTTCGGCGGTGGGCCTCACCCGCAGGACTGGTACGGCACGCTCGACGCGGTCGCCGATGGTCGCCTCGATCCGTCGCCGAGCATCGGGGCGACGATCGGTCTCGACGAGGTACCCGACGCGATCGATCAGGTGCGCAGGGGTGCAGGCCCGCCGCGCATCGTCGTCCATCCAGGGGCGTCGTGACGATCCTGCCGGGGCCGATCCGTCAGATCGGCTATGTCGTCACCGATATCGACCGGGCGATCGCGAGCTGGCTGGAGCTCGGGGTCGGGCCCTGGTTCGTCATGCGGAATCTGACGCTGAGCGCCCGCTACCGCGGCGAGCCGTGTGAGGTCACCCAGTCGCTGGCGCTGAGCAACAGCGGCGATATGCAGATGGAGCTGATCCAACAGCACAGCGAGGCGCCCAGCGCCTTCACCGAGTTCCTCGACGCCCACGGCGAGGGATTTCACCAGTTCGCCTACTGGGCAGACGATTTCGACGCCACGATGGAGGCCGTCGAGGCGGCCGGCTGGCCGGTCGTGTGGTCGGGCGGCGGGGACGTCGGCACCCGCTTCGCCTACGTCGAACCGCCGGGCGGCCCCGGCCATATCGCACAGGTCATCGAGATCATGGAACTCACCGAGATCACCAGCGGTATGGCGGCGTTCGTCCGCGACGCCGCCGCGAACTGGGACGGCAGCGACCCGATTCGGGTACTGGGCGGGTAGCTCTCGTCGGGCGCGAAATTGCATTCCAGCAGCGGAAGGTCGAGTACGGGCCTGCTGGAACGCAATTTCGCGGAGGTGGGCGCGCAGAAGTTACTTGGTGCGGTTCATCGCCTTGTCGGCGGCGGCCCAGTGCTCGTCGGAGACCCACAACCGCGCGAACGCGTCGACGGCCTCGTCGGTCGAGGCGCCCTTCATCACGCGCTTGATCTCGCCGGCCGGCCGGTGGGCCAGCTTGCGGGCGATCGCGCGCCAGTCGTCGTCGAACGACTCTCGCGCCAGCACCTGATCGACCAGGCCCACGCGTTCGGCCTCCTCGGCCGAGAGGATGGTGCCGGTGCCTGCCAGCAGCAGCGCCTTGCTGTAACCGACGATGTCGACCAACCGCTCGGCGCCGCCCCAGGCGGGCATGATCTCCAGCGCCACCTGGTTGAAGCCGATCCTGATGTCGGAGGCGGCCAGCCGGATGTCGGTCGAGACCGCGAACTCGGCACCGCCGCCGAGCGCATGGCCGTTGAGCACGGCGATGGTGACGCCGGGGGAGGACGCGATGCGATCACACACCGCGCGCATCCGCCTGGCCATGGCCGCCGCGTCGGCCTCGGTGCGCAGCGCGGCCAGCTGTTTGAGGTCACCGCCGGACACGAACGCCCGGTCGCCTGCGCCCTTGACCACGAGCGCGGTCGCGCCTTCGGCTCCGTCGAGCGCGGCGTCGAGCTGCTCCATGGTCTCCGGCGCGATCGCGTTGCGCGCCTGCGGCCGGTCGATGGTGACGACCGCCAAGCCGTCCTCCAACTCGAGGTCTACCATCGATCGTTCTCCATTTGCGATATTGGCATTCTCGGTTTGAGAGAATAGCATCGCGTCGAGTCGGAGCAGCCGCCTGAGTGTGGGGAGTCCATGCGCAAAATTCCGGTCGAGCTGACCAAACGCTACGAAGAGGAAGGCTGGTGGACTCCGGACACGCTCGGTGAGCTGTTGGCCCGCCACCTGGCCGCCCACCCGGACACCGGCTTCTGCGTGCACTCCGATGTGCGCCCGTACACAGGCACATTCGCCGACGTGGAACTGCGGGCCCGTCGCCTCGCGGCCGGCCTGCACAAGCGCGGGGTCGGGCCCGGAGACGTGGTCGCGCTGCAGTTGCCCAACTGGATGGAGGCCGCGGTCGCGTTCTGGGCGTCCACCTTCCTGGGTGCGGTCGTGGTGCCGATCGTGCACTTCTACGGTCGCAAGGAACTTGCCCACATCCTGTCCACCGCGCGGCCGAAGGTCTTCATCACCGCACGCGAATTCGGCCGGATGACATTTGCGCCCGACCTGGCCGCCGACGTCCCGATCGTGGCGCTGGTGGGCGCCGAGGAGCGCTTGCGCGAGGAGCGTGTCTGCAGTTTGGACGAGCTCCTCGACGACGACCCGATGGCGGGCACACTGGCCACCGATCCGGCGGGCCCGGCGCTGATCGCATTCACCTCGGGGACGACCAGCAACCCGAAAGGCGTTGTCCACAGCCATCAGACGCTGGGCTTCGAAACCCGTCAGCTGCTCGAGAACTATCCCAAGGACCGCGGCCGCCAGTTGACCGCGACGCCGATCGGTCACTTCATCGGCATGGTCGGTGCGTTTCTGATCCCGGTGCTCGAGGGCGCCCCGATCGATCTGTGCGACGTGTGGGATCCCGGCAAGGTGCTCAAACTCATGGAGACCGAGGGGATGTCGGTCGGCGGCGGGCCGCCGTACTTCGTCACCAGCCTGCTCGACCATCCGGACTGCACCGACGCGCACCGTTCCCGGTTCACCACCGTCGGCCTCGGCGGGTCGACCGTCCCCGCGGCGGTGACGCGCCGGCTCGCCGACATGGGGTTCTTCGTATTCCGTTCCTACGGCAGCACCGAGCATCCGTCCATCACGGGCTCGCGGCCCAGTGCGCCGGAGGACAAACGGCTCTACACCGACGGCGACCCGCGCCCCGGCGTGGAGATCAAGCTCACCGAGGACGGTGAAATCCTCTCGCGGGGGCCGGATTTGTGCCTGGGCTACACCGACGACGAGATGACCGAGCGGGCGTTCGACGACGACGGTTGGTACCACACCGGCGACGTCGGAGTGCTCGACGAGGACGGCTACCTCACCATCACCGACCGCAAGGCCGACGTGATCATCCGTGGGGGAGAGAACATTTCCGCGCTCGAAGTCGAGGAAGTGCTGCTCGGTATGCCCGGTGTGGCCGAAGCCGTCGTGGTCGCCGCGCCCGACGACCGGCTCGGTGAGCGGACGGCAGCGGTGCTGCGCATCCGGCCGGGCAGCACCATGCCGTCGCTCGAAGAGGTACGCGACCACTTCAAGCATGCGGGTGTCGCGGTCCAGAAGTGGCCCGAGGAACTGCACGAGGTGCCCGAGGGCGAGGACTATCCGCGCACGGCTAGCGGAAAGGTTCAGAAGTTCGTCCTGCGGGAGCAGGTGCGAGCCAAAGCGCGGGGGTAACTCAGGCGGTACGACCGTCAGCACATTGCGAACCGGACACCAATGAGAATAGGATTCTCCCGAGAAGAAAAGGAGTGTTCCATGGGACAACTTTCACACCGGGTCGACATCCCGTTTCCGCTGTTCGATGCGGACAACCATCTCTACGAGCCCCCCGAGGCGATGACCAAGTACCTCCCCAAGGAGTACAAGGACATCGTTCAGTACGTCGAGGTCAACGGCCGCACGAAGATCGCGATCAAGGGCCAGATCAGCAACTACATCCCGAACCCGACCTTCTCGCACGTCGCCAAGCCCGGCGCGTGGGAGGAGTACTTCAAGTTCGGCAACCCGGACGGCAAGAGCAAGCGCGAACTGTTCGGTGAGCCGATGCGCTCCATCCCGGCGTTCTTCGAACCCGCTCCGCGGCTGGAGCTGATGAACGAACTGGGCGTGGACCGCTCGCTGATGTTCCCGACGCTGGCCAGCCTGATCGAGGAGCGGCTGCGCGACGATCCGGTCGCCATCCACGTGATCATCCATTCGCTGAACCAGTGGCTGGACGAGGTGTGGGGCTTCAACTACCAGAACCGCATCTTCGTCACGCCGGTGATCACTCTGCCCATCGTCGAGAAGGCGATCGAGGAACTGGAGTGGGCGGTCGAGCGTGGCGCTCGCGCCATTCTGATCCGTCCGGCGCCGGTCCCCGGTTTCCGCGGCCCGCGGTCGTTCGCGCTGCCCGAGTTCGACCCGTTCTGGGAGCGCGTCGTCCATCACGACATCTTCGTCGGCATGCACTCCTCGGACAGCGGCTACTCGCGCTACACCTCGGAGTGGGACGGCGTCGCGCAGGAGATGCTGCCGTTCCAGACCAATGCGATGTCGATCCTCAACGAGTGGCGCCCGATCCAGGACGCGGTGGCGTCGTGGGTCATCCACGGTGCGCTGTTCCGGCACCCGAAGCTCAAGGTCGGCATCGTCGAAGCCGGTTCGAAGTGGATGTTCCCGCTGCTGGACTCGATGGCCGAGGTGTACAAGAAGGCGCCAGAAGCCTTCCTGGGCAACCCGATCGAGGAGATCAAGAACCGCATCTTCGTCAGCCCGTTCTACGAGGAGGGCATCGACGACCTGATCAACCTGATCGGCGTGGATCAGGTGCTCTACGGCTCGGACTGGCCGCACCCTGAGGGCCTGGCCGAACCGACGCACTACGTCACCGCGCTCGAACACCTTTCGGTCGAGGATCAGGCGAAGATCATGGGCGGCAACCTGGGTCGCCTCGTCACCGTGTGACGTACCGAAACGCCGCGCTACGACGATCAAGGGCGTCCCGCGCCCGATGAGGAGTAGCGCCGTCACTTGGGAGACCATCCCCGAGATGGTCTTGAGCGCAGCGGACCGTTTCGGCGACGCGGAAGCGGTCGTCGACGGTCCGTTGCGCTTGTCCTTCAGCGAGCTGATCGGGCGGATACGTTGCGCGGCAGGCGCGTTCGCCGACTTCGGGATTGTCAAAGGCGATCGGCTGGCGATCTGGGCACCGAACTCCGCCGACTGGATTGTCGCCGCGTTCGGCCTGCTGGTCGCCGGTGGTGTGCTGGTTCCGGTCAACACCCGGTTCAAACCGGAGGAGGCCGCCGACGTCATCGGCCGCAGCGGTGCGAAGGCCGTGCTGGTACAAAAGGACTTCCTCGGCCTGGACTATTCGGTGAGCACCGACGTGCCGGTGATCGACCTCGGTTCGGGGTTCCTGTCCGCCGGCGCTCCGTTCGACGATCGCGTCGGCGACCTGAGGGGTACCGACGTCGCCGACGTCATCTTCACCTCGGGCACCACGGGTCGGCCCAAGGGCGCGATGATGAATCACCTCCAGACGCTGCGTGCATACGAGGAGTGGGCGACGCTCGCCGACCTCCGCGAGGGTGATCGCTACCTGATGATCAACCCGTACTTCCACACGTTCGGCCTCAAGGCCGGACTCATCGCCTCGTTCCTACGGGGCGCCACGATGCTTCCGGTGGCCGCTTTCGACGTCGATACGGTGGTCGATCTCATCGAGCGCGAGCGCATCACGATGTTGCCCGGTCCGCCCACGCTGTACCACTCGCTGCTGACCGTGGCCGACACAGACCGGCTCGCCTCCCTGCGGGCCGGCGTGACCGGCGCGGCCGACATCCCGGTGGAGTTGATCCGCCGCATCCGCGACGAGTTGCCGTTCGAAAGCCTGATGACCGGCTACGGCCTAACCGAAGCCGGCAACGTGACGTTGTCGCGGCCGGGGGACACCCCCGAGGATGTCGCGACGACCGCGGGTCTGCCGTGCGAGGACGTCGAGGTTCGCATCGCCGACGACGGCGAGGTGTTGGTGCGCGGCTACAACGTGATGCAGGGCTATCTCGACGACCCCGCTGCGACCGCCGACGCGATCGACTCCGAAGGCTTCCTGCACACCGGCGATCTCGGCGAGTTCACCGAGTCGGGCCGACTGCGGATCGTCGGGCGCAAGAAGGACATGTTCATCGTCGGCGGATTCAACGCCTATCCCGCTGAGATCGAAGGCTTTCTGCTCGAACACCCCGCGGTGGCTCAGGCAGCCGTTATCGGGGTTCCCGACGAGAGGTTGGGCCAGGTGGGCAAGGCGTTCGTGGTGCGCAGTGCGGGTCACGACCGCGTCACGGGTGAGGACCTCATTTCGTGGAGCCGGGAACGAATGGCGGGTTTCAAGGTGCCACGCTCTGTAGAGTTCCTCGACAGCCTGCCGTTGAACGCCACCGGCAAGGTGATGAAGGACCGCCTTCTGGACAATCGCCGCTGAGCATATGCGTAGCGCGTAAATAGCATTTCCGCAGGAAGACGGTGTTTGCCGGGCGGTGCCTGCGCAGGTATCGTCGCGGCGATACTCAAAAATCGATAATGGCATTCTCACTAGTGGTGAAGCAGACAAGGAGGGCGCTGTGCCGTCATTCAGGCGCCGCGAGTCGGTGATCGACGCGGACCGCGTCGACAAACCGCCGCGGGATGACCCTGAGCAGCGGTCGGCGGACTCGGACGAGGCGCTTCGCCTCGCCGAGGAGGCGGAGGCCGAAGCGGCCGAGGCGGAGGCGCTCGCCGCCGCCGCGCGCGCTCGCGCGAAGGCCATCCGGTTGCGCAGGCAGGCTGCTGAAACCAAGGCGCCGGACCCGGAGGTCGACGAGGTTCTCGAGCCGGTCGAGGAGACGGCGCCCGGGGCGAAGACCACCGACACCGTGGCCGACGACGCCGCCCAACCGGAAGCCGGCGAGGCAACCGAAACCGACGAAGCGGCCGACACCGACGTCGAGGACTCAGCGGAGCCCGACAAGGCCGAGGCGACGACGCGGTCCCGCCGCCTGCGGATGCCGCGGATCAGGTGGAAGATCGTCGCTGCGGTGGTGGCTGTCGTCCTGATCCTGGCGTTCGGGGCCGCGAGCGCGTACATGGTGTGGCAGCACCGGCTGGCCCAAGAGGAGCAGCAGCGCACCGCCGAATTCACCGCGGCCGCGCGGCAGAGCGTGGTGACCCTGATGTCGTTGGACTTCAACAGGGCCCAGGAAGACGTGCAGCGCATCATCGACAACTCGACGGGTCAGTTCAGGGATGACTTCGAGGCCCAGGCCGAGGACTTCACCCAGGTCGCCAAGGATTCCAAGGTGGTCACCGAGGTCACCGTGAACACTGCGGCACTGACGTCGATGACCGACACCAACGCCACCGCGCTGGTCTCGGCCACCTCGAGGGTCACCAACACCGCAGGTGCCAATCAGGAGCCTCGCTCATGGCGGCTGAAGGTGGATCTGGTCCGCGAGGGTGATCAGATCAAGATGTCGAAAGTCGAGTTCGTACCGTGAGCGCCGAAACCAAACCCGACGAGGCCGACGTGAAGACCGCGGCCTCCGACGAGCCGGAATCGACAGCCGTCGAACCGGAGTCGACGGCGGCCGAGGAGACGCAAGCGGCCGAGGAGACGCAAGCGTCCGAGGACTCGGAAGCGGCCGAGAAGAGCCGGCCGAAACCCCGCAGTGCCGTGCGGAGGTATCTCGGCGCGATTCTGCTGACAATTCTGCTGGTGGTCTCGGCAGGTGTCGCGGCCTGGCTTTACTTCTTCCAGTTCCGGGCCGACCAGGAGACCAACCCCGACGCCCAACGGGTCGCACTGGAGGCGGCGAAGTCGGGCACCGTGGCGCTGTTGTCGTATGCCCCTGATTCGATGGAGCAGGACTTCACGAACGCGAAGTCGCACCTGACGGGGGACTTCCTGAACTACTACACGCAGTTCACCGAGCAGATCGTGACCCCGGCGGTTCAGGAGAAGCAGGTCAAGACCAGCGCTGCTGTGGTGGAGGCCGGCGTGGCCGAGATGCAGCCCGACACCGCCGTGGTGTTGGTCTTCGTCAATCAGACGACGGTCAGCAAGGAGAACCCGGACGGGGCCTTCGCGGCAAGCGCGGTCAAGGTCGGCTTGACCAAGTCCGACGGCCGCTGGCTGATCAACAAGTTCGACCCCGTGTAGCGTCGCCGCCGTGACGGCGCTCCCCGGCCAATCCCTCGCGGCGGTCGTGACGGTGCCTGCCGCCGAAGCCGCTGCGCTCGAACCGGTGGCGGGTCGATCGCCCCTGTCGCGTGTCGTGCACGCCTGTCTGGAAGCGGTCGCCGATCCCGCCAGGGTCGTGGTGGCGGTCGCCGAACAGTTCACAGACGACGTAGGCGCCCTACTCGCCCGCGACGGGTCGGCCGTCGGGCTCGTCGCGGTCGCCGGGACTGCCACACGGGCGCAGTGCCTGGCTGTTGCACTCGAAAAGGTTGTGGCCGAGCCCGTTTCGGCATCACACGTACTCGTCTACAACGTCAACCAGCCTCTGACCCCGGCGCAGCTGCAGGCTCGGGTCATCGAGCACTTGAGGCAGGGAGCTTCCGTCGTGCTACCTGTCCTGCCGGTCACCGACAGCGTGAAGGTCGTCGACGAGCGTGGTGTCGTCACCGCCTCACTGGATCGGTCGACGCTTCAGACCGTGCAATATCCCCGCGGTTTCGCCGCCGACCACCTCGGCCGGCTGATCGCCGAATCCGTCGGGGAGTTCGACGAGGCCGTGGAGGCGATCCGATCGGTAGTGCCGGTTGTGACAGTCGACGGTGACGCCGAGGCCGTTGCGGTCGACCTCCCGCACCACAGTCTGCTCCTCGAGGCCATCATCGCGAGCCGCGGCGCCCGCTGAGTGTCGTGAGCAGACGTTCGGCGGTCGCGATGTCGCCTGCGTACGTCACCTTGATGTTGTGCGGTTCACCCGGAAAGGTCTGCACCGCAACGTCGGTGAACGCCTCGACGCACGACGACGTATCGGTGCCCTCGAAGCGGTGACGTTCCGAGCTACGGTACGCGGCAAGCAGTTGTGCGGCACGGAAGGCCTGCGGTGTCTGCACCCGAACCAGCGCGGACCCGTCGGCCGGCCGCCGCAGGGCGGTGGTCACCACGTCGCGAAGGGGCAACGCCGGTATCGCGCCACCGGATTCGCGGGCGAGCGCGAGCGCGCGGGTGAACATCTCCGCGCCGGCCATCGGTCGCGCGGCGTCGTGGATGAGCACGACGTCGATGCGCCCGGATTCGATGTCGGTTTGCAGATGGCGTAGGACGTTGAGTTCGGAACCGTGCCGGGTGTCGCCGCCCTCAACGAGTTCCACGTCGGCGGTGGGCAATTCGCGTGCAACCATGTCCCGTGCCAGAGCCAGCTCGCCCTTCCGGTGCACCAGCACGATGCGGTCGATGTCGGACACCGTCGTGAGGGTCTCCAGCGACCACGCCGCCATCGGTCGACCCGCGACAGGGAGGTAGGCCTTGTTGCCGTCGGCGCCGACCCTGGTGCCCAGGCCTGCCGCGAGCACGACCGCCACGGCGCACGGCGGTGTTTCGGGCTCCTCGACGGTCACCCCCGTATCTTGGCACCGACCGTTTCGGCACCTCACGGCCCGGGTACGCAATTTTGCATGCCGAAGACATCCAAGAGCGGCAGCGCCCGGAAGAGCGAACTGCCCAGCACACTGCAGAAGTCGGACGCCAAGGCCCAGCGGACCTTCGCCAAGGCCCATGACGCCGCTGCCGAAGAGTACGGCGAGGGTGAACGCGCACACCGCGTCGCCTACAGCGCGCTCAAGCACAGCTACGAGAAGGTCGGCGACCACTGGGAGGCGAAGGACGAGAAGGGTCCGTCCGATGAGCGTGCACGCAGCGGCGGCCCGAACGCCAAGGGCGATACTGCCGAGGGCGTGAACGCCAACTCCTCCAAGAAGCACCTCATGGAAATCGCGCGGCGCCTTGACATTTCGGGTCGGTCGTCGATGAACAAGGACGAGCTGGTCTCGGCGATCAAGAAGGCCAACCGCCGCGAGACCGCCCGCAACCGCTGACGGATCGGTTCACTCAGTCACCTGCGCCGGTGTCTCGGCCGGTGTGGGTGTCGAGCCCCTCCAGCAACATCCGCTCCTGTTCGACCCTCATCACCCGGCGTGCCTTGCCCCGGGTGATGAGAATGCCGACGACCGCGAACGTCCAGATCGCGTACTGCACGGTCCAGGCCAGCCGGAACGAGTCGGAGGAGAATCCGCCCGTCGCGTCGAGGATCGCGCCCATCGCCTGCATCACCAGCAACGAGGCGATGAACCCGCCCATGTTGACCAGACCGGAAGCGGTGCCCAGCGTGGCGCTCGGGTTGAACGTGCGCGCGAAGTCGAAGCCGACCATCGAACCGGGTCCGCCGACCGAGATCACGACGATCAGCAACACGAGCAGCCACAGCGGCGCCCTGCCGGGTAACGCCAACACAATGGTCCATATCAACGCGTTGCTGGCGATGATCGCCAGAACCAGACGAGAGCGGCGGTGTGGCCGACGCCCGGTGAAGATGCCGATCAGCACCCCCGCCGATATGGCGGCCACCACTGAGACCGTCAGCATCAACCCGGCTACGCCGGCCGAAAGGCCCTGCGCGTTGGTCAGGTAGGGAACGCCCCACATCAGCGCGAACACCGTCACCGAGAACTGGGTGCCCATATGGGTGAAGAACCCGAGTCGCGTGCCCGGTCGCAGCCAGACCGTCTTGACGCTGGCCAGCGTCTCACGCACGGAGACGGTGTGGATCGCCACCGCGTTGCCGTGCGGGGTGTTCTTCACCAGCGCAGCAGTCAGCGCCATCGACAAGACGCCGACCGCGGCCACCGAAACGTAGGCCGTCGTCCAGCCCCATGCGTTGAGGACGGCGAAGAACGGTACCGCCGACAACACCTGGCCGAGCTGGCCGCAGATACCGGTCAACTGCGTGACCAGCGGAACCTGGCGGGGGGTGAACCAGTGCGGCACGAGTCGCAGCACCGAGATGAACGTGAACGCGTCGCCGAGACCCACCACCGCTCGTGCCCCGATGGCGGTGGGCAGCGACTCGGTGAACGCGAGCGTGAGTTGGCCGCCGGACATCAGCGCGGCGCCCGTCAGGATCAGCGTCTTGGAGCCGAAGCGGTCCAGCAGAACCCCGGCAGGCACCTGCGCTGCGGCGTAGACGATGACCTGCAGCACGACGAACGTCGAAAGCACGCTCGGGCTGGCGTGGAACCGTTCGGCGGCATGGAGTCCGGACACGCCCAATGTGGTGCGGTCGAGAACGGCGACGATGTACGCAAACAGGCCGGTGACCCAGACGATCCAGGGACGCACACCGAACCCTTTCTCGCCGGCGGTTGATAAGTCTGACTTTTCCATGGTTCCGCACGGCTGTGCGGCAGCGCCAATTCCGCGTCGGTGAGTTCGCTCACCGACCTGATCGGACCGCGGCGCCGAGTTGGCTAGCAACGGAGCTGTTGCGCAAGCTGTGAAATGAGACTACTAAATTGACGCTGATAGAAGCGTTGCAATCGGCTCGTCGGATGATAGGAGTCAGCGGGTCGATAGTTTGCTCGCAACCGTCGGCGCCATTACAGTGATCGCATGGATCGTCGCGTGGCTCAGCCGGCACGCGCTCCCGCCGGGGTTCGCGACGTTGGCTGAGTATCGCCTCAACGAGCTGGCCCAGATCTCCGGCGTCAGCGCCCGCAACATTCGTGCGTATCGCGAGCGTGGATTGCTGGATCCGCCGCGCCGCGTCGGCCGGTCGGCGTTCTACGACGACTACCACCTGTCACAGTTGCGCACCATCAACCAGCTGCACCGCCGCGGCTTCAACTCCGCCCACATCGCCGAGTTCTTCGCCAGCCTGCGTGAGGGCGCCGACCTTGCCGACATCCTCGGCATCCAGCGGGCCGTGCTGGGTCCCGGATCCGAAGCAGACGCCCGGGAAGCGTCCGTGGCGGCAGAGGCGAACGGGGACGGGCTTGCGATCGGCCCCGACAGCGACGAGGTGCGGCGGTTGGTCGAGTACGGATTCGCGGAGGTGGTCGACGGCTTCGTGGTGTTGATCGACACCGCGGTGCGACGGGCGGTGGCGCAGTCGGCAGATCCACTCGTATCCGTCCAGGTGCTGTCGCACATCGTCGAGGCCACCGATGGTGCGGTCGACGCGTTGGCGGCTCAGTTCGTCGACGCCCTCGAAGACTTCGTGACCGCGCGGTTGGGCGCGGAGCACGCGTCGACCCGGGCAGGCGGTGATGAGCTCATGCGGACGGTGGGCGAGTACCGGAACCTGTGGACCAGCGTCGTGTTCAGTCGGCTGGACGAGGCGCTTCACCGCCACATTGCAGACGCGAGATACAGCGGGGGCGGTTTACCCGGCGGACAGGCGGGACCCCCTCAGCGCGGGCCGCTCACTCGGTGATCTGCCGCCATCGTTCGACCCATTCGTCGTAGTCGGTGCAGTCGTCACCGCCGCCGTCGACGCATTTCTTCTGCGGTGTGGTCCAGTAGTGGATCTTGGCGGCGAAGCTCGCGTCGGTGGCGTGGTAGATGTCGCAGAAGTCGCGCTCGGTGGTGAACTCGCAGGCCTTGGCGTTGGCGGGCGCCTCGCCGAAGAACTCGGCGGCCTCGGCGTTGACCTCCGGTGAGGAGATCCAGTTCAGCCACTTGTACATGCAGTTCGGGTGGGCGGCCTTCGTCGAGATCATCCACGTGTCCGACCAACCGGTGGACCCCTCTTTGGGCAGCACCGTGTTGACCGGAACCCTGTTGCGCGCCCCGATCGTGTTGGCGATCACCTGCCAGGTGGTGCCGATGACGGAGGCGCCGGACTCGAACGCCTCCACCTCCTTGAGATAGTCCGACCAGTACACGCCGATGTTCTGGCGCTGCTCTTCGAGCAGTTGCACCGCGGCATCGAGTTGCCGGTCATCGAGCGAGTACGGGTCCTCGATGCCCAGTTCGGGCCTCTTCTTGGACAGGTACAGCGCTGCGTCGGCGATGTAGATGGGTGAGTCGTACGCGGTGACCTTGCCGCGGTACCTGTCGGCGTCGTCGAAGACCGCCGCCCAGGAGTTCGGCGCGTCCCGCACGACCGCGATGTTGTACATCAGCAGGTTGGCGCCCCACCCGTGCGGGATGCCGTACATCTGACCGTCGACCGAATTCCAGGGTTGGTTCTTGAGGAACGGCGAGATCGATTCGTAGTGGGGGACCAGTGCGGTGTTCACGGGAGCCACGTCGCCCGCGTAGATGAGCCGAAGCGTCGCGTCCCCGGAGGCCGACACCCCGTCGTATCGCCCGCTGCGCATCAATCCGACCATCTCGTCGGATGTGTTGCCCAGCGTCACCTCGGTCTGGCATCCAGTCTGCTGTTCGAACGGCGTCACCCAGTCGGCTTGCGCGTCGTTGGAGCCGTCTTCGACATATCCGGCCCAGGCGATCAGGTTGAGTCGGCCCTCGCCCTCGCCGACCGAGCTGAGCGGTTCGATGTTCGGTGGCTGCTGCCCTGCGGGGGACTGTTGCCCGGGTGAGCATCCGGACGTCAGCGCGAACACCAGAACAGCACA
The DNA here is from genome assembly GCA_900637135.1 of Mycolicibacterium flavescens. Taxonomy (NCBI): domain Bacteria; kingdom Bacillati; phylum Actinomycetota; class Actinomycetes; order Mycobacteriales; family Mycobacteriaceae; genus Mycobacterium; species Mycolicibacterium flavescens. The sequence goes on from LR134353.1 coordinate 1,662,642, forward strand.
GGAGATGACGATCGAGCCGGTTCGCGCGGCGGTGGGCGGCCTGCGCGCCATGGGTGTCACTCCTCGGTTGGTCAGCGGATCGTCGAACCGTGCTACCCGATGATTTCGCGTTTCGGCTTAGCTCGGCAACGCCGCGCCGAGAGAGCGAAGATTGGTGCAGATGTTGCCAATGGCATCCGCGTGATTGCTGTGACGGCTGTCGTATTCTGTGGCACGTGTCAGCATCGTGGCCGATATCGCGGCGGACCGTCCTCAGGGGCGCGGTGGCTGCGCCTGCGGCGCTCGTTTTCGGTGCCGGTGTGCACGCCGCACCCGCGTCAGCGGCGCCGCACGGGATTCTCCTCGACTACGCCGCGGGTGTGCTCAAGGCCAGCGACATCCGAGCAGCGGGCGCCCTGGGGGCGATTCGCTACGTCTCCGACCGACGACCCGGCGGCGCATGGATGTTGGGGAAGCCGATCCAACTGGCCGAGGCGCGCGACCTGTACCAGGCCGGGTTGAAAATCGCGTCCTGCTATCAGTACGGCAAGAAGGACACCGCCGACTGGCTCGGCGGCCAGAACGCCGGGGTGGCCCACGCGAAACGCGGCTGGGAGCTGCACGTCGCCGCCGGCGGCCCTCAGGGCGCGCCGATCTATGCATCGATCGACGACAATCCGACCTACGCGCAGTACAAACAGCAGGTGGCCCCGTACCTGCGTGGCTGGGAAGCGGTGCTGGGCAAGCAGCGCGTCGGTGTCTATGCCAACTCGAAGACCATCGAGTGGGCGCTCCAGGACGGCATCGGAACGTACTACTGGCAGCACAACTGGGGATCGCCGGGGAAGGTCGCGCACGCGGCCGCCCATCTGCACCAGGTCGAGATCGACAGCCGATCAATCGCGGGCGTCGGCGTGGACATCAACCACATCCTCAAGCCCCAATTTGGGCAGTGGGACTAAACCTTACCGATCGGTAAGTACGTTCAGCAAACTTTTCTCGGTGGCCGACGGCTCCGAGAAGACAGATCGGACCCGTCTGTCTCGTCTGAGCTCGGCGACGCCGCTGGTGAGACACGTCGAAAATTTCTTTATAACGATTTGATAACGAAACCGCCGTGATCAGGGCACTTCTGCCTACTCGACCGTAACCACCTTCATGCAGGACGTTTGTCCCGAATGCCTTCGGCCGGTGTCGAAGTGCACGTTATCCAACCGCTGGTTACCCGAGCGTAGAACCCGTCAGTAACCATTTCGGGTGCGAAATCAAGCGCGCTTCTTATGACACTCTTAGTACGGCTGGAGTGCACGGAAGGCGGTTCGGCGAGGTCACGACACAACCTCGGAAGGCCTCGGAACCGCCCGACCGGACCAGCGGATTCGACGCCGAATCGCGTGGCGCCGCGGCAGGAAGCCGGGAGCCATCGGAGCTTCTGAGACGACAGCCGACGACGAGCATGACGCGGGACAAGAGGGAGATAACGAGACGTGACGATCAACGAGCAGCACCGGGTGACCACCGACCGCACTGCGGGAGCGGCCCATTCCGGTAATCAGGCCCTCGTCGATCGGCTGAACTCCGGCGAGCCCTATGCCGTGGCCTTCGGCGGTCAAGGCGGCTCGTGGCTGGAGAACCTCGAGGAGTTGGTCAGCTCGGCCGGCATCGAGTCCGAACTCAGCGAGGTGGTCGGTGAGGCGGCGCTGTTGCTCGAGCCCGTCGCACGCGAACTGGTCGTGGTGCGCCCAATCGGTTTCGAGCCGCTGCAGTGGGTGCGCGCGCTGGCCGCCGACGAGCCCCTGCCCGCGACGAAGCAACTCATCACCGCGGCCATCTCCGGACCGGGCATCCTGCTCGCGCAGATGGCCGCGATCCGCGCCGCCGTCCGCCAGGGCCTGGATCTGTACGACGCCCCGCCGGTCGCGATGGCCGGGCACTCGCAGGGGATCATGGCCTGCGAGTCCCTGCGGTCGCGCGGCGCCAAAGACGCCGAACTCCTGGCGCTGCTGCAGCTGGTCGGCGCGGCCGGGTCGCTGGTGTCCCGTCGGCGCGGCATGGTGGGCCGCGGCGACAAGTCGCCGATGGTGTCGGTGACCAACGTCGATCCCGACCGCATCGCCGAACTGCTCGAAGAGTTCTCCCAGGATGTGCGCACGGTGCTGCCGCCGGTGCTCTCGATCCGCAACGGCAGGCGTTCGGTCGTCATCACCGGCACCCCCGAGCAGCTTGGGCGCTTCGAGCTCTACTGCTCCAAGATCACCGAGAAGGAAGAAGCCGAGCGCAAGAACAAGGTTCGCGGTGGCGCCATCTTCAGCCCGGTCTTCCACGGCGTACAGGTCGAGGTCGGCTTCCACACGCCGCGGCTGGCAGACGGTGTCGAGGTGGTCGACGGGTGGGCCGCCAAGTGCGGCATCGACCCCGATCTCGCCCACGAGATGACCGAGGCGATCTTCGTTCGCCCGATCGACTGGGTCGCCGAGGTCGAGCGGCTGCACGAGGCGGGCGCGAAGTGGATCGTCGACCTCGGCCCCAGCGACACCGTGACCCGGCTGACCGCCCCGATCATCCGCGGGCTGGGCGTGGGCATCGTTCCCGCCGCCACCCGGGTGGGGCAGCGCAACCTGTTCACGGTCGGCGCTGAACCCGAGGTTCCGCCGGCGTGGTCGAGCTATGCGCCGTCCACCGTGCAGCTGCCCGACGGTTCGGTGAAGCTCTCGACGAAGTTCACCCGCCTCACCGGTCGCTCGCCGATCCTGCTCGCGGGCATGACCCCTACGACCGTCGACGCCAAGATCGTCGCGGCCGCGGCCAATGCCGGGCACTGGGCCGAGCTCGCCGGCGGCGGGCAGGTCACCGAGGAGATCTTCACCGACCGCATCGCCGAGCTGACCACGCTGCTCGAGCCCGGCCGCGCCGTGCAGTTCAACTCGCTGTTCCTCGATCCCTACCTGTGGAAACTGCAGCTGGGGGGCAAGCGCCTGGTGCAGCGGGCCCGTCAGTCGGGCGCGCCCATCGACGGTGTCGTCGTCTCCGCGGGCATCCCCGAGCTCGAGGAAGCCGTCGAGCTGATCGACGAACTGAACACCGTCGGCATCAAGCACGTGGTGTTCAAGCCCGGCACGGTCGACCAGATCAAATCGGTCATCAAGATCGCCGCCGAGGTGCCGAACAAGGACGTCATCGTCCACATCGAGGGTGGCCGCGCCGGGGGGCACCACTCGTGGGAGGACCTCGACGACCTGCTCCTGAGCACCTACGGCGAACTGCGCAAGCTGTCGAACATCACCGTCTGCGTCGGTGGCGGCATCGGCACCCCCGAGCGCGCGGCCGAGTACCTGTCCGGACGCTGGGCCACCGAGTACGGCTTCCCGGCCATGCCGGTCGACGGCATCCTCGTCGGGACCGCGGCGATGGCGACGCTGGAGGCCACCACGTCTCCGGCCGTCAAGCAGATGCTGGTCGAGACCACCGGAACCGATCACTGGATCAGCGCCGGAAAAGCCCAGGGCGGCATGGCATCCAGCCGCAGCCAGCTCGGTGCGGACATCCACGAGATCGACAACGCCGCATCGCGGTGCGGTCGGCTGCTCGACGAGGTCGCCGGTGACGCCGAGGCCGTGGCCGAGCGGCGCGACGAGATCATCGCGGCGATGGCCACCACCTGCAAGCCGTACTTCGGCGACATCGGGGAGATGACCTACCTGCAGTGGCTGCAGCGCTACGTCGAGTTGGCGATCGGCAACGACGACAGCACCGCCGACACCAAACTGGCCGACAGCCCGTGGCTGGCCGACACCTGGCGCGAGCGGTTCGCCGACATGTTGCACCGTGCCGAAGCCCGACTGCACCCGCAGGACTCCGGCCCCATCCTCACACTGTTCAATGACGCTGCGCTGCTGGACGATCCGGCCCGCGCCATGGCGACCCTGGCGGGGCGCTACCCGGAGGCCGAGACGCTGCGCCTGCACCCCGCCGACGTGCCGTGGTTCGTCACGCTGTGCAAGAAGCCGGGTAAGCCGGTCAACTTCGTCCCGGTGATCGACAAGGACGTGCGTCGGTGGTGGCGCAGCGACTCCCTGTGGCAGGCCCACGACGCCCGCTACACCGCCGACCAGGTGTGCATCATCCCCGGTACCCAGGCCGTCGCGGGGATCACCCGCGTCGACGAGCCGGTCGGTGAGCTGCTCGACCGCTTCGAGCAGGCCGCCATCGACGAGGCGGTGGCCGTCAACGGCCAACCCGTGAAGGTGGTGTCGCGCCGGCAGGCGCGCGCCGACGTCACGGGTCCGCTTGCGGTGGTGCTGGATTCGCCCGATGTGTTGTGGGCCGGCCGCGTCGCGATCAACCCCGTGCATCGGATCGGTGCACCCGACGAGTGGCAAGCCAACGAGAACCGCAACGCGACGCATCCGTCCACCGGTGCCCGCCTCGAGCTCAGCGGTGAGCGTGTGACGCTGAGCGTCCCGCTGTCCGACATCTGGATCGACATCCCGTTCACGCTGCCCTCGTGCACCGTCAACGGCGGCATGCCTGTCGTCACCGTCGAAGACGCCTCGGCCGCAATGCGTTCCGTGCTCGCCATCGCCGCCGGTGTGGACGGGCCCGACGCCCTGCCGCCGGTGCACGACAACACCGCGACGGTGACCGCGGATTGGGACCCCGAACGGGTCGCCGACCACACCGGGGTGACCGCCGCGTTCGGTGCGCCGCTGGCGCCGGGCCTGACGCTGGTGCCCGACGCGCTCGTCGGCTATTGCTGGCCCGCGGTGTTCGCGGCGATCGGCTCGGCGATCACCGACGACGGTTTCCCCGTCGTCGAAGGGCTGCTGAGCCTGGTCCACCTCGACCACGCTGCGCACCTGCTGACGCAGATGCCGAGGGAGCGGGCCGAATTGACCGTCACCGCAACGGTTTCAGCGGCCAGCGACACCGAATACGGCCGCGTCGTACCCGTGTCGGTGCAGATCCGCGACGCCGAGGGCACGCTGCTGGCCGAGCTCGAGGAACGCTTCGCGATCCGCGGACGCACCGGTGCTGCGGAACTGGGCGACCCGGCGCGCGCGGGCGGTGCGATCACCGACAACGCGACCGACACCCAGCGTCGTCGCCGCCGGGACGTCACAGTCACCGCACCCACCGACATGAGCGCGTTCGCCGTCGTGTCAGGAGACCACAACCCGATTCACACCGACCGCGCCGCCGCGCTGCTCGCGGGGCTGAAATCGCCTATCGTGCACGGCATGTGGCTGTCGGCCGCGGCACAGCACGTCGTGGCCGCCACCGACGGCAGGCCCGCGCCGCCGGCTCGGGTGGTCGGCTGGACGTCGCGGTTCCTCGGCATGGTGCTGCCGGGCGACGACATCGAGTTCCGCGTCGACCGCGTCGGGATCGACCGCGGCGCCGAGATTCTCGAGATCAGCGCCAAGGTCGGCGGTGAGCTCGTGATGTCGGCGACGGCGCAGTTGGCCGCGCCGAAGACCGTGTACGCGTTCCCCGGTCAGGGCATCCAGCACAAGGGCATGGGCATGGAGGTGCGGGCCCGGTCCAAGGCGGCCCGCAAGGTGTGGGACACCGCCGACAAGTTCACCCGCGAGACGCTGGGCTTCTCGGTGCTGCACGTGGTGCGGGACAACCCGACCAGCCTGATCGCCAGCGGTGTGCACTACCACCATCCCGACGGTGTGCTGTTTTTGACGCAGTTCACCCAGGTCGCCATGGCGACCGTGGCCGCCGCCCAGGTCGCCGAGATGCGCGAGCAGGGCGCGTTCGTCGAGGGTGCGATCGCCTGCGGTCACTCCGTCGGCGAGTACACCGCGCTCGCGTGCGTCAGCGGCGTCTACGAGCTCGAGGCGTTGCTCGAGGTGGTGTTCCACCGCGGCAGCAAGATGCACGACATCGTGCCGCGTGACCACCTCGGCCGGTCGAACTACCGGCTCGCCGCAATCCGGCCGTCGCAGATCGACCTCGACGATGCCGACGTCAAGGCTTTCGTCGCCGAGATCTCCGAGCGCACTGGTGAGTTTCTAGAAATCGTGAACTTCAACCTGCGCGGCTCGCAGTACGCGATCGCCGGCACGGTGCGCGGCCTCGAGGCCCTGGAGGAGGAGGTCGAGCGGCGCCGCGAGATCAGCGGCGGCAAGCGGTCGTTCATCCTGGTGCCCGGCATTGACGTGCCGTTCCACTCCTCGGTGCTGCGGGTCGGCGTGGCCGACTTCCGCCGCTCCCTGGAGCGGGTGATGCCGCGCGATCAGGATCCGGATCTGATTGTCGGCAAGTACATCCCGAACCTGGTGCCGCGGCCGTTCACGCTCGATCGCGACTTCATCGAGGAGATCCGGGATCTGGTGCCTGCCGAGCCGCTCGACGAGATCCTCGCCGACTACGACACCTGGCGTAACGAGAAGCCGCGCGAGCTGTGCCGCAAGATCGTCATCGAGTTGCTGGCGTGGCAGTTCGCCAGCCCGGTGCGGTGGATCGAGACGCAGGACCTGTTGTTCATCGAGGAAGCCGCGGGCGGTCTGGGGATCGAGCGCTTCGTCGAGATCGGTGTGAAGTCCGCGCCGACGGTCGCCGGGCTGGCCGCCAACACGCTCAAGCTTCCCGAGTATTCACACAGCACAACCGAAGTGCTGAACTCGGAGCGCGACGCTGCGGTGCTGTTCGCCACCGACACCGACCCCGAGCCCGAACTCGAGGACACACCGGCCCCGGCTCCCGCGGCCGAAGCCGCCGCGCCCGTCGAGACGGCCGCACCGGCCGCCCCCGCGCCGGCTGCGCCCGCGGGCGCTCCTTCGCCGTCTGTCGCGCCCGCGGGCGCTCCGCGTCCGGACGACCTGACGTTCGACGCCTCCGACGCCACCATGGCGTTGATCGCGCTGTCGGCCAAGATGCGCATCGACCAGATCGAACCGCTGGACTCCATCGAGTCGATCACCGACGGTGCGTCCTCGCGGCGTAACCAGCTGCTGGTCGACCTCGGCTCCGAGCTCAACCTCGGCGCCATCGACGGTGCGGGCGAAGCCGACCTGGCCGCGTTGAAGGGGCAGGTCACCAAGCTGGCCAGGACCTACAAGCCGTTCGGCCCCGTGCTCTCCGACGCGGTCAACGACCAGCTGCGTACCGTCTTCGGGCCGTCCGGTAAGCGTCCGGCCTACATCGGCGAGCGGGTCACCAAGACCTGGGAGCTGGGCCCGGGCTGGATCAAGCACGTCACCGTCGAGGTGGCGCTGGGCACCCGGGAGGGGACCAGCGTGCGCGGTGGTGAGCTGGGTGGCCTGCACGACGGGGCCCTGGCCGACGCCGCCACCGTCGACAAGGTCATCGACAGCGCGGTCGCCTCGGTGGCGGTCCGCCGGGGTGTGGCGGTGTCTCTGCCGTCGGCCGCGGGAAGCAGTGGAGGCGTGGTGGATTCCGCCGCGCTGACCGAGTTCGCCGAACGGGTCACCGGTCCGGATGGCGTGCTCGCCTCGGCGGCGCGGATGATCCTGGGCCAGCTCGGCCTGGACACCCCGGTCCCGGTGCCGGAGGCCACCGACGCCGAACTGATCGATCTGGTCACCGCCGAACTGGGTTCGGACTGGCCGCGACTGGTGGCGCCCGTGTTCGACGGTCGCAAGGCGGTGCTCTTCGACGACCGCTGGGCCAGCGCCCGCGAGGATCTGGCTCGGTTGTGGTTGTACGACGAGGACGAGATCGACAAGGACTGGCAGCGACTCTCGGAACGCTTCGAGGGCGCAGGCCACGTGGTCGGGACGCAGGCCACCTGGTGGCAGGGTAAGGCGCTGGCGGCGGGTCGTAACATCCACGCCTCGCTGTACGGCCGCGCGGCCGCGGGTGCCGAGAATCCGGGCACCGGCCGCTACCACCACGAGGTCGCCGTCGTCACCGGCGCGTCCAAGGGCTCGATCGCGGCGTCGGTGGTCGCGCAGTTGCTCGACGGCGGTGCCACCGTCATCGCGACGACGTCCAAGCTCGACGACAACAGGCTGGCGTTCTACCGGTCGCTCTACCGCGACCACGCCCGCTGGAACGCGAAGCTGTGGGTGGTGCCCGCCAACATGGCGTCCTACACCGACATCGACGCGCTGGTTCAGTGGGTCGGTACCGAGCAGACCGAAAGCCTTGGGCCGCAGTCGATCCACCTCAAGGATGCCCAGACCCCGACGTTGCTGTTCCCGTTCGCCGCTCCGCGGGTGGCGGGCGACCTGTCCGATGCCGGGTCGCGCGCCGAGATGGAGATGAAGGTGCTGTTGTGGGCCGTGCAGCGGTTGATTGCCGGTCTGTCCCACATCGGCGCCGAGCGCGATATCGCCGCACGCCTGCACGTCGTGCTGCCCGGTTCGCCGAACCGCGGCATGTTCGGCGGCGACGGCGCCTACGGCGAGGCGAAGTCCTCGCTCGATGCGCTGGTCTCGCGGTGGAAGTCCGAATCATCGTGGGCGCAGCGGGTTTCGCTTGCGCATGCGCTAATCGGCTGGACCAAGGGCACGGGCCTGATGGGCCACAACGACGCGATCGTCGGTGCGGTCGAAGAGGCCGGAGTGCGCACGTTCACCACCGACGAGATGGCGAGCATGCTGCTCGGGCTGTGTGACATCGAGGCCAAGGTCGCCGCGGCGCGTGAGCCGCTACAGGCGGACTTCACCGGCGGGCTGGCCGATGTCGACATCGACATGGCCGAGCTGGCCGCCAAGGCCCGCGAAGAGATGGTGTCCGAAAGCCACACCGAGGACACGGATCCCGAGGGCACCGTGCGTGCCCTGCCGTCACCGCCACGCGGTTACAAGTCCGCGCCGGCACCCGAGTGGGCCGACCTCGACGTCGATCCCGCCGACATGGTGGTGATCGTCGGCGGCGCCGAACTCGGGCCGTACGGTTCCTCGCGCACCCGTTTCGAGATGGAGGTCGAGAACGAGCTGTCGGCCGCCGGCGTCCTGGAGCTGGCGTGGACGACCGGGCTGGTGAAGTGGGAGGACGATCCCACGCCGGGCTGGTACGACACCGAAACCGGTGACCTGGTCGACGAGGGTGAGCTGGTGGAGCGCTACCACGACGCCGTGGTCGAGCGGGTCGGCATTCGCGAATGGGTGGACGATGGAGCGATCGACCCCGATCACGCGTCGCCGCTTCTGGTTTCGGTCTTCCTCGACAAGGACTTCACATTCGTCGTGTCGTCGGAGGCCGAGGCCCGCGGATTCCTGAAGTTCGATCCTGAGCACACCGTGATCGCACCCGTACCCGACAGCGGCGACTGGCAGGTGACCCGTAAAGCGGGCACCGAGGTACGGGTCCCTCGGAAGGTCAAGCTGTCCCGCACAGTGGGCGCGCAGATCCCGACCGGGTTCGACCCGATGGTGTACGGCGTCAGCCAGGAGATGATGAACTCCATTGACCGGTTGGCGATCTGGAACCTCGTCACCACTGTCGACGCGTTCCTGTCGGCGGGCTTCAGCCCGAGCGAACTGATGCGCTGGGTGCACCCGAGCCTGGTGGCCAGCACACAGGGCACCGGCATGGGCGGGATGACGTCGATGCAGACGATGTACCACGGCAACCTGCTGGGCCGGAACAAACCGAACGACATCCTGCAGGAGGTCCTGCCGAACGTCATCGCCGGACACGTCGTCCAGAGCTATGTCGGCAGCTACGGGGCGATGATCCACCCGGTCGGGGCCTGCGCGACGGCGGCCATCTCGGTCGAGGAGGGTGTCGACAAGATCAAGCTGGGCAAGGCCGAGTTCGTGGTCGCCGGCGGGTACGACGACACGACTCTCGAGGCGGTCATCGGGTTCGGTGACATGGCCGCGACCGCGGACACCGCGATGATGCGGGCCAGGGGGATCAGCGACTCGAAGTTCTCCCGTGCCAACGATCGTCGTCGGCTCGGGTTCGTCGAGGGCCAAGGCGGCGGGACGATCCTGCTGGCCCGTGGTGATCTCGCGCTCAAGATGGGGCTGCCCGTGCTCGCGGTGGTGGGCTACGTGTCGTCGTTCGGCGACGGTGTGCACACCTCGATTCCGGCGCCCGGTCTGGGTGCGTTGGCCGCAGGCCGCGGCGGTCGCAAGTCGCAGCTGGCGAACTCGCTGGCCGAGCTCGGCGTCGGACCCGACGACATCGCGGTGGTGTCTAAGCACGACACGTCGACGTTGGCCAACGATCCCAACGAGACCGAGCTGCACGAGAGGCTCGCCGACGCGCTGGGCCGCTCCGACGGCGCACCGCTGTTCGTGGTGTCGCAGAAGAGCCTGACCGGTCACTCGAAGGGCGGCGCCGCAGCGTTCCAGATGATGGGGCTGTGCCAGATCCTGCGCGACGGCGTCATTCCGCCGAACCGCAGCCTGGACTGCGTCGACGACGAGCTCGCCGGGTCCGCGCACATGGTGTGGCTGCGGGAGACCCTGCACCTCGGCGGCTCGTTCCCGCTGAAGGCGGGGTTGATCACCAGCCTGGGCTTCGGCCACGTGTCCGGCCTGATCGCGCTGGTGCATCCGCAGGCGTTCCTGGCCGCGCTGACCCCCGAGCAGCGCGCGGACTACAAGCAGCGTGCGGATGCCCGCGTGCTGGCAGGCCAGCACCGGCTGGCATCGGCGATCGCCGGCGGCAAGTCGCTGTACGAGAAGCCGGCCGACCGCCGGTTCGGCCACGACGCCCCCGAGAAGCGGCAGGAAGCCGACATGCTTCTCGATCCGGCATCGCGGCTCGGCGACGACGACGTGTATGTCCCCGGCGGAAGCGGGCGATGAGCGCTTGCGCGACGAGCGAAGGGTATGAGATAGCGTTCGGCCCATGGCGATAGTCGGGGTGGGGATCGACCTGGTCTCCATTCCCGAGTTCGCCGAACAGGTCGACCAGCCCGGGACGGTCTTCGCCGAGACGTTCACCCCCGGTGAGCGGCGCGACGCCGCCGACAAGAGTTCGTCGGCGGCCCGCCATCTGGCAGCGCGCTGGGCGGCCAAGGAGGCCGTCATCAAGGCGTGGTCGGGGTCGCGATTCTCCAAGCGGCCGGTGCTGCCCGAAGGCATCCACCGCGACATCGAGGTCATCACCGACATGTGGGGCAGGCCCAAGGTTCGGTTGTCCGGCGCGATCGCCGAGCACCTGAAGGATGTGACGATCCACCTGTCGTTGACCCACGAGGCGGGTACCGCCGCCGCGGTCGCCATCCTCGAAGAGCGCTAACCCGACCTCCCGCGAGGGCCCACACCCCAGTAGGCGAGCGACCGTGTCTGCACACGACACGCCGCGGATTTGCGACACTTCGCGGTCGCTCGCGGTGAATGACTGACCCGCTAGTGTCGTCGCCATGAGCGATCTGTTGCAGCGGGTGCGTGAGGTGTTGCCGGAGATTCGGCGCGATCTGGAAGATCTGGTGCGCATAGAATCGGTGTGGGCGGACCCGGCGCGGCGCGGCGAGGTGCAACGCAGCGCTGACGCGGTGGCGAAGCTGTTGACCGACGCCGGTTTCGGTGATGTGCAGATCGTCAGCGAGGGCGGTGCGCCCGCGGTCATCGCGCGCCATCCCGCACCGGCGGGAGCGCCGACGGTGTTGTTGTACGCCCACCACGATGTGCAACCCGAAGGCGATCCGGCGCAGTGGATTTCGCCGCCGTTCGAACCGACCGAGCGCGACGGACGCCTCTACGGTCGAGGCACTGCCGACGACAAGGCAGGCATCGCAACACATCTGGCGGCCTTCCGCGCGCACGGCGGCAACCCACCTGTCGGCGTCACCGTCTTCGTCGAAGGGGAGGAGGAGTCGGGGTCCCCGTCACTGTCGCGACTGCTGGCCGCGCACCACGACACCCTGGCCTCCGACGTGATCGTCATCGCCGACTCCGACAACTGGAGCACTGAGGTGCCGTCGCTGACGGTGTCGCTGCGCGGGCTCGTCGACTGTGTCGTCGAGGTCGCAACGCTCGACCACGGCCTTCACTCCGGACTGTGGGGTGGGGTCGTGCCCGACGCGGTCAGCGTGCTGGTGCGGTTGTTGGCCAGCCTGTACGACGACGACGGCAACGTCGCGGTGAACGACCTGCACGAGGGTGTGGCCGCCGACGTCGACTTCCCACCCGAGCGTGTCCGCGAGGAGACCGGCTTGCTGGCGGGCGTGTCCGAGATCGGTTCGGGCTCAGTGCCGCAGCGGTTGTGGGCCAAACCGGCGATCACCATCATCGGGATCGACACGACGCCGATCGACAAGTCGTCCAACACCTTGATCCCGCGAGCACGGGCCAAGGTCAGCATGCGTATCGCGCCGGGTGCAGACGTGGAACAGCACATTGAGGCGTTGACCCGCCATCTCGAGCAGCACGCCCCGTGGGGTGCCCAGGTAACCGTCACCCGGGGTGACCACGGGCAGCCGTACGCCATCGACGCCACCGGCCCGGTCTACGACGCTGCCCGAGCGGCCTTCCGGGAGGCGTGGGGCACCGAGCCCGTCCATACCGGCGTCGGCGGTTCGATCCCGTTCATCGCCGAGTTCGCCGACGCATTCCCGTCGGCGAAGATCTTGGTGACCGGCGTGGAAGACCCTGCGACACAGGCGCACAGCGTCAACGAGAGCCTGCACCTCGGTGTGCTGGAACGCGCCGCCGTGTCCGAGGCCCTGTTGCTGGCGAACCTGGGCTCAGAGGGACAGGTCGCGTCGTAGCTTGGCGACGTGCCCGGTGGCGCGCACCAGGTGGATGCGCACCCGAGCGGACGCCGTGGCCGCTTTATTGCTTGGGCGTGAGTACCACGATGGGGATCGGGCGGGAAGTGCGTTTTTGGTACTCGGCGTACGTGCCCTTGTTGACTTCGTTGACGATCTTCCATAGCCGGTCGTATGCAGGATCACTTGGTAGGACCGACCGAGCTGTAGCGCCGAAACGCTTTGGGCCCACGTTGATTTCCACGTCAGGGTGAGCCTTCAAGTTGTAATACCAGCCCGGCGACCGCGGAGCCCCGCCGTTGGACGCCGTCACCAGATAGTCCTCACCGTCGCGGCCGTATGCCAGCGATGCTGTGCGCGGCTCGCCCGTCTTGGCGCCGACTGTATGCAACAGCAGGCTAGGAATCCACATCATCCGGTGGCCAATCCAGCCGTGGGTCTTCTGGTACACCTTGTCGTGAAACCGCATGTATCCGAAGAGCGCCTTCTCGACGAGGGAATTCATGGTGAGGAGTATTGCTGCGCCGATACGACTTCTTGACCAGAACAGCTCAAACGGACAGGTCGCGTCGTAGTTTGGCGACGTGCCCGGTGGCGCGCACGTTGTACTGGGCGACCTCGATCTTGCCCTTCTCGTCGACGACGAACGTCGACCGGATCACACCCTGAACGGTCTTGCCGTACATCGTCTTTTCCCCGAACGCACCCCACGCGGTGAGCACTTCACGATCCGGATCGGACAGCAGCGGGAAGGTCAGCTTCTCCTTGTCGCGGAACTTGGCCAGCTTCTCCGGCTTGTCCGGTGAGATGCCGATGACATCGAGGCCGGCATCGCTGAGTTCGTGGAGGTTGTCGCGGAAATCGCAGGCCTGTTTGGTGCAGCCGGGGGTCGAGGCCGCCGGATAGAAGTACACGATGACCTTGCGGCCATTGAAGTCGGACAGCTTGACGGTGTTGCCGTCGGCGTCGGGCAGGCTGAATGCAGGGGCTTTGTCGCCGACCTCGAGTCGCGGAGTCTGTGGCATGCGCGGGCATCCCTTCTGTCGACCGGTGCGCTACAGCGAGCGCGGGCTGCTCTAGGGTAGATCGGCAGGCTCCATCTGGGAGCACCGACTTGGACGGCTTGGAGGCGCACGTGGCAGACCGCGATCCCGAGACCATCAAGCAGGACATCGACCAGGCTCGGGAGCAACTCGCGGCGACGGTGGACACCCTCGCCGAGCGTGCCAACCCCAGTCGATTGCTCGACGACGCCAAGTCGGCGGCAATCCGATTTGTGACGAAACCCGCAGTCGCGGTGTCTCTTGCCGGCGTCGGAGTCGTTGCGCTCGTGCTCGTCGTGCGCCGGATTCGGCAGAACTGAGCGAACGCTCTCAGCGCCGTCGCGGCGTGCGGAACAGGTCGGAGAACGAGAAACCAGGGGGATTGGCGACCCGGCCGAGCCGGTTGCAGCTGTACACAGCGACCGGAATCTGGGCAGTTACTTCGGGGGACGCACCCGCGCCCGCTCCGTCTGCCGCAAATGAACCGCCAGGCTGCGCCATCAGCTAAGTCCCTTATTCCTTCCGGCTTTTTGCTGCTTTTGTGCTTCTCGTAGGTCAGCTAACGTGACTGTAGCAGACTGACTTCTTTTATCGCAGCTTGAACCGTACAAAGTCCAGGGGGACAGCATCTCCGCAACGGCATAGATGGTGAGATCTTCGTCTCCATAAGCCACGTTATGTAGTCCGCAGCACACATCTCGCACACGACAGCAGATTGATGTCCAAGATTTGCGCAACCGTGATCCGGCAACGTCGCCGTGGACGTTTGCGCGCGTCACCGCGTGGGAAAGAAGAACGCGACCGTGACGCACTGTCACGGTCGCACTCAATCGAAGCTTGTGCGCCGTCAGGGTTTCGAACCCCGGACCCGCTGATTAAGAGTCAGCTGCTCTACCAACTGAGCTAACGGCGCGCGGGTGCGACAATAACAGGACTTGCTGTGCAGGACGAAATCTCCGGCCCCGACGTCGCCTCGACGATGTCCGCGTCGCAACCCGTACTCGATTTTGCCCTTAGACTGTTGCCAAGAATCATCGATCCCGTAGTCCCTGGTTGTGAGGTGGAGTAAGCAATGTGGCGAGTCCGTTCAGTGGCCCGTCCGCGTCGACGTGCATGGTTGGTGACCGTTGCGCTGATCCCCGCCATGGCACTCGCGTTGTCGGCATGCGGCGGTAACTCGGCGCCGCAGCAGCCCCAGGTGATCGACGACAAGGGAACTCCGTTCGGAGACCTGCTCGTCCCGAAGCTGACCGCATCGGTTACCGACGGTGCCGTGGGCGTCAGTGTGGACTCGCCGGTGACCATCAGCGCGGAGGACGGCGTGCTCGAATCGGTCACCATGGTGAACGAGTCCGGCAAGTCGGTCGCGGGGGTCTTGAGCCCGGACGGGCTGACCTGGTCGACCACCGAGCCACTCGGCTACAACAAGCGCTACACGCTCACGGCCGAATCGCTAGGGCTCGGCGGCGCCACCACCCGGCGGATGGCTTTCGAAACCCATTCGCCCGAGAACCTGACCATGCCGTATGTGCTGCCCAACAACGGTGAGGTGGTCGGAGTCGGACAACCGGTCGCCGTTCGGTTCGACGAGAGCATCACCAACCGGGTGGCCGCGCAGAAGGCCATCAAGATCAAGACCGATCCTCCGGTCGAGGGCGCGTTCTACTGGCTGAGCAACCAAGAGGTGCGGTGGCGGCCCGCGAACTACTGGAAGCCCGGCACGAAGGTCGACGTCGCGGTGAACACCTACGGCGTCGACCTCGGAGACGGCCTTTTCGGTCAGGAGAACGTCAGCACGAGCTTCACGATCGGCGATGAGGTCATCACCAGCATCGACGACAGCACGAAGACGCTGACGGTCAAGCGCAACGGCGAGGTGATCAAGACCATGCCGGTGTCGATGGGCAAGAACAGCACGCCCACCAACAACGGCGTCTACATCGTCGGGGACCGGCGCTCACACATGGTGATGGACTCTTCGACTTACGGAGTTCCGGTCAACTCCGCCAACGGGTATCGCACAGAGGTGGATTGGGCCACCCAGATCTCCTACAGCGGCATCTACGTCCACGCCGCGCCGTGGTCGGTGGGCAGTCAGGGCTACAGCAACGTCAGCCATGGGTGCATCAACGTCAGCACGAGCAATGGGCGGTGGTTCCACGACAACTCCAAGCGCGGAGACGTCGTTGAGATCGTCAACACCGTCGGGTCGACGCTGCCGGGCACCGACGGTCTCGGGGACTGGAACATCCCGTGGGATCAGTGGAAGGCCGGCAACGCCAACCTCTGACGTGAGCAGCTGACAGGGCGCAGCGCGTCAGCGCCGAAAGCCCCTCAGCGCCGCCCCGAAAGTGACACCTGAGCCGAAATGCGCCCGGAATTTCGCCATCGGCTCACGGATCGGCGCCATACCCCCTGCCGACGGTCGAAAAAAGAGTCAGGGAGCGAAGATTCGCTCCCTGACTCATTGGGGTGGCTGACGGGACTCGAACCCGCGACATCCAGGATCACAACCTGGTGCTCTACCAACTGAACTACAGCCACCATCGCCGCGAACCCTGGTGGGCACGGCGGCGACGTCGATACTAACCGCTCGAACGCTCGGCGGCCGAATCGATGTCGTCGGCGCTCTCGTTCGGCGGCCCCAATTCTTGGGCCACGGCCGCGATATCGCTGGTCGACGGCCCGGGTGGGGCCACGAACGCGGTGCGGCGGTAGTACTGCAGCTCACGGATCGACTCGTGGATGTCGGCCAGCGCACGGTGCGCGAGGCCCTTCTCGGGCTGCCCGAAGTAGATGCGGGGATACCAGCGCCTGCACAACTCCTTGATCGAGCTCACGTCGATCATCCGGTAGTGCAGGTAGTCGTCGAGCTTGGGCATGTCGCGGGCGATGAAGCCGCGGTCGGTGGCGATCGAGTTGCCCGCCAGCGGCGCCGTCTTGGCCTGTTTGACGTGGGTGCGGATGTAGTCGAGGACCAGCTCCTCGGCCTCGGGCACGGTGACGGTCGACGCCTTGACCTCGTCGATCAGCCCCGAGCGAGTATGCATCTCGGTGACCACCGGGATCATCGACGCCAACGCTTCGTCGTCGGTGTGGATGACGACGTCGATGCCGTCGCCGAGAATGTTGAGGTCAGCGTCTGTCACCAGCACCGCGATTTCGATGAGCCGGTCGGTCTTGAGATCCAGGCCCGTCATCTCGCAGTCGATCCACACCAGTTCGTCACGCACGACGCTCACATTAAGCCTTGCCGCTGCATGCGGCCCGTTGCACCCCGTCCGTCGGGTGCGTCGCGGGCGTTAGGGTGCCAGCCATGGCCAGTGAGTCCACGCCCACCCCCGCACAGAAGATCGCCGCAGGTTACGCCGCCGAAGGGGCCGCGCTGGAGCTTGGCTCCGTCGTCGTCGACGGCACCTGTGATCCGACCGCGCAGGTTCGCATCCCACTGGCCACCGTCAACCGCCACGGCCTGATCGCCGGCGCCACCGGTACCGGCAAGACGAAATCGCTGCAGGTGCTCGCCGAACAGCTTTCGGCCGCGGGGGTGCCGTGTGTGATGGCCGACGTCAAGGGCGACCTCTCGGGGCTGTCGCGACCCGGCGAGGCCAACGAGAACGTCACCGCGCGGGCCGCCGACACCGGTGACGACTGGGCGCCGACGGCGTATCCCGTCGAGTTCCTGTCGCTGGGCACCACCGGTATCGGGGTGCCCGTGCGCGCGACCATTTCCAGTTTCGGCCCGATCCTGCTGTCGAAGGTGCTCGGGCTGAACGCCACGCAGGAGTCGACCTTGGGCCTGATCTTCCACTGGGCCGACAAGCAGGGGCTTTCGCTGCTGGACCTCAAGGACCTGCGCGCGGTGATCCAATACCTCACCAGCGACGAGGGCAAGCCCGAGCTCAAGGCGCTCGGCGCGGTGTCCACCACGACCGCGGGGGTGATCCTGCGGGCGCTGATCAATCTCGAGGCCGACGGCGGCGACACGTTCTTCGGCGAGCCCGAGCTCGAGCCCGAGGACCTGCTGCGGGTCGACCAGCAGGGCCGCGGCATCATCACGCTGCTCGAGCTCGGCAGCCAGGCCGCCCGTCCGGTGATGTTCTCCACCTTCCTGATGTGGGTGCTTGCCGACCTGTTCGCGACGCTTCCGGAGGTCGGCGACCTCGACAAGCCGAAACTGGTCTTCTTCTTTGACGAGGCGCACCTGCTGTTCTCTGACGCGTCCAAGGCGTTCCTCGAACAGGTCGAGCAGACGGTCAAGCTGATCCGGTCCAAGGGGGTCGGGGTGTTCTTCTGCACGCAGTTGCCCACTGACGTGCCCAACGACGTCCTGTCCCAGTTGGGTGCGCGTATTCAGCACGCGCTGCGCGCATTCACACCCGACGACGAGAAGGCTCTGTCGAAGACGGTGCGCACATATCCCAAAACCGATGTCTACGACCTGAAGTCGGCCTTGACGTCGCTGGGTATCGGCGAGGCGATCGTCACCGTGTTGTCGGAGAAGGGCGCGCCGACACCAGTGGCATGGACCCGGATGCGAGCCCCGCGATCGCTGATGGACACCATCGGTCCAGAAGCAATCACCGCCGCCGCGAAAGCCAGTGCGCTGCAGGCTGAATACGGCCAGACCATCGACCGGGAGTCCGCTTACGAGCGGCTCAACGCGCGGTTGGCCCCGCCGGAGGAGCCCCCCGCCGCGCCTGACGCCTTACCGCCGCAGCTGCCTCCGGTGCCGCAGGGCGGTGGGGCCAGCGCCTCGGGTCAGGTCAAGTCTCGCGACACCGCAGAGCCGTCGATGGTGGAGAAGGTCGTCAGCAGTCCGGCTTTCAAGAGCGCGATGCGCTCGGCGGGCACGGTGATCGGCCGCGAGATCACCCGCAGCATCTTCGGCACCGGGCGCAGGCGCAGCCGTCGTCGTCGCTAGTGGCGCCGAAACTGCATTCCCGCAGCGAAAGTGCGAGAAGGGCCCTGCCGGAATGCAGGTTCGCGGCGGCAGGAGAACGCTCAGCTGCCGCCGAGCTTCTTGTAGACGGCGCCGACGATCGGCGTCACGATCGCGCGCGGCGTGTACCCCGCCGCAACCGACATCGCCTTCGACGTCACGCCGGGGACGACGCGCATCTTGTTGCGCTCCAACGCATCCAACGACTGCTTGGCGGTGTACTGCGTGGAGATCCACAGAAAGTCCGGAATCACCTTCTCCACCAGCGACTGCTCGTCGGGGTCCGGCAGCGCCTCGCGCACGGGCCCCGGCGCCAACAACGTCACGTGCACCCCGTCCTTCTTGAGCTCGCCGCGCAGCGACTCGCTGAACGTGTTGACGAACGCCTTGCTCGCGGCATAGGTCGCGTTGTTGGGAATCGGTGAATTGCCCGCCGCGGAGCCGGAGATGAGGATCCCGCCGGCCTTGCGCTGCACCATTCCCGGCAGGACGGCGAGCACGAGGTCGTGCACGCCCAACACGTTGAGTTGGACCTGCGCCTTCTCGTCCGCCGGATCCAGCGACGACACCGGGCCGAACGTCGCGGTGCCCGCGTTTGCGCACAGAATCGAGATGTTGCGAGTCGCCAACTCGTCGCACAGCTTCGTGCGCTCCGTGGGGTCGGCCAGATCGACGGGTCGCACCTCCACCGTCACGCCGTACTGCTGCACCAGGCGGTCGGCAAGCGCCCGCAGCACCTCCTCGCGGCGCGCAGTGATGATCAGGTGATGTCCGCGGGCCGCGAGTTCGGTGGCCAGCGATTCGCCGATGTTCTGGGACGCGCCGGTGACCACGGCGCGGGCGTCGGCGCTGGGTGCGGGTACTGGCATGCGCCGGACTATATCGTGGGCGGACCATGAGCCACCCACCCGATTCCGGCGCCCCTCGGGCGGCTCGCCGCCAGATCATCTCCTGGGCGCTGTGGGATTTCGGCGCGACCGGATTGAACGCGGTGGTCGTGACCTTCGTGTTCTCGATCTACCTGACCAATGCCGTCGGTGACGACCTGCCCGGCGGCACCAGCGCCACCAGCTGGCTGGGCTGGTCGCTGGGCGCGGCCGGCGTGGTCGTCGCGCTGCTGGCTCCGGTGACGGGAGTGTGGGTCGACGCCCCGTGGCGACGGCGCCGCGTGCTAGCCGTGCTCAGCGCGTTGGCGGTCGTCCTGATCGCCTCGATGAGCTCAGTTCGCGACGACTACCGCTACCTGGCGCTGGGTCTGGTGCTCCTGGGTTGCGCGTCGGCGTGCAACGAGCTCGCCACCGTGCCCTACAACGCGATGCTGCGCCAACTGTCGACTCCGCAGACCTCCGGCCAGATCTCCGGATTCGGGCTCGGCCTGGGCTATTTCGGCAGTGTCACCCTGCTGTTGGTCGTGTACTTCGGGTTCATCACCGGCGACGGCGGTTTGTTCGGTCTGCCGGTCGAGGACGGCGGAAACGTCAGGGCCGCCATGGTTTTCACGGCCGTCTGGTTCGGGCTGTTCGCTCTGCCGGTGCTGATCGCCGGACCCAGCGCCGAACCCGACCCGCTGGACCAACGGCAGGCCGTCGGGTTCATCGGCGGGTACCGCAAGTTGTGGGCCGACATCCGCAGCGAATGGCGACGTGACCACAACGTGGTGTACTACCTGCTGGCCAGCGCGGTGTTCCGCGACGGACTGACCGGGATCTTCGCGTTCGGGGCGGTACTGGGCGTGCGGGTCTACGGCGTGTCCGAGGCCGATGTGCTGCTGTTCGGGGTGTGCGCCAGCACCGTCGCCGCCCTCGGCGCGGTCGGCGGCGGATTTCTCGACGACCGGTTCGGGGCCAAACCCGTCATCGTCGTCGCGCTGAGCGGGATGATCGCGGTCGGCCTCATCTTGATGTCGCTGAACGGGGTCCTGGCGTTCTGGATCTGCGGACTGCTGCTCTGTTTGTTCATCGGGCCGACGCTGTCCGCGGCGCGGACGCTGATGCTGCGCATGTCCGCCGAGGGTAAGGAGGGCGTCGCGTTCGGGCTCTACACCACCACCGGCCGCGCTGTTTCCTACCTTGCGCCCATGCTGTTCTCGGTCTTCATCGCCGTCTTCGGCACCGACCGAGCGGGGATGGGTGGGCTGGTCGTGGTCCTCGCCGCCGGCCTGATCGCGATGCTCGCCGTGCGGGTTCCGCGGCGTGCGCCCGCCTAACCGCTGGCCGTGCAGATGGTCAGGCCGGCCCCCGTGCGCTTCTGCACCACCGAACCGTCGACGGAGATCGAACAGTTCACCTCGCGGCCGACGTTGATGATGCTGATGCTCGCCGTCGCCGCCGCCGACTCGGACAACTCCACTTCCTTGCTCCAGGGCAGCATCACGTTGAACTCGGTCTGCAGCAGACCGCCGGTGTCGACGTAGGTGATGTTGATCGCGCGCCCGGAACCGCTGACGACGTAAACGACGGTCTGGGTGACGCCAGGAGTCGTCGTACCAGGGGCACCGGGTGCGCCGGGCGTGCTGGGCACCGTGGGGACCGTGGGCACCGTGGGCCGCGTCGTGCGCGGAACGGTCGGGCGCGGCGCCGGTGTCGGATTCGGCGTGTTGAAGTCGGGCTCTTGCATCGGGGGCGGCGCGACGACCGTCTGCTGTTGCGAACTGTTGACGACGACCAACGCGATCACCAGGCCGAGCACGGTCAGCACCGCGATACCCGCGGCGACCCACAACCAGCGGGGTGACTTCGGGTCCTCGGGCGGCGGGGGCGGATCGCCCGACGGGTAGGGCGCCCCGTACTGGTTCGAACCGTAGGTCTCGTACCCATACGCGCCGTACGTCGGCAGATGCTGAGTCGGAGCGGGATCGGGCGGTGCCTGATAGGTGGGGCCGTACGCCTGGCTGGCGTATGCCGGATCGCTGTATCCGGAATAGCCGTAGCCCTGCGGTTGCTCCCCGCGGCCGTAACCCGACTGCTCGTCGCGGCCGGGCTGTGGTGTACCGGTCATACCCACCTCATGCGTGCGAGGGTACCTGTGCGACCGCCCAACAGGCGCAGGTCGTCACTGGACTTGCCCGGGTAGGCACAATTGGTCCGGTGGGAGAGCAGGTTCGCAGAGTCTATGGCGCATCCATGTCGCCGGACGCCACCGCGTTCGCACATCTGGTCGACGACGGTGGCTTTCCGCGCGCAGTGCAGCGTTTCCTGCGCGGCTGGCGGGCAAGCTCGTCGCGAGACGTCGAGCTGCCGGTCGAAGGCCCGGTGACGCGTGTACTGCATTCGGCCGACGGCCATTGGCTGGCTTGTGAAGTCGCTCCGGAGGGCAGCACCCGAACCCAGATCTGGGTCGTGACAACCGATCCCGATGACCGCGACGCCCGCCGCATCGACTCGTGGACGCCAGGGGCGCCCGAGGGCACCGCCGAACTGATTGCCTGGGACGGCACCCTGGTGGCGGCGATCCTCACCGGCGAAGACGGCGTCGGTAGCTCCTGCCTGATCGACCCGGCCACCGGCCGCACCACCGTGCTGGACCGCCGCTCGAGCGGCCGTCTGGTCGACGCCTGGGCAGGCGCCGCGCTCGTGCGCGTCGGACCGCGCGGTTACCGCGATCTCATCATGCTGCGCGGACGCACCGAAACCGCGCTGCTGCCATACGATCCAGGGTCGACGACCGACACCGGCATCATCCTCGACGACCACTACGCACGCCGATTGCGCGCCGGCCTGGAGGGCGAGCTGACCAAGCTCTACCAGCCGGCGAGTACCTACGACGCCGACAGCACCGAAGGCTATGTCCGGGCCCTGATCCGCAGCGAGAACGGCACCGAGCATGCGCGACTTCTCGAGGTGACGGTCACCGCCGACGGCGTGGCCTACCAGGTCATCGCCGAACGTCCCGGCTATGAACTCGACGAGTTCACCGTGAGTGACGATCTGTCGACCGTGGCCGTTCTCTGGAACATCCACGGTGCCAGCGAGTTACAGATCATGGAACGCACCGACCACACACTGCAGCCGCCGATCCCGTTGCCGGGGATGGTGGCCACCCAGTTGAGCATCAGTGCCGGTGGCTCGATGCTGGCCATGACCGTCGAAGGCCCGTCCACCCCGCCGACCGTCGAACTGGTCGACCCGCGTACTCGGGAGTGGGAGATCGTCGACCGCGAGCCCAGCTCCGGACCGGTGTCGCCGGACCCGACGCTGGAACGGGTCACCGCACGCGACGGCATGGAATTCACCGGGTGGCTCTTTCGGCCGCGCGACGGAGTTCCGGTGATCGGCGCGATGCTGTTTCTGCACGGCGGGCCGGAGGGGCAGGGGAGGCCCGGTTACAACGAGTTCTTCCCCGCGTTGCTCGAAGAGGGCATCAGCGTGTTCCTGCCCAACGTCCGCGGCTCGGGCGGGTTCGGCAGAACCTTCATGCACGCCGACGACAAGGAGCGACGGTTCGCCGCGATCGACGACGTCGCCGACGCGGTCGACTACCTGGTCGAGCGTGAGGTCGCTCCGGCCGACCGGATCGCATGTTGCGGATGGTCCTACGGTGGCTACCTAACCCAGGCGGCGCTCACCTTCCACCCCGACCGGTTCGCCGCCGGAATCAGCATCTGCGGAATGAGCGATCTCAACACCTGGTACCGCAACACCGAACCATGGATCGCCGCCGCGGCATATCCGAAGTACGGCCACCCGATCGGCGACCGCGAACTGCTCGAGCAGCTATCGCCGTTACAACGTGTCGATGCCATGACCGCGCCGTTGCTGTTGGTGCACGGCGCCAACGACACCAATGTGCCCCCCACCGAATCTCAGCAAATGTTCGACGCGCTGCAGGCACTTAACCGAAAAGTGGAACTGCTGATGTTCGACGACGACGGACACGAGATCGACCGGCGCGAGAATCGCGCCGTACTGGTCAAAGCCATGCGCGAGTGGCTGATTGCCGCATTCAGCCCGAATCCGAATCCGTAACCGAATCGTTCTCCGTAGCCACGTTTACCGAAATTGTCTGCCGGGTAAACGCTTCGCACGCGTCGATCCGGCGCGACAAAGGAGGCGCAGCATGCGAGGTGGCGGAATTCTCGGCGTTTTGGTGCTCGTCTGGTTGCTGATCGGTGCCTTCGCCGCCTACCAGCGCGGCTATTTCGAAACCAGTGAAACCAATTGCGCGACAGCGGGAAGCATCGCTTTGACAGTGGTGGCCGGTCCGCTGAACTACGCGGGCGTCAACCCCACGGTTGAAGCCTGCAACCTGCCAGAACCCAGCCAGTGACAACTGGCACTTGCCAATTCGAAAGGAATGCTAATGATCATCCTCGGAGCGATTCTCCTCATCCTCGGACTGATCTTCGGAATCAACATCCTCTGGACCATCGGCATCATCCTCATGGTCATCGGAGCGGTGTTCTGGATTCTGGGGTCCATGGGCCGTCCCGTCGGAGGCAGACGCGCCTGGTACTAACGCGCCCGGCACTAACGGGCTAGGCGCTTAAGCGTCCCGCGCGGCCGAGGTCAGCGCCGCGACCGTCATCGCTTTCAAGACGGATCGCGGTCTGGCCTCGGCCGTTTTTGTGGCGCTCGGCTTGAGGGCGTGTGGCGTGGAGTTCAACAGCCCGAACGTCGCG
This sequence comes from Mycolicibacterium flavescens, assembly GCA_900637135.1. Classification (NCBI taxonomy): domain Bacteria; kingdom Bacillati; phylum Actinomycetota; class Actinomycetes; order Mycobacteriales; family Mycobacteriaceae; genus Mycobacterium; species Mycolicibacterium flavescens. The sequence goes on from LR134353.1 coordinate 1,686,869, forward strand.
TGGGCCATCAACCGGGCATCGGCCTCCGCCAGCGACTCGTCCAACCGCCGAAGCACATCGACCCAGATCTCGACGTACTGCCGTTGCGCGCGACGCACCTGACGTTTGGCTGTGGGGGGCAGATTCGCGAGATCGCGATCCTGGATGCGGATCAGGTCGGACTCCCCGAGGGCGAAGTCCAGATGGAAGTCGATCAGGCCCTCCAGCGCCGACGCGGGATCGTCGGCGCGTGCGACGACCTCGGTGGCGCCGGCCAGCAGGCGGGTGCTGATCCCGACCAGCAACTCGACCAGCAACGCTTCCTTATTCGGGAAGTGCCGATAGATCGCCGGACCGCTGACACCGGCCGCGGCGCCGATATCCTCCAGTCGCACCGCCAGGTAGCCGCGTTCCGCAACTAGGCGTTCGGCCGCGGCGATCAACTGGGATCGCCGATCCGACTTCGCCTTGCTGCGTCTGGTGGCCGCGGGCACCTCGGGGATCGGAGTTGAAGACACCGCGCCTCCCGCCCGCCTGTAGACATCTGGAGTTAATCTTGACTAACATACCACCAGTTATTCGTCATTAACTCAACGAACGGGTTTTCCGATGGCATCGCGGCCTTCACATCGCGAGGAGCACCTCGCGCTGGTCGACGAATTGCGTTCCAAGCTCGCCGCGGCGGCCCTCGGGGGTTCAGAGCGCGCCCGCGAGCGTCACGTCAGCCGCGGCAAGCTGTTGCCGCGCGACCGCGTCGACGGCCTGCTGGACCCGGGCAGCCCGTTCCTCGAACTGTCGCCGCTTGCCGCCGACGGCATGTACGACGACGAGTGTCCCGGTGCCGGCATGATCACCGGAATCGGTCGCGTGTCGGGACGCGAATGTGTGATCGTCGCCAACGACGCGACCGTCAAGGGCGGCACCTACTATCCGATCACGGTCAAGAAGCACCTGCGGGCCCAGGAAGTCGCGGGCCAGAACCGGCTGCCGTGCATCTATCTCGTCGACTCCGGCGGCGCGTTCCTGCCGCGACAGGACGAGGTGTTCCCCGATCGCGATCATTTCGGCCGCATCTTCTACAACCAAGCCAACCTGAGCGCCCAGGGGATTGCGCAGATCGCCGCGGTGCTCGGATCCTGCACCGCCGGTGGCGCGTACGTGCCCGCGATGAGCGACGAAGCCGTGATCGTGCGCAACCAGGGCACGATCTTCCTCGGCGGCCCACCGTTGGTGAAGGCGGCGACGGGCGAGGTGGTCACCGCTGAGGAACTAGGCGGGGGCGACCTGCATTCGAAAACCTCCGGCGTGACAGACCATTTGGCGCACGACGACCGCGACGCCCTGCGCATCGTGCGGCGCATCGTCGCCACGCTCGGCCCCCGTGAGCCGCTGCCCTGGGATGTTCGGCCGACCGTGGACCCGGTGGCCGATCAACACGAACTCTACGACGTGGTGCCGGTGGACTCGCGCGTTCCCTACGACGTACACGAGGTCGTCACCCGCATCGTCGACGGTGGTGAATTCGCCGAGTTCAAGGCCGAATACGGCAGCACCCTGGTCACCGGATTCGCCCGAATCCACGGACATCCGGTCGGCATCATCGCCAACAACGGCGTGCTGTTCGGCGAATCAGCGCTCAAGGGAGCCCATTTCATCGAGCTGTGCGATAAGCGCAACACCCCTCTGGTGTTCCTGCAGAACATCTCCGGGTTCATGGTCGGCCGCGACTACGAGGCAGGCGGTATCGCCAAACACGGCGCGAAGATGGTCACCGCGGTGGCCTGCGCGCGGGTGCCGAAGCTGACCGTGGTCATCGGCGGCTCCTACGGGGCGGGCAACTACTCGATGTGCGGGCGCGCGTATTCGCCGCGGTTCCTGTGGATGTGGCCCAACGCCCGCATCTCGGTGATGGGCGGCGAGCAGGCCGCATCGGTGCTGGCGACCGTGCGCGGCGAGATGACCGCCGAGGAGGAGGAGAACTTCAAGGCGCCGATACGCGCGCAGTACGAGCACCAGGGCAATCCGTACTATTCGACGGCCCGGCTGTGGGATGACGGGGTGATCGACCCCGCCGACACTAGAACGGTTCTCGGACTGGCACTCTCGGCGGTCGGTCAGGCACCGCTCGAGTCCATCTCCTACGGCGTGTTCCGGATGTGAGGACATGAACTTCGATACCGTCCTTGTCGCCAACCGAGGCGAGATCGCCGTCCGCGTCATCCGCACGCTGCGCGCCATGGGCATCCGATCGGTCGCGGTGTTCAGCGACGCCGATGCGGGTGCCCGCCATGTCGCGGAAGCCGACGTCGCAGTCCGCATCGGACCGCCGCCGGCCAGACAGAGCTACCTCGACATCGACGCCGTGGTCTCGGCGGTGCGGCGCACCGGTGCCCAGGCCGTGCATCCGGGTTACGGATTCCTCTCGGAGAACGCGCAATTCGCCGCTGCACTCCAGGACGCGGGAATAGTGTTCATCGGCCCGCCGGTCGGCGCCATCCAGACCATGGGCGACAAGATCGCGGCCAAGGCGGCGGTGTCGGCGTTCGGGGTTCCGGTGGTACCCGGAGTTTCGCGTCCCGGCCTGTCCGACGACGATCTCGTCGCCGGCGCCGCCGAGGTCGGTTTCCCCGTGCTGGTGAAACCCTCGGCCGGCGGTGGCGGCAAAGGTATGCGCGTCGTGCACGAGCCGGCCGAGTTGGCGGGCGCCCTGGCCAGCGCGCGCCGGGAGGCGGCCGCCGCGTTCGGCGACGACACACTGTTTCTCGAACGGTTCGTGCTGAACCCGCGCCACATCGAGGTGCAGGTCCTCGCCGACGGCTACGGCAACGTCGTCCATCTCGGTGAACGCGAATGCTCCCTGCAGCGCCGGCATCAGAAGGTCATCGAGGAGGCACCGTCGCCACTGCTGGACGCGGCGACGCGGGCGCGAATCGGTGCGGCGGCGTGCGACACCGCGCGCAGCGTCGACTACACCGGTGCGGGCACCGTCGAGTTCATCGTGTCCGCCGACCGGCCCGACGAGTTCTTCTTCATGGAGATGAACACCCGCCTTCAGGTCGAGCATCCGGTCACCGAGATGGTCACCGGGATCGATCTCGTCGAGCAACAAGTGCGGATCGCCGCGGGGGAGAAGCTGGCGATCGCGCAGGACGACATCTTGATGACCGGGCACGCGATCGAGGCGCGGGTTTACGCCGAAGACCCCGGACACGGGTTCCTGCCCACCGGCGGCACCGTGCTGGGCCTCGCCGAGCCAGAAGGCCCCGGCATCCGGGTCGACTCGGGGCTGGCTACGGGTTCGGTGATCGGCAGCGACTACGACCCGATGCTGTCGAAGATCATCGCGCATGCCGACGACCGGCCGGCTGCCCTGCGGGCGTTGGACCGGGCGTTGGCGCACACCGCGGTTTTAGGGGTCACCACCAACGTCGAGTTCCTGCGGTTCCTGCTCGCCGATCCCGACGTCGCGGCGGGCCGTCTCGACACCGGCCTGCTGGATCGTCGCAGCCCGGACTTTCACCCGGCGAGTGCCGAGGACGCCGACCTGGTCGCCGCCGCGGCGTATCGGTGGCTGCGCTCGTGGCCGCAACCCGTCGGTGATCTGTGGGCGGTCCCTTCGGGCTGGCGGATGGGCCGCCATGCGCCGACGACGTATCGGCTGCAGTCCGGTGAGCGTGTCGACCACGTCCACCTCACCGGCACACCGTCGGCGGGTGGTGCGGCGATCGAGGATGGCCCATCGCGGTCGCTGGCGGTGTCACTGGCAGGCGACCGGCTGGCGGTCACCTTCGACGGGATCGTCACGGACTACGTAGTGGTCGCCGACGACCACCGGATCTGGCTGGCGGGTGGGGGCCGCACGCTTGCTGTCGACGAGGTGCGCGAAGCGCCGGTGCGACCCGACGACGCGCACAGCGGCGACGCCGAGCTGATCAGCCCGATGCCGGGTTCCGTAGTGGCCGTGGGGGTGGCCGACGGCGATCGGGTGACGTCGGGCACCGTGGTGGTGACGGTCGAGGCCATGAAGATGGAACACGCGCTGAGCGCACCCGTCGACGGCGTGGTGGAACTCCTTGTCGCCGAAGGCGATCAGGTCAAGGTGGGGCAACCGTTGGCGAAGGTCATCGCGGACCCCATCGTCGAGAAGGAAGAAGCATGACTGATTTTCTAGCCACCGGGACACTTCCCGATCATTACGAACAACTGGCCAAGACGGTCCGCGACTTCGCCCAGAGCGTGGTGGCGCCCGTCTCCGCCAAACACGACGAGGAACATTCGTTCCCGTACGAGGTCGTCGCGGGCATGGCCGACATGGGACTGTTCGGTCTGCCGTTCCCCGAGGAGTACGGCGGCATGGGCGGCGACTACTTCGCGCTGTGCCTGGCATTGGAGGAACTCGGCAAGGTCGACCAGAGCGTGGCGATCACGCTCGAGGCGGGGGTATCGCTGGGTGCGATGCCGGTGTACCGGTTCGGCAGCGAGAAGCAGAGGCAGGAGTGGCTGCCGCTGTTGGCGAGCGGTAAGGCGCTCGGTGCGTTCGGCCTCACCGAGGCCGGCGGCGGCAGCGATGCCGGCGCCACCAAGACCACCGCCCGTCTCGACGACGGCCACTGGGTCATCAACGGTTCCAAGCAGTTCATCACCAACTCGGGCACCGACATCACGAAGCTGGTCACCGTCACCGCCGTCACGGGCGAGAAACCCGATGGCAAGAAGGAGATCTCGTCGATTCTGGTTCCGGTGCCCATCGACGGGTTCACCGCCGAACCGGCGTACAGCAAGGTGGGTTGGAACGCCAGCGACACCCACCCGTTGAGCTTCGACGACGTGCGCGTGCCGGAGGAGAACCTTCTCGGTGAGCGCGGCCGGGGCTATGCCAACTTCCTTCGCATCCTCGACGAGGGCCGCATCGCGATCGCCGCGCTGTCGGTCGGTGCCGCCCAGGGGTGTGTCGACGAATCGGTCAAGTACGCCAAGGAACGCGAGGCCTTCGGCGCCGCGATCGGCAGCTATCAGGCGATCGCCTTCAAGATCGCGCGCATGGAGGCGCGGGCACACGTCGCCCGCACGGCCTACTACGACGCCGCCGCGCTGATGCTGGCCGGCAAGCCGTTCAAGAAGGCGGCGTCCATCGCCAAGATGGTGGCCAGTGAGGCCGCGATGGACAACGCCCGCGACGCCACCCAGATCTTCGGCGGCTACGGCTTCATGAACGAATACTCCGTCGCCCGGCACTACCGCGACAGCAAAATCCTCGAAATCGGTGAAGGCACAACGGAAGTGCAGTTGATGCTGATCGGGCGGGAGCTGGGCCTGTGAGCGGAGAACAGGGTGAGAAGAGGATTATCGTCCAGCGCGGGCTGTGGTACGAGGAGTTCGAGACCGGCGTGCTGTACCAGCACCGGCCGGGACGCACCATCACCGAGGCCGACAACGTCTTGTTCACCACGTTGACGATGAACACTCAGGCACTGCACCTGGACGCCGCGTTCTCGGATGCCTTGCCGCCGTTCAACCAGCGGCTCGTCAACTCGATGTTCACGCTGTCCACGCTGGTGGGTCTGTCGGTCACCCAGCTGACGCAGGGCACCATCGTCGGAAACTTGGGCTTCGGCGAAATCGCCTTCCCGAAGCCGCTTTTCCACGGCGACACGCTGTACGCGGAGTCCGAGGTGCTCGAGAAGCGCGAGTCCAAGAGTAGGCCGGGTGAAGGCATCGTGACGTTCTCGCACGTCGGCCGCAACCAGCACGGCGACATCGTGGCCACCGCGTCGCGAAAGACCATGGTGCGCAAGCGACCGGAGGGTGACGCGTAGTGGCGCTCGCGACGGGACCCGCCTGGCTGTTCTGTCCGGCCGACCGCCCGGAGCGGTTCGAGAAGGCCGCAGCTGCAGCCGATGTCGTGATCCTCGACCTCGAGGACGGCGTCGCGGCCAAGGATCGCGAAGCCGCCCGCGCGGCACTGATCGAGACGCGCCTGGACCCGGACCGGACCGTGGTGCGTGTCAACCCCGCCGGCACGGCCGACCATCCGCTCGACCTCGAGGCGCTCGCGAAGACCGAGTACACCACCGTCATGCTCGCCAAGACCGAGGACCCGCAGCAGGTGCGCGATCTGGCGCCGCGCAACGTCGTCGTGCTGATCGAGACACCGCTCGGAGCGCTGGCCGTCACGGAGTTGGCGCGCATAGACAACACGGTCGCGCTGATGTGGGGGGCCGAGGACCTGTTCGCGGTCACCGGCGGCACCGCGAACCGGTATCCCGACGGCAGCTACCGCGAGGTGGCGCGCCACGTGCGATCGCAGACGCTGCTGTCGGCCAAGGCCTACGGTCGGCTCGCGCTGGATTCGGTGTACCTCGACATCCGAGACCTCGACGGTCTGCGCGGTGAGGTCGACGATGCGGTCGCGGTGGGCTTCGACGTGAAGGTCGCGATCCATCCGTCCCAGGTCGCGGTGATCCGAGAGGGCTACACGCCGACGCCCGAGCAGGTGCAGTGGGCGCGACACGTGCTGGCCGCGGCCCGCGATGCCCGGGGCGTTTTCCAGTTCGAGGGCATAATGGTGGATGCCCCAGTACTGCGGCGAGCAGAGCGCATCGTCACGCTAGCGCCCCACCCCGGCGACTAGCCGACAGCCTCCCACCGGGGGTCTGTTCTCCCCGCCTCCGTGCTGAGCACCTCAGTCGCCTGACGGCGCGATCCGCCGCCAGTGACCCTAGGAGGCGGTATGGCAGGGTTGGCTTCGGCACCCCTCGAGTCGCTCGACGTCGAGATGGAGCCCATACAACTGGTCGCCCCGGACGGGACGTCGACCACCTCGGACAGGGCCACCCGATACCGCAGAGACCTTCCGCCCGAGACACTCGCCTGGCTCTACGAGTCGATGGTCGTCACGCGCGACCTCGACGTCGAATTCGTCAACCTGCAGCGCCAAGGGGAGCTGGCGCTGTTCGCATCCTGTCGCGGCCAGGAGGCCGCGCAGATCGGCGCCGCGGCGTGCCTGCGCAAGACCGACTGGCTGTTCCCGCAATACCGCGAGATCGGCGCCTTCCTGGTCCGCGGCATCGCCCCGGCGCAGATCGCCGCCGTGTGGCGAGGCAAATGGCACGGCGGACTGGGCTTCACCGACAAGTGCGTCGCCCCGATCGCGATCCCGATCGGCACCCACGGCCTGCACGCGGTCGGCGCGGCGATGGCGGCCGAGCGCTTGGGCGAGGACTCGGTGACGCTGGCGTTCGTCGGCGACGGGGCCACCAGCACGGGTGACGTCCACGAGGCGCTGAACTTCGCCGCGGTGTACCGGGCGCCGTGCGTGTTCTTCGTCCAGAACAACCAGTGGGCGATCTCGGTGCCGGTTCACCAGCAGATGGCGGGGCCGTCCATTGCCCATCGCGCAATCGGCTACGGAATGTCGGGGGTCCGCGTCGACGGCAACGACGTGCTCGCGTGCTTCGCCGTCACCGCCGAGGCCGCGCAGCGGGCCCGCGAAGGTCACGGTCCGACGCTCATCGAGGCCGTCACCTATCGGATGGGCCCGCACACCACCTCCGACGACCCGAACCGGTACCGCAGCCCCGAAGAGGTGCAGCAGTGGGCGGCCCGCGACCCGATCGCGCGCTTCCGAACGTATCTGCAGTCGACCGGGGTGTGGCCCGAACGGCTCGAGGAGCGGGTCAGGGCCAGATCGAAACGGTTGCGCGCCGACCTGCGGGACGCGGTCGTCGGCGCCGAGGACTTCGACGTCACCGAGGTGTTCGACGCGGTGTACCACGACATCACGCCGGACCTCGCCGCCCAGCGCGAGCAACTCGCCGCCGAACTCGCGAAGGAGGCGTGACATGACGCAGATCATCGAGCGTCCGTCGATGTTCGGCGAGGACGAACCTCCCGAGCCGCTGATGACCGCGATGCCGGCCGTACCGACGCTGACCATGGCGCAGGCCATCAACCGCGCACTGCACGACGAGATGGCCTCCGACGACCGGGTGCTGGTTTTCGGCGAGGACGTCGCGACCCTCGGCGGTGTCTTCCGGGTCACCGAGGGCCTGGCCGAAACCTTCGGCGCCCAGCGGTGTTTCGACACGCCGCTGGCCGAATCGGCGATCGTCGGAATCGCGATCGGCATGGCCCTTCGCGGCCTGATTCCGGTGCCGGAGATCCAGTTCGACGGGTTCGCCGCCCCGGCCTTCGACCAGATCGTCAGCCACTTGGCGAAATACCGGACGCGCACACGCGGCGACATCGACATGCCGGTCACGATCCGCATCCCCTCGTTCGGTGGAATCGGCGCGGTCGAACACCATTCCGAGTCGACCGAGACCCACTGGCTGCACAGCGCGGGCCTGAAGGTCGTCGTGCCCTCGACACCATCGGATGCGTATTGGCTGCTGCGGCAGTCGATCACCAGCCGCGACCCGGTCATCTACCTCGAGCCCAAACGCCGGTACTGGGCACGCGAACCCGTCGACACCTCGACCCCGGGTCTTCCTTTGGGTCGGGCGGCGATACGGCGCCCCGGCGCCGACGTCACCGTGCTCACCTACGGTCCGCTGGTAGCCACGGCGCTGAGCGCGGCGGACATCGCCGCCGAGCACCACGGCTGGAGCCTCGAGGTGATCGACCTGCGTACGCTCAATCCACTGGACTTCGAAGCGGTTTCGGAGTCGGTGCGGCGCACCGGCCGGGCCGTCGTGATGCACGAGGGACCCCGCACGCTGGGCTTCGGCGCCGAACTGGCGGCACGCATCGCAGAGGAGCTGTTCTACGACCTGGAGGCCCCGGTGCTGCGGGCGACCGGGTTCGACACCCCCTATCCGCCTGCGCGTCTCGAGAAGTTGTGGCTGCCAGGGGTGGACCGTCTGCTCGACTGCGTCGAACGAACGTTGGAGCAGCCATGACCGTGATGGACTTCTTAGTGCCCGACCTCGGCGAGGGACTCGAGGACGCGACGATCAACGCGTGGAGCGTCGCGGTCGGCGACGAGGTCGAACTCAACCAGACGCTGTGCACCGTCGAGACCAACAAGGCCGAGGTCGAGATCCCCAGCCCGTACGCGGGCCGCGTGGTCGAACTTGGCGGCGGCGAAGGCGAGACGCTGGCGGTCGGCGCGATGCTGGTGCGCATCGCGACCGAGGCCGAACCGCCCGCAGAGAAGCGCAAACCCGTACTCGTCGGCTACGGCGCCGACGCGGCGATGGACCACAGCAGGCGAGCGACGGCACCGCCGCACCGCGTCCGCGCCAAGCCGCCGGTGCGCAAGCTGGCCGCGGAGCTGAACGTGGATCTGGCCGCGCTGACGGGCTCCGGCCCCGACGGTGTCATCACCCGTGAAGACGTGCTCGCCGCGGCGGGCCGGTCCGCGCCCAGCCCCGACATGGTGACGGTGAGCGGTGTGCAGGCCGAGATGGCTCGGCGGATGACCATGTCGCGCAGGCAGATTCCCGACGCACACACCGCGGTGCAGGTGGACGGGACCGACCTGCTGCGGCTGCGCGATCGGCTGCGCGACCGTGCCGACGAGGACGCGCCGATCACGCCGTTCGTGCTCACGCTGCGACTGCTGACCATCGCACTGCGACACCACCCCAACCTGAACGCCACGTGGGTCGACACCACCGACGGCGCTCAGATCCACCTGCATTCGGCCGTACACCTTGGGTTCGGTGTCGCCGCGCCGCGCGGCCTGTTGGTGCCCGTCGTCAGCGATGCGCACCTCAAGACCACCCGCCAACTCGCGGCCGAGGTGGCCCGGCTCATTCGCAACGCACGCGCGGGCACGCTGAAACCGACCGAGCTGCAGGGCTCGACGTTCACGGTGTCGAACTTCGGCGCGCTCGGCCTCGACGACGGAGTGCCCGTCATCAACTACCCCGAAGCCGCCATCCTCGGCGTCGGCTCGCTCAAAGCGCGCGCCGTCGTGGTCGACGACGCCGTCGTCGCGCGTCCGACGATGAACCTCACCTGCGCGTTCGACCACCGCATCGCCGACGGCGCGCAGGTGGCGGCGTTCCTGTGCGACCTGCGCGATCTGATCGAAGCGCCGGACACGGCGCTGCTCGATCTGTAGCGCCTATGGCTCACGGCGGTTCATGCCCGTGCGGCAGCGGAGACGTCTACGCCGCGTGCTGCGAACCCCTGCACGACGGTGCGCGCCTCGCCGCCACGGCCGAGGAGCTGATGCGATCGCGCTACTCTGCGTTCGCCAAAGGCCTTGTGGACTACCTCTTCACGACGTGGCATCCGCGGACGCGACCGTCCGATGTCACCCTCGACGACGAAGTGACCTGGACCGGACTGGTCATCAGCGATGTGGTGGCCGGCGGCGAGACCGACGACCGCGGTGAGGTCGAGTTCACGGCCCGCTACCTTCGGGCGGGCCAGCCCGGCGCGATGGACGAGCGCAGCCGGTTCGATCGCAGAGTGGGACGCTGGTTCTACGTCGGCCGCGTCTAGGTCATCTGCGCCGCGCCGCGGCGAGCAGTTCGGCGAACTCGGGGGATTGGATCGAGGCCGCCTGCGGACCGAGTTCGGTGTCGACCGCGATGCGGTGCTGGTCGGTGTCGACGACGCCGGGGTTGGCGGTCGCCCGCATCGACGCCTTGGTCGCGAGCACCACCTCGCGCGGTGCTCCCGCCGGCCCCTTGGCCAGTTCTCTCGCCGCGGCCACGGGATCGTCGGCGACCTCGAGCGCCAGGCCGTACCGGACGGCGGCCTCGGCATCGAAGCGCATGCCGAACAGCAGCGACGCGCGGGCGGCCTGCGGGCCGATCGCGCGCTGCAGCATCCAGGTCGCGCCTCCGCCGGGGTGGATGCCCAACTTCTGGAATCGGGGGTCGAACAGCGCGGCGGGCCCGGCGATGCGCACGTCGGCTGCCAGCGCCAGGTTCAGCCCGGCGCCGACGGCGGGGCCGTTCACCGCCGCGATGGTCGGCAGCGCGCAGTTGGCGACGGCGAGGAAGCCGTCGTAGATCTTGCGCAGCCCGTCCTCGGTCGCCGAGCCGAGTGCGCTCAGATCGGCGCCCGCGCAGAACGCCTTGCCCGCGCCGGTGACGATCACCGCGTGCACATCCGGATCGGCTTCGGCGGCGTCGACGGCTTCGCGCAGCGCGGTGGAGATCTCGAACGTCACCGCATTTCGGCGCTCCGGGTCGTTGACGGTGAGCACCGCGACGCGGTCTTGGATGTCGATAAGTACCGGATCAGTCACCGGCTCAGCCTAGTGACCCGTCAGGGGGCGACGGTCAGCGTGACGTTGTGCAGCGCCACCGCGACATCGCTGGGCAGGATGTCGACGAAGGTCGGGACGTCGCGGATCGCGCCGCCCGAGGCGATCAGGTTTCCGGGATAGCTGGGGCTGCAAGGGAAGCCATGGCAGCGGTACCAGAAGCCCGGTGCGCTCTGGTAGGGAAACATACTGGGCGCCTGGTCGACCCGGTAGCGGCCGGGTTCGATGGAGGCCGTGGTCCAGCCCGGTCTCGGGTTCGTGGTGACGTTGAAGACGCCGTTGCTGCCGTAGCTGGGCGGGGGCGCGGCATACGCGGGCAGGGCAAGCGCGATGGCCATCGCGCCTGCCCACACCGCGGCGGCGATCCCGCGCCTCGAGTTCACGCCGCTGAGTCTATCGACCGGGCACTGCCACCAGGGAGATATCGCCCGACCGGTGGACCAGGGCCGTCAGGCGGCGGCGTCGGCCCCCGCCTTCGCGCCCTCACCGGGTGCACCGGCGTTGCCGCCCGCGGCGTCGTTTTCAGCATCGTCTGCGGTGCCGAGCGCCGGGCCGGTGACAGCGGAATCATCATGCCGCTGAACGCGTTTCGGGCCGAAGCTGTCGCGGAGCTTGCCCGGCAGGGCTCGCACGCTGTCGCGCAGCACGTTGAGCTGTGGTCGGCGCTTCTGCGCGGTATCCGGGTCGCCCGCGCCGGTCGGTCGAGTCGTGTGCGCGTTGGCCAGAGTGTTGGAGTCGGTCCGCCGTTGCGTCGTCTCCGGTTCGACCGTCGGCTCCGGGTCCACCGTCGTCTCCTGCTCGACCGCCGTTTCGGGTTGCACTGTCGGCCGCGGCGAGGACGCCGCCGAAAGACCCTGCAGGATCGCGCCGGGGACCTTCACCGCCGTGGCCAACAACTCGTCGGGCGGGGGAGCGATCCGGGCCGGGCGGTAGGCGCTCGGATCCCGGGGGATCGGATTGCCGCCGTAGTAGGCCGAGTCGACGGCCAGCTTCAGCACCGGCCCGGTGAGCTCGGCGAGCTGGTCGCCGAAGACGTCGCGGATCAGCCGGGTCAGTGGAAGCTCTTCGGCGGTGTAGGTGACGTAGGTGGTGTTGCCCCTCTCGGTCACATAGGCCGTGATCCGGTCGCCGGTGGGAGCGCTGCACTGCGCGTCCGGACAGTCCAGGACGCCCCCGGTCGCGAGGATCGCGCAGGTGTTGGCGTCGCAGTGAACGGTGGGCTTGCCCTCGGCGTCCACCGGGAGTTCGCGCTCGGACTGGTTGAGCCGGGTGTAGAGGTAGCCGACCAGAGAGTTGACCGCGGCGACGGGGTTCAGCACGTCGGCCGGGGCGTTGGAGTTGTAGTCGTACTCGTAGCCGGTGTTGACGACGCGCAGCGCGGGCACGTTGCTCGGGGTCGGGATCGGGTTCACCCCGATCAGCGCGAACCACGGATATCGGGTGCCGAAGCCGCCGTCGGGCCGCGCCACGTCGTTGTCGAGGATGAAGACGGTGTCCTTCAGATCCGTCCGATTCCGCAGGAGCAGCAAACTGGCGTTCGCCGCGCCCCAGCCGGACGCCAATACCGCGTTGTGTTCGCCGGCGTGGTCGCGCAGGGCCTGCTCGATGCCGCCAGGACCGGTGCGGAAGTCGACGTAGACGACGTCGCCGCCGCCGTGGTAGTCCGTGTACCGGGGAGTGTCGAACTTCCCGCCGAAGAACTCCGCCACGCCCGCCCCAGTCGGGTTCGTCGAGCTGCCCACGACGATGAGGGCGGTCAGATCGACCACCGTCGAGGCGATGGAGGCCGGCTGGGTGGCCGCGAGGCCGACGACACAGGTAGCGACCCCCGCGGCGGCCACGCCCGTCGCCAACCGCGTCCACCTTTTGCCCGAAGCGGCCATCCTTCGCCCTCCCACCCCATGCGCAGCAAACATCAACGCTTGGCGTGATAGTACGCGACGGGCTACAGCTTGGCGATCAGAGCCGCGGCGCGGACGTCTTCGCCGACGGTCAGCGCGATGTCCACGGCGTCACCGCGGCGCGCCCACCCGATGGTCACGTCCTCGCCGTACCGGATGGGCCTGCGGTATTCGACCACCGTGCGGTACGGGGCGCGACCGAGGTCGGGTACGTGCGCCATCACTTCGTGGATGGCGTGCCAGTAGGCGGTGTTGGTGACATGTTCGAAGATGTCGATGTCGGTGCGACGCAGCGGGAACGGCACCACCTCGTCGGCGTCCTCGAGGTTGGTCAGCCAGGGCCGCCACTTGAGGCGGAGTTCGTCGGTGGTGGTGGCGAACCGCGCGATGAGGCTGTCCGAGGCGCGCTGCGGCGTCAGCGTCTTGCTGTTGATGGCGATCCAGAAGCCTTCGGTCTCGATGCGGCCGCCGTCGCTGCCGACCAGGTCGACGCGCATCGTGCACCACCGGGTGGACAGCGCAGAGCACCAGCGGCTGAACGAGATCTCGTTGGGGAACTCGATCGGCTCGATCACATCGATGACCGTGCGTTGGACGAGCCAATGGGGGTGGTCGTCGGCCTCGCCTGCGTCGACGAGGTTCTCCGCCCCGACCTCCTGGATGTAGCGCGCAACGCCGTCGAGGCGCAGGTGCAGGTCGCCGTCGATGTCGCCCGTGGCCACCCGCCACGCTGTGCGATAGACGTATCCCGTATCCGGCAGCGGGCTCAGCCGGTGCTCGAGGTCGTTGGTCGGCATCGGGTCAAGTATGTCCGGACCGAAATCCGGCGATGAGCGCCCCCGGCAGGGATCGAACCTGCGACCAGCCGCTTAGAAGGCGGCTGCTCTATCCGCTGAGCTACGGGGGCAACGCCACGAGAGTCTATCGCCAGGGCCTGCAGGCTCACGGATTAAAGCCGCCTCGCCGCCTCGCACCGCCGACTAGCGTGGTGGCCACACGATCACGAGCAGGAGGACGCGACGGCCCATGAGCGACGTGCCGGAACTCGACGCGGCGGGACTCCCTGAGGAACTCAGCCCACTCGACCAGATCCTGCACCGCGGCGAGGCCAATCCGCGTACCCGCTCGGGGATCATGACCGTCGAGCTTCTGGACTGCGCGCCGGACTGGGATACGTTCCGCGCCAAGTTCGACGCCGCCTCGCGCAAGGTTCTGCGGCTGCGGCAGAAGGTCGTGATGCCGACGCTGCCGACCGTGGCGCCGAGGTGGGTGGTGGACCCCGACTTCAACCTCGACTTCCACCTCCGTCGGGTGCGCGCCCCGCAACCCGGCACGTTCCGTCAGGTGCTCGACCTCGCCGAGGTGGCCGCGCAGTCGCCGCTCGACATCTCCCGGCCGCTGTGGACGGCAACGCTGGTCGAGGGGCTCGCCGACGACCGCGCCGCGATGGTCGTTCACCTCAGCCATGCGGTCACCGACGGGGTCGGCGGAGTCGAGATGTTCGCCAATCTCTATGACCTCGAGCGCGACCCGTCGCCGCAGCCGCTGCCGCCCCTTCCCATCCCGCAGGACCTGTCGCCCAACGACCTGATGCGCCAAGGGCTCGTCCGGCTGCCCGGCACCATCGCGGGTCGCGTGCGCGGAGCGTTGTTCGGCGCCGCGCACGTCGCAGGGGAGGTGATCCGCGACCCGATCTCCCGGCTCGGCGGCGCTGTCGGATACGCCATGTCGGGTGCGCGCGTGATCGGTCCGGTCGCCGATCCGTCGCCAGTGCTGCGGCGACGCAGCCTGTCGTCGCGCAGCGAAGCCATCGACATCGAGTTCGGCATCCTGCACCGGGCCGCCAAGGCGGCCGGCGGTTCGATCAACGACGCGTATCTGGCGGGTTTGTGCGGCGCGCTGCGGCTCTACCACGAAGCCAAGGGCGTACCGCTCGACACGCTGCCGATGGCCGTTCCGGTCAACCTCCGCTCGGACGCGGACCCGGCGGGCGGAAACCGGTTCGCGGGTCTGAACCTCGCCGCGCCGATCGGCCTGACGGACCCCGAGATCCGCATCCGCAACATCCGCTCGCAGATGACCACCAAGCGCGAGGAACGCGCGATCGACATGGTCAGCGCCATCGCTCCGTTGGTCGGCCTGCTACCCGACACCGCCCTCGAGACGATGGCCGGCTCGATCGTGAACTCCGACGTCCAGGCCAGCAATGTCCCGGTGTACGCGGGGGACACCTACATCGCGGGCGCAAAAGTCCTGCGCCAGTACGGACTTGGCCCGCTGCCGGGCGTGGCGATGATGGTGGTGCTGATCTCGCGCTCGGGGTACTGCACGATCACCACCCGCTACGACCGCGCGGCGATCACCGACCAGGAGTTGTGGGCGCGCTGCCTGCTGTCGGGTTTCGACGAGGTCCTCGCCCTGGGCGGCGACGGTCGAGCCGAACCCGCCTCGTTCACCGTCGACCCGGCCCCTTCCACTGTCTCGTCGTCGAATGGGAGTGCAGCGCAATGACTTCGCCAAACGGCCAGAGCGCCCGGCGCACCATGCGGCTGCCGGGTTCGGTCGCCGAGATCCAGGCCAGCCCGCAGGGACCCGAAGTCGGTGCGTTCTTCGATCTCGACGGCACCCTGGTCGCCGGCTTCACCGGCGTCGTGATGACGCAGGACCGGTTTCGTCGTCGCCAGATGTCGATGGGCGAGTTCATCGGCATGGTTCAGGCCGGCCTCAACCACCAACTGGGGCGGTCGGAGTTCGAGGACCTGATCGGCAAGGGTGCGCGCATGCTGCGCGGCAATTCGCTCGAGGACGTCGACGAACTCGCCGAGCGGTTGTTCGTCCAGAAGATCGTCGGCCGGATCTATCCCGAGATGCGCGAGTTGGTGCGCGCGCACATGGCCCGCGGCCACACCGTCGTCCTCAGCTCCTCGGCGCTGACGGTGCAGGTCGAGCCCGTCGCCCGCTTCCTCGGCATCTCGAATGTGTTGAGCAACAAGTTCGAGATCGACGAACACGGATTGCTCACCGGCGAGGTGACGCGCCCGATCATCTGGGGGCCGGGCAAGGCCAGGGCGGTGCAGAAGTTCGCCGCCGAGCACGGCGTCGACCTGTCGATGAGCTACTTCTACGCCGACGGCGACGAGGACGTCGCGCTGATGTATCTGGTGGGAAACCCGCGCCCGACGAATCCGGGAGGCAAACTCGCCGCGGTCGCCGCGAAGCGGGGCTGGCCGGTGCTGCGCTTCAGCAGTCGCAGTGGCGCGAGCCCGGTCTCGCAACTGCGCACGGCGGCGGGTATCGCCACCATGGGACCCATCGCGGCCGGAGCGCTCGGCCTCGGGCTGTTGACGCGGAGCAAGCGCAACGGGGTCAACTTCTTCACCGCGGCCTTCGGCCGGGCGCTGATGAGCACCCTTGGCATCAACATCAACGTGTTGGGCAAGGAGAACCTGACCAAGAAGCGTCCCGCGGTGTTCCTGTTCAATCACCGCAACCAGGCCGACCCGTTGATCGCAGGCCACTTGGTGGACACCAACTTCACGTCGGTGGGCAAGAAGGAATTGGAGAAGGATCCGATCGTCGGCACCCTCGGCAAGATCATGGACGCCGCGTTCATCGACCGCGAGGACCCGCAGAAGGCGGTCGAGGGGCTCAAGAAGGTCGAGGAACTCGCGCGCAAGGGGCTGTCGATCCTGATCGCGCCGGAGGGCACCCGGCTGGACACAACCGAGGTGGGGCCGTTCAAGAAGGGGCCGTTCCGGATCGCGATGTCAGCCGGTATTCCGTTGGTGCCCATCGTCATTCGCAACGCCGAAGTGATCGCGGCGCGTGATTCGAGCACCTTCAACCCGGGCACGGTCGACGTCGTGGTCTATCCGCCGATCCCGGTCGACGACTGGACGCACGACAATCTCGGGGAGCGCATCGCCGAGGTGCGCCAGCTCTACCTCGACACGTTGGCGAACTGGCCGCACGACGAGTCGTCTCTTCCCGAGCTCTACGACCGCAACGTGCGGCCGAAGAGCACCCCCGCCAAGAAGTCGGCGGCGAAGAAGGCGGCCAAGAAGGCGACCAAGTCCGAGGCCAAGTACGCGACGAAGTCGGTGCGTAATGCGCCGGCCGCCAAAAAGTCGGCACCGAAATCCGCGGGGAGGGGGCGTCCGTGAAGCCGTCCGCCGACCAGTACACGCCCTTCACGCCCACCGGTGACGCGCTGGTGCTGGCGTCGGCTTCCTCTGCGGCCGAACGTGATCTGCTCGACGACTGGCTCGAGCGGCAACGGCGCGAGAACCCCGAGGCCAAGATCGACGTCCTGCTGTTGCCGTACGAGGACCCGCCTGCCGGTGTGCTGGCTTCGCTCGTGTCCGAACTCGAAGCGGGAGAAGACCGCTCCGTGGTGCCTGTGCGCGTGTTCTGGGTGCCCGGCGGCCTGCCCACCCGATCCAAGGTGGTGGCGCTGCTCTCGGGCCGCGACACCTACCGTCCGCCCGAGATTCTGCAGCGCCGCATCCTGCGCCGCGACCGGACGCGAGCCCGCGTCGTCGCCGGTGAACCGGCGAAGGTCTCCGAACTGCGTCAGCAATGGGCCGACACCACCGTCGCCGAAAACCCCCGGGAATTCGCGCGGTTCGTGATCCGCCGCGCGATCCTGGCGATCGAGCGGGTCGAACTGCGGCTGCTGGGGCCGGAATACAAATCACCACGGCTCATCAAGCCGGAGTTGTTGGCGTCGGCGCGTTTCCGCGAAGGCCTGTCCAAGATTCCGGGTGCGGACCTGGAGACCGCGGGGGAGATGCTCGACGAGCTCTCCACGGGGTGGAGCCGGTTCTCCGTCGATTTGATTCCGTCGTTGGGGCGCGCGATCTTCAGCCGCGGCTTCGATCCCAACATCGACTACGACCGCGACGAGGTCGAGTTGATGCGGCGCAACCTGGAGAACCATCCGGCCGTGCTGTTGTTCTCGCACCGGTCCTACCTCGACGGCGTGATCGTTCCGGTGGCGATGCAGGAGAACCGGTTACCGCCGGTGCACACCTTCGCGGGCATCAACCTCTCGTTCGGCTTCATGGGGCCGTTGATGCGCCATTCGGGTGTCATCTTCCTGCGTCGCAAGCTCGACGACCCGCTCTACAAGTATGTGCTGCGGCAGTTCGTCGGCTACATCGTCGAGAAGCGATTCAACCTCAGCTGGTCGATCGAGGGTACGCGGTCGCGGACCGGAAAGATGTTGCCGCCCAAGCTCGGCCTGCTCGCCTACGTGGCCGACGCGTACCTCGACGGCCGCAGCGAGGACATCCTGCTGCAGCCCGTGTCGATCAGCTTCGACCAGCTGCACGAGACGTCCGAATACGCCGCCTACGCCCGCGGCGGCGAGAAGACGCCCGAAAGCCTGTCGTGGATGTACAACTTCATCAAGGCCCAGGGCGAGCGCAACTACGGCAAGATCTATGTCCGCTTCCCTGAGGCCGTCTCCATGCGCGAGTACCTCGATGCGCCGCACGGGCCGATGACCACCGATGAGAGTGCCAAACGCCTTGCCCTGCAGAAGATGGCGTTCGAAGTGTCGTGGCGGATCCTGCGGGCCACACCGGTCAACGCCTCGGCACTGGTGTCGGCGCTGTTGCTTACCACGCGCGGAATCGCGTTGACGCTGAGCCAGATTCATCACACGCTGCAGCCGTCGCTGGACTACCTCGAGCGTAAGCAGACCCCGATGACCAACAGCGCGTTGCGGTTGCGCACCCCAGAAGGGGTGCGGGCCGCGCTCGACGCGCTGTCCAACCGGCACCCCGTCACCTGCGTCGAGGGCGGGCGCGAGCCCGTCTGGCGGATCGCTCCCGAGGACGAACACGAAGCGGCGTTCTACCGCAACACCCTCATCGACGCGTTCCTCGAGACCTCGCTGGTCGAGTTGGCGCTGGTGCACGCCGGCCGCGCGGGCTCCGACCGGCTGGAGGCGTTCTGGTCGCAGGTGATGCGGCTGCGCGATCTGCTCAAGTTCGACTTCTACTTCGCCGATTCGGCGGCGTTCCGTGAGCACGTCGCCGAGGAGCTGTCCTGGCAGAGCGGCTGGGAGGAGCAGGTGACCGGCGGCGAACAGCGGGTCGAGGGATTACTGCGGACCAAGTCGCCGCTGTTGGCGGGCGCGATGCTGCGACCCTTCTTCGAGGCGTACCAGATCGTCGCCGATGCGCTGCTCGACGCCCCTGCCGAGATCGACGAGAAGGACCTGACGAAGAAGGCGCTCGGACTGGGCAACCAGTACGTCGCGCAGAGCCGGGTGCGCAGCAACGAAGCGGTGTCGGCGTTGCTGTTCGCGACCGCCCGCCAGGTCGCCGCCGACCAGGACCTGCTCGAACCCGCCGCCGACCTGCACGAGCGCCGCACCGCGTTCCGGGACGAACTGCGGGCCATCCTGCGCGATATGGACAAGGTCGAGCAGATCGCCCGCGAGCAGTTCATCGCGCGTGAGATCGCGCGCCGTGAGGCGCGCCAAGCCTCCTGAGTCCGCCGAGCGCACGATTGTGTACGTGTTTCGCAAGCAGCGGCGTGAGCAACCGTACGCTCGGCGATTCCTCTAGAGGCTGAGCCGCGCCATACGCTGGTGGGATGACGACGACGGCATCGGGCGTGCGCACCAGCGCGGTATGGCCGGTGCTGGTCGGGGTCGCTGTCCTGGCGGGGACGATCGCCGCGGGCATCGGCGCTCTGTCGCTGGCCGACGCGCTGAGTGCGACCGGACTGCCGGATCCCGGGCCGATCACGACCTACGGCCTGCCGTTCGTTCGGGCCGCAGGTGAGATCGCGGCGGTCATCGCCGTCGGGTCCTTCCTGTTCGCCGCGTTCCTGACGCCGCCTCAAACCAACGGCGTGCTCGACGCCGGCGGGTACCGCGCGCTGCGCCTGGGCACCGGCGCGTCCGCGGCGTGGACGGTGTGCGCGGCGCTGATGGTTCCGTTGACGGTCTCCGACGTCTCCGGTCAGCCACTGAGCCAGACCCTCGACCCGGTGGCCGTCTGGTCGGCGGCCGACCTCGTCGACATGGCCAGCGCGTGGCGGTGGACGGCGTTCCTGGCCGCCGCCGTCACGGTCGCCAGCCTGCCGGTGCTGCGCTGGTCCTGGACGCCGGTCCTGCTGGGCGGGGCGCTGACGACGCTGATCCCGCTCGGGTTGGCCGGGCATTCGTCCACCGGCGGCGCCCACGACATGGCCACCAACAGCCTGTTGTTTCACCTGGGTGCCGCTGCGCTGTGGGCGGGCGGGCTGCTCGCCCTGCTGGTACATGCGATGCGGCGCGGTAAGCACGCCGACCTCGCCGCCCGCCGGTTCTCGGCGCTCGCGTTCGGGTGCTTCGTCGTCATGGCCGTCAGCGGCGTGATCAACGCGCTCGTGCGCGTCGAACCGGCCGACCTGGTGCGCACCGAGTACGGCTGGTTGATCGTCGCGAAGATCTGCGCACTGTCCCTGCTCGCGGTGATCGGCTGGTGGCAACGCCGCTCCGCGGTGGCCGCGTTGCAGGACGACCCGGACGCGCGCGGTCCGCTGGTGCGTCTGGCGCTGCTCGAGGCGCTGCTGTTCGGGGCGACGTTCGGCATCGCGGTCGGGCTCGGTCGCACTCCTCCACCGCCGCTGGTCGAACAGCCCAGCCCGGTCGAGGTGGGGATCGGATACGACCTAGCAGGCCCACCCACTTTCGAGCGGATTCTGCTCGACTGGCGTTTCGACCTGATCTTCGGCACCGCCGCGATCGTCTTCGCGGTGGTCTACCTGCTCGGTGTGCGTCGCCTTCGCCGTCGGGGTGACGCGTGGCCGGTCGGACGGACGCTGGGTTGGCTGTGCGGCTGCGCGTCGCTGCTGATCGCGACGTCGTCGGGCCTGGGCCGCTACATGCCCGCCATGTTCTCGATGCACATGATCGCCCACATGACACTGTCGATGCTGGTGCCGATCCTGCTGGTGCTCGGCGCGCCGATGACGCTGGCCCTGCGGGCGCTGCCGACGGCGGGACGCGGTGAGCCGCCGGGTCCGAGGGAGTGGCTGCTGGCCGCGTTGCACTCGGGGGTGTCGCGGTTTTTGACACAGCCGATCATCGCGACGGTCATCTTCGTCGCCGGTTTCTATGGGCTCTACTTCGGCGGGCTGTTCGACGCGGCGGTCGACAAGCACGGCGCACATGTGCTGATGAATCTGCACTTCCTGCTCAGCGGATACCTCTTCTATTGGGTCACGATCGGAATCGATCCGGCGCCGCGCCAGATTCCTCACCTCGGCAAGGTCGCGATGGTGTTCGCCTCGCTGCCGTTGCACGCGTTCTTCGGTGTGGTGCTGATGGGCACCAAGACCGTGCTGGGCGAGCCGTTCTACCGGTCACTGCAGTTGAGCTGGCACACCGACTTGCTCGCCGATCAGCGCACCGGCGGCGGAATCGCCTGGGCCGCTGGTGAGGTCCCACTCGTGGTGGTGATGCTCGCGCTGCTGATCCAGTGGACGCGCAGCGACCAGCGCACGGCCAAACGAATCGACCGGGCCGCCGACCGCGACGACGACGCGGAGCTCGCCGCCTACAACGCGATGCTCGCCGAGCTCGCCCGCCGCGACGCCTCGTCGCGCTGAGATCCGGCGAGCTAGGCGCCCAGACCGACGCTTTGGCTGGTTTCCGGCCCGGGAATCGACCATTGCGTCGGTTTCGGGAACGGTGGGAGCCAGACCGACGGCCGTCTGCGTCCCACCAGTGTGGAGATTCCGTTCGTCGGCCGTGACGCCGTGGCCGCCGGCCACCTCACCAGAGCCCACCTGCGCAGTCACTATCGGCCGCTGTACCGCGGCGTCTATATCCCGCGGGGCCACGAGGTGTCGCTGCGCGAGCGGATCGCCGGCGTATCCTTCGCCTCGCCTTCGGCGGTGATCGCCGGGGTGGCCGCTTCCGCGATGCACGGGGCGAAATGGGTCGTGGACGACGTCCCCATCGAATTGGTCGCGGCGGTCCGGCGCCAGCGCGGGCTGATCGCGCGCGACGAGACCCTGGACGAGGACGAGGTCACCTCGGTCGCGGGCATCCGGGTGACCACGCCGGCCCGGACCGCGTTCGACCTGGGCCGCCATCAGCCTCGTGACCGGGCTGTCGCACGCCTGGACGCGTTGATGAATGCGTGCCCGTTCGCCACCGAGGACGTCGCGCTACTGGCGAAACGTCATCGCGGTGTGCGTGGTCTGCGCCAGCTACGGGCGGCGCTGCCGCTCGTCGACGGTGGCGCCGAGTCGCCGAGGGAAACATGGCTGCGGCTGCTGTTCATCGATGCCGGCCTACCTCGCCCCGCCACACAATTCGTCGTCCGTGACGAGTGGGACCGCTACGTCCGGCGCATCGACATGTGTTGGGAGGACTTCAAAGTCGGCGCGGAGTACGACGGAGAACAACACCTCACCAGCCGACGACAGTACGTGCTCGATGTTCAGGTCAATCGCGTACTGCAGCGGCTCGGCTGGCACGTCATCCACGTCATCAAAGAGGACCGCGGGGTCGACATCGTCGAGCAGGCGCGAATTGCCCTGCTGTCGCGGGGCTGGCGCCCGTAGGTTCCGGGGACGCCTCGAAACCGACGCAATGGTCGATCGCGGGTGGGTAAACCAGCCAAAACGTCGGTCTGGCGACAACGAACGCACCATCCACAACGACGAATTCATCCACAGGGCCGCCTGGCGACGGAGCGTGCCGAGTCTCGGTGTCGGCGCCGCGGCGCTCAATAGCGGTGTCACCGAGACGCCACAAGGCGATCGGCAAGCAAACGCAAAGAAACAGGAGATCGTCATGTTCGAGACACCGTTCACCATCGTCGGCAACATCGTCACCGACCCGATCCATCGGCGGGTGGGGGATCAGGAGATGGTCCGGTTCCGGGTCGCGAGCAACTCGCGCCGCCGCACGGCCGAGGGAACATGGGAGCCCGGAAACTCGTTGTTCGTGACGGTGAATTGCTGGGGGAGGGTGGTTGCCGGGCCTGGCGCGGCGCTGGTCAAGGGCGACCCCGTCATCGTCGTCGGACACGTTTATACAAGCGAATACGACGACCGGGACGGCAACCGACGCTCGTCGGTCGAAGTGCGCGCCACATCGGTCGGGCCGGATCTGGCCCGGTGCACGGCACGCATCGACCGAGGGCGGCAGCAGTCCGAACACCGGTTCACCGACCCGGAAAACCACTCCGAAGACACCGGTGATGACGACGACACGGAGCAGCCCGACACGGCGCTGCCCCTGACCGCGTAGCGCGGGGACGCCGCCGGCGCAGGACCTCGAGTAGCTCACTCGGCTGCGCCGGCGGGGCCACGCCTACGATGGTCCGCGAGCATCACCGAGAGACTCGCAACTTTTGAAAGGCATCCGACGGCATGGCCGAATTCATCTATTCGATGCGGAAGGTCCGCAAGGCGCACGGCGACAAGGTCATCCTCGACGACGTCAGCCTGAACTTCCTTCCGGGCGCGAAGATCGGCGTCGTCGGTCCCAACGGGGCCGGCAAGTCGAGCGTCTTGCGGATCATGGCCGGGCTGGACCAGCCCAACAACGGCGACGCGTTCCTGCAGCCCGGAGCGACTGTGGGCATCCTGCAGCAGGAACCGCCGCTCAACGAGGACAAGACCGTCCGCGAGAACGTCGAAGAGGGCGTGGCGATCAAGGAGAAGCTGAACCGCTACAACGAGGTCGCCGAGCTGATGGCCACCGACTACTCCGATGAGCTGATGGAGGAGATGGGCCGGCTGCAGGAGGAGCTCGACGCCGCCGACGCCTGGGACATCGACTCGCAGCTCGAGCAGGCGATGGACGCGTTGCGCTGCCCGCCGCCCGACGACCCGGTCACCCATCTGTCCGGAGGCGAGCGCCGACGGGTCGCGTTGTGCAAGCTGCTGCTGTCCAAGCCCGACCTGCTCCTTCTCGATGAGCCCACCAACCACCTGGACGCCGAGAGCGTGCAGTGGCTCGAACAGCACCTCGCCGAGTACAAGGGCGCGATCCTCGCCGTCACGCACGACCGGTACTTCCTGGACAACGTCGCCGAGTGGATCCTCGAACTCGACCGCGGACGGGCTTATCCGTACGAGGGCAACTACTCGACGTACCTGGAGAAGAAGGCCGAGCGCGTCGCCGTGCAGGGACGCAAGGACGCCAAACTGCAGAAGCGTCTCCAAGACGAGCTCGCCTGGGTTCGGTCGGGCGCCAAGGCACGGCAGGCCAAGAGCAAGGCCCGCCTGCAGCGCTACGAGGAGATGGCCGCCGAGGCGGAGAAGACTCGCAAGCTCGACTTCGAGGAGATCCAGATTCCGACGCCGCCACGGCTGGGCAACGTCGTCGTCGAGGTCGAGCACCTCGACAAGGGCTTCGACGGCCGCACCCTGATCAAGGACCTGTCGTTCACGCTGCCGCGTAACGGCATCGTCGGGGTCATCGGTCCCAACGGTGTCGGTAAGACGACGCTGTTCAAGACCATCGTGGGCCTCGAGCAGCCCGACAGCGGCACGGTCAAGGTCGGCGAGACGGTCAAGTTGAGCTACGTCGACCAGAGCCGTGCGGGCATCGACCCGAAGAAGACGGTGTGGGAGGTCGTCTCCGACGGGCTGGATTACATCGAGGTCGGCCAGAACGAAATCCCCTCGCGGGCCTACGTCTCCGCGTTCGGCTTCAAGGGGCCGGACCAGCAGAAGCCGGCCGGTGTGCTGTCCGGCGGTGAACGCAACCGGCTCAACCTCGCGTTGACCCTCAAGGAGGGCGGCAACCTGATCCTGCTCGACGAGCCGACCAACGACCTGGACGTCGAAACGCTGTCATCGCTGGAGAACGCACTCGAGAGCTTCCCCGGCTGCGCGGTCGTGATCTCCCACGACAGGTGGTTCCTGGACCGCACGTGTACCCACATCCTGGCGTGGGAGGGCGACGAGGACAACGAGGCCAAGTGGTTCTGGTTCGAGGGCAACTTCGGTGCCTACGAGGAGAACAAGGTCGAACGGCTCGGCGCAGAGGCCGCCCGCCCGCACCGCGTGACGCACCGAAAGCTCACCCGCGACTGATCCGGCGGGGTACCCGCAAAGCCCGCGCGCGGGCTACTAGGGTCGACTTCTGCGGACCGCGGAGCCGCTTCGCTCATCGGGGCTGGTGGTGACATCCAACGGCGGAGGTCCGCGCCTACAGTTCAGGAGCGTCGCATGTCGGTGAATCCGGGAGACGTCGGGAGATCAGCGGGCGCCGGGGTCGGCGTCACCGGGGCCAACCACTCTCCTGGACTTGACGACCAGACCATGGGGCGGCTCGCGCGGGCCTATCTGGAGACCTATCGGGGTCCGCACGCCGACGCTCCCGCCGCCGATTCCACGGTCACCATGCCGGTGACGGCGACGGCGCATCAGGTCGTCACGCCGAGCCTCATCGCCGCGCATCACCGGCTCGGTCGCTTCCGCCCCTACGGCGATACCCGCGTCGAGGTGTACCGCGCCGACGACCCGGCCGGGTTCGGCCCCGCGCTGCAGATCGTCACCGACAACTCCGCGATGGTGATGGACTCGGTCACGGTGCTGCTGCACCGCTTCGGCGTCGCCTACACCGCGATCATGAACCCGGTGCTGCGGGTACACCGTGCGCGCGCAGGCGAACTGCTCGACATCGCGCCGGCCGCTGAAGCCGGCGGGTCCCGCGACGGGGTGTTCGAGGCCTGGATCCACGTTCAGCTCGCGGCGACGGTCGACCCCAAGGCGCTGGCTCAGGTGGCGCAGATGCTGCCGAGCGTGCTCGCCGATGCACGTCACGTCGCACTCGATTCTGACGAGTTGTCGTCGACGCTGCGCCGGTTGGCGCACGACGTGGCCACCGACACCGGCGGCAGGTTCCGCGGACCCGACCGCGAGGACGTCGCCGCGCTGTTGCGATGGCTGGCCGACGGACATTTCGTGCTGCTGGGCTACCAGCGGTGTTCGATACAGGACGGCCGGTCGTCAGTCGATCCGTCCAGCCGGCTGGGGGCGCTTCGGCTGCGCCACGATGTGCTGCCGCCGCTGACCGACGACGACGACCTTCTCGTGTTGGCGCAGGCCACCATTCCGAGCTATCTGCGTTACGGCGCCTACCCTCACATCGCGGTCGTGCGCGAACAACACGGACCGACCGTCATCGAACACCGCTTCGTCGGCTTGTTCACGGTGGCGGCCATGAACGCCAACGTGCTTGAGATCCCGTTGATCTCGCGCAGGGTGAACGAGGCGCTGTCGCTGTCCCGCAACGACCCCAGCCACCCCGGACAACTGCTGCTAGACATCATCCAGACCATCCCTCGCGCGGAATTGTTCGCCCTGTCGGCGCAGGACGTGCTGGACATGGTGAAGGCCGTCGTCGACCTCGGGTCCCGCCGGCGCACGTTGCTGTTCATGCGTGCCGATTCGCTCGCGCAGTTCGTCTCGTGCCTGGTGTACCTGCCGCGCGACCGTTACACCACCGCGGTGCGGTTGGAGATGCAGGACATCCTCGTGCGCGAACTCGGCGGTGTCAGCATCGAGTACACCGCGCGGGTGAGCGAATCGCCATGGGCGGTAGTTCATTTCGCGGTACGAATGCCCGACGGCACCAACGCCCGCGACATCGACACGTCCCCGAACAACGAGTCGCGGATCCAGGATCTGCTCACCGAAGCGGCGCGCACCTGGGGTGACCGGTTGATCGGCGCGGTGAAGACGGGTTCGATCAATCAGCGCACGGCGCAACACTATTCCGCCGCCTTCCCCGAGGCGTACAAGCAGGCGGTCGCGCCGCTCGACGCGATCGATGACATCGCGGTCATCGAAGACCTGCAGGACGGTTCGATCCAACCGGTGCTCACCGATCTCGAGGAGGGCGCCGCGCAGCTCACGTTATATCTGGGTGGGCACTCCGCGTCATTGAGCGATCTGCTGCCGATGCTGCAGTCGATGGGCGTGGTGGTTCTCGAAGAGCGACCGTTCACCGTCGAACGTCCCGACGGGCTCGTAGTGTGGATCTACCAGTTCAAAATCTCACCGCACAAGTCGATCCCGCACATCGAGTCCGAATCCGAGCGAACCGGAACCGCCACGCGTTTCGCCGACGCGCTGACCGCGATCTGGCAGGGCCGCGCCGAGACCGACCGGTTCAACGAGCTGGTGATGCGGGCCGGCCTGAACTGGCAGCAGGTCTCGGTGCTGCGCAGCTACGCGAAATACCTGCGCCAGGCGGGTTTTCCGTACAGCCAGTCACACATCGAGGCCGTCGTCAACGACCACGCCAAGACCGCCCGTTCGCTGGTCGAACTGTTCGAGGCGCTGTTCTGTCCGTTCGAGGACGAGCAGGAGGACGCACCGAAACGGCGTGACGCCCAGGCGGCCGCGGCGGCGGTGAGCGCCGACATCGACGCACTGGTCAGCCTGGACACGGACCGCGTGCTGAGGGCGTTCGCGTCGATGATCCAAGCGACGCTGCGCACCAACTACTTCGTCAGGCGGCAGGAGTCGGCCCGGTGCGAGGACGTGTTGTCGTTCAAACTCGATCCCGGATTGATCGACGAATTACCGCTGCCGCGACCGAAGTTCGAGATCTTCGTGTACTCGCCGCGGGTCGAGGGTGTGCACCTGCGGTTCGGTTACGTCGCGCGCGGCGGCTTGCGCTGGTCGGACCGACGCGAGGACTTCCGCACCGAAATCCTCGGGTTGGTCAAGGCGCAGGCCGTCAAGAACGCGGTGATCGTGCCTGTCGGCGCCAAGGGCGGTTTCGTCGTCAAGCAGCCGCCGACACCGACCGGAGATGCCGCCGACGACCGCGAAGCCCAACGCGCCGAGGGCGTGTCGTGTTACAAGCTGTTCATCGCCGGTCTGCTCGACCTGACCGACAACGTCGACAAGGGGTCCGGACAGGTCACCCCGCCGCCGGATGTGGTGCGCCGCGACAGCGACGACGCCTATCTCGTCGTCGCCGCCGACAAGGGCACCGCGACGTTCTCCGACATCGCCAACGAGGTCGCCAAGTCCTACGGCTTCTGGCTCGGCGACGCGTTCGCGTCGGGCGGTTCGGTGGGGTACGACCACAAAGCCATGGGCATCACCGCCAGAGGCGCGTGGGAGTCGGTCAAGAGGCACTTCCGCGAAATGGGTGTCGACACCCAGTCCGAAGACTTCACCGTCGTCGGTGTCGGCGACATGAGCGGCGACGTATTCGGCAACGGCATGTTGCTGTCCAAGCACATTCGCCTGTTGGCCGCCTTCGACCACCGCCACATCTTCATCGACCCCGATCCCGACGCGGCGCGCTCGTGGGAGGAGCGCAAGCGTCTGTTCGACCTGCCGCGGTCGAGCTGGGAGGACTACGACTCCTCGCTGATCAGCGAGGGCGGCGGCGTATACAGCAGGGAGCACAAGTCGATCCAGATCAGCTCGCAGGCCCGCGCCGCGCTGGGCATCGACGACAATGTCGATGAGCTGACCCCGCCCAACCTGATCAAGGCGATCCTGAAGGCGCCGGCCGACCTGTTGTTCAACGGTGGTATCGGCACCTACATCAAGGCCGAATCCGAATCCGACTCCGACGTCGGCGACCGTGCGAACGACCCGGTTCGGGTGAACGGAAACCAGTTGCGGGCCAAGGTGGTCGGTGAGGGCGGCAACCTGGGTGTGACCGCGCTCGGGCGTATCGAGTTCGACCTCGCCGGAGGCCGCATCAACACCGACGCGCTGGACAACTCGGCTGGGGTCGACTGCTCCGATCATGAGGTCAACATCAAGATCCTGATCGACTCGCTGGTCACTGCGGGCAAGGTCAGCCCCGAAGATCGCACCGAACTGTTGCTGTCGATGACCGACGAGGTCGGCCGGCTGGTGCTCAGGGACAACGAGGATCAGAACGATCTGATGGGCACCAGCCGCGCCAACGCGGCGAGCCTGCTTCCGGTGCACTCGCGGATGATCAAGGCCTTCGTCGCCGACCGCGGCCTCAACCGTGAACTCGAAGCGCTGCCGTCGGAGAAGGAGATCCACCGCCGCACCGATGCCGGAATGGGTTTGACCTCACCGGAACTCGCCACGCTGATGGCTCACGTCAAGCTTGCGTTGAAGGCCGACCTGCTGGCCAGCGAGCTGCCCGATCAGGAGGCGTTCGCCTCCCGGCTGCCGTGGTACTTCCCCCAGAAACTGCGTGAGCCGTTCGCCGCGGAGATCCGGTCGCACGAACTGCGCCGCGAGATCGTCACGACCATGCTGGTCAACGACGTCATCGACACCAGCGGAATCACCTACGTGTACCGCATCAGCGAGGACGCCGGGGTGGGCCCGCTGGACGCCGTGCGCAGTTATGCCGCGGCCAACGCGATCTTCCGGATCAACGACATCTGGCGGCAGATCCGCGCGGCGGGGGACGACGGCGTTTCGGTTGCGGTGACCGACCGGATGACCCTGGATCTGCGGCGGCTGGTGGACCGGGCCGGGCGCTGGCTGCTCAACTACCGTCCTCAGCCGCTGGCGGTGGGCGCCGAGACCAACCGGTTCGCGGCCAAAGTCGCGGCATTGACACCGCGGATGTCCGAGTGGCTGCGTGGCGAGGACGAGGCCATCGTGGCCAAGGAGGCCGACGACCTCACCTCGCGCGGAGTCCCCGAGGATCTGGCGTACGAGCTGGCCACGGGGCTGTACCAGTTCAGCCTTCTCGACATCATCGACATCGGGGACATCGTGGAGCGCGAACCCGACGAGGTGGCCGACACCTACTTCGCGCTGATGAACTACCTCAACACCGATACCCTGCTCACCGCGGTGTCGCGGCTCGAGCGCGACGACCGCTGGCATTCGTTGGCGCGACTGGCGATCCGCGACGACATCTACGGGTCGCTGCGCGCTCTGTGCCTGGACGTGCTGGCGGTGGGTGAACCTGAGGAGACGGGTGAGGAGAAGATCGCCGAATGGGAGACGACGAACGGTTCCCGGGTGGACCGCGCCCGTCGCACGCTCGACGAGATTCATGAAAGCGGTCAGCACGACCTCGCGACGCTGTCGGTGGCGGCGCGTCAGATTCGCAGCATGACACGGACCAGTGGAACGGGGACTTCTCGATGACAGGCGCTGATCTCGCGCGCACCACGAGTGGGGCAGGGTTTGTCGCGCCGGTCCATGTGCGGTGGTCGGACATCGACATGTACCAGCACATCAACCACGCCACCATGGTGACGATCCTCGAGGAAGCCCGGATCCCGTTCCTGCGAGAACCGTTCGGCCCGGAAATCGAGACCATCGGCTTGCTCATCGCCGAGGTCAACATCGCGTACAAGGCCCAGTTGCGGCTGATCGACTCGCCGCTTCAGGTGACCATGTGGTCGAAGCGCGTGCGCTCGGTCGATTTCACCGTCGGCTACGAGGTGCGATCGGTGGGCGCGCCGCCGGACTCGAAGCCGGCGGTGATCGCGGACACCCAGTTGGCCGCTGTGCACATCAAAGAGCAGCGGCTGCACCGGCTTTCGCCGCAGCAAAACGAGTATCTGCAGCGCTGGACACGATGACGCGATCCGAGCGGGGCCTCTGGCTGACCGAGCTACCGCACCGCGGAGACCTCGCGACGTTCGCCGAGCGGGCTTTACGTCTCGACGAAGCCGCGGTGATCAGATTGCGTCAACGGTCCGAGGAAGTGCTGGTCGCCTGGGTCGCAACGGGATTCGATGTGCTGGCCAGCCGGGTGATCGAGGGCCGGGTCAATCCGCCGGATCTCTCCGCGGGCGCCGACGCGCTGGCCGATGGTCTGCGGACCATCGACGGTACCGGTTTCGTCGAACCTGGCTTTGCGCTGGATTCCGCCTGGC
The DNA here is from genome assembly GCA_900637135.1 of Mycolicibacterium flavescens. Taxonomy (NCBI): domain Bacteria; kingdom Bacillati; phylum Actinomycetota; class Actinomycetes; order Mycobacteriales; family Mycobacteriaceae; genus Mycobacterium; species Mycolicibacterium flavescens. The sequence continues at coordinate 1,717,801 of LR134353.1, forward strand.
GTGGAGCACTTCCGCCGGACTCCGGCTTCGTCCACCTCGACGATGTGCCCGCCCGCTTCGTGCTCGACTTGGCGCAGCGCGGTGGGGAGTTGGCCAAAGAGCACTCCAGCAGTCACGGTCCACCGGTGTCCCTGCTGGACCAGGAGGTCGTCGCGGTCAGTTCCGGCGACGACAGCGTCGGCATCCCGATGAGGTGTGTATTCGCTTTGACGGCAATGGGTTTCCTGCCGCAATCGGGATCGGCGGTGGGAGCCGATGAGATCGTGCGGGTGCGGGTGACGCCGGCGTGGCTGCGCATCGACGCGCGGTTCGGTTCGGTGTACCGCCGCCGCGGCGACCCGGCCGTCGTCCTGCGCTGACTTTTCCCGCCGCGTGGGCTCACGCGCGAAGCCGGCGAGTGTCCGTGTTTGCACAGCGACACGCCGCTAGCGGCGTACATCTTGCGGTCGCTCGCGCCACCGCGAGCGCGCATCGCTCACAGCGCCCTAGCGTGCGATCGCTAGACCAACCACGCCGCGCTGTCGGGCGGCAGGGCGCCGTCGGACACCTCCGCGCTCGCCAGCAGAACCTGACCCTCCGGCAGCGGTATCGGCCGCGAGCCGGCGTTGAGCACGCACACCAACCCGCCGGTGCGGTGAAACACCAGGCTGTCGGCGGGCGAGTCCAGCCACTCGACCATCGAACCGTCGAATTCGGCACGCTGTGAACGCAATTCGAAAGCGCGATGGAAGAACGCCAGCGTCGACGACGGATCCGCCAACTGCTTCTCAACCGTCAGCGCCGACCATTCCGGGGGAATCGGCAACCAGGTGTCCGGGTTATCCGAGAACCCGAACGGAGGGGTGTCGCCCTCCCACGGCATCGGAACCCTGCTGCCGTCGCGCCCGCGGCGGGTGTGCCCGGAGCGCTCCCACACCGGGTCGCGCAGCGCCTCGTCGGGGAGGTCGGCGTTCGGCAGGCCCAGTTCCTCGCCGTTGTAGATGAACACGGGCCCGGGCAGCGCCAGCACGACCAGGGCCATCGCCGTGGCGCGGGCAGAGCCGACGGCACCGCCGCCGTAGCGGGTGGGCACGCGGTCGACGTCGTGGTTGGCCAGCGTCCACGTCGGGACGGCATCCACCAATCCGGCTGCGGCCATCGAGTTCTCGATCGCGTGACGGATGTCGGCGGCGTCGAACGCCGCGCGCAGGAGCCGGAAGTTGAAGCCCAGATGCAGTTCGTCGGGACGCACGTAGCGTGCGAACTGCTCGTTGTCGTAGACCCAGACCTCGCCGATCGCAACGGATTCCGGATAGTCGTCGAACACCCGCCGGATCCGGCGATGGATCTCGTGCACGCCGTCGTTGTTGAACCGGGGATCGTCGTCCATCTCGGCCAGCAGCATCTCGCGTCCCACGATCTTCATGTCGGGAAGCCCGGGCGGCTTGGCCATCCCGTGCGCGACGTCGATGCGGAAGCCGTCGACGCCGCGGTCGAGCCAGAACCGCAGTGTCCGTTCGAGGTCGTCGAAGACCTCGGGGTTCTCCCAGTTGAGGTCGGGCTGCTCGGCGTCGAACAGGTGCAGATACCACTGGCCGGGGTTGCCGTCGGCTTCGGTCACCCGGGTCCACGCAGGCCCACCGAACACCGACAGCCAATTGTTGGGGGGTTTCGAACCGCCGGGCCCGGTGCCGTCGCGGAAGATGTAGCGCTCGCGCTGCGCGCTGCCCGGGCTCGCGGCCAGCGCCGCCTGGAACCATGGATGCGCGGAGCTGGTGTGGTTGGGCACCAGATCCATCGTCACCTTCATGCCCAGGTCATGGGCGGCGGCGGTGAGCCGGTCCAACGCCGCCAGGTCGCCGAACAGAGGGTCGACGTCGCGCGGGTCGGTTACGTCGTAGCCGTTGTCGGCCATCGGCGAGACCATCACCGGGTTGAGCCAGATCGCGTCGACGCCGAGTGCCTTGAGATAGTGCAGGCCGGAGGTCACCCCGTCGAGGTCGCCGACCCCGTCACCGTTGCTGTCGCGGAACGAGCGCGGATAGACCTGATAGAACAGCGCGTCAGACCACCAAGGATTCGTCATTAGAACGGCGCGTTCACCATCGAATGCGCGGCCATCTCCAGGTAGGCCAGCAGCTCTTTACGGTGCTCGTCGTCGAGTGTGTGCGAGTCGATCTCCGCGACCGCGGTGTGCATGCACCGCAGCCACGCGTCGCGTTCGATGTAGCCGATCCGGAACGGGGCGTGGCGCATCCTCAACCGCGGATGCCCACGCTGGTCGGAGTACGTGCGGGGGCCGCCCCAGTACTGCTCGAGGAACATCCGCAGCCGCACCTCGGCCGGTCCGAGGTCCTCCTCGGGGTAGAGCGGACGCAGGATTTCGTCCTCGCGGACCAACTCGTAGAACCGCGCCACGATCACGCGGAACGTCTCGTGGCCACCGACTTCGTCATAGAACGACCTCTGTGGCTGTGTCACGCCGACCATTGTTCCTTGTTGCTGGATTGACCAGGTCAGGCGGGCGCACCACCCGATGTTCACCTGACTGACCTGCGAACACGTCGAGAATTGTCGTGCGATTCACAGGAATCCGTGGTGAACTGTCGGACGGAGGACGTATGGCGCATCGCAAGAAAGGCCCGTCCAAAAGGGCCGGCCAGCGGAGTCACGGTGCCGCAACCGCCCTAGCCGGGTCGGTGGTACCGGGCGCGCAGACACGCGTCCTCCACAGCGTCGACATCCATCCGCCGAGTACCACCGAGGGCTCGATCTGGGGTCGTCGCCGTGTGCTGCTGCTGAACTCCACCTACGAACCGTTGACCGCTCTGCCCATGCGGCGGGCGGTCATCATGTTGATGTGCGGTAAGGCCGACGTCGTGCATGACGATCCCGGCGGGCCGGTGATCCATTCGGCGACCCGATCGATCGTGGTGCCCTCGGTCATCCGGTTGCGCTCCTACGTCCGGGTGCCGTACCGGGCGCGCATCCCGATGACGCGCGCGGCTTTGATGCACCGCGACCGGTTTCGCTGCGCCTATTGCGGGAGTAAGGCCGACACCGTCGACCATGTGGTTCCGCGCAGCCGCGGGGGAGTGCACTCGTGGGAGAACTGCGTAGCGGCCTGTTCGTCGTGCAATCACCGCAAGGCCGACCGGCTGCTCACCGAGCTGGGGTGGTCCCTGCGCATAGTGCCCGTTCCGCCGAAGGGCCAGCACTGGCGGCTGTTGTCCAGCGTCAAGGAACTCGACCCGTCTTGGGTTCGATATCTGGGCGAGGGCGCGGCGTAAACGCGGCTGGTATACGGTTTGCGTCGTGAGCACCACAACGACAATCGCGCTTCTGACTTTGGTGCCGCTCGGGCTGACGGCCGTCCTTGCCCTGTTGATCTGGCGCAGTAAGGGCCCGCACCCGGCGAGCTACAAGATGTCCGACCCTTGGAAGCACGCCCCGATCCTGTGGGCGTCCGACGAGCCCGCCGATCACGGGCACGCGACCGGACGCAGTGTGGCCGCCGACTCGGCGGCCCACGGCGGAAACGTGGGTGAACACCAGTCCAACGCGGTGACGATTGGAGGCGGCGCCAGTGGCAAGTGGTGACGTTGCGGTAACCGGCCATCGGGCCGCGCTCGAGCACACCGACCTCCCGATGGGTTGGGTGGTCACCTCCAGCGGCCGGATCTCCGGTGTCACGCAGCCGGGTGAGCTGTCGCTGGACTACCCCTTCCCGACCAAGGACCTGGTGTTCCTCGACGACGCGCTCAAATACGGCTCGCGGGCTTCGAAGGCCCGGTTCGCCGTGTACATCGGCAATCTCGGCCACGACACGGCGGCCACCGCGCGCGAGATCCTCGCTCAGGTGCCTACCCCGAACAACGCCGTGCTGCTGGCGGTCTCGCCCGAGCAGCACGCGATCGAGGTGGTCTACGGCGCCGACGTCAAGGGACGCGGCATCGAAGAGGCCGCACCGCTGGGCGTCTCCGCGGCGGCCGCGTCGTTCAAAGAGGGCAACCTGATGGACGGGTTGATCAGCGCGGTGCGGGTGATGAGCGCCGGCGTCACCCCGGCCTGACCGCACCTTCCCCTGTTGCGCGAGAGTGCGTGTGTGTACACGACACACCGCGCCAGAGCAGCGTTATGCGCACGTTCGCGGGCGCGTCACGGTGCATCGAGTGCGAGCGCGGCACGAATTTCGACGTAACGCTCGAGGAAGCGCCGCTCGTCGAGACGCTTGCGCCGCAGCCACGCGGTGACCTCGTCGTTGCACTTGCTGGTGTTGCACGAGGCGCACGCCGGTACGACGTTGTCGATGGTGTACCTGCCGCCGCGGGAGATCGCCATGACGCAGTCGCGCTGCAGCGCTCGATCCGTCGCGCCGCAGTAGGCGCAGCCCTTCCACGCGTCTTTCAGCGCTTGCCACTGCTGTGGCGTGAGGTCGTTGTCGACGGCGCCGAGTCGACGCTTACGCTTACGGGCCGCCCTGGCCCGGCGAGTTCTGCTGACCGCCACGCGCTCAGCATGCACCGCGAGCGACCGCTCTTGTACGGCCCGACGCGGCGTGTCGGCGTACAAGCACGGTCGCTCGCGCAGAAAGGTCCCGGCGGTTTAGGTGACGTCGAAGGCGCGGGCGCGCAGGGACCGCTCGACACCGGCGCGGCCCTCGATGACCAGACGGCGCAGCGGCGGCGGTACATCGGGGTCGGCGAGGAACTCGTCGGCGGCGGCCAACCCGTCTTCGCTGATGTCCCACGACGGGTACAACCCGATGACGACGGTCTGGGCCACCTCGCTGGACCGCCGCTGCCACACGCCCGCGATCGCGCCGAAGTACCTCTCCCGGAACGGCGACAGCAGTGCCTGCTGACCGGGCTGAACGAAGCCGCCGATGATCGCGCGCGCGGTGATGTTGGCCAGCGTGTCGTCCTCGATCACCTGCTCCCACGCCGCTTCCTTGACCGCCAGTTCGGGTCGCGCGGCCGACGCTGCGGCGGCGTGCCGGCGTCCCGCCGCGGTCGGATCGCGTTGGGCCTCGGCGTCGATGAACGGCGTCTCCATACCCTCGGCGTCGACGGCGCCCGCGGCGGCGAGCGCGGTCACGATGCGCCACCGCAAGTCGGTGTCGACGACCAGACCGGGCAGACCCTTGAGCGCGGGGTCTTCGTCGAGCAGCGCCGAAAGCACCTCCACATGCCGCGGATCGAGCACCGATCCACACAGCGCGTTGACGTAGGCCAGTTGGTGATCGGAGCCGCCCTCGGCGCTGCGGGCCAGGTCGAGCAACCGGTCGGCGAACTCGGGCCAGCCCGACGAGCGCGCCCACTCCGGATCGGCGTAGGAGTTCAGCGCCGTCTGGGCCTGCAGCAGAAGCCGTTGCAGCACACCGACTTCGGTTTCGGCGTGAACACCGCCGCATACCAACGACACGAACTCGCGGGCCTTGAGCTCGGCCTCGCGTGTCATTTCCCACGCCGCCGACCACGCCAGGGTGCGCGGCAGCGGCTCGGCGATGTCGGCGATGCGCGTCAGTACCGTCTGCAGCGAATCCTGGTCCAGCCGCAGCGAGCAGTACGTCAGGTCGTCGTCGTTGACCAGAATCAACTTGCCGCGCGGAACACCGTGCAGCGCAGGCACATCCGTGCTCGAACCCTCGATGTCGAGTTCCTCGCGATGCACCCGCACCAGCTTGCCGGAGCCGTCGTCGTCGTAGATTCCGACCGCGAGGCGATGCACCCGGGTTTCACCGGCGCCGGGCGCAGCCCCGCTCTGGTCGATGGCGAACCGGGTGAACCGGCCCTCGGCGTCGAGGTCGAAGTCGGGTCGCAGCGTGTTAAGGCCCGTCGTCTTAAGCCACTGCTGTCCCCATCCCGACAGGTCGCGCCCCGAGGCCTTCTCCAGCGCGCCCAGCAGGTCACCGAATGTGGCGTTGCCGAACGCGTGGTCGCGGAAGTAATCGCGCAGGCCGGAGAGGAACTCCTCCTCGCCGACGTAGGCGACCAGTTGCTTGAGGACGCTGGCGCCCTTGGCGTAGGTGATCCCGTCGAAGTTCACTTCGACGGCCGCCAGATCGGGGATGTCGGCGGCGACGGGATGGGTGGAGGGCAGTTGGTCCTGGCGGTACGCCCACGACTTCTCCACGTTCGCGAACGTCGTCCACGCCTCGGTGTACTCGGTGGCTTCTGCCTGGCACAGCACCGAGGCGAACGTCGCGAAAGACTCGTTGAGCCACAGGTCATCCCACCACTGCATGGTGACCAGGTCGCCGAACCACATGTGCGCCATCTCGTGCAGAACGGTCTCGGCGCGCCGTTCGTAGGAGGCTCGGGTCACCTTGCTGCGGAAGACGTAGTCCTCGAGGAACGTCACCGCGCCGGCGTTCTCCATCGCGCCGGCGTTGAACTCCGGTACGAACAGCTGGTCGTACTTACCGAACGCATACGGGATGCCGAAGTTGTTGTGGTAGAAGCCGAATCCCTGCTTGGTCTCGGTGAACAGCCGCCCGGCGTCCATGAACTCGGCCAGCGTCTTGCGGCAGAACAACCCCAGCGGAATGTCGCCGTGGTCGTCGCTGTACACGTCGTCCCAGCGTGCGTATGGACCGGCGACGAGCGCCACCAGATACGTGCTCATCCGTGGTGTCGCGGCGAAGGTGTGCCGCCTGGCTGCACCGGCGTCCTCGACGGTGACGGTGGCGCCGTTGGACACGACCTCCCAGTGCGACGGCGCTGTCACCGTGACGTCGAAGGCCGCCTTGAGATCCGGTTGGTCGAAGCACGCGAACATCCGCTTGGCGTCGGCGGTTTCGAATTGCGAGTACAGGTACACCTCGTCGTCGACGGGGTCGACGAAGCGGTGCAGACCCTCTCCGGTGTTGGAGTAGCGGCAATCGGCGTCGACGACAAGGACGTTGCGCCCGGCCAGTCCGGTCAGCGCGATGCCGGTCGATTCGTCATAGCCCGACACGTCGATGTCGCGGCCGTTGAGGGTGGCGCTGTGGATCGTGTCGGCCGCGATGTCGATGTAGGTGTCGGCGCCGGGAAGGGCATCGAATTCGACCGTGGTTGTGGACCGGAACGTGCGTTCACCGGGCTTGCCGGCGCCGTCGGTCAGGTCGAGTTCGATGCGGTAACTGTCGACGGTGACCAGGGCGGCGCGTTCGACGGCTTGGTCACGGGTCAGGTTGGGAAGTGCCACCCGACCAACCTAACGCCCGCGCCGTCAAGCGGCGCGTCGCACGTCCCGAGTCAGAAACCCGGTATCGCCCGCGCCGCGGGCAGCCAGTCCATCACGGTGCCGTTGCCCACTGACGCCAACATCTGCGGGCAGTACATCGAGATCGCGATGCCGGTGAAGAAGGCCGCGATGTCCGGCGGGATGCCGTTGTCGGACACCTGCGTGTACACCTTCGCGAGGTTCTTGCCCGGTTCGACGAGCATCGGGCACACGGATTCCCCGATCGCGACCATGTTCACGGGATTGTCGACGGACATGCCTGCGCCGCGAAGTGCGGCCAGGAATGCCTCGTCGGTCGTGTCGGCTTGGGCCGGTGCGGCGAACGTCGTTGCAACCGCCGCCAGACCGACCCCCAACGCCAGAGCGCGTCCTCGAAGATCAACAGGTTTATTCACTTCGGTAACGATTCTTCACATTGGTCACATCAGGAACACGGTTCGATCACCGTTTGCACTCTTAGGCGTTTCTCATATCGCGCCCTGCGACGTGGGCCGCTATAGCCGCCGCGGCGGGGGAACACTCCAAGCACGACCGCAGTTGTCAGGAATGGACTCTGCCCACCCCGCGCCCGGAAGGATTCGCCCATGTCCGAGAAGTCCGTTGCAGAACTCTGGTTCGACCCGTTGTGTCCGTGGTGCTGGATCACCTCGCGCTGGATCCTCGAGGTCGAGAAGGTCCGCGACATCGACGTGAGCTTCCGGGTGATGAGCCTCGCGGTGCTCAACGAGGGACGCGACCTGCCCGAGGAATACCAGGAGGCGATGAAGAAGGCGTGGGGGCCGGTGCGCGTCGCCATCGCGGCCGAACAGGCCAAGGGTCGCGAGGTCCTCGGCGGACTGTACACCGCGATGGGAACCCGCATCCACAACCAGGGCATCCAGGACTTCGATGTGGTGATCAAGGAGTCGCTCGCTGAGGTCGGCCTCCCGGCCGAGCTCGCCGAGGCCGCAACCACCGACAAGTACGACGACGCGCTGCGCAAGAGCCACCACGAGGGCATGGACCCCGTCGGCGAGGACGTGGGCACCCCGACCATCCATGTCAACGGTGTCGCATTCTTCGGACCAGTGCTGTCGCGAATCCCGCGCGGCGAGGACGCCGGCAAGCTCTGGGACGCCTCGGTGACCTTCGCGTCCTATCCGCACTTCTGGGAGCTCAAGCGCACCCGCACGGAGTCGCCGGAATTCGACTGAGCGCCGTACCCGTCCGGAGCCTAGGGCCCGGCGAGACCTGACCAGGGTCGTCCGCCTGCCAAGATCGCGACCCTCATGTCGATTTCGTGGGCGCCGAAGTAGGGTGACCGCCATGCGCGTCTACCTGGGAGCCGATCACGCCGGCTTCGACCTCAAGCAGGCCATCGTCGAGCACCTGCGCAGTTCCGGGCACGAGCCGATCGACTGCGGGGCATTCGTCAACGACCCCGACGACGACTATCCGGCGTTCTGCATCGCCGCCGCGGAGAAGACCGTGGCCGATTCGGGCAGCCTCGGCATCGTGCTCGGGGGTTCGGGCAACGGTGAGCAGATCGCGGCCAACAAGGTTCTCGGCGCGCGCTGTGCGTTGGCGTGGAGCGTCGAGACCGCCAAACTCGCACGCGAGCACAACAACGCTCAGCTGATCGGGATCGGCGGGCGCATGCACACCGTCGAGGAGGCGCTCGCGATCGTCGACGCGTTCGTGAGCACCCCGTGGTCGGAAGCCGAACGGCACCAACGTCGTATCGACATCCTCACCGAGTACGAACGCACCCACGTCGCGCCCCCGGTACCCGGCGCCTAGGGATGCCGGAAGGCCACACTCTGCACCGGCTCGCCCGGTTGCACCAGCGGCGATTCGCTCGTGCACCGGTGCTGGTGTCCACCCCGCAGGGCAGGTTTGCCGACGGCGCCGCCGCCGTCGACGGGCGGGTGCTCAAGAAGGCCACCGCCTACGGCAAGCATCTGTTCCACCACTACGAAGGTGACCGGGTGGTGCATGTGCATCTCGGGTTGTACGGCACGTTCACCGAGTGGCCGCTGCCTGCCGGGACGACACCGCCGCCGCCGGTGGGACAGGTCCGGATGCGGATGATCGGCGCCGAGTACGGCACCGACCTTCGGGGGCCGACGGTGTGTGAAGTGCTCGCCGAACCGGAGATCGCCGACGTCATCGACCGGCTCGGACCCGATCCGCTTCGCCGCGACGCCGACGGATCGCTGGCGTGGGCCCGAATCCGCAAGTCGCGCAGGCCGATCGGACCGCTGCTGATGGACCAGACGGTGATCGCCGGGGTAGGCAACGTGTATCGCAACGAGTTGCTCTTCCGGCACGGCATCGACCCGCACCGGCCGGGCATGCGTATCGACGAGGACGAGTTCGACGCGATGTGGACCGACCTCGTCGCGTTGATGCGGATCGGGTTGCGGCGCGGCAAGATCCACACCATCCGCCCCGAGGACGACCACGGGCTGCCCTCGTACGGGCCCGGACGGCCCCGCACCTACGTCTATCGGCGGGCGGGCGAGCCGTGCCGGCTGTGCGGCACCGAGATCCGCACGAAGGTGATGGAAGGCCGCAACCTGTTCTGGTGCCCCACCGACCAGACGTAGGCACCCCGGCTGGGTCAACGTGACGGGCGCTCCTCAGCGACAATCGGCGCGTGGAGTTGATTCTCGTCGTCGTCGGAGCCATCGTCGTCACCGCTGTCGCACACCGGCGCGGCCTCGAACCGGCCCTGGTCATCGTCATCATCGGCGCCGCTGTGTCGTTTCTGCCGGATTTCGAGCCACCCGAACTGGATTCGCACATCCTCCTGACGGTGGTGCTGCCGCCGCTCCTGTACTCGGCGGCGCTGAACTTCTCGTTCCCGACGTTCCTGCGCAACATCCGGCCGATCCTGGGCCTCGGCGTCGGACTGGTCGTGGTGACGGCATTCGCGGTGGCGGCCTCGGCGTGGCTGGTGGTGGTGCCCCTGACGTTCGCCACGGCCCTGGTGCTGGGCGCGATCGTGGCGCCGCCGGACGCGGTGACCGCGGTCGCCGTCGGTCGCAAGCTGGGCCTGCCGAGGCGGGTGATGGCGATCCTGACCGGAGAGAGCCTGATCAACGACGCCGCTGCGCTGACCCTGTTCTCGATCGCGGTGGTGCAGGTCACCGGCGGGCACATCTTCATCCACAACCCGTTCCTGCTGTTCGGCTACAGCGCCGTCGTCGGGCCGATCGTGGGCGCGCTGCTCGGTTACGTGACGCTGTGGATCCGCAGGCGACTGGCCAATCCGGGGCTGGAGACGGTGCAGGGCCTCGTGGTGCCGTTCGCGGCGTTCATCGTCGCCGAGGAGCTGCACGCATCGGGGGTGTTGGCCGTCGTCGTCGCCGGCTTCGTGGTGGCCAACGGCACGCTGTCGGCCGGGTACCAGACCCGGCTGCAGGAACGTTATGTGTGGAACTCCGTCGACGTGTTGCTCGAGGCGTTCGTGTTCGCCTACATCGGGTTGCATCTGCGCTTCGTGCTCGAGGACCTGCAGGAGGCGCACGAGTCGCTGGCCGAGGTCGCTGTGGCGTCGCTGGTCGTGCTGGTCATCGTCTTGGTGATCCGGCCGCTGTCGGTGTTCGCCATCTTCGGGCGCAACAAGCTGTCCCAGCACGTCGAGACGCGGTTGAGCGTTCCCGTACCGGCGGGCGGAGGTCGCGGAGCGCTGGGAACCCGGCGGCGCAACAACCCGCCGGGTAAGTGGCGGTCACGCGTCGACCGGCGATCACTGTCCTGGCGGGAGAACGTGGTCGTGTCGTGGACCGGGATGCGCGGGGTCGTGACTTTGGCTGCGGCCGCGGCCATTCCGGCGACGACGGTCACCGGCGAGCCGTTTCCCGAGCGGGCCACCATTCAGGCCATCGCGTTCGTGGTCAGCGTCGGCACGCTGCTGCTCCAAGGCTCGACGCTGCCGATCCTGATCCGGCGGCTGCACATCTCGCGGTTCTCCGACGATCACGCGGTCGATCGCGAGGAGGAACTCAAGGCCGAACGCGTCGTGCACGACGCCGCCGATCGGGTGCTGGCCGACTTTCGGGCCAATCCGCCTGCGGGCCTGAGCTCTCGCGTGGCCGCCGAGATCGAGGCGACCATCGCCCGGCACTCGCAGGACGCCGACGAGATGCCGGACCCCGAGGCGCATACGAAGCGCTCCGAGGTGTTCGCCGCGCTGTACCGCGACGTGCTCACCCACCAGCGCGCCGCGCTGATCGCCGAACGCGATGAGGGCCGCATCGAAGACGAGGCGGTCCGCGCGATGCTCGAACGGCTCGACCTACAGGAGGCCGGGGTGTCGGCGCGTCTGGAGAGCCGGCTGTAGCAGAAGGTCAGAAGCCGCCGAAATCGCCGAAGCCGCCGCCGATGTCACCGCCGCCGCCCCAGTCGCCGCCGCCGTCACCGCCCCAGTCGCCCCCGGGATCCTGGCCTTGGTCCAACCCCTGGTCGTATCCCTGGGCGAAGCCTTCTTCATAGCCGCTGCCGTGCATGCCGGAGAACAACGCGTCGAACAGCAGCACCGAGCCCAGGCCCCAGGCGCCGGCGACGAGCGCTGGCTTCCACCACGGCTCGGAATACCAACCCGCAGGCACCGGCCGACCCGCGACCCGGCCGCCGGGGTAGTAATTCGGGGTGCGCTCGGATGGCGTCGGCGAGGCTTCGATCTCGCGGCCCTCGAAGTCGACCTTGCGCTCCTCGGTCACCGTGCCCGCCGACCGCTGGCCGGCGAGCGTTTCGAGTTCGGGGCCGGGATCCATGCCCATCGCGACGCGAGCGGCGCGCACGTAGTAGAGGCCCTCGAGCGCGCTCTCCTTGGCGAGCAACGCCTGCTTGGCGGTGTTGGCCTGGTCGATCTGCGACCCGGCAGCGGTGTAGCGCTCGGACGCGTCGGCCAGCGCCTGCTTCGACGCGTCGTCGTTGCCGGTCAGGCCGATCACCTGACCGCCGAGACGTTCGATGATGCGGCGGGCGTCGGCTTTGGCGTCCTCGAGCGAGGCGGCCTTGCGCCGGTCAGAAGCCCTCATCGCGGCGTAGGCCACGGCGCCGAGAGCGACGATGACCAGGACGACGAGAACGAGCAGAACACCGTTCATAGCGCCCAGCGTACCCAGCGTGAACGCGAAAACCGGATCGCGAACGGTGTGGCCGGGCGGTCACGCGCGTTGTCCCTCGGTGCGCTGTACTGTGGCGGTTCGTCGAGGTCTCGGGCAAACCCGGTCAACCGGCCCCCCGATTTTTGTTCGAGCGTCAATTTGCGTACCGTGAATGGGGTGACGCGGTGGGTACGCAGATTCGACGACTTCCTTAACCGCCTGCTCGAAGAGCATGCGCGCGAGGCAGGCGAGAGCGTCGACACGTACGTTGCCCGTGCGGTTGCGGCGCAAATGGCCACCGATTTGAGGCGCGCCAACGATCCGAACATCGCCGACCTGCAAACTCATCTTGCCGCCGCGGGCGTGCTCGACGAGGAGGCGATGCCAGACGTGTCGACCGTCATTGCCGACCCTGACCGACTTGCCGCCCTGCACGACACCGGCTTGCTGGACTCGCCGCCGGAGGTGATCTACGACCGGATCACCCGGGCCGCGGCCGAAGCGCTCGACGCTCCCTTCGCGATGGTGTCGCTTGTCGACGTCGATCGACAGTTCTTCAAAAGTGCCGTCGGTCAAGAAAGCACCTCACCGGAGGATCGGCAGACACCACTCGAGCGCTCGGTGTGTCAGTACGCGGTGGCCAATGGCGCGCCGCTGATCCTGGAGGACGCGCGGGCCGATCCGACTTTCAAGCAGCATCCCGCGGTGCGGGACGGGACGGTGGTGGCCTATCTCGGCATACCGCTGATGGACGATGCGGGCAATGCCGTTGGGACACTGTGCGTCTACGACACCAAGCCACGCCTGTGGAGTACGGGTCATCTTCAGGTGCTCAGTGACCTCGCCGCGCTCGCCACAGAACGCATATTCCACACGGGCACCTAGCCACAACGATGAGCGGGCCGTTCGGCCCCGCGAACTGGCTGGAACTTCGGGGTCATGACCTAGACTGGCAACGTTTGCGGACGCAGACAATTCTGTACACGTCGGGTTTCCGGGGGGAGAATGCAGCCTGACGCGAAATCGCCCACCCGTGATTCGCAGCCTCGGCTCAGGACTACGGTCCCGCAACTCACCGCCATGCCGTCACCCACTTCTCGCGGTGGGAAGTCCGGCTGGATCGAAACCCTTCGCGCCGAGTCGGGTTATGTGGCGCTCACTGTCGGCTTGGACATCTGGGCCGGGGTGTGGTCCGTCGCGATAGCGCAGTGGTTGACGCCCGGCCCCGTCGCGGAACGGAACATCGCGACAATCTCGTGGCTCTTCGTGCCGATTCTCCTGGTGATCATGCACACCCGGTCGATGTACAAGCGCAAGCTCGGCCACAGCTTCCTCGACGACTTCGAACCCGTCGAAACCTCGGTAGCGTTATCTGCGCTGGCGACACTCACCATCATGCTTGTGCTCGTGCCCCCATTACCGACCGGCTCGGTGGTCGTGGAACACGTTCGCCCAAGCGAATTGGCCATTCGGATTTGGATTTGCGCGGCCATCCTGCTGCCTGCGAACCGCCTCGCCAGATCGTTGGCTCAGCGACACCTGCGGCGAAGGCATGGCTTCGGGTCGTCAGCGCTGATCATCGGTTCCGGTCCATTCGCCCATCAGCTGATCACACGGATGCGTCAGATCCCCGACTACGGTCTGCACCCCGTCGGGGTGCTCGACGCCGCTCGCCCGCGCGCGGCGGAGTTGGCCGACGTGCCGTACTACGGATCCACGGCCAACCTCGAGGTCGTGGCTCAGACCACCGGCGCCAAAGAACTCATCGTGGCGCCCTCGTCGACTCCCGACGACGAGCTGGCCCTCACCGCTCAGCTGGCGCACAACATCGGACTCCGCGTGCGTGTAGTGCCTCGATTAATGGACGTCATCGGCGGCGCGACCTACGTCGAGCACCTCGGTGGCATCCCACTGCTGGTGCTCTCCCACACCGACCCAAAGGGATGGCAGTTCGCCGTCAAGCATGCCTTGGGCCGGCTGATCGCGGCGGTCCTGCTGATCGTGATCTCGCCCCTGTATCTCACGCTCGCGATTCTGGTGAAGCTGAGTTCGCCAGGCCCTGTCTATTTCCGTCAGGAACGCGTCGGGCGCGACGGCAAGGTCTTCGACTGCCTGAAGTTTCGCAGCATGAGACCCGTCGGCGCCGCCACTAAAGCGTTCGCGTTGAAGGAGGGTTCGGCACCTGGGGGAGTGGAAGGCGACGACCGGCGCACCGCCATCGGCAAGTTCATGCGCAAGGCGTCCCTCGACGAACTACCCCAACTGGTCAACGTGGTGCGCGGGCACATGACGCTGGTGGGCCCGCGCCCCGAGCGACCGGAGTTCGTCGAACTGTTCGAGATGCAGGTGCGACGCTACGGCGACCGCCACCGAGTGAAGGCGGGCATCACCGGTTGGGCCCAGGTGCACGGACTTCGGGGCCAGACCTCGATCGCCGACCGGGCGGAATTCGACAACTACTACATCGAGAATTGGTCGCTTCTGCTCGATTTCAAGATCCTGGTCCTGACTGTGCTTGCGGTGCTGAAACCCGCCGAGTAGGAACAATTCGGAGAACCCGGACGGGCGGAGTACTAGACCTTCAGCAACCCGAACTCGTGGTAGCGGCGTTCCTTGTTGACCTGCCAGGGGTCGACGCTCTCGCCGAAATACCGCTTGACGCTGTGCATGGCACTGAGCATCGCGTGGTCCTGGTTGTCGTAGCGGTGCATGCCGTTGCGTCCGATCGGATGCAGGGACGGGTAGTGCTTGCGCAGGTAATCCCGGATCTGGGCGACGCTTGTCTCCATCGCCGGGTTGCAGATCGGATAGGCGAACTGCGAGCGGACCACCATGACACGTTCGATCGTGGACGGATCGAAACCCAGTGTGCGCAAGTCGCTTTCGACGATCTGCCGCATGTGATCGTCGTCGGCGGCCCACAGCGCCGATCCTGCACCGATGAAGTACTCGAACCCCAGGTATGTCCCGTCCCAGTCCGGTGGAGTGAGGTCGTCGGACCATTGGCGGTAGTTCTGGATACGTCCCACCCGCAGGTCCATGCCCGGCGTGTACACCCAGTTGAAAGGGAGCTCGCGGCGCTCTCCGAGGGCGACCGCGACTGTGATCAGCCCACGGTGCTTCAGTTGGGCGGCAGCCTCCCAAATGTGCTGTGGCGGCGCGGGTTCCAGGGCATTGACCAACATCTGCAGGGGCACGCTGGAAAAGACGGCATCTCCGGTCGCGATGCCTCCGTCGCGCAGTTCGACCGTCCACCTTCTGCCATCGAAACCCAGCTTGGCCACCGGTGAGTCGAGCGACGGTTCGACACCGAATTCCGCCAGCTCCGCTGCTGCGGCGTCCCAGAGCTGACCCGGCCCGCGGCGGGGATAGAGAAACGCATCGGCGGCCATCGCGTCGCGACCGCCCCAGACGATCGGCTTGATGCGCTGCTCGGCCCAATCGCTGGTGAGTTGAGCGGGCTCGGCGAGCCACGTCTTGCGGACGTACCCGTCGAAGAACATGCGGTACCAATAGTCGCCGAATTGATACCGGCCCCAATCGAGGAAGGTCGCAGAATCGTCGAGCGAACGCCCTCCACGTCGGAGCCTGGACCACAAGAGACTGCCCAAGCCCCGCGCTCCGCGCCCAAAACCCAACCGAGTCAGCAGGTTTCGACCAAGAAGCGGGTAAGGCACGAAATGGCCGTCGACGAGCATGGCGGAGCGCCTCGACACCGAGTGCCACTCTTCGGCCGGAAGCAGAGATTTCCAGAGTTCGAAGATCTGCTCGTTCTTGGTGAAGAAGCGGTGGCCACCGGGGTCGACCCGGAAACCGTTCTCACCCGGGGTGCGCGCCAGACCGCCGACGTTCGACGATGCCTCGAGGACTTGGGCCGCGACACCGTTCTTCGCCAGTTCGAGAGCAGCGGTGAGGCCGGCGGGTCCTGCTCCGATGATCAAGGGGCGCCGGTCGGAGTGCATCGGTGTCTACCGTCCCCGGAGCTGCGGCGTGCGCCGGTAGTCGTCGATGAACTCGTCGATGTGGCGCTCCTCGAGTTCGTTGAGCGGCGTCGTCAAGAACCGCAGTTGTGCGTACTGGGTCTGCAGCGGAAGAAAGCCGCTCAGCAGGGGCTCGGGGGACGTGCGGATGACCAGGTCCACATCCTCGATGTCGAAGGCACCGCGGATCTCGCCGCCCCGTTGCTGCGCTTGCTGAAGAGCTGTTCGTAGCTCGTCGTTCGCGTCGTAGGCGGCGAGGATGTTGATCCGGAATTCTTCGCCGCGCATAACCGATTGGGCGCGCTCGGCTGCCGCGACGTACTCCGGGGGCAGCAGCGTGCGGTCACCGTGCAACCGCACGCTGCAGTCGTCGGGCTCGAAGCGGGCGGGAATCAAGTGGGTGAGGAAGTGGATCGAGGCGTTGAACACCGGCTCGAGTTCGGCCTGACTGCGGGCGAGATTGGCCCGGCTGAGGTTGTACACCGAGACGGTTCGCACGTTGTGTCGGCGCAGCACCT
This sequence comes from Mycolicibacterium flavescens, assembly GCA_900637135.1. NCBI lineage: Bacteria > Bacillati > Actinomycetota > Actinomycetes > Mycobacteriales > Mycobacteriaceae > Mycobacterium > Mycolicibacterium flavescens. The sequence goes on from LR134353.1 coordinate 1,734,604, forward strand.
GAAGGATGTCGGCTACTTTTTCCGCGCCCTGTAGATACGCCTCAGCCAAGGAGATGCCGCGACTTTTCGCCCATCGACGCATACCGTCTGGTATCAAACCGACATGGGCAGGCTCGAAGCCCGTCAATACGCGCAATCTATCCCCCGTAAGCATACTTATAGCCCTGAGTAAGGGTACTTATTGCATTCCCATAAGTCCATTTATCCATACATTCCAGGTCGCGCCTCATCGCGACGGCCCTGGGGCGGGCCCGCACGCGGGGTCAAGCGGGAGGAATCGTCCGTCCTGATCTTGGACGGTAAAGGGGGATCCGTACTGGGCGTACTTCCACCCGGCTCTGGCCACCGCCGGCGAGCGACGGCTGTCTCGCCCGAGAAGTCGATCGGGCCCATTGAAACCCCTTTTAATTGTTCCTTCTTAGATAGGTATGCCACCGACGGTCATGAGTCAAGTTATTGACAAAAAAAGGATGACATTCCATTGAACGAGATATGGCCGAAATATGGCATTCGGTGTCAATAGGCCGACTTTAAAGTCAGAAACCGTGTCACCAACCTGCAAAGGCAGCAAATTGTCAAGACGTATCAGCCGAGCATGCCTCGGTAGCTTGCTTGCCGATGAAACGAGTGCAAGAGGGTGGTGCGCGACCGGAGGCGGCGCCGTTTTTGTTCCGGAAGCGTCAATTTCAGCGAAGAAGTGAAGTTCGTCGGGGGTGTTCCGGTGAGCAGGGTGACTCCCCGAGGAGTCGCGAGATCGGAACCGATCCACCGCCTTTCGTCAGCGCAATCCTGGTCGGACTGACACCATCGACAGGCCGGTCGACACCGGCAGGAAAGGTGGGTCGGCGGTGGCCGTGGCGCAGAGCCGTTATCGGGTACTGCTGGGGTTCGGCGCCTTCTATTTCATGGGCGCGCAGTTGGGCAGCGTTCTGGCGGTCCTGCCGTTCCTTCTGGTGGCCGAGGACATGGACGTGGCCGCCGGGTTCGTCGTCCCGAGCTTCAGTATCGGTTTCGTGCTCGGGAATGCGATGTCATCGCTGGTGCTCAAACGGTCACGGCACCGCCCGAACGTCGTCATCGCCGCCGCCGCGGGCAGCATCGCCGTCCTGACCGCAATTGTGGCCACGGCCGCGCTGCACAACACGCTGGTGGTGTTCACGTTCCTGTCGTCGTCGGTGCTCATCGGCGGCGCGATGGGAGTGGCGAACAACGCCTTCGCCGAGATCATCTCGCGCATGGTCACCGCGGCCCGGCGCAACGAGCTGGTGCTCAACCAGCAGGCGCTCGGAGCCATCCTGACCGTCGCGGCCACGTTGCTGCTCATCCCGCTGCTGCCCAACCGCGACACCGCAGACGGACATCTCGATGTGCTCTGGTTGGGCGCCGCCGCGATGGGCATCGCCTTCGTGGCCGCGCTCATCGTCGGGCCGGCGAGGCCGGGCCCGGTGGCTCCACCACGCCGTATCGTCGACGATTTCCGCGAAGGGCTCGCCGTACTCCGTACCACCCGCTGGTACCGGGTGTTCCTGACCACGCAGATCGTCTTCGTTCCGATCCTGGTGAACGAGACGTTCTTCGCGCTGCGCACATCGCTGGCCCATGTCGACACCGCCGGCAGCCTGCACATGATCGTGATTGGTTCGGCGGCGGGGCTCGTCGCCGGTTCGTTCCTGTGGCGCAACGTGTTCGGCCGCGCCGGGGTACGCGGAATGCTCGTGTCGAGCGCGTTCGTGAGCTGCGTCGCGACGGCGATCTGCCTTGCCAACGAACTGATCTTCGACGAGCCACGCTTGTGGGCGTACGGCGTCGTCTTTTTTCTGGTCGTCTTGTCGAACGCCGCGATCGCGGCCGCGATGGTGTCGTGGATCAGTGCGTTCGCCGCCGAAGAACAACGCGCAGTTCTGATCAGCTTCGCCGCTACGCTCACCGCTGTGGTCACCGGGATCCTCGGCGCGGGCTTCGGCCTGCTGGCTCAGGTCGTCGCAATCTGGCCGGTCTTCGTCGTCTTGATGCTGTGTGTACTGGCCGTGGCGGTGGCGACCCGCGCACCCGACCGCGCAGAGGTGGCCGCGTGAGGTCGATGAGCCGGTCCTTCGAGGAACTCGTCGCCGAGGCCGTTGCCGAGCCGATCGACGGGTGGGACTTCTCCTGGCTCGACGGCCGCGCTACCGAGGAACGGCCGTCGTGGGGTTTCCAGCGCCTGCTCAGCCGACGGCTGGGCGAGGTGTCAGCAGCGGTGGACCTCTACACGGGCGGGGGAGAGGTGCTCGCCGGTGTGGAGAAGTTCCCGCCGACGATGGCGGCCACCGAATCGTGGCCACCCAACGCGGCCAAAGCCACCCGTCTGCTCCATCCTCGCGGGGTCGTGGTTCTGCAGACCCGCGGCGAACCGCCGTTGCCGTTCGCCGACAACGCTTTCGACCTGGTGAGCAGTCGCCACCCCATCGCCGTCTGGTGGACCGAGATCGCCCGGGTCCTGCGGCCCGGCGGAACCTATCTGGCCCAGCATCCGGGGCCGGCGACCGCGCTCGAGCTCATCGAAGCCGTTATGGGCCCGATGCCGGAACTCGGCGCGCACATGGAGCCCTCCGTCCAGGCCGCGCAGGCGGAGGCGGCCGGTTTGAAGGTCGTCGACCTGCGCTTTGAGACGCTCACCTCGGAGTATTACGACATCGGCGCGGTCGTCTACTTCCTGCGCAAGCTGATTTGGACGGTGCCGGACTTCACCGCGGAGCCGTACCTGACGCGCCTGCGCGCGGTGCACGAACACATCGAAGCGCACGGCCGATTCGTCACCCATCCCACTCGGGTTCTCGTGGAGGCCCGAAAGCAGCTGTAGTGTCTTGGGATTCAGCGGGCCGGATGCGGCTGTTGTTTCGCCCACTCGATGTAGCGATCGATGCCCTCCCAGATCTTCACCTCGGGAGCGAAGCCGATCTGCTGCGCGAATTCGATGGAGGCCGGAAAGCGGGTCACCTCCCCGGGCCGCGCGGGCCCGTTCACCACCCTCGTGCCGAATCTTTCCGCGATGTAGTCGGCGATGTCGCGTACGCGCGTGTTCACACCGCTGGCGATATTGATGGCGCGGCCCGCCAACTCCGGCGTGTCCAACACGAGGCGGTATGCGTTCACCACGTCGCTGACGTGGAGATAATCCCTGGTGGCACTTCCGTCCCCGAAGATCACGAGGTCCTCGCCCGTCAACGCCTTGCGGACGAGGATCGGAATGAGTGCCCCGTACGCGCCGCTCTTCTGGCGTTCACCGAAGATGTTGAACGGTCGGACGATCGTGACGTCCATGCCGTAGGAGCGGTAGTAGGAGTACGCGAGACGATCGGCGGCGGCCTTCGACGCCGCATACGGACTGTTCGGCTTCAGTTCAGCGGTTTCGTCCAGCAGCGAGCCCGGGCCCAAGCGATGTCCGTCGCCGTACACCTCGCAGGTCGACGCGAGGATCACCCGCGCGCCGTATTCGCGGGCAGCCTCCAGAACGTTCTGGGTCCCCACCACATTGGTCTCGATGAAGCTCTTCGGGTCGCTGAGCGACTTGTCGACGTTGACATTTGCCGCCAGGTGAAAGACCACCTCGTGATCGCGCGCCGTCTTGCTGATCAACTCCCAGTCGGTGACCGAACCGAACACCACGTCGGCCCGGTCATCGTTCGCGATGTCGGCCAGGTTCTGCTTGCCGGTCACCGAGAAGGTGTTCAGGACGGTCACGCGGTGTCCGGCGGCGAGGAGGGCTTCGCAGAGGTGGCTCCCTTGGAAGCCGGCGCCGCCGGTAACGAGGATCCTCACCTAAAGTGCTCCCGTCTCAAGACATATGCCGCATTATGATTACCACCCGGCGCCGCTGGCGGTATGCGAAAAGGATGCATCAAATGTGCGACGTCGCCGCGGAATATCGGGGACAGATCGAGGCGTGGTGCACTCACCCCGCCCTGACCGAATTGGTCGACATGTTCGGCGGAAGCGTTCCGCGAGGCCTGGCATTGAGCGAACGGCTCGCATTCCTGGACGAGTTCAGCGAGGTATGGGACTACCGGGGTAAAGCGCGGCGCCAGAGTGCGGTCCGGTTCCACAATCAGGACGCCGGCGGGGCGGTCCGGTGGCTGATCCCTCGTCTCGAGCTGCCTGATGATCACCTCGAGCGGATCGAGAAATTGGCGGAGCAGCTGGGGCTCATCGCCGAGTTACAGCCCGCCGGAACCGAGTTCGATCACCTCATCGTCATCGGCGGCGGGCGGTACACGAACCTGCTGCGAACGCGCTACGCGGGGGAGATGGTCGCGAGCCGCCGAGTCGGCAATGTCGTACTCGCCGCGGCGTCCCGACGCCTGCTGGATTCCGAAGCCGATGCCGTCGCCGCGTGCGCGCCTGGCGCGCGTACCGAGTTCGAGTTGATGGTCGCCGCCGCCCGCGACGTGTTCGGCCTCGACGTCGACGAGGTGTGCGCGCATGTGAGGCGTCGCGTCGATCGAGTGCAGTGCAACGAGACGGTCTGGCACTTTCCGCCTGACAGCAATGAATTCGGCGTGCCCGTCATGCTGCTCGAGACGCCGTCACCGGATCCCGAACGTCGCCGGGCGAATTCCGCCGACACGTATACGTTCGCGGCGCAGACGGCCGGCATGCGCGGCTCGTCGTGTCTGATGGTGACGGGTCAGCCGTTGGTGCCCTACCTCCACTTCGAAGCCCTGCGGACGTTGGCATTGCGATATGACATCCGTTTGGAGTCAGCGGGTTTCGGGGTGCAGGAGTACAACCGGCTCAGCGCGATGGACCAGCAGCATCCGGCCAAGCTGCTCCAGGAGGTGCGTTCGACCATCCGGTCCGCGCGGGCTCTGGAGGATCAGCTCAGACGATGATCGCGCAGGGCGACGACGGGGGGAACGTGCCCGACACCGGGCGCGGACGCCCCGACGGTGTCCACGGCTTCAGTCCCATGTTCGCCAGGTGGCGCACGGGGTTGACGTGCTCGCCGTCGACGTGGACCTCGAAATGCAGGAAGCCGTCGGCAGATTCGTCATGTGCCTGCAGGACGCCGATTTCCGTGCCCGCGTCGATTTGGGCTTCGACGTCGATGCGGCGGTCATCGCCCGGCCGAAAGACGTACACGGTCTCACGGTCGGCTCCCGCGATGGTCATCGATTGCAGCCCGTCGTCAAGGTTCACGACGCGGCTGACGGCGCCCGACATCGCCGCGTGGACCGGTGTTCCCGGCGCCGCCGCGAAGTCGACGCCGGGGTGGAAACCGGTGGCGCGGCGTCCATAACCCGACGCGATCGCCAGCCGGTCGCGGTCGATGGGCACCCGGGCGCCGGGTTCGGCGGGGTCGAAGTCACCTGATGCCCGCCGCCGGTAATCGGAGCGCAGCAGGTCGATCTCGTCGTAGGCGTACCCGAACAGCAGGGCGCGGTCGTAGGGCACGCCGTAGTTCAACTCGGAGTGGGGATCGAGCTTGCGGTAGTGCTCGACCTTGGCGATCCGCTCGGCCAGCGTCGACCACCCGGTGTGCAACAGGCGGACATCGTTGGCGACGCCGATGCCACCGTGTTCGGTGATGTTGGCCGGCCAGTGCGGGTTGTGAATTGCGCGCGTCCCGGCGCGCAAACCGGGACGCCAGCGCCAGAACGGTCCGCGCATCGATTCGGCGGTGCCCATCAGCGGGATCATGTCCGGGTAGTCCGGATCGTCCCAGCTGGGAATCATCGGACACATCAGCGCCGCGACATCGTTGGGAACGCGTGCGAGCATCGCCGGGATGTCGATGTCGGTTTCGACCACCTGGTCGGAGTCGATCACGAAGATCCAGTCGGGGCGGCAGAAATCGGCCATGCGGTACAGCAATTCGAGCCCGGGTGGTTCGGGGATCAGCCACGGGGTCTGCGGAAGATCTGAGCGGGCGTGTACGACGTTGGTGACCGCGGGATGGTCGTGCAGGATCTGCGCGGTCCCGTCGGTGCTGCGGTCGTCGACCGCGTAGACGTCGTCGCACCAGCCGGCCAGGGAATCGAGCACGCGCGGCAGCACGTCCTCGCCGTTGTGCACGCGGAACATCGCCAGAATGCGCATCATGGCCTACTTCCGCTGACCTGCGATTCGACGGCGGTGAGCATCGCCGAGAGCATAGCGATGATCTTGTCCGGACCGCGGTCGGTTGCGCGGGTGTTCTGCGTGCTACCGCGCTACCGCTGGTAGCGAGTGGAGCGGGCGACGGGAATCGAACCCGCGTAGCTAGTTTGGAAGACTAGGGCTCTACCATTGAGCTACGCCCGCATGTACAGCAAGACCAGATCGTACCGGCGGCAGCCAAATCAAATCCAATTGAGGGCTTCGCGTGTGCAGCCCGTAGTATCTCGCGTGGTCGTTCCGTGTTTTGCGGACGGCCTGCGCAGGCGCAGCGCTCAAGCGCCGGCGCGACGTGCAGAGCACGGGGTGTAGCGCAGCTTGGTAGCGCATCCGCTTTGGGAGCGGAAGGCCGCAGGTTCAAATCCTGTCACCCCGACTGCGACACCGACCGAACCAGAATATGAGGAGCAAGATCGTGAAGAGCACCGTCGAAAAGTTGAGCCCCACCCGGGTGCGCATCAACGTGGAGGTGCCCTTCACTGAGCTCGAACCTGACTTCGACCGCGCGTTCGCGCAGTTGGCCAAGCAGGTCCGGCTCCCCGGCTTCCGTCCCGGCAAGGCGCCGCGCAAGCTGCTCGAGGCGCGCGTCGGCCGCGAAGCAATGCTCGACCAGGTCGTCAGCGAGGCCCTTCCCGGCCGCTACAGCGAAGCGGTGACCAGCTCGGAGGTGCAGCCGCTGGGCCAGCCCGAGATCGAGATCACCAATAAGGAGTACGGCCAGGACCTCACGTTCACGGCCGAGGTCGACGTCCGCCCCGAGATCGAGCTTCCCGACCTGTCGGAATTGACGCTGACCGTCGACGCCATCGAGGTGACCGACGAAGAGGTCGACGCCGAACTGCAGACGCTGCGCGCGCGCTTCGGAACCCTCACGGGCGTGGAGCGCGCCGCCCAGAACGGCGACTTCGTCTCCATCGACCTGTCGGCCACCGTGGACGGCCAGGAGCTGGCCGAGGCCGCCACCGAGGGGCTGTCGCACGAGGTCGGCTCGGGCCAGCTGATCGACGGTCTCGACGAGGCGATCGTCGGCCTCGAGGAGGGGGAGACCCGCGTCTTCACCACCAAGCTGGCCGCCGGTGAGCACGCCGGCAAGGACGCGCAGGTGACCGTCACCGTCAAGTCGGTCAAGGAGCGCGAGCTGCCCGAGCCTGACGACGAATTCGCCCAGCTGGCAAGCGAATTCGACACCATGGATGAGCTCAAGGAGTCGCTCGTCGAGCAGGTGCGCCGGGTCAAGCGGGTGCAGCAGGCCGAGAAGATCCGCGACAAGGTGCTCGAGACGCTGCTCGAGCAGGTCGAGGTGCCGCTGCCGGAGAACGTGGTGCAGGCCCAGGTCGACGACGCGCTGCACAACGCCATCCACGGGCTCGACCACGACGAGGCGCGTCTGGCCGAGGCTCTCGAAGCCCAGGGCAGCAGCCGCGACCAGTTCGACACCGACAACCGCACCAACGCGGAGAAGGCGGTCAAGACGCAGCTGCTGGTCGATGCGATCGCCGACAACCTCGACGTCCAGGTCGGCCAGAACGACATCAGCGAGCGCCTGATGCTGATGTCTCAGCAGTACGGCCTGCAGCCGCAGCAGCTGATCCAGTCGCTGCAGCAGAACAACCAGCTGCCCGCGCTGTTCGCCGACGTGCGTCGTGGGCTGGCGCTGGCCGCTGTCGTCGAGGCCGCCACCGTCAAAGACTCCGACGGCAACGTGATCGACACCACCGAGTTCTTCGGCCGGTCCGAAGAGCAGACCGAGGAAGCTGCCGAGGAGGCCTCCGACGCCGCCGAGTCACAAGCGGACGAGGAGTCGGCCGACGCGAAGTGACGCTGAGAGCGAACGCGGCCCGTCTAGGGACTGCACGCCCGCGCGGGTTGGTTAGTGTCGGTGAGTATCAAGCTCTTGAAGAAAGCAGGTATCCAGACGTGACCCACATGCGTGGCGCCTCGCAAGGCCTCAACCTTGTCGACTCGGTCTATGAGCGCTTGCTGGCGGAGCGGATCATCTTCCTGGGCTCGCAGGTCGATGACGACATCGCCAACAAGCTCTGCGCGCAGATTCTGCTGCTGTCGGCCGAGGATCCCACCAAGGACATCCACCTCTACATCAACTCGCCCGGCGGCTCCATCAGCGCCGGGATGGCGGTCTACGACACCATGGTGCTGGCGCCGTGCGACGTCGCCACCTACGCCATGGGTATGGCGGCCTCGATGGGCGAGTTCCTGCTCGCGGCGGGCACGAAGGGTAAGCGTTACGCCCTGCCGCACGCCCGGATTCTGATGCACCAGCCGCTCGGCGGGATCACCGGCGGTGCGGCCGACATCGCGATCCAGGCCGAGCAGTTCGCGGTGATCAAGAAGGAGATGTTCCGGTTGAACGCCGAGTTCACCGGGCAGCCCATCGAGCGGATCGAAGCGGACTCCGACCGCGACCGCTGGTTCACCGCGCAGGAGGCCCTCGAGTACGGCTTCGTCGACCACATCATCACCAGCGCGAGCGTCAACGGCTCAGGACCAGGAGCAGGACTAGACAAATGACCGATCACTTGCATCCTCAGGCCGACGCCCGCCTGCAACCCCAGGCCCGTTACATCCTGCCGTCGTTCATCGAGCACTCGAGCTTCGGCGTCAAGGAGTCCAACCCGTACAACAAGCTGTTCGAGGAACGCATCATCTTCCTCGGTGTGCAGGTCGACGACGCGTCGGCGAACGACATCATGGCCCAGTTGCTGGTGCTGGAGTCGCTCGACCCCGACCGCGACATCACCATGTACATCAATTCCCCGGGCGGCTCGTTCACCTCGCTGATGGCGATCTACGACACCATGCAGTACGTGCGGGCCGACATCCAGACGGTGTGCCTGGGCCAGGCCGCTTCGGCCGCCGCGGTGTTGCTGGCCGCGGGCACCCCCGGCAAGCGCATGGCGCTGCCCAACGCTCGCGTGCTGATTCACCAGCCCGCGCTGGCCGGCGTCATTCAGGGCCAGTTCTCCGATCTCGAGATCCAGGCCAAGGAGATCGAGCGGATGCGCACGCTGATGGAAGTCACGCTGGCCAACCACACGGGCAAGACCCCCGAGCAGATCCGCAAGGACACCGACCGCGACAAGATCCTGACCGCCGAAGAGGCTAAGGATTACGGCGTCATCGACACCGTCCTGGAGTACCGCAAGCTGTCGGCCCAGACCGCCTGATCTGTCCCGCAACCGCGCGAAATGCAGTTCGCGTCTGCCTTTGGCGTGGCACGCTGTGCGTCTGCACGGGCGGACGGCCAGGGGAGGACGGCGATGACACTTGGGATGCGAGCGGGTTTCGCGATGACCGCGTTGGCGGTGACGGCCGCGGTTTGCGGCCTGGCTCAGATCGCCTCACCGGCGGTGAGCCAGGCTCAGGAACCGGCCTGTCCCGCAGGGACGTATTGGGACGTCTACTCGCTCCAATGCGTGCCCGTCGACGCGACCGTTTATGTCAACCCCCCGAACCCCGTCGTGGGGCCCGCAGGTCCCGTCGGTGTCGGAGGAGTGGTGGGCCCCGCTGGTCCGGGTCCGGTCGGGCCAGGGCCGGCTGGGCCGGGTCCCGCAGGCCCCGGGCGCCGATAGCGTCACACCGAATCGGCGCCGGCGTGCACCGCGCCGATAACGGGTACGTTGGGTGCCGACGCCCTCTCGGTCCGGTCACGGCCACGACACGCCAACGACACGGCGGCGCGTTCGCTGGGGTCCGAGGGTAATCAGACGATATGTTGGCGCGAACACAGATGAATACCACTGGCGCGATTCGGCTTTATCGGTCGCCTCGCGCGGGAACAAACGGGTAGCGTCGGGTTCACCACCCGAGGCAACCACAGAAAAGAAGCTTCATCGGCTGCGAGGAAAGTAGGACCCCACCACCATGGCGCGCATTGGAGACGGCGGTGACCTGCTGAAGTGCTCGTTCTGCGGCAAGAGTCAAAAGCAGGTTAAGAAGCTCATTGCGGGTCCGGGCGTCTATATCTGCGACGAGTGCATCGATCTGTGCAACGAGATCATCGAAGAAGAACTCGCCGATGCGGACGACGTAAAGCTGGACGAGTTGCCCAAACCCGCGGAGATCCGCGAGTTCCTCGAGGGTTACGTCATCGGACAAGACACCGCCAAGCGCACGCTCGCGGTCGCCGTCTACAACCACTACAAGCGCATCCAAGCGGGGGAGAAGAGTCGCGATTCGCGCTCCGAACCCGTCGAACTGGCCAAGTCCAACATCTTGATGCTCGGTCCGACCGGCTGCGGTAAGACCTACCTGGCGCAGACGTTGGCCAAGATGCTCAACGTGCCGTTCGCGATCGCCGACGCCACCGCGCTGACCGAAGCCGGATACGTGGGCGAGGACGTCGAGAACATTCTGCTCAAGCTGATCCAGGCCGCCGACTACGACGTCAAGCGCGCCGAGACCGGCATCATCTACATCGACGAGGTCGACAAGATCGCCCGTAAGAGCGAGAACCCGTCGATCACCCGTGACGTCTCCGGTGAGGGTGTCCAGCAGGCTCTGCTGAAGATCCTGGAGGGAACGCAGGCGTCGGTGCCTCCACAGGGCGGCCGCAAGCATCCGCACCAGGAGTTCATCCAGATCGACACCACCAACGTGTTGTTCATCGTGGCGGGAGCGTTCGCGGGTCTGGAGAAGATCGTGTCCGACCGCGTCGGCAAGCGCGGCCTGGGCTTCGGCGCCGAGGTGCATTCGAAGGCCGACGTCGACACCGCCGACCACTTCGCCGAGGTCATGCCCGAGGATCTGATCAAGTTCGGGTTGATCCCGGAGTTCATCGGCCGCTTGCCGGTGGTGGCGTCGGTGACGAATCTGGACAAGGACTCCCTTGTGCAGATCCTGTCCAAGCCCAAGAACGCATTGGTGAAGCAGTACACGCGCCTGTTCGAGATGGACGGCGTCGAACTCGAGTTCACCGACGAGGCGCTCGAGGCGATCGCCGATCAGGCCATCCACCGCGGCACCGGTGCTCGTGGACTGCGCGCCATTATGGAAGAGGTCCTGCTGCCGGTGATGTACGACATCCCCAGCCGCGACGACGTCGCCAAGGTGGTCGTCACCAAGGAGACTGTGCAGGACAACGTGCTGCCGACGATCGTGCCGCGCAAGCCGTCGCGTCCGGAGCGTCGCGACAAGTCCGCCTGACGACGATCAAGCGGCGAGGAACGAGCCGCATCAGTGCACAACGCGGTCGGGGCGGGTGTAGACGTTCATCGACCGGCCCCGCAGGAAGGCGACCAGGGTCAGCCCCGACTGGCTGGCCAAATCGACCGCCAGCGACGACGGCGCCGACACCGCCGCAAGCACCGGAATGCCCGCCATCACGGCCTTCTGCGTCAGCTCGAACGAGGCGCGTCCGCTGACCAGCAACACGGTCCCCGTCAGCGGAATGCGGTCCTGCTCGACCGCCCACCCGATGACCTTGTCGACCGCATTGTGCCGGCCGACATCTTCGCGCACGGCGAGCGTCGTGCCCCCGGAGTCGAAAAGCGCGGCGCCGTGCAGGCCGCCCGTGCTGGCGAACACCTTTTGGGCTTTGCGCAGCCGCGCAGGCAGCTGCGAGAGCGTCTGCACGGTGATGGTCGTCGGATCGTCCCCCGGGCCGTGGCGGCTGCTCAGCTGTACCGCCTCCAGTGAGGCCTTACCGCAGACCCCGCACGACGATGTGGTGTAGAAGTTGCGCGTGACGTCGACATCGGGCGGCGCGACATGCGGGGCCAGCGTCACATCGAGGACGTTGTAGGTGTTCTGCGAAAAGCCCGCGTCGTCGACGCCCGTGCCTCTGCAGTAGCGCGCCGTGAGCACGTCGTCACGTCCGGCGATGACCCCCTCGGTGAGCAGAAAACCCTGCGCGAGTTCGACATCGGAGCCCGGAGTGCGCATCGTCACCGTGATGGATGCGCCGTTGACGCGGATCTCCATCGGCTCCTCGACGACGAGGGTCTCCGGCCGCGCCACCGCGGAGTCCATGGTCACATGCTTTACCCGCCGCCTGGCTGTGACCCGACCCATGACTCCACACTAGGGCGATTCGACGTCGATAACGTTTCCGTGCTGTTCATGCCGGGGCCAGCGCGCGAGGCGGCGTCCTCGCCATTCGGACGGCACAATGGATTCGTGCACAACGAACTCGAACCGAACCGCCGCATGCCGGTCTGGCGTGATCCGCTGTCGGCTGGCTTCCGCGCGCACCGCCACCTGCTGTTACTGCGCCTGCGTTGGCACGAACGGCGCGGGGAGTCGGCGTCCACCCGGCACTGACAACAGGACGACCAGCACCGACGATGGGGTGCTAGCTACCGGCTACTGGACGGTAACCATTTCCTTAGAATTTTTGTCTCGTAGACGTGACGAACAACACAGTTATGTCTCACGGCAGGCATCCACACATCGACTGAGCTGTGTGTTCGACCCTCCGTGTGCGGCACGCCGCGGGCGAGTCCGGTGAAGGGCCGCCTAAGAAAAGTGCAATAATCGGTACTGGCAGTGACATCAAAAATTTTGGTGGACGTCCACCGACGGCGCGTCGACTCGACTGTGACTCGGAGGACGTCCCCACGCAGTGTGGAAGGCAGGCCTCGTGGCAGCGAAGGACAACGCGGTCAGTCCGGGGAGTGCGGGTCCTCGACAGAAGCTCGAGAAGGTCGTCATTCGATTCGCCGGCGACTCCGGCGACGGTATGCAGCTCACCGGTGACCGGTTCACCTCCGAAGCCGCCCTGTTCGGCAACGACCTTGCCACCCAACCGAATTACCCCGCCGAGATCCGCGCGCCGCAGGGCACGCTGCCCGGTGTGTCGTCGTTCCAGATCCAGATCGCCGACTACGACATCCTGACCGCGGGCGACCGCCCCGATGTGCTCGTCGCGATGAACCCGGCGGCGCTGAAGGCCAACGTCTCCGACCTGCCCCGCGGCGGTCTGATCATCGCCAACTCCGACGAGTTCACCAAGCGCAACCTCGCCAAGGTCGGCTATGAAGCCAACCCGTTGGAGACCGAGGAACTGTCCGACTACGTCGTGCAGGCCGTGCCGATGACGACCCTGACGCTGGGTGCGGTCGAGCCGATCGGCGCCTCCAAGAAGGACGGCCAGCGGGCGAAGAACATGTTCGCGCTCGGTCTGCTGTCGTGGATGTACGGCCGCGAACTCAAGCACAGCGAGGCGTTCATCCGCGAGAAGTTCGCCCGCAAGCCCGACGTCGCCGAGGCCAACGTGCTCGCGCTCAAGGCCGGCTGGAATTACGGCGAGACCACCGAGGCCTTCGCCAGCACCTACGAGGTCGCACCCGCCAAGCTCAAAACCGGTGAGTACCGCCAGATTTCCGGTAACACCGCGCTGGCTTACGGAATCGTCACCGCCGGTCAACTCGCCGATCTGCAGGTCGTGCTCGGCACCTACCCGATCACCCCGGCGTCGGACATCCTGCACGAGCTGTCCAAGCACAAGAACTTCAACGTGATGACCTTCCAGGCCGAGGACGAGATCGCCGGCATCGGCGCGGCCATCGGCGCGTCCTACGGCGGCGCCCTGGGTGTCACCAGCACCTCGGGCCCGGGCATCTCGCTGAAGTCCGAGGCGATCGGTCTGGCGGTGATGACAGAACTGCCGCTGATCGTCATCGACGTGCAGCGCGGTGGGCCGTCCACCGGTCTTCCGACCAAGACCGAGCAGGCCGACCTCCTGCAGGTGATGTACGGCCGCAACGGCGAGTCACCGGTCGCGGTGGTGGCTCCCCGCTCACCGTCGGACTGCTTCGACGTGGCCGTGGAGGCCGCCCGCATCGCGGTCAACTACCACACGCCTGTGGTCATCCTCTCCGACGGTGCGATCGCCAACGGCTCTGAGCCGTGGCGGATTCCGGACGTCAGCAGCTACCCGGCCATCGAGCACACGTTCGCCAAGTCCGGAGAACCGTTCCAGCCGTACGCCCGCGATCCGGAGACCCTGGCGCGCCAGTTCGCGATCCCCGGTACGCCCGGTCTCGAGCACCGGATCGGTGGCCTCGAAGCGGCCAACGGCTCCGGCAACATCTCTTATGAGCCCAAGAACCACGACCTGATGGTCCGGCTGCGGCAGGCCAAGGTCGACGGCATCGCCGTGTCCGATCTCGAGGTCGACGACCCGACAGGTGACGCCGAACTGCTGATGCTCGGTTGGGGTTCCAGCTTCGGACCGATCGGTGAGGCGTGCCGGCGGGCGCGCCGCAAGGGCATCAACGTCGCCCAGGCGCACCTGCGCAACCTCAACCCGTTCCCGGCCAACCTCGGAGAGGTGCTGCGGCGGTATCCGACGGTCGTGTGCCCGGAGATGAACCTCGGCCAACTTGCTCTGCTGCTGCGGGGCAAGTACCTGGTCGACGTCCAGTCGGTCACCAAGGTGGAAGGCATGGCCTTCCTGGCCGACGAGGTCGAGGGCATCATTGATGCGGCGCTGGACGGAACGTTGGGCGAGAAGGAAAGTGACAAAGTGAAGTTCGCACGACTGGCGGCGGCCACCGTCGAAGTCGGCGTGAGCGGTGTGGGAGCGAACGTATGACCGACTTGATCGGAGCAGATCTCGGGTTGACCGCAGGCACCAGTCGGGTGCCGACGACCGATCAGCCGCAGAAGTCCAAGGACTTCACCAGCGACCAGGAGGTCCGCTGGTGCCCCGGTTGCGGTGACTACGTCATCCTCAACACCATCCGCAACTTCCTGCCCGAGTTGGGGTTGCGCCGCGAGAACATCGCGTTCGTCAGCGGTATCGGCTGCTCGAGTCGCTTCCCGTATTACCTGGAGACCTACGGGTTCCACTCGATCCACGGCCGCGCCCCGACGATCGCGACCGGCCTGGCCCTGGCCCGCGAGGATCTGTCGGTGTGGGTTGTCACCGGTGACGGTGACGCGCTGTCGATCGGCGGCAACCACCTTATTCACGCGCTGCGCCGCAACATCAACATCACGATCCTGTTGTTCAACAACCGGATCTACGGGTTGACCAAGGGGCAATACTCCCCGACGTCGGAGGTCGGCAAGGTCACCAAGTCGACGCCGATGGGGTCGCTGGACTACCCGTTCAACCCGGTGTCGTTGGCGCTCGGTGCTGACGCGACGTTCGTCGGGCGTGCACTGGACTCCGACCGCAAGGGGTTGTCCGAGGTGCTGCGGGCCGCCGCCGCTCACCGCGGTGCGGCCCTGGTCGAGATCCTGCAGGACTGCCCGATCTTCAACGACGGCTCGTTCGACGCCCTGCGCAAGGAAGGCGCCGAGGAGCGGCTGATCAACCTCACCCACGGTGAGCCGGTCACGTTCGGGGCCGACGGCGAGTATTGCGTGGTCAAGTCCGGCTACGGGCTCGAGATCGCCAAGACCGCCGACGTGTCGGCCGGCGAGATCGTCGTGCACGACGCCAACCTCGAGGACCCCGCGTACGCGTTCGCGTTGTCGCGGCTGTCGGATCAGAGCCTCGAGCACATGGTGATGGGCATCTTCCGCCAGGTGAGCAAGCCGACCTACGACGATGCGGCCCGTCAGCAGATCGCCGCGGCCCGCACCGAGAGGGCACACGACACGGCGGCGCTTCAGTCACTGCTTCGGGGCAAAGACACCTGGACTGTCGACTAACGTCACGGTCATGACGACCACCGTTCCGCTGGCCGGAATCATCCTGGCGGGCGGGGCTTCCCGCCGCATGGGCCGCGACAAGGCCACGTTGCCGTACGAAGGCGCCACGCTTGTCGAGCGGATGGTGGACATCCTCAAACCGCGTTGCGCGCCGATCTTCGTCATCGCTGCCCCGGGGCAGGCGATGCCCGCGCTCGACGCCGAGGTTCTGCGCGACGAGGTGCTTGGCGTCGGCCCACTGCTGGCGACCGGCCGGGGGCTGCGAGCGGCCGCCGACGCCGGATCGGAACTCGCTTTCGTCTCCGCGGTGGACATGCCGCTGTTGACCGTCGAGTTGATCGACGCATTGGTCGCTCCGGCGGTGCGCGTCGGGGCGGACGTGGTGCTGCCCTGGGACGGGCGTGACCACTACCTGGCGGGCGTCTACCGCACCGCGCTGGCTGGGCGCGTCGACGAACTGATCGACGCGGGGGAGCGCAGCATGCGCGCGCTGGTCGACCGGGTCGACACGCAGCGGATCGTGATGCCTGAACAGCGTGCGCTGACCAACCTCAACACCGCCGCCGATCTCAAGGCGATCCGCAACGTGCAAATTGCCTAGCAAATTAACTGGTTGAAATACCCGCTATTCGCGATTGAGTGAATTGAATTCCCGCCAGTGAATTAGTACGCGTTTTACCGTGATAAGCACATCAACGTGCTGATATCGGTCGGCGCGTGAAAGTGCACTATCGGCATAACAGATACACGAATACGGCTGGCTCTCAGCGCCTTTCGGCGGCATCACCTGCAGCGGTGGGCGAATTCGAGCTCCCTGGGGACTGATTCGGTGCCCGAGCCCGCCCAAAGGTATGCCGCTGCGGATGGGCCGGTCGCGGCGAAACGCGCGACGCATAGCATGGCCGTCGCATACGGCGGGTCCACGGGCCCGAAAGTGTGTCGAACGGGTGTCGCATTGACGACGAAAGACGCGCTGGGATAACGGATGCCGTAACGAGCCCGGTGAAGCCTTCGCAGGGGCGAGAAATGGGGCGGTGAGCGAACGACCTCGTGAGTTGCTGACGCGCAACGTGTTCCAACTCTTAAACCGGGTCGCAGGGCCAGCGAAGTTGCCGCAGTCATGGGGCGACGATCATGCCCGTTGCGGTCATTTTGTCGACGACACTGCGGTTTTCGCCGCACCAACCAGGACGCGACCCCACAGACGCGTGGTTCAGCTCACAAAATAGCCGTGAGATGGCTCACGAGAACTTGTCCTGACACCAGTTTTGCCGTGTTCGTCAAAGCACGCTGCAACCTGGGAATATGCTGAGAAATCTGCGCCGTAATCGTTTCGTGATCATGCCGCGACACACCTTCGCTCGATATGACGGCGGCCGAACTCTTTTTGTACGGTCCCCAATGGCTCTACCCGGAGCAAACAATTTGAAACCACGAACCTGTGTGTGAGTGGGGCTGTAGGAGGCGAACGGTCTCCGGCGGCCGCCGGCGCTGAGGCCCGGCGAGGCATTCCGGCCTCCCGCTGTCGCACCCGACCGAGACGGTGCGGCCCAACTCCCTGGCCTGGCTGACAGGCATGCCCACCCCGCGCGCTTTGGCGCGGGTGTGTGTTGGCGCGCGCGTGGCGAAAGGATAGAAGTTGAAGAACATCCGCAAGACACTTGGCCTGGCGACCTTTGCCGGAGCGCTCGCGTTGGCGCCCATGGCTCTGGCCACCGGCACTGCCAATGCGGACAGCGGTGTGAACTGGGATGCCGTCGCGGCGTGCGAGTCGGGCGGTAACTGGTCCATCAACACCGGTAACGGCTACTACGGCGGCCTGCAGTTCACCATGGGCACGTGGCAATCGAACGGTGGCAGCGGCTCCCCGCACAACGCCAGCCGCGAGGAGCAGATCCGCGTCGCCGAGAACGTGCTGCAGTCGCAGGGCATCGGCGCATGGCCGACCTGCGGCGGTCGCGGCTAAGCACGCGTTTCGTCTTAACGAAGAGGCGGTGCCGGGTATCCGGCACCGCCTCTTCTTTCTCAGAAGGCTCTTACGCCAATTAAGTAACGAATAAAACTTTTGACCCTCGCGTAACACGTGACGTTCATCACCCGACACACCGGATAACCGCAGCGGAGATCGAGGGGTTCTCGGATGCGGGCCTTGTGAAAACGGTCGGGGAAGGACCGCAGAGATGAACGTTCGTACTGCAGTGAGCAAGGGCTTCTTGGCCGCGGCGATCTCCGGAGCGCTTGCGATGGTGCCGATGGCACTGTCCGAGTCGTCGTTGGCCACAGCCAACGCCGATTCGGTGAACTGGGACGCCATCGCCGAATGCGAGTCCGGTGGCAACTGGGCGATCAACACGGGTAACGGCCACTATGGGGGTCTGCAGTTCAAGCAGGCCACCTGGGCCGCCAACGGCGGTGTCGGCAACCCGGCGACCGCGTCGCGCGCCGAGCAGATCCGCGTTGCCGAGAATGTCCTGCGCACCCAGGGCCTGAAGGCGTGGCCGAAGTGCGGACCCCGCGGCGCGACGCCCGCCGTATGGACCACGCCGTCGGGTCCGTCCGCTCCGACCGCGCGGACGATGCCTGCCTCGGCGACCGGTTGCGCTTCGATGCCGTCCAGCGGCCTGTTCGGCTTCGTCAACCCGCGTCAGATGTGCACCGCGCTGTTCAACCCGATCGGGACGATCGCCCGAGCACGCTGAACTCGTTGCCCTGCGGGTCGCTCAGTGCCCCGGGAGCCGAGTCGACGCTCCACTGCCAGCGGTTGGGAACGACACGGTCGTCGTCGACGCGGACGAACTTCCAGATGAGGTCCTCCCAACCGGCCGACCCGTAGAGCCACCGCGGCGCCCCGTCGGGGCCGTCCCGCAGTTCGGCTCCCACCCGGGGCGCCCACCAGGCGGCGAGCTCTTCGGGCCGGTCGCTGTCCGTGCAGACGGCGAAGACGCGGGCGGGCGGGCCTCCTCCCGGGTCCTGCGGGAACGCGCAGAATTCGTTGCCCTCGATGTCCGCCAGCATCGTCCACCCGGTGTGCTCGGCGAGGACGCGGGCGCCGAGGTCGAGGAGCGACGCGACATCGCGCACGTAGAGGTCCACGTGGACGCGGTTCTTCACCGTCGTCGGGCAGTTCTGCGGTCGGAAGACCAACAGCCTGCGCTGGGCCTCGGCGCCGAGGACCGCGGCCCAGAAGACGGTCATCGCCGGCGGGTCGGCCGCGTCGACGACCAGCGGGCCCAACCGCACGGTCACACCGCGAACAGGTCGCGGTCGGTCGGCAGCTTGAACGCCGACCGCGACGCCACATCGGCCAGGTGGCGGGCCACCAGGGCTTCGGGTCCCAGCACCGTCGCACGGCTCACGAGCGCACTGATCGCCGGCGGCAGATTCATGACGCGCCCGATGAACCGCGATTCGCGGACCAGCGAGCGGACCCGCGGGCGGCGGAACTTCACGAACCGCGCGAAGGCCGTGGTGACATCGTCGTCGCCATCGAGGAACCTCGCGAGGATCGCGGCGTCCTCCAGTCCCTGACAACCGCCCTGTCCAAGGTGCGGGCGCATCGGATGCGCGGCGTCACCGACCGTCACAACCGAACCCCGCGACCACCTGCGGGCCTCGTCGCGGTCATAGAGGTCGTTGCGCAGGACGGCCTCAGGGTCGGTGGCGGCCAGGATCTCGGGGATGGGCGCGGCCCACGACGCGAACCGTTCCTGGAGGTAGGGCAGTTCACCCTGCGGCGCCGTCGTCCCCTCGGGTACGCGTTCGGTGGCGAACCAGTAGGTGTGGTCCTCTCCGAGCGGCACGTGGCCGAACTCGACCGCGGGTCCGAGCGTCTCGCCCGCGAGCTCAGGATCGATCGTGCACTCAGCCACTCCGCGCCACGCGGTGTAGCCGACGTATTGGTTGTGCAGCGGTCCGTTGAGATGACGGGCGACCATCGAATGGGTGCCGTCGGCGCCCACGACGGCCTCGGCCTCCAGCACCGCGGAGTCGGCCAGCCTGATTCTCACGCCGTCGGCGGTCGTCGCCAGCGCCTCGGCCGCCACTCCGGCTTTCAGGGTGCCGTCGGCGAGCGCACCGGCCAGGATCGATGTCAACGCCGAGCGGCGGATGACCACGAGAGGTTCGCCGAGGGCCTTGATGAGGCGTTGCCGTTCGGGTCGCCGCAGCCAGCTGCCGTCACGCCAACGGGCCGCGCCCGCGGTGACCCGGCCGCCCGCCTGACGCACCGGATCGCCGAGGCCGATGTCGTCGAGTGCGGCCAATGCGTTGGGCCAGATGCTGATTCCGGCGCCGGACGACGTGTCGGCGCGCTCCTCGACGAGCGTGACGTCGTGTCCGCGCTGTTGCAGCGCGACGGCGCTCGCCAGCCCGGCGATGCCTGCCCCGACAACTACGATCCGCTTCGGCATCTGTCGAACCTAGCGCGCCGAGCGCGCAGTTTCGTGCAGAGAAGGCGTCCGATCGGTGTGCTACGAACGGGGCATGATCGCGACGGCCCC
The DNA here is from genome assembly GCA_900637135.1 of Mycolicibacterium flavescens. Classification (NCBI taxonomy): domain Bacteria; kingdom Bacillati; phylum Actinomycetota; class Actinomycetes; order Mycobacteriales; family Mycobacteriaceae; genus Mycobacterium; species Mycolicibacterium flavescens. Next base: position 1,754,856 of record LR134353.1, read on the forward strand.
CGACGCCCTGTCCACCTCGTCTCGCGCCCCTTTCCACGACCTCGACGAGTACGTCGCGTTGCCCCGCCTCTCGGGGCTGGCGCTGTCGCCGGACGGAACACGGTTGGTGACCACCGTCGCCCAACTCAACGACAAGAGAACTGAATACGTCAGCGCGGTCTGGGAGCTCGATCCCGCCGGTGCCCAACCGGCACGCCGACTGACGCGAGGGACGAAGGGGGAGTCGGCGCCTGCGTTCGCGGCCAACGGCGATCTGCTGTTCATCGCCGTCCGCCCGACCCCCGATGACGACGAGCCGCCCGCCGCGCTGTGGCGGCTCCCGTCGACCGGCGGTGAAGCGGCGCAGGTGTTGGCGCTTCCCGGCGGCGTCGAGGCGGTGCGCCCCGCCCGCGAGGAGGACGTCGTTGTGGTGCGCTCACCGCTGATGCCGTCGGCTCGGACCATCGACGACGACCGTCGGCTCCGGTCCCTGCGCAAGGACAACAAGATCACCGCGATCCTGCACACCGGTTATCCGATCCGCCACTGGGACTCCGATCTCGGGCCGGGCGAGCCGCACCTGCTCGGCGTCGCGTTGACCGACGATTCCGCCCGCGGTGAGGACGTCCGCGACCTGACCGCCGCGCCGGGCGCTGCATTGCGCGACTCCGACTTCGACGTCAGTTCCGACGGGCGCTTCCTGGTCACCACGTGGCAGCGGCCCGCCCCCGGCGCATCTCGGCATTCGGTGTTGATGCGCATCGATCTCGACAGCGGCGAACGCACGGTGGTGGTGGAGGAGCCCGCCGCCGACGTGTGGAGTCCGGCCATCTCCCCCGACGGTGCCACTGTCGTCTACCTGCGCGAGACGTTCTCGAACCCCGACACCCCACCGCGAATAACGCTGGGCTGCATCCGATTCGGTGACAGCCCACGCGTGCTCACCGACGATTGGGACCGGTGGCCGGCATCGGTGACATGGCTGCGGGACGGCTCGGCGGTGATCGTCACGGCCGATCAGGACGGCAGGGCCCCGGTTTTCCGTGTCGACCTCGCCGACGGCGCGGTGACTCAGCTGACCTTCGACGATTACTGCTACTCCGACGTGGTGGCCGCTGCGGGCGGTGTGCTGTTCGCGTTGCGCAGCTCCTACGCCGCGCCACCCCACCCCGTGCGCATCGACCCCGACGGCGCGATCACCGAACTCCCGTGTGCGGGGTTGCCGCCGCTGCCGGGAACGCTGACCGAACTCGAGACGACCTCCGCCGACGGCAGGCGGGTGCGTTCGTGGCTGGCGCTCCCGGCGGGAGACGGCGAGGCGCCGCTGCTGTTGTGGATCCACGGCGGCCCGCTGGCCAGCTGGAACGTGTGGTCGTGGCGGTGGAATCCGTGGCTACTGGCGGCTCGCGGGTATGCGGTGCTGCTGCCCGATCCGGGGATGTCCACCGGTTACGGGCAGGACTTCATCGCACGTGGCTGGGGCGCATGGGGCGGTGCCCCGTTCGAGGATCTGATGGCCATCACCGACGCCGCGTGCGCGCATCCGCGCATCGACGCGTCCCGCACCGCGGCGATGGGTGGATCGTTCGGCGGTTACATGGCCAACTGGGTCGCCGGCCACACCGACAGGTTCGACGCGATCGTCACCCACGCCAGCCTCTGGGCGCTCGACCAGTTCGGCGCCACCACCGACTCCTCGTACTACTGGCTACGCGAGATGACGCGCGACATGGCGCAGGCCAACTCGCCGCACCACCACGTGGGCGACATTCGCACGCCCATGCTGGTCATCCACGCCACAAGGACTACCGGGTGCCGATCGGCCAGGCACTGCGGTTCTGGTACGAGTTGCTGACCCACTCCGCGCTGCCCGCCGACGCCGACGGCGACAGCCCGCACCGGTTCCTGTACTTCCCGTCGGAGAACCACTGGGTGCTCACACCGCAACACGCCAAGATTTGGTACCAGGTCGTCATCGGGTTCTTGGCCCGGCACGTGCTCGGTGAGGACATCGAGGTGCCCGAGACGCTCGGGTAGCGTCGCGACCATGAGCGCACCGGAGCGGGAATTCGACATCGTCTTGTACGGAGCAACCGGGTTCGTCGGGAAACTCACCGCCGAATACCTGGCCAGGACGGCGCCGGACGCCCGGATCGCGCTCGCAGGTCGATCGCACGACAAGCTGATCGCGGTCCGAGACTCCCTGGGTGACAAGGCCGCCTCCTGGGCGCTGATCACCGCGGACGCGTCGCAGCCGTCGACCCTGAACGCGATGGCCACACAAACGCGCGTGGTGGTGACCACGGTGGGTCCCTACGCGAAGTACGGTCTGCCGTTGGTCGCGGCGTGCGCGGCCGCCGGCACCGACTATGCGGACCTGACCGGTGAGTCGTTGTTCATCCGCGAGAGCATCGACCAGTACCACAAGCAGGCTGCCGACACCGGTGCGCGCATCGTGCACTCGTGCGGATTCGATTCCGTCCCATCGGATCTCACGGTGTTCGCGTTGTATCGGCGCGCGCAGCAGGACGGTGCGGGCGAACTCACCGACACCAACCTGGTGGTGCGGTCCTTCAAGGGAGGGGTCTCCGGCGGTACGGCCGCGTCGATGATCGAGGTCATGCGGGCGGCGTCGTCGGACGAAGAGGCGCGACGGGTGATGAACGACCCGTACACGCTCACCCCCGACCGCGCCGCCGAACCCGAACTGGGCGGCCAACCCGATCTGCGGTGGCGGCGGGGCGCGGAGATCGCACCGGAACTCGACGGGTACTGGGTTGCGCCTTTCGTGATGGCCGCGGTGAACACCCGTATCGTGCGGCGCAGCAACGCATTACTCGACTACGCCTATGGTCGGCGCCTGGAGTACGGCGAACAGATGAGCATGGGCAAGTCGGTGCTCGCGCCGGTGGCATCGGCGCTGGCCGCGGCCGGCAACGTCGCGACGATGGCGCTGGGCAGCCGCTACTTCGACCGCGTGCCCAGCAAGCTGGTCGACCGAGTGCTGCCCAAACCCGGCACCGGTCCCAGCGAGAAGGTCCGCGAGAGCGGCCACTACACCGTCGAAACGTACGCGACGACCACCACGGGCACCCGGTATCGGGCCGTCATGTCGCAGAAGGGCGATCCGGGCTACAAGGCGACGGCGGTGCTGTTGGGGGAGTGCGGGCTCGCGCTGGCGCTGGACCGGGACAAGCTCTCCGACCTTCGCGGCGTGCTCACCCCCGCCGCGGCGATGGGCGACGCATTGCTCACCCGCCTACCCGCCGCCGGGGTGACGCTGGAGACGACGCGCCTGCACAGGTAGCGCACGTCACATCGCATCAGGAGCGAAAAGCCGCTCCGTTCGGGGCACTTAGCGACACCGCGCACTGCATTCCTAGAATTGCGGGGTGACCGCCAGCCCCCGATCCTCTGCCGAAGCCCTGCCCAAGTCCTGGGACCCGGCCGCAGTGGAGAGCGACCTCTACGAGGGCTGGGTCAAGGCCGGCTACTTCACCGCCGACGCGACCAGCAGCAAGCCCGCTTATTCGATCGTGCTGCCCCCGCCGAATGTCACCGGCAACCTGCACATGGGCCACGCGCTGGACCACACGCTGATGGATGCGCTGACGCGCCGCAAGCGGATGCAGGGCTACGAGGTGCTGTGGTTACCGGGCATGGATCACGCCGGCATCGCCACCCAGTCGGTCGTCGAGAAGCAACTCGCGGTCGACGGCAAGACCAAAGAGGATTTCGGCCGCGACCTGTTCGTCGACAAGGTCTGGGACTGGAAGCGGGAATCCGGCGGCACGATCGGCGCGCAGATGCGCCGCCTCGGCGACGGCGTCGACTGGAGTCGCGACCGGTTCACCATGGACGAGGGCCTGTCGCGCGCGGTGCGCACGATCTTCAAGCGACTCTTCGACGCGGGCCTGATCTACCAGGCCGAGCGACTGGTCAACTGGTCGCCGGTGCTCGAGACGGCCATCTCCGACCTCGAGGTCAAATACGAAGACATCGAGGGTGAGCTGGTGTCGTTCCGGTACGGCTCGCTCAACGACGACGAACCGCACATCGTCGTCGCCACCACCCGCGTCGAGACGATGCTGGGCGACACGGCGATCGCGGTGCACCCCGACGACGAGCGATACCGCGACCTGGTCGGAACGTCGCTGCCGCACCCGTTCATCGACCGCGACATCGTGATCGTCGCCGACGAGCACGTCGACCCCGAATTCGGCACGGGCGCCGTCAAGGTGACTCCCGCCCACGACCCAAATGACTTCGAGATCGGTCTGCGCCACCAGCTCCCGATGCCGTCCATCATGGACACCAAGGGCCGAATCGTCGGCACCGGAACGGAATTCGACGGCCAGGACCGCTTCGAGGCGCGGGTCAAGGTGCGCGAGGCGCTGGCCTCGCAAGGCCGCATCGTCGCGGAGAAGCGGCCGTACGTGCACAGCGTCGGCCACTCCGAACGCAGCGGCGAGCCGATCGAGCCGCGGCTGTCGCTGCAATGGTGGGTCAAGGTCGAGGCGCTGGCCAAGGCCGCCGGTGACGCAGTTCGCAACGGCGACGCCGTGATTCACCCTCCCAGCCTCGAGCCCAGGTGGTTCGCGTGGGTGGACAACATGCACGACTGGTGCATCTCGCGCCAGCTGTGGTGGGGCCATCGCATCCCGATCTGGCACGGCCCCGACGGCCAGACCGTCTGCGTCGGGCCCGATGAGACGCCGCCCGAGGGGTGGGAGCAGGACCCCGACGTGCTCGACACCTGGTTCAGTTCGGCGCTGTGGCCGTTCTCCACCATGGGCTGGCCGGACCAAACCCCCGACCTCGCCAAGTTCTATCCAACGACCGTGCTGGTCACCGGCTACGACATCCTGTTCTTCTGGGTGGCGCGGATGATGATGTTCGGCACCTTCGTCGCCGACGACCCGGCGATCACCCTCGACGGTCAGCGCGGACCCCAGGTGCCGTTCCAGAACGTCTTCCTGCACGGACTGATTCGCGACGAGCACGGCCGCAAGATGAGCAAGTCGCGCGGTAACGGGATCGACCCGCTGGACTGGGTGGAGCTCTTCGGCGCCGATGCGCTGCGATTCACGCTGGCCCGCGGGGCGAGCCCGGGCGGTGACCTGTCCATCGGCGAGGATCACGCCCGAGCCTCACGCAACTTCGCCACCAAGCTGTTCAACGCCACCCGGTTCGCGTTGATGAACGGCGCGGCGCCGGATGCACTGCCGGACGCCGCCGAGCTGACCGACGCCGACCGGTGGATCCTGGGCCGGATGGAACAGGTTCGCGCGGAGGTGGATTCGGCCTTCGACGCCTACGAGTTCAGCCGCGCGTGCGAATCGCTCTACCACTTCGCCTGGGACGAGTTCTGCGACTGGTACGTCGAACTGGCCAAGGTTCAGCTCGCCGAGGACATCACGCACACCACGGCCGTGCTCGCCGCGGTACTGGACACACTGCTGAAGCTGCTGCATCCGGTGATGCCGTTCGTCACCGAGGTGTTGTGGAAGACACTGACCGGTGGCGAGTCGCTGGTGATCGCCGACTGGCCGACGCCATCGGGTTTCGAACCCGATCCGGTTGCCGCGCAACGGGTCGCGGACATGCAGAAGCTGATCACCGAGGTGCGTCGCTTCCGCAGCGATCAGGGACTCAACGACCGGCAGAAGGTTCCTGCGCGGTTGTCGGACATCGTCGGCGCGGACCTGCAGGCGCAGGTGCCCGCCGTGCGCTCGCTGGCCTGGCTGACCACCGACTCTGATGGCTTCGCCCCGACCGCGGCCATCGAGGTGCGGCTGTCGCGCGGCACCGTGACCGTCGAGGTCGACACCTCGGGCACCGTGGACGTGGCCGCCGAGCGGCGCCGGCTGGAAAAGGATCTCGCCGCGGCGCAGAAGGAACTGGCCAGTACCACAGGCAAACTCGGAAACGAGGCGTTCCTGGCGAAGGCTCCCGCAGAAGTCGTCGACAAGATCCGCGGACGCCAACAGATCGCCCAGGAGGAAGTCGACCGCATCGCCGCGAGGTTGGCCGCGCTGCGATGACCGACCCGGAGCCGGACGACCGGCCAGAGCCGGACGTGGAGCCGCTGGGGCCGCCGGATCCCGAGCCTTCACCGGACGAGATCGCGGCGCTCCTGCAAGTCGAGCACCTGCTCGACCAGCGTTGGCCCGAAACGAAACTCGAACCCAGCACGACGCGCATCTCGGCGTTGCTCGAACTGCTCGGCTCACCGCAGCGCGGTTACCCGTCGATCCACATCGCGGGCACCAACGGCAAGACATCGGTCGCGCGGATGGTCGATGCGCTGCTGACGGCACTGCATCGTCGCACCGGACGCACCACTAGCCCGCACCTGCAATCGGCGGTCGAGCGCATCTCGATCGACGGCAAGCCGATCAGCCCCGCGGCCTACGTCGACACTTACCGCGAGATCGAGCCCTTCGTGCACCTGGTTGATCAGCAGTCCGAGGCCGGCGTCCTGGGGAAGGCTGGACCCGCCATGAGCAAGTTCGAGGTGGTGACCGCGATGGCGTTCGCCGCCTTCGCCGATGCGCCGATCGACGTCGCCGTCGTCGAGGTCGGCCTCGGCGGTCGCTGGGACGCCACCAACGTCGTCAACGCCCCCGTCACGGTGATCACTCCGATCGGTGTCGACCACGCCGAGTACCTGGGCGACACCCTCGCCGAGATCGCCGCCGAAAAGGCCGGGATCATCGGCAAACAGGAAGACGACCTGGTGCCCACCGATACGGTCGCGATCATCGGCAGGCAGGCCCCCGAGGCGATGGAAGCGCTGCTGGCCCAGACGGTGCGCGCCGACGCGGCGGTCGCGCGCGAGGACTCGGAGTTCGCGGTGCTCGGCAGGCAGGTCGCCGTCGGCGGGCAGCTGCTCGAACTGCAGGGCCTCGGCGGCCTGTACTCCGACATCTTCCTGCCGCTGCACGGAGAACACCAGGCGCACAACGCCGCGCTCGCGCTTGCGGCCGTCGAGGCGTTCTTCGGCGCCGGGGCACAGCGCCAGCTGGACATCGACGCGGTGCGGGCGGGTTTCGCCGCGGTGACAAGCCCCGGCCGCCTGGAGAGGATGCGCAGCGCGCCAACGGTTTTCATCGATGCCGCGCACAATCCGGCCGGAGCCGCGGCGTTGGCGCAGGCACTGCAGGAGGAGTTCGACTTCCGCATTCTGGTCGGCGTCGTGTCGGTGATGGGCGACAAGGACGTCGACGGCATCCTGACCGCCCTGGAACCGGTGTTCGACCAGGTGGTCGTCACGCACAACGGATCACCGCGCGCGCTCGACGTGGAGGCATTGGCGCTGGTGGCCGAGCAGAGGTTCGGTCCCGAGCGGGTGGTCACCGCGGCGACGCTGCCCGACGCGATCGAGATCGCCACCGCGATCGTCGAGGAGTCGGCGATCGAGGGTGAACTGCTGGGTGGCGCGGGGATCGTGATCACCGGGTCGGTCGTCACCGCGGGAGCGGCACGCACGCTGTTCGGAAAGGATCCGCAATGACCGAACCGGCGCCGCAGCAGCCGGATCCCTGGAAGAGCTTCCGCGGGGTGATGGCGGGCACGCTGATCCTGGAAGCCATCGTCGTGCTGCTGGCGCTGCCGGTGGTGGCCAACATCGGCGGCGGGCTCACCGCGGCCACCGGCGGCTTCCTCATCGGGATGGCGGTGATCCTGGTACTGCTGGCCGGTGTGCAGGGCAAGCCCTGGGCGATCTGGGTGAATGTGGGCCTTCAGGTCGTGCTGATCGCGGGTGTGGTCCTCGACGGGGCGATCGCCTTCGTCGGGGTGATCTTCCTGGTGGTGTGGCTGATGATCGCCTATCTGCGCGCCGAGGTCCTTCGCCGACAGAAGAGGGGACTTCTGCCTGGTCAGCAGCGTCCGCCGGAGTAGTCGATTTCGGCGGCTATTCTGTCGGCCGTGACTGAGCCGATTGAACGGACCCTCGTGTTGGTCAAGCCCGACGGCGTCAAGCGGCGTCTTGTCGGTGACATTCTTTCCCGGATCGAACGCAAAGGGCTGGCGATCGCCGAGCTGAAGCTGGTGACCGTCAGCGACGAGCTGGCCCGCAGGCATTACGCCGAGCACGAGGGCAAGCCGTTCTTTGATTCGCTGCTCGCGTTCATCACATCGGGCCCGGTCGTGGCGGCGGTCGTCGAGGGTCCACGCGCCATCGCGGCGTTCCGCCAGATCGCAGGCGGAACCGACCCCGTGGAGAAGGCGGCACCGGGCACCATCCGCGGTGACCTGGCCCTGATCACCCAGGACAACCTCGTTCACGGCTCGGATTCCCCGGAGTCCGCCGCGCGCGAGATCGATCTCTGGTTCACCGGCAAGTAGGGGTTTCGCGACCTGTCTCGCCCAGCCTGGTCGGGCGGGGCGTCGTGATGTGGGATACTCGACTCGGGTGACCGGCCGCCAACGGGGACCGGACACCCGAATGAAGACTTAGACGTGCGCGACCATCGCCACGCGTGATGCGGCGCCGACCGTCCAGCCATCATTCAGACCGGCACCGGGATGGTCCCCCAGTGGGCCGCTCGGAGCGAGACCACAACAAGCTCGGGCGAAGTCACCCGGGTCCATAGCGGAAGCCCTCGCGTGGCCGCGTCAAACACGACGCGCCCGGGGGCTTAAGGAGACTACGTGGCCGAAGATGCCCCCACCGAAGACCTATCTGAAGACACGCGAGAAGCACAGGACTCTCAGCCGGAGTCGTTGAGAGTCGATTCGCTGGCCCAGGTGCTGGGCACCACCAGCGAGCGGGTTCTCGAGGCGCTGACCGCGCTGGACGGCCGCCCTCGCACCGCCGAATCCGCCCTCGGGGAGGACGAGGCTCAACGCGTGCGCGAAGCGCTCGCTGACGCTGCCGACGCGCCGCAGACGCCCGAACCGGCGGCTGCCGCCGAACCGAGCAACGGAGACGAGCCGGAGTCCCGGACGATTCTGGAGACCCCCGCCGAAGAGGCGCCGCAGCGCGCTGAATACATGCCGCTGTTCGTCGCGCCGCAGCCCGTCCGCTTCGAATACGACGCCGACGCCGACGACGATGACGACGACACCGACGACGATGACGACGGCCAGGACAGCGAGGACGACCAGTCCGAGCGGCCCTCCGGTCGCCGTCGCCGCCGCGGTCGGCGCGGACGGGGCCGCGGTCGCGGTGAGCAGAACGGCGACGACGCCGACGGCGACGGGGACGCCGATCAGGGCGGTTCTCAGGGTTCGGACTCCGACAGCGACGACTCGGACGACTCCGACGAGGACAACGGCGACGACGAGAACACCGGCACCGATGGCGCCACCCGCCGTCGCCGTCGCCGCCGTCGTCGCAAATCGGGGTCGGCGGACGACAGCGACGCGACCTCGCCCGACGATCCACCCAACACGGTCGTGCACGAGCGCGAGCCGCGGAAGTCGACCAGAAACGACAAGTCCGGCAGCGGCGACGGCGAGATCCAGGGCATCAGCGGATCGACCCGGCTGGAGGCCAAACGGCAACGCAGGCGCGACGGCCGAGACGCAGGCAGGCGCCGCCCGCCCATCCTGAGCGAGGCCGAATTCCTGGCCAGGCGCGAGGCCGTCGAACGGATGATGGTCGTGCGCGACAAGGTCCGCACCGAACCTCCGCACGAGGGCGCCCGCTACACGCAGATCGCCGTGCTCGAGGACGGCGTCGTCGTCGAGCACTTCGTGACCTCGGCGGCGTCGGCCTCCCTGGTCGGCAACATCTACCTCGGCATCGTGCAGAACGTGCTGCCCTCGATGGAGGCGGCGTTCGTCGACATCGGCCGCGGGCGCAACGGTGTCCTCTACGCCGGCGAGGTCAACTGGGAAGCCGCCGGACTCGGCGGCGCCGCCCGCAAGATCGAACAGGCGCTCAAGCCGGGCGACTACGTCGTCGTCCAGGTCAGCAAGGACCCCGTCGGCCACAAGGGCGCCCGGTTGACGACGCAGGTGTCGTTGGCGGGTCGGTACCTGGTCTACGTGCCCGGCGCCTCGTCGACCGGCATCAGCCGCAAACTGCCCGACACGGAACGCCAGCGTCTCAAGGAGATCCTGCGTGAGGTGGTGCCGCCAGACGCCGGGGTGATCATCCGCACCGCGTCCGAGGGCGTCAAAGAAGAGGACATCCGCAACGACGTCGAACGCCTCGCCAAGCGCTGGTCCGAGATCGAGGCCAAGGCCGCCGACATCACCGCCAAGAAGGCCGGTGCGGCCGTCGCGCTCTACGAAGAGCCCGATGTGCTGGTCAAGGTGATCCGCGACCTGTTCAACGAAGACTTCACGGGCCTGACGGTCTCCGGCGACGATGCGTGGAAGACCATCAACGACTATGTGAATTCGGTTGCGCCCGAACTTCTTCCGCGACTGACGAAATACGAGCCCGCTTCCGCCGACGGCCCCGACGTGTTCGCGGTGCACCGCATCGACGAGCAGTTGACCAAGGCGATGGACCGCAAGGTGTGGCTGCCCTCGGGCGGCACGCTCGTCATCGACCGCACCGAGGCCATGACCGTCATCGACGTCAACACCGGCAAGTTCACCGGGTCGGGCGGCAACCTCGAGCAGACCGTCACCCGCAACAACCTCGAAGCGGCCGAGGAGATCGTGCGCCAGCTGAGGCTGCGCGACATCGGCGGCATCGTGGTGATCGACTTCATCGACATGGTGCTCGAGAACAACCGCGACCTGGTGCTGCGGCGGCTGACCGAGGCGCTGGCCCGGGACCGGACCCGCCATCAGGTCTCCGAGGTGACGTCGCTGGGTCTAGTCCAGTTGACGCGCAAGCGGCTCGGCACCGGTCTGGTGGAGGCGTTCTCGACCCCGTGCACACACTGCAGCGGGCGCGGAATCGTGCTGCACGGCGACCCGGTCGACTCGACGTCGAGCAGCGGACGCAAGTCCGACGCCGGCGGTCGGCGCGGCAAGCGCGGAAAACGCGGCGCCAAGTCCGACGACGTCGCCGTGGCCAAGGTCCCGCCGCATCCCGCGGGCGAGCACCCGATGTTCAAGGCGATGGCGGCGGCCAACGGTCGCCATGACGCAGACGACGATGCCGCTGACGAAGACACCACCGACGATGAGCGCCGCGATCAGAAGCCCGAGGAGGTCGCCGAGACCGATTCCGAAGCCATCCGCACCGCGGTGATCGAGTCGGGCGAGGACGATATCGAGGACCTTGAGGATGAGGACTTCGACGAGACCGACTCCGATGAGGACGACGAGGACGACGAGTCCGACGACGATTCCGACGAGGACGAGGACGAGATCGACCTGGACTCCGATGACGACGAAGACGATATCGACGACGACATCGAGGTCATCGGCGCCGACGACTCCGACGACGACTCTGATGAGGACGACGACGAGGACACCGACGACGAGGATTCGGACGAGGACGAGGACTCCGGCGACTACGACACCAGGGGGGCCGCATCTGCGGCTGTCTCGCGAGGGCGGCACCGGCGTCGCGCGGCCGCCCGGCCTGCGGGCCCGCCAACCAACGAGCGCTGATCTGGTGGCCCGGGGCCGACGAGCCGTGACCTGCGGTGATTTGACCCTCATGCGGCGGCTCAAGTAGCCTTGAGCAGTTGTCGCCAGGCTGGACCATGCGAGTCGGCGGCAGTCGCAAACCCAGACCAGCGCAGCGGCAAGTCGCGCGCGCCCAGTGAACGACGTAGGAGTAGTAAGACGATGGCAGCCGAGAAGGTCACGTACGCAATAGTCAAGACCGGCGGTAAGCAGTACAAGGTTGCCGTCGGCGATGTGGTGAAGGTCGAGAAGCTCGACTCCGAGCCCGGCGCCAGCGTCTCCTTGCCCGTGGCCCTCGTCGTCGACGGGTCGAAGGTGACCTCCGACGCGAAGTCGCTGGAGAAGGTCGCGGTCACGGGTGAGATCCTCGAGCACACCAAGGGCCCGAAGATCCGCATCCACAAGTTCAAGAACAAGACCGGCTACCACAAGCGGCAGGGACACCGCCAGCAGCTGACCGTCCTCAAGGTCACCGGCATCAAGTGATGAGCCGTCAGGCGACGGACAGAAAGCACTGAGGGGAACCACAGACATGGCACACAAAAAGGGCGCTTCCAGCTCGCGGAACGGTCGCGACTCCGCCGCACAGCGGCTCGGCGTCAAGCGGTTCGGCGGCCAGATCGTCAAGGCCGGCGAAATCCTGGTGCGGCAGCGGGGTACACATTTCCATCCCGGCACCAACGTCGGCCGCGGAGGTGACGACACCCTGTTCGCCACCGCTCCCGGCGCCGTCGAATTCGGTTCAAAGCGCGGCCGCAAGATCGTCAGCGTCGTTCGACCGGCACCGCAGGAGGCCTGACTTCCTGCCGCGAATGTGATGCTGCTGCGACTTCCCGGCTGAAGCTGGCAGTAGCTCACACTCGTCACGGAAAGGAAGACCGATGCCTCGCTTCGTCGACCGCGTCGTGATCCACGCGCGAGCCGGCAACGGCGGCAACGGCTGCGCCTCGGTCCACCGCGAGAAGTTCAAACCGCTCGGCGGTCCCGACGGCGGCAACGGCGGTCGCGGGGGCAGCGTGATCCTGGTCGTCGACCCCCAAGTGCGCACGCTGCTCGACTTCCACTTCCATCCGCACGTCGTCGCACCGTCCGGCAAGCAGGGCGCAGGCGGCAACCGGGACGGGGCCGCGGGCGCCGACCTCGAGGTGAAGGTTCCTGACGGCACGGTGGTGCTCGACGAGGACGGCCGGCTGCTCGCCGACCTCGTGGGCGCCGGCACCCGCTTCGAAGCGGCCGCCGGTGGCCGCGGCGGCCTGGGCAATGCCGCGCTGGCATCGCGCGCACGTAAGGCTCCCGGCTTCGCGCTGCTGGGGGAGAAGGGTCAGGTCCGCGACCTGACGCTGGAGCTCAAGACCGTCGCCGACGTCGGGCTCGTCGGCTTCCCCTCCGCAGGCAAGTCCTCCCTGGTGTCGGTGATCTCGGCGGCCAAACCGAAGATCGCCGACTATCCGTTCACGACGCTGGCGCCCAACCTCGGCGTGGTGTCCGCAGGCGGCAACACCTTCACCGTCGCCGACGTGCCCGGTCTCATCCCCGGCGCCTCGCAGGGGCGCGGGCTGGGACTGGACTTCCTGCGGCACATCGAACGTTGCGCGGTGCTGGTGCATGTGGTCGACTGCGCGACGATGGAGCCTGGCCGCGACCCGGTCTCCGATATCGACGCGCTGGAGGCCGAGCTCGCCGCGTACACGCCGACACTGCAAGGCGATTCGACGCTGGGCGACCTCGCCGAGCGTCCGCGTGCGGTGGTGCTGAACAAGATTGACGTGCCCGATGCCCGCGAGCTGGCCGAATTCGTGCGCGAGGAGATCGTGCGCCGCTACGGCTGGCCGGTGTTCGAGGTGTCCACCGTGACCCGGGAAGGGTTGCGGCAGCTGACCTTCGCGTTGTGGGAGATGGTGTCGGCGTACCGCGAAGCGCAACCGCCGGTCGTGCCGCGCCGACCCGTCATCCGTCCCGTCCCCGTGGACGAGAGCGGTTTCACCGTCGAGCCGGATGGGCACGGCGGCTTCGTCGTGCATGGTGTCCGGCCCGAACGGTGGGTCGCCCAAACCGATTTCGACAACGACGAGGCCGTCGGCTACCTCGGTGACCGGCTGGCCCGCCTGGGTGTCGAGGATGAGCTGTTGAAGCTGGGCGCGCGACCCGGATGCGCGGTGACCATCGGTGAGGTCACCTTCGATTGGGAGCCGCAGACACCCGCCGGCGTCGACGTGCCGATGTCGGGCCGCGGCACGGATCAGCGGCTCGAGCAGACCGATCGCGTCGGGGCCGCCGAGCGTAAGGCCGCGCGGCGGGAACGGCGGCGCCCCGGCGGCGAGTCATGACCGCCTCCGCGCGCCCCGACGAGTCGGCGCACCGGGCGGCGGTGCGCACCGCGCGCAGCGTCGTCGTCAAGATCGGCACCACCGCGCTGACCACGCCGACCGGAGTGTTTGACGCCAGTAGGCTCGCGGTGCTGGTCGAGGCCATCGAGAACCGGATGCGGGCAGGCTCGGATGTGGTGATCGTGTCGTCGGGGGCCATCGCGGCGGGCATCGAACCGCTGCGGCTGTCGAGACGGCCCGCCGACCTGGCCACCAAACAGGCCGCCGCCAGCGTCGGCCAGGTGGCTCTGGTCAACGCGTGGAGCGCGGCCTTCGCGCGTTATGAGCGCACCGTCGGACAGGTCCTGCTGACCGCGCACGACATCTCGATGCGAGTCCAGCACACCAACGCCCAGCGCACGCTCGACCGTTTGCGAGCGCTGCACGCGGTGGCGATCGTCAACGAGAACGACACCGTGGCCACCAACGAGATCCGGTTCGGCGACAACGACCGACTCTCGGCGCTGGTCGCGCATCTGGTCGGCGCCGACGCGCTGATTCTGCTGTCCGACATCGACGGGCTCTACGATTCGGATCCGCGAAGGGGTAACGCGCGCTTCATCGCCGAAGTGGCGCAGCCGGAGGACCTCGACGGCGTGGTGGCCGGCAGAGGCAGCCAACTGGGCACCGGAGGGATGGCGTCGAAGCTGTCGTCGGCGTTACTGGCCGCCGACGCCGGGGTGCCGGTGTTGTTGGCCGCGGCCTCGGATGCGGCGACCGCGTTGTCCGACGCGTCCGTCGGAACGGTGTTCGCGCCGCGGCCCGAACGGATGTCGGCGCGCCGGTTCTGGGTGCGCTACGCCGCCGAGGCCGCGGGCGCGCTGACGCTCGACGACGGTGCGGTGCGCGCGGTGGTCACACAGCGGCGCTCGCTGCTGCCCGCCGGTATCACCGCGGTGTCGGGGCGCTTCTACGGCGGCGACGTCGTCGAGTTGCGGGCGCAGGACGGGACGATGGTCGCGCGCGGCGTCGTCGCCTACGACCGCGGTGAGTTGGCCACGATGCTGGGCCGGTCGACGTCGGATCTGTCTCCGGAGCTGCGCCGGCCCGCCGTACACGCCGACGACCTGGTGGCCGTCTAAGCCGGTGCGCTAGTGATCGCCCAGCGATCGGATGCGCGCCGAGATTCCCTCGAGCATCGCCTTGATCTGGTCGGCGCGCTCGTCGGCGCTTTCCATCACGTCGTCGTCGGCCGGTTGCACCGTCACGCCGTTGGCCTTCGCGGTCGCCTCGAAGCATTCGCGGACCACCGGATCTGCGAGGATCACCGCCGCCAGCATTCCCGGTGTGAGCTCGCGGGTGCGCAACAGGCCGTCGTAGCGCACCTCCGCCGGGATCCGGATCTCCAGCGCTCCGCCTTCGAGTTGCTGCTTGGCCGCGGCCAGCAGAAGCGTCAGCGCAGCGCGCGAGACCACTCCGAGCACCTTGTGCCGGAACGGAAACCACGGCAGCGGCAGCTTATCGATCTGCTTGTCCACTCCGCCGGTGAACAGGTACTCGATCAGGCTGCGGGTGCGGACCTCTTCGACCTCCGCCCATTCCACGGTGTCCCCGTCGAATTCGACCGCGTCCTCGCTGATGGCCACGCCGCCGAAGTGGTTGAGCTTGCGCACCAGCCGCCGGAGTTTGTCGGGTGTGAGCGAGTGCTCGGCGATCACGTCGCCGATGCCCAGTGCCCATCGGCCGGTGACCGGCCCGGGATCAGGGCGATGCCGGTCGATCAGCTCACGGAGCCACGAGGCGTCCTCGGAGGTCTGGGTCACGCCGTCATTCCCGTCGACGTCGCGAAGGCGGGCAGCTCGTCGGCCAACAACGCCAGCATGGGCGAGCACCCGTTGTCGATCTTGACCGTCGCCAGCGCATCGCCGCGGGTGGGTCCGCGGTTGATGATCGCGATCGGCATACCCGCCGCCGCGGCGTGGCGCACGAACCGGTAACCCGAGTACACCGTCAGCGACGACCCCGCGACCAGTAGGACATCGGACGCATCGACCATCGAATAGGCTTGAGCCACCCGCTCTTTCGGGACGCTCTCGCCGAAGTAGACGATGTCGGGTTTGAGCATCCCGCCGCAATGCGGGCAGTCGACGACGCAGAACGACGTGGTGTCGCCGACGACGGCATCGGCGTCCGGGGCGACCGCGATGCCGCCCACCGACTCGGCGACCCGCTGGGCGAAGCCCGGATTGGCCGCCTCCAGCAGATCGGCCAGGGCGGCGCGGCTCATCGTGTGCGCACAGTCGAGGCAGATCACCTGCGCGTAGGTGCCGTGGAGGTTGACGACGTTGTGGCTGCCCGCCTTGCTGTGCAGCAGGTCGACGTTCTGGGTGATCAGCGCCGACACCGCACCCGCGGCCTCGAGCGCGGCGAGGGCCCGATGGCCGGCGTTGGGCAGCGTGGCATCCATGTGACGCCACCCGAGGTGGTTGCGCGCCCAGTACCGCTGCCGGAACACGGGGTCGGAGGTGAACTTGCGGATCGTCATGGGGTTGCTCGGCGGCGAGTCCGGGCCACGGTAGTCGGGGATTCCCGAGTCGGTGGACATCCCCGCGCCGGTGAGCACCGCGATCCGCCGGTCGCGCAGCAGGGCGACGAGTTCGGGTGCGTCCACCTGGTCGAGGGTAGTCAGTTCGGCAGCGCTTCGGCCTCACCGCGTGCTAACGGGTTGATTGCACGCAGCGGGTGCGTGCGATCAACCCCTTAGTGCAGTGCGATCGTGCCTGCCGTTGCTCATCGCTGGGTCGGGCAGGCTTCGACGGGGACGGGCATGGTCAGCTCGCCGAACTTCTGAAAACGGAAGGTCACGTCGACGTTGGAGGCGGGCCGAACGGTTTGGGTGATGCCGTCAAGGGTGACGGTGAGCGGCCGGCGCGGTTCGACTGGTTGACCGGTGGCAAGCGCGGTGCCCGCGTGGATCTCGATCGGAGGGCTCGGGTCGATGCGGGTGGTCTCGGCGGCCGTCGTCGTGATCGCCTCCAGCCGTTCGGTGTCCGCCGGTCGATTGTTGGTGATGGTGAACCGCAACTGTGCGGTGTCGCCGACCTGGATCTCGCACGATCCGGGTAAGTAGCGCGGTACGACGAAAGCGTTCTCGACGGTGGTCTCCGGCGTCTGCGAACCGGACCCACGATTGCTGGATTCGCCAGTGGTGAAGCTGCCGCAGCCGGCCAGCAGGAACGTCACGAGCATGGCCGTCGTAAGGGGAGCGGGCTTGGACCGTTTGACTTTCATCACCGAAGCGGGGCCTACCCGCTGCCCGCGGCGCCAAACGTCGACCGATACCCGGTTTGCGTCGGTGCCGCGGGCGTGCGGCGTGGTCGGGCTGGGTCAACACCGCCCGCGAGCCGACCGGCGTCAGGACCGACACATCGGCGCGCGGCTTCGAGCATGACCTCGCGTCCGACTGATCACTGCAAACACTTTGCCGCTGGCGTGATTTCGGCGCTCATATTGCTTTTCATCATGGTCAGTGCCGCGTCGCTGAGCTCGGGGTCGATGTGGGCTACGGCGTCCGGTGGCACGACGACGGGGAAGTGCCGGACATAGGCGTCCAGCGCGGTGTAGAGGATGCATTGCTCGGTGACCTGGCCGGTGAGGATGACCCGCTCAGGTTTCAACTGCCCCAGCAGGTATGCCAGCGCCGTGGCGTAGAAGGCGCTGTGACGCACCTTCGTCATCAGGCGGCAGCCCTTCTGCGGGACGATCGGCTCGACCAGGTCCGGGCGCTCACCCTGCAGCGCCGACTGCACGATGTCGCTGAACTCCGCGGTGAAATCGCCGTAGTTGTCGTTGACGTAGATGAGGTCGACATCGTCGCGGTCACGGGCCTCGGCCACGAGCGCCGCAAGGGGATCGATGATCTCGGCGACGTGTGGGATCAGCTTCTCGGCGTCGGGATGGCGGTAGGTGTTCATCATGTCGATGACCAGCACTGCGGTGTCACTCATGGGGACTTGCATACCCCGTTCCGTTTTCGGGCAACAATGAGGCATGGATTTCTACTCGGCGTACCGGCACGGCTTCGTCCGCGTCGCAGCATGCACGCACCACACGACGCTCGCCGATCCGCGGGCCAATGCCGAGTCGGTGCTGCGGATGGCGCGTGCCTGCCACGACGACAACGTCGCGCTCGCGGTCTTCCCGGAGCTGACGCTGTCGGGATATTCCATCGAGGACATCGTGATGCAGGACGCCCTGCTGGATGCGGTCGAGGACGCGGTGCTCGACATCGTCGTCGCCTCCGCCGACCTGATGCCGGTCCTGGTGATCGGCGCTCCGCTGCGCTATCGGCACAGGATCTACAACACGGCCATCGTGATCCACCGCGGCCGCGTGCTCGGCGTGGCGCCCAAGTCCTACCTGCCGACGTATCGCGAGTTCTACGAGCGCAGGCAGATGGCCCCCGGCGACGACGTGCGCGGCGCAATCCGAATGGGCCGCGGAGGCGAGTGGGCCGACGTGCCGTTCGGGCCCGACTTGTTGTTCACCGCGACCGACGTCCCCGGTTTCGTGTTGCACGTCGAGATCTGCGAGGACATGTTCGTGCCGATCCCGCCGAGCGCGTCGGCGGCGCTGGCCGGCGCGACGGTGCTGGCGAACCTGTCCGGAAGCCCGATAACGATCGGACGCTCCGAAGACCGCTGCCTGCTGGCCCGCTCGGCGTCGGCGCGCTGCCTGGCCGCCTATGTGTACGCCGCGGCGGGAGAGGGCGAGTCGACGACCGACCTGGCCTGGGACGGGCAAACGATGATTTGGGAGAACGGCGAATGCCTCGCGCAGTCCGAGCGCTTCCCGAAGGGTGAACGCCGATCCGTCGCCGACGTCGATCTGGAGTTGCTGCGATCCGAACGCATCCGGATGGGCACCTTCGACGACAACCGCAGGCACCACGCGGCATCGACGGACACCTACCGGCGGGTGGAGTTCCAGCTCGATCCGCCGACCGGCGACGTCGGGTTGCTCCGCCACATCGAGCGTTTCCCGTTCGTGCCGTCGGATCCCGAACGGCTGGAACAGGATTGCTATGAGGCCTACAGCATCCAGGTGGCCGGGCTCGAACAGCGCCTACGCGCGCTGGATTTCCCCAAGATCGTGCTCGGTGTGTCCGGAGGTCTGGACTCGACGCATGCTTTGATCGTCGCCGCCCGGGCGATGGATCGCGAACAGCGCCCGCGCAGCGACATTTTGGCGTTCACCATGCCCGGGTTCGCGACCGGTGAGCGGACCAAGGGCAACGCCGAGCGGTTGGCCGAGGCGCTGGGGGTGACGTTCACCGAAATCGACATCAGCTCCACAGCGGAGTTGATGCTCACCAACATCGACCACCCGTTCGGCCGGGGGGAGAAGGTCTACGACGTCACGTTCGAGAACGTGCAGGCCGGACTGCGCACCGATTACCTGTTCCGCCTGGCCAACCAGCGCGGAGGCATCGTGTTGGGCACCGGCGACCTGTCGGAGCTCGCGCTGGGGTGGTCGACGTACGGCGTGGGCGACCAGATGTCGCACTACAACGTCAACGGCGGTGTTCCGAAGACGTTGATCCAGCACCTGATTCGCTGGGTGATTTCGTCCAAGGAGTTCGACGACAAGGTCAACGAGGTGTTGCAGTCGGTTCTCGACACCGAGATCTCGCCCGAGCTGGTGCCCGCGGGGGAGGACGAGGAGATCCAGAGCAGCGAGTCCAAGGTCGGACCATATGTGCTGCAGGACTTTTCGCTGTTCCAGGTGCTGCGTTTCGGGTTCCGGCCCTCAAAGGTCGCGTTTCTGGCCTGGCACGCATGGAGCGATCCGCAGCGCGGCGAGTGGCCGACCGGATACCCCGAGTCGAAGCGGCCGTCGTACTCGCTCAAGGAGATCCGGCACTGGCTGCAGGTGTTCGCCCAGCGCTACTACTCGTTCGCCCAGTTCAAGCGGTCGGCCGTGCCGAATGGACCCAAGGTGTCGCACGGCGGATCGCTCTCGCCGCGGGGCGACTGGCGGGCACCTTCGGACATGTCCGCACGCACCTGGCTCGACGAGATCGAGCGCGAAATCCCTGAGGAGTGACTTCGGTTGGCGCCTCAGCTGCTCAGCGGCATCCAGCGCCTGCCCGCTTCCTGCTTGCTGTTCGTCTGATTGCGTGCCATGGCCCCACGCTAACGGCCGAAGACCCGCCCGGTCGGCCACCCCCGCTACCGGTGTCCCACGCCGGGAAGGAATCGACCGACGGTTGCGAGGTAGTCGCGGTAGTCGTCGCCGTGCACGGTGAGCAGGTACGGTTCTTCGACGACACGGACCTGTGTCTGGATCGTCGCGATCAGCAGTACGAACCCGATCACCGCGACGGGATTCGGTGTGATCAGGGCGATTCCGAAGCCGAAGACCATCATCGCGGTGAAGATCGGATTGCGCACCCATCCGAACACGCCGCGACGCACCAACGTCGTCTTCTCACTGGCGTCGACCCCGATGCGCCACGAGTCGCCCATGTCGACCTGCGCGTAGAGCGTTGCGGCGATGCCCGCCACCGCGATCGCGATGCCGGCGATGTTCACCCACGTCCGATCCAGCGGCGCCAGCGGAGCGACGACGTCGGCCAGTTGCAGGATCGGCGCGAACACCGCGGCACCCATCGAAACGACGAACCCCACGCCGGCGAACCATTCGAGCGACAACGGCCGGCCGCTGATACCACGAAAACCGGTCGACCCGGTGCGGCGTTTCTGTTGCCAACTGCGCCAACCGAACCCGAGCAAGGCGAACACCACGAACAGCGCGATGGCGACGATCGGCATGCTCACCCCTTTCTCGACGCTCACCCGCAGCACGGGTCCCCGCGCCACGCCTCGACCCCTTCGCGGACCGCGATCACCGCGACCCCGAGCGCGGCGACGGGGTCGGCCCACGACCAGCCGAACAAGCCGTTGAGAACCAGGCCCGCCAACACGATCGCCGACAGGTAGGCGCACAGCAGGGTCTGTTTGGAATCGGCGACCGCCGACGTCGACCCGAATTCGCGACCGGCCCGTCGCTGCGCCAACGACAGCACCGGCATGATCACCAGGCTCAGTGCGGCCAGCACGATGCCGATTACGGAGGGTGCGGCCTCACCTCGGCCGGTCAGCGTCAGCACCGCGTCGGCGGCGACGTACGCGGCGAGTGCGAAGAACGAGAACGCGATGAATCGCAGCGCAGTCTTCTCCCGCGTTTCGGGATCGGGTGCAGAGAACTGCCATGCGACGGCCGCTGCGGAGGAGACCTCGACGACCGAATCCAGGCCGAACCCGACCAGGGCCGACGACGACACCCGTGCGCCCTCGGCCAGCGCGATGATCGCCTCGATGACGTTGTAGGTGATCGTGGCCGCCACCAACCAGCGGATCCGGCGCGCCAGGACCGTACGCCGGGTTTCGCTCGGTGTGGCCATCAGCAGCAGGCGTCGTCGGCGGCGGCGGGGCAGCAGGCCGGATCGACCTCGAGCACCAGACCGACCAGGTCGTCGAGCGCGTGTGCGATGCGCTCATCGGCGAGTTCGTAGCGGTTGCGCCGGCCCTCGGGCTGCGCGGTCACCAGACCGCAGCCCCGCAGGCACGCCAGGTGGTTGGACAGGATCTGGCGGGAGACGCCGATCCTGTTGGCCAGCTCCGACGGATATCCGGGCCCGTCGCGCAGGATCAGCAGAATCTCGGCGCGGGTCGGATCCGACAGGGCGCAACCGAACCGCGACAGCGCATCGCTGCGAGTGACCGTCTGCATGCCGCAAACAGTACATCACGGGCTGAACTATCTCCTTGCGATTTCGGTGTAGTTGGTTGCGGTCAGCGACACCAACTACACCCAAATCGCGGGCCCTAGAGGCGGCCGTCGATGCGCAGGTTCGGGTGCACCCAGTTGGGCGACCGACGCTCCTTGAAGGCCATGAAGCCCTCGATGGACTCGGGCGCGCCCAGGCTGGCCTGCATACCGATGCGGTCGTAGAGGCCGATGTAGTTGTCCAGGCTGGACTTGACGACGGTTCGAGCCGCGGGCGCGGTGCGACAGCACTGGGCGAGGACCTCGCGAGCCGCCTCGGCCAGCTCATCGTGGGGCACCACGCGCGCCACCATGCCCCAGTCGTGTGCCTCGGCGGCGGTCAACGTGCGCCCGGTGAACATCAGGTCGCGGGTGCGCACGGGCCCGATCAGTCGGGCCAACATGTGGCTGTAGTACGTGTCGGCGATCCCGCGGTACAACTCGGGCACCCGGAATGTGGCCCGCTCGCTGACCACGGCGATGTCGGCGCACAGCGCGATCTGCAGCCCACCGCCCTGGCACAACCCGTTCACCGCGGCGACGACGGGTTTGGCGGACTGGCGCAGCGTGTCGAACGGCAACGCGTCCATCCCCAGCGCAGGCCCGAACGTCATCCAGTTGTCGGCACCGCCCCCACCCATGTCCCCGCCGGGTGCGAAGACGTCGCCGGTGCCCGTGATCAGCAATCCGGCGAGATCAGGGTCGCTCTCGACATGCTTGACGGCGTACTTGATGCCGAAGTACATCGCGGGGGTCATCGCGTTGCGCGCCTCCGGCCGGTCGAGCCGGCACACCCCGAACGCACCCTCGCGGGTGAACTTCAGGAACGGGGTGCCGAGCCAGTCGCCGTCGGGAGGCCGGGGGGCGTCGGTGGTGCTCGGCTGGGTGGTCGTCATAACTGCCTTTCTGTTGCTCTGTTGGACACAGCGTCGTCGATGGCTTCGGCATAGGGCGCGCAGTCACCCGCCCCCGGTACGAGTGTCGACAGGGCCGCCGCGGCGCAGGCTCGGCGCAGCGCGACTTCGTGGCCGTCGAGCCAGTGCGTGGCGAGCACACCGGCGAACACGTCACCCGCACCGGTGGTGTCGACCGCGCGCAGCGCGGGAGAAGGAACGCTGAAGCGTTCGCCGTCGCCGAGGTAGCTCGCGCCGCGCGCCCCGCGGGTGATCACGAGGTGGGGGACCGGCCAGTGCCACGCGCCCGCTTCGGTTTCGTTGACCACGACCACATCGGCCAGCTCGGACAAGGCGAGCAGCTCGTGCGGCGGGGCCCCGGCCGGCGAGGCGTTGACGATGACGGCCGCGCCTGCGGAGGACGCCACCTGCGCGGCGGCGAGCGCGGTCGCGATCGGGATCTCCAGCTGCAGCAACACGACGTCGCTGTCGGAGATGGCGGCGCGGACCTCGGCGGAGTCCACGCTCAGCGCCCCGTTGGCACCCTGGGCGACCACGATCGTGTTCTCCGCCGACGAGTCCACGGTGATCACGGCCGACCCGCTCTGTCCCGGCACCGTGACGACGCCGTCGAGTGCGACGCCGTTGGCGGCCAGGTGGTGGCGCAACATCTCCGCCGACCCGTCGTCTCCGAGCGCGGCGACCAGTCGCACCGTCGCGCCTGCCCTGGCCGCGGCGACCGCTTGGTTGCCGCCCTTGCCGCCCGAAGCCATCGACAGACCCGACGCCAGCACGGTCTGGCCCGGGCGGGGCAGGGTGCGCACGGTGAAAGTCAGATCAGCGTTGACACTGCCGACCACGCATACCCGGCTGCAGTCCCGCGGCGCCATGGCTCCCAACGCTAATGCAGGGCCCCCGCCTGACACGTGTCGAACGTCCGAACCTCGTTCGATACCCTGGATAAATGAGTGTGGAGGCACCCGTCGGCGCTGTCGGCGCCGATCTGCGCCAGCAGGTGCACGACGGCGCCCGCCGGGCTCGCCTGGCGGCGCGCGCGCTGGCCACCCTGAGTTCGGAAACCAAGAACCGTGCGCTGAACACCGCCGCCGACCACCTGCTGATGTCGGCGGGTCAGATCCTCGAGGCCAACGAGCGCGACCTCGACGTCGCCCGTGCCGCAGGCACCCCCGAGGCAATGCTCGATCGGCTCGCGCTGAACCCGAAACGGGTCGACGGCATCGCCGACGGGTTGCGTCAGGTGTCTCGGTTGCCCGATCCGCTCGGTGAGGTGTTGCAGGGCCGCACGCTGCCCAACGGCCTGCGGCTGCGCCAGGTGCGCGTGCCGCTCGGCGTCGTCGGAATCGTCTACGAAGGCCGGCCCAACGTGACGGTCGACGCGTTCGGGTTGACACTCAAATCCAGCAACGCGGTGCTGCTGCGCGGTAGCTCTTCGGCGGCCAACTCCAACGCCGCACTGGTCAACGCGCTGCGGGCCGCACTGGCCACCGAACTGCTCGAGGTAGACGCCGTGCAGTTGCTGCCCAGCGCCGACCGCGCGAGCGTGACGCATCTGATCCAGGCCCGCGGGCTCGTCGACGTCGTCATCCCCCGCGGCGGCGCGGGTCTCATCGACGCCGTCGTCCGTGACGCGACCGTGCCGACGATCGAAACCGGTGTCGGCAATTGCCATGTGTACGTGCATGAATCGGCCGACCTCGACGTCGCCGAACGAATCCTGCTCAACGCCAAGACCCGTCGACCCAGCGTCTGCAACGCCGCCGAGTCGGTTCTGATTGACACCGCCATCGTCGACCGTGCGTTGCCGCGGCTGACCGAGGCGCTGCGACACGCCGGTGTGACGGTGCACGACGATCCGTCGGACGACGAGTTGCGCGCCGAGTTCTTGTCGATGGACATCGCGGTGGCGGTGGTCGACGGTGTCGATGCCGCGATCGCCCACATCAACGAATACGGCACCGGACACACCGAAGCCATCGTCGCCACCGATCTGGCTGCCGCGCAACGCTTCACCGAACGCGTCGATGCCGCCGCGGTGATGGTGAACGCGTCGACGGCGTTCACCGATGGCGAGCAGTTCGGGTTCGGCGCCGAGATCGGCATCTCCACCCAGAAGCTGCACGCCCGCGGACCCATGGGTCTGCCCGAACTGACCTCGACCAAATGGATTGTGTGGGGCGACGGTCACACTCGCCCCGCCTGAACAGGAGACTTATCCGTGAGCGTCCCCGCGCGCCCAGCGCCGCTCTTCGCTGACATCGAAGATGTCGGCAGGCGACTCGCCGAAACCGGCTATCTTCCCGACACCGCAACCGCCACAGCGGTTTTCCTGGCCGATCGGTTGGGCAAGCCGTTGTTGGTGGAAGGGCCCGCCGGGGTCGGCAAGACCGAGCTGGCCCGCGCCGTCGCGCAGTCGACGGGTTCGGGTCTGGTGCGGCTGCAGTGCTATGAGGGCGTCGACGAGGCCCGCGCCCTCTACGAGTGGAACCACGCCAAGCAGATCCTGCGGATCCAGGCGGGGTCCGGCGACTGGGACGCCACGCGCGACGACGTGTTCTCCGAGGAGTTCCTGCTCTCGCGCCCGCTGCTCACCGCGATCCGGCGCACCGAGCCGACGGTGCTGCTGATCGACGAGACCGACAAGGCCGACATCGAGATCGAAGGCCTGCTGCTGGAGGTGCTCTCGGACTTCGCGGTGACCGTGCCGGAGTTGGGCACCATCACCGCCGAGCGGCCGCCGTTCGTCGTGCTCACCTCCAACGCCACGCGGGAGCTGTCCGAGGCGCTCAAACGTCGCTGCCTGTTCCTGCACATCGACTTCCCCGATCCCGACCTGGAACGGCGGATCCTGCTGTCGCGGGTGCCCGAGTTGCCCGAGCGCCTCGCCGACGAACTGGTCAAGGTCATCGGTGTGCTGCGGGGGATGCAGCTCAAGAAGCTTCCGTCGGTGGCCGAGACGATCGACTGGGGCCGCACGATCTTGGCCCTGGGCCTGGACACCATCGACGATGCGACGATCGCGGCCACCCTCGGGGTGGTGCTCAAACATCAGTCGGACCAGATCAAGGCGTCCGGCGAGCTGAGGCTCAACTGACATGGCCGTCCGCCGGACCCGACCGCCGCAGCCGCTGGCACCGCACGGCCTGCCCGGTCATCTCGTCGGGTTCGTCGAAGCGCTACGAGCACAAGGTATCTCGGTTGGACCGTCGGAGACCGTAGACGCCGGACGGGTGGTCTCGGTGCTGGGACTGGGCGATCGCGACGCGTTGCGCGAAGGCATCGCGTGCGCGGTGCTGCGCCGCCCCGACCACCGCGACACCTACGACGCGATGTTCGACCTGTGGTTCCCCGCCGCGCTGGGCGCCAGGACGATCCTGGTCGAGGACGACGACGACACCGACGCCGACGAACCGGGTCTGCCGCCCGAAGACGTCGAGGCGATGCGTGCGGCGCTGCTGGACATGCTGGCCGAAAACCAGGACCTGGCCAACCTCGACGAGCGGATGGCCGCGATGATCGCCCAGATCGTCGAGGCCTACGGCCGGTACAACTCCAGTCGGGGCCCGTCGTACTCGTCGTATCAGGCGCTCAAGGCCATGAATCTGGACGACCTCGAGGGCCGGCTGCTGGCCGGCCTGCTGGCGCCCTACGGCGACGAGCCGACACCGACGCAGGAGCAGATCGCCAAAGCGCTTGCCGCACAACGCATCAACCAGTTGCGCAAGATGGTGGAGGGCGAGACCAAACGGCGCACCGCCGAGCAGCTCGGCCGCGACCACGTGCAGATGTACGGGGTGCCGCAGCTCGCCGAGAACGTCGAGTTCCTGCGCGCCTCCGGGGATCAGCTGCGCCAGATGCGCCGGGTGGTCCAACCGCTGGCCCGCACGCTGGCGACCCGCCTGGCCGCGCGGCGACGACGGTCGCGCGCCGGTGAGATCGACCTGCGCAAGACGCTGCGCAAATCGATGTCCACGGGCGGGGTGCCGATCGACGTCGTGCTCAAGAAACCCCATCCGGCGCGGCCAGAGCTGGTTGTGCTGTGCGACGTGTCGGGTTCGGTCGCCGGCTTCAGCCACTTCACGCTGCTGCTGGTGCACGCGCTGCGCCAGCAGTTCAGTCGGGTTCGCGTCTTTGCCTTTATCGACACCACCGACGAGGTCACCGAACTGTTCGGGCCCGACGCGGACCTGGCGGTCGCGGTGCAGCGCATCACCCGCGAGGCCGGGGTGTACACCCGCGACGGGCACTCTGACTACGGGCATGCGTTCGTGTCGTTCATGGACCGCTGGCCCAACGCGCTGTCGCCCCGCAGCGCGCTGCTGATCCTGGGCGACGGCCGCAACAACTACCGCAACCCCGAGATCGAGCTGCTCGCCCACATGGTCAACTCGAGCAGGCACGCCCACTGGCTGAACCCCGAGCCACGACACCTGTGGGGCAGCGGCGACTCGGCGGTGCCGCGCTACCAAGACGTCATCACCATGCACGAATGCCGCTCGGCCAAGCAGCTCGCCACGGTGATCGACCAGCTGCTACCGGTCTGACTTACTCCGCGAAATTGCGTTCCAGCAGAGAAAGTGCGAGTAGAGCCCTGCTGGAATGCCATTTCGCGGCAGCCCCGTAAGCTGGCTATTCGTGGCTCCGCGACGCAGGCTCGGCGTGATGGGTGGGACGTTCGATCCCATCCACAACGGCCACCTGGTGGCCGCTTCCGAGGTGGCCGACCGGTTCGGGCTCGACGAGGTCGTGTTCGTCCCGACCGGACAGCCCTGGCAGAAGGACCGCGACGTCACCGCCGCCGAGGACCGCTACCTGATGACGGTGATCGCTACGGCCTCCAACCCGCGGTTCAGCGTGAGCCGCGTCGACATCGACCGGGGCGGGCCCACCTACACCAAGGACACGCTGCGCGATCTGCATGCGCTCAACCCCGACGCCGATCTGTACTTCATCACCGGGGCCGACGCGCTCGCGTCAATCCTGACGTGGCAGAACTGGGAGGACATGTTCGCGATCGCGAACTTCGTAGGCGTCAGCAGGCCCGGATACGAGCTGGACGGCAAGCACGTCGCCGCGGCGGTCAAGGAGTTGCCCGACGATGCGCTGCGGCTGGTCGAGGTGCCCGCGCTGGCCATCTCCTCGACCGACTGCCGGAATCGCGCCCAGGAGAACCGGCCGATCTGGTACCTGGTGCCGGACGGCGTCGTGCAGTACGTGGCGAAGCGCAAACTCTATGCGCAACCGCTGACAACCCAAGGGAAGCATCAATGAGCGCCTCCGACGAAGCCGTTCGCATGGCGACGGTGGCCGCGAAGGCGGCCGCTTCCAAAGTGGCCGACGACGTGGTCGTGATCGACGTGTCCGGTCAGCTCGTCATCACCGACTGCTTCGTGATCGCCTCGGCCTCCAACGAGCGTCAGGTCAATGCGATCGTCGACGAGGTCGAGGAGAAGATGCGCCTGGCCGGCTACAAACCGGCCCGCCGCGAAGGCGCCCGCGAAGGCCGCTGGACGCTGTTGGACTACGTCGACATCGTGGTGCACATCCAGCATCAGGACGAGCGCAACTTCTACGCGCTGGACCGCTTGTGGAAAGACTGCCCGACCATCCCCGTCGATATCGGTGAGCCGTCGGCGCAGGCAGCCGCGGACGAGGACGGCGGGCCGTGAGGAGGATCCGGCGCCTGGTCATGCTCCGGCACGGGCAGACCGAGTACAACGCGGGCAGCCGAATGCAAGGCCAGCTGGACACCGACCTGAGCGATCTGGGACGTCATCAAGCCGTCGCCGCCGCCGAGGTGTTGGCCAAACGCCGACCGCTGGTGATCGTGTCGTCGGATCTGCGCCGCGCCCTCGACACCGCAGTCGCGCTGGGCGAACACGCCGGAATGCCGGTGAGCGTCGACACCCGCCTGCGGGAGACCCACCTCGGCCAGTGGCAGGGGATGACGCACCTGGAGGTCGACGCCGTCGCGCCGGGAGCCAGGCTGGCATGGCGCGACGACTCGCGGTGGGCGCCGCCGGGCGGTGAGAGCCGCGTCGACGTCGCCGCGCGCAGCAGGCCGCTGGTCGACGAGCTCGTCGACGAACACGCCGAGTGGGGGCTGGACCAGTCCGGCGACGGACCGGACCGGCCGGTGGTGCTGGTCGCCCACGGCGGATTGATCGCCGCGCTGACCGCCTCGCTGCTCGACCTGCCGGTGGACAACTGGCCGATCCTGGGCGGGATGGGCAACGCCAGCTGGGTGCAGCTGTCCGGCCACAGCGCCGTCGACGTGGCAGCCGCCGATGTCCGCTGGCGGCTCGACGTGTGGAACGCCTCAGCGCAGGTTGCCGGCGATGTCCTCTGAGCGTCAGACCCTGCTGGTCTTCTGCGATTCGTTGTCCTACTACGGGCCGACCGGCGGGCTGCCTTCCGACGATCCGCGTATCTGGCCCAACATTGTTGCCGCACAACTGGGTTGGGACGTCGAGCTGATCGGGCGGATCGGTTGGACGTGTCGCGACGTGTGGTGGGCGGCCACACAGGATCCGCGGGCCTGGGCGGCGTTGCCGCGGGCCGGTGCGGTCGTGTTCGCCACGGGCGGGATGGATTCGCTGCCGTCGCCGCTGCCGACCGCGCTGCGCGAACTCATCCGCTTCGTGCGCCCGCCGTTGCTGCGGCGCTGGGTGCGTGACGGGTACTGCTGGGTGCAGCCGCGCCTGTCGCCGGTGGCGCGAGCGGCGCTGCCCCCGCACCTGTCCGCCGAGTACCTCGAGATGACGCGTGGTGCGATCGACTTCAACCGCCCCGGGATTCCCGTCGTCGCGTGCCTGCCCTCGGTGCACATCGCCGATACGTACGGCAGGGCGCACCACGGCCGCGCGGGCACGGTCAAGGCGCTCACCGAATGGGCTGGGCAGCACGACGTTCCGCTCGTCGACCTCAAGGCGGCGGTCGGTGAGTACGTCATGAGCGGACAGGGCAACCCCGACGGGATCCACTGGAACTTCGAAGCCCATCGGGCCGTCGCGGACTCGATGCTCAAGGCGCTCGCCGAAGCCGGCGTGCCATGTCGGTGATCGTGGTGACCGACTCGTCGTCGCGGTTGGCGCCCGACGAGTTGAAACAGTGGGACATCCGGCAGGTGCCGTTGCATGTGCTGGTCGATGTGATCGATCTGCGGGACGGGATCGACGAGGTGCCCTACGACATTCACGACGTACCGCGCGCCAGCACCGCCGGAGCGGCGCCCGCCGACCTCGCGGACACCTACCGGCAAGCGCTGCGGGACAGTGGCGGCGACGGTGTGGTTGCGGTGCACCTGTCGTCGGCGCTGTCGAGCAGTTACAGTTCGGCGGTTCAGGCGGCCCGCGAGTTCGGATCGTCGGTGCGGGTGGTGAACTCGCGGTCGGCGGCGATGGGGGTGGGCTTCACGGCCGTGGCGGCGGCCAAGGCCGCCGCGTCCGGCTCGGACTTGGATTCGGTTGAGGCCGTTGCGCGTTCGGCGGCTCAGCGCACCCATGCCTTCATCGTGGTGCATCGGCTGGACAACCTGCGGCGAAGCGGACGGATCGGGACCGCGGCGTCGTGGTTGGGGACCGCGCTGTCGCTCAAACCGCTGCTGCGCCTCGATGTCGACGGCCGGCTCGTACTCGATCAGCGGATCCGGACGAGCACCAAGGCGCACGCCGCGATGGTGGACCGCATCGCCGACCTCGTCGGTGAGCGTCAGGCGTCGATCGCCGTGCACCATGTCGACAACCACGACGGCGCCGACCAGGTCGGCGCCGCACTGACCGATCGGCTTCCTCAACTCGAATCGCTCACCGTCACCGATATGGGGCCGGTGCTGGCGATTCATCTCGGCGCCGGTGCGATCGGCGTCGTCGTCCAACTGGCCGTATAACGTCCGCCGAAACACTTTTCCGGCTCTCACCCGCGGTTCGCGTACACAACAGTGCGCTCAATGGGGCCTTGTGGCAGAGATTGGTAAGTGATAACTTACGGTTCGTGCTGACTTACCAAGAGGGCGACGCCTGGGTGGCGATGGCCGACCGCACCCGGCGGTCGATCGTCGAACGCCTCGCACACCGGCCGATGGCGGTGGGTGAGCTGGCGCGCGAACTTCCGGTCAGCAGGCCGGCGGTGTCTCAGCACCTCAAGGTGCTCAAGCTCGCGGGCTTGGTGTGCGACCGCGCCGACGGCACCCGCCGCGTCTATCAACTGGACCCGGGAGGCTTGGCCGCGATGCGGGCCGAACTCGATCGGTTCTGGATGCAGGCGCTGGCCGGTTTCAAAGAGATAGTCGAGAGCGAAGGAGATCCACCATGACCTCAGCCCAGTCCGCGGTCATCCGCCACGACATCACGGTCAAAGCTCCTCTCGAGCGGGCGTTTCAGGTGTTCACCGAGAGATTCGGCGACTTCAAGCCCCGCGAGCACAACCTGCTCGGCGTGCCGATCGCGGAGACGGTGCTGGAACCCCGCGCCGGCGGTCGCATCTACGACCGCGGTGTCGACGACAGCGTGTGCGTGTGGGCGCGGGTTCTCGTCTTCGACCCTCCGCGCCGCCTCGTCTTCTCGTGGGACATCGGCACGACGTGGCAGGTCGAATCGGATCCGGCGCGGTGCAGCGAGGTGGAGGTGCTGTTCACCGCCGAGGCGGACGGCCGCACGCGCGTCACCCTCGAGCATCGCCACATCGAACGACACGGCGACGGTTGGGATTCCGTGGCTTCCGGTGTCGGCGGAGATGCGGGTTGGCCGTTGTACCTGCGCCGGTTCGGTGAGCTGCTGGAGTTGGAGGCGCAGTGACAGCGCCGATGCAGATGGCACGCGAGGAGCGCGAGGATTTCGCCGCGCTGCTCGACCAGTTGACCCCAGAGCAATGGGATCAGCCGAGTTTGTGCACGGACTGGCGGGTTCGCGATGTGGTCGCCCACGTCATCAGTTACGAGGAACTGAGCCGGCCCCGCGCAGTGGCCCGCATGGCATTGGGCATGCTGCGCCACAGGAATCCGAACGCGATCGGGGTCGCGTTGAACGCGGACAAGTCACCGTCGGAACTCACCGCGCTCATGCGCAAGTACGCCCGGCCGCGCGGCAGCACGGCCGGATTCGACGGACGGATCGCGCTCACCGACGGGATGGTCCATCAACAAGACATCCGCCGACCGCTCGACATGCCGCGCTTGCTCAAACCCGAAAGACTGGTCGTTGCATTGGAATTCGCCAAGTACGCGCCCTTCTTGAGGGGAGCGTGGCGGGCGCGCGGGCTACGACTCGTCGCGACGGATCTCGACTGGACTCATGGCAGCGGCCCGGAGGTGCGGGGTAGCGGCGAGGCGCTGCTGATGGCGATGGCTGGGCGAGGCGCTGCGCTCAGCGATCTCGACGGGCCCGGGAAAGCGAGACTGGCGCAGCGGCTCTGAGGATGTGGCGCCGTTGGGTTCACACCGCCGCGCGCCCGGTGATCGGCGGAAGGTCTTTGAGCGTCACGATGCCCGCAGGCGCCGCCACCACTGCGGGTACGGCGTTGGTCACCGGCAGCGCGGTGTAGATCATGCCCAGGCCCATGAAGCCGGGTTCCGTCCAGTCCCTCGGCGGCAGGCAATGTAGCACCGTGCGCATGTTGGGCAGCCCGAACACCTGGATCACATGGCCGTGTTCGAGCGGCTTCGGCGGGGTGACGTGTTCGCCCATGATCCAGTTGAACCCGACGCTGACGACGTTCTTTTCACCCACCCAACCGCGGTGGTAACCGTGGACCCCGGCGACCGTGCCCTCGGGAATCCGCATGAACCCGAGATCGGAATCGCCGGTGGCCGCGGTGAACGTGACGTCGAAGGTCATCCGGTCGAGCGTGGCGCCGATCGCGTCGGCCATCATCGCCGCCGACTCGGCGAACACCTCGCTTTCGCGCCGCACACGTTCGGCCAGGCCGGGGGTGTCCGGATCCTGCGAAAAGCCCATCGCGGTCTGCGTTCCCGCCGACTCATAGGTCGAACAATCCACCGACTCGGTGATACGGATCTCGTCGACGCGTTCGCAGGCGCCCGAGAGCACCATCCCCACCATGTTGCTCATACCGGGATGCGCACCGCTGCCGAAGATCGTCGAATTGCCCTTCTCGCAGGCCTTTCGGATCCTATCGAGGTCCTCGGGGGACTGCTTGCCGCCGGTGATCCACGCCGCGCTCGAGCAGACGTTGACACCTGCCTCGAGAAGCCGAGCCAACTCGTCGATGTCGGGCCACAACGGGTTGTAGCAGCAGGCGTCGGGTCGTTGGGCCAGAAGCGCATCGATGTCGTTTGTGGCCGTCACTCCGGTGGGTTCGGGCCAGCCGGCCAGTTCCGCCGCGTCGACGCCGACCTTGTCGGCGCCGTGGGCGTAGACACCGACGAGCTCCATATCGTCGCGCCCGATGATCGCGTGCAGCGACCGGCGGCCGATGTTGCCGGTCGTCCACTGAATGACCCGCAGCGGCCGGTCGGGTGTCGTCACGAAAACTCCTTGGTGTCGGCGATTCACATATGGGTGCCGCCGTCGACGCGGACCTCGGTACCGGTGACGAAGTAGGCCTCCGGCGCAGCGAGCATGGCGACGACGGCCGCGACGGCGTCGGGTTTGGCGAACATCCCGTCACCGTCGACGGGCAGTGTCGGCATGATCTTGCCGAACAGTGTGTAGTCGGCGTCCTCCGGCAGGCCGGGTCCGACGCTTTGGCAGGATTGCCCTGTGCCGTCGGTCATTCCCGATGAGATCGACCCGGGTTGGACGCAGTTGAACCTGATGCCCTGCTTGCTGAACTCCAGTGCCAACGTGTGCGTCATCGCCTGGATGCCGCCCTTGGACGCCGCGTAGGCCGACATGTAGGGATGCGCGAAGCTCGCCGACGTCGAGCTGAAGTTGACCACCGCCGGGGCAGTGCCGATGCGCAGCGCGGGCAGGGCTTCGCGGGTGACCAGAAACGTCCCGATGAGGTTGATGCGTAAAACCTGTTCGAAGTCGGCAAGCGTGGTGTCGGCAAAGTGCGACGACCGGAGGATGCCCGCGGCGTTGACGAGCGCATCGAGACCGCCCATTGTGGCGACGGCGCGTGCGACCCCGGCTTGCACCGAATCCTCGCTGCCGACGTCCATCACCACGGTGGTCAGTCCTGCGGTCGTCTCACCGGCCTTGGCCTCGGTGTCGGCCAGCCCGGCCTCGCTGACGTCGGCGGCGACCACGGTGCCACCCTCGTCGAGGATCCGCAGGACCGTCGCCTGACCGATACCGGATCCGCCTCCGGTGATCAGCACCCGACGGTCGGTGAACCGCTGCAACGTCGCCATCGGGGGAATGCTAGTGCGTTCGCGCGGCGCGGCTGGGCTATTCCGGGTCTCGCTCGGCGGGGTCTTCGGAGGCGGACGCTTCGGAGGCGGATGCGTCCGCCGGGCGGGAGTCGTCGGCAGGCTCGCCGCCGGCGGTACCGGGGCCGGCAGGCAACGCCGGCGTTTCGGATCCGTCGGGCAACGACAGCGCCACCCCTAGCGCGAGGAAGAACAGGATGAACAACGGCCCGCCGAGGTACGTGTTCATCGGCCCACCCGGGGAGATGAAGCTTCCCGGCGGCCCGATGATCGTGATGGTCTCGATCAGCTGCTCGACGGCGAAGACCGCGGCGACGATGCCGAGCCAGCGGGGGAAGCGTCCCTCGTTGGCCGCCAACAGGATCGGTGCGGCGACCATGATGTTCGCCACGGTCAGCAGGGGTCCGAACATCGTGACCACGTCGGCGAGCGCCCGCGCGGTTCCGGAGCCGAGATCGCCGGGGTGCAGCGATAACCCTGCGGTGAACCAAGTCGCGATGCTGATCTGGACGAGGACGACGGCCGACCCGATGGTGAACACGAACGCGTACGGTCCCGCGAGTCGGTCGCGGGCATGGCCGAGCACCACCACCAGAGCCAGCGCACCGAACGCCAGCAACAGTGCCTGGGTCCGCATCGCGCCGGAGTGTTCGTTGAGATGGGTGACGATGTCGAGGCCCGGGTGGTCGATGCCGGGCAACGCCGGAACCATCAGCAGCGCAACGGCGTACAGCACCGCGAACGCGACGGCCGCGACCATCGGCACTCGACGATCCACAGCAACACTGTAAACATCGGCCCTATCCCCAACGCTCATTTCATCCACAGGGCGAGTCGCCGGCCGCCGCCGGCGAGCCCCGCGGTCGGTTCCCGCGCCTAACTTCACAGGCATGCGGACTGAATTGCCTGCCGAGCGCGTGCAGCGCAGGCTGGGTGGGGAAGTGGAGCCCGAACCGGACGATGAGGGTCGGCCACCGGACACGTCGTTGACGCGCTGGTTGCCGGAATCCGCAGGCAGCGGCGCGGCCGGTTGGCTCGCGGCGGTCCGCGCAGATCCCGGTCGCGCCGGGGTCGTGGCGCTCGGTGGCGTCGGTCTCATTGCCGTGCTGGTGACGGTGTTCGTGCTGCTGCGCGACGACACCCCAGCGGTAGCGGCGGCCAAACTGCCGCCGGTGCAGATGGTTTCGTCGGCCAGCCCGACACCCGGTGGCACGCCGCCCGAACCAGGAGCCCCCGTCGTCGTCAGCGTCGTGGGCCTGGTCCACAAGCCGGGACTGGTCACGCTGGCTCAAGGCGCTCGGATCGCCGACGCGCTCACCGCGGCGGGTGGGCCGCTGGACGGCGCCGACCTGGTGGGGCTCAACATGGCCAGACGGATCGCCGACGGTGAGCAGATCGTCGTGGGCATCGCGCCTGCGGCGGGTGAACCGGCCGCCATGGGGAGCTCGGTCAGCACGGGCGTCGCGGCGCCGGCGTCGACGAACACGCCGTCGACGGGGGACAGCGGCGCACCGGCGGGCGGCACGGTTGACCTGAACACCGCGACGGTCGAGCAGCTCGACACGCTGCCCGGCATCGGGCCGGTGACGGCCGCGGCGATCGTGGCCTGGCGCGACGCCAACGGCCGGTTCACCAGCGTCGAGCAGCTCGGCGACGTCGACGGCATCGGACCGGCGCGGCTGGAGAAGCTGCGCGACCTCGTGCATGTGTGACTCCGGTGGCGGACGCCGACGCTGCCCCACTGGATCTGCGCCTGGTCCCGGCGGCGCTGACCGGTTGGGCGGTGACCGGCGCCGGAATCCTGTGGCCCGTCGGGGGATCAGCGGTCGCCGCCGTCGGCGCGGTGGCGGCCACCGCGGCGCTGGGGTGGTGGGGTAGTGGACGGCGAGCGGCGACCGACGGCAAGGGTGTCGGCGCGAGCGTGCTGGCGGTCGGGCTGGTAGCGGCGGGCTTCGCGATCGCGATCGGTTTGCGGGTCGACGAGGTGCGCGAGCATCCGGTCACCCAGCGCTACGGCACGGCCGCCGCCGTCGTGGTCACCCCGACGGAAAGCCCCCGTGCGCTCGGCGGCAACCGGACGATGTTCCGTGGCGCCCTCGTGGTGCTGGACGGACACGAGATGTCGGGCCACGTCGTGGTTTTCGCGTCGACCAGTCGCATCGCCGAGCTGACCGCAGGCACACCGGTGGCGTTTCGGGCTCGCATCGGGCCGCCCACGCGACGCGAACTCAGCGTGGCGGTGCTGTCGGCGATCGGCGATCCCACCTACGGCGAGGCGTCCGCCGTCCAACGTGCGGCCGCTGAGGTCCGCGCCGGATTCGCCGAGGCCGCGCGGCGGTCGCTGCCCGCCGATCAGGCGGCGATGCTGCCCGCGCTCGTGCTCGGCGACACGTCGAGTGTGCCGCGTCAGACGACGGCCGACTTCCGTGCGGCGGGTTTGACCCATCTCACCGCGGTGTCCGGGGCGAACGTGACGATCGTGTGCGGCGCAGTGCTGTTGACCGCGGGTTTCGTCGGGCCACGGGCGGCCGTCGGCCTGGCGGCGGTCGCACTGCTGGCGTTCGTGGTGGTGGTGCAGCCGACGGCGAGTGTGCTGCGCGCCGCGGTGATGGGGGCGATCACGTTGTTGGCGGTGTTGTCGCACCGGCGCCGCCAGGCCATTCCCGCGTTGTCGGCCAGCGTGCTGGCGTTGATGATCGGATCGCCGGAGTTGGCCGTCGATGTCGGGTTTGCGCTGTCGGTGTCGGCGACGGCGGCCCTGGTCGTACTCGCGCCGGTGTGGTCGCGGCGCCTCGTCGACCGCGGCTGGCCCAAGCCCGCCGCCGACGCGCTCAGCGTGGCCGCCGCCGCGCAACTGGTCACCGCACCGCTCGTGGCCGGGATGGCCGGGACGTTCAGCGTCGTATCGGTGGCCGCTAATGTCGCGGTGGCCCCGGTGATTCCGCCGATCACCGTGCTCGGCACCGCCGCGGCCGCGTTGGGTGAAATCTGGCCCGCAGGCACGGACCTGCTGATCCGGTTCACCGGCCCGGAGGTCTGGTGGCTGCTGCACGTGGCTCGCTGGGCGGCGGGTGTGCCGGGGTCGACGGTTTCGGTGCCGTCCGGACTGCCGGGCGTGATGTTGACCGCGGGCCTTGGAGTCGCGGTCGTCCTCGCGTGGCGCTACCGCTTCGTGCGGATCGCGGCGGGCGCAGCCGCGGTGTGCCTGCTGGCGTGGACGGTGTCGGGGCTGTCGGCTGGCCGTGACACGATCGTGGGGTGAGCGAAGCGTCGCAGTTGCATCTGGTGCTCGGGGACGAGGAGTTGCTGGTCGAACGCGCGGTGGCGGCGGTTCTTCGGGATGTGCGCAAACAGGCGGGCGTCCATGACATTCCGGTCGATCGCCTGCGCGCCGGTGAGGTCAGCACCAGCGAACTGGCCGAATTGTTGAGCCCGTCGCTGTTCGCCGAGGAGCGGGTGGTGGTGTTGGAGTCGGCGGCCGAGGCGGGCAAGGATGCGGCCGCGCTCATCGCCGAGTCTGCGGCGGACCTGCCGCCAGGCACCATGCTCGTCGTCGTGCATTCGGGTGGCGGGCGCGCCAAGGCACTGGCCGATCAGCTCAAGAAGCTCGGCGCGCGGGTGCATCCGTGCGCGCGTATCACCAAGGCCGCCGACCGTGCCGACTTCGTCCGCCGCGAGTTCCGCGCGTTGAAGGTGAAGGTCGGCGAGGACACCGTCACCGCGGTGCTGGACGCGATCGGCTCCGACATCCGCGAGCTGGCGGCTGCCTGTTCACAGTTGGTCACCGACACCGGCGGGGCGGTCGACGCGGAGGCGGTGCGCCGCTACCACTCGGGCAAGGCCGAGGTGAAGGGGTTCGACGTCGCCGACAAGGCGGTCGTCGGCGATGTGGCCGGGGCGGCCGAGGCGCTGCGGTGGGCGATGATGCGCGGCGAACCACACGTCGTGCTGGCCGACGCCCTCGCCGAAGCGGTGCACACCATCGCGCGGGTGCGGCCGCTGTCGGGCGACCCCTACCGGCTGGCGTCAGAGCTGGGCATGCCGCCGTGGCGGGTGCAGAAGGCGCAGAAGCAGGCGCGACGATGGTCGCACACCACCGTCGCCGAGGCGATGCGGTTGGTGGCCGCCCTCAATGCGGATGTCAAAGGGGCCGCAGCGGACGCGGACTACGCGTTGGAGGCGACGGTGCGGCGCGTCGCCGAGCTCATAGAAGACTGAGCGAACTCGAACGAACTCAGAGCTTGTTGAACGCGGAAGCCAGCCCCGACTTGCGGTTGGCGGCCTGGTTCTTGTGGATGACGCCCTTGCTGGCGGCCTTGTCCAGCTGACGGCTGGTCGACGCCAGCAGCTCCTGGGCCTTGTCCTTGTCACCGGCCTCGACGGCCGCCCGGAAGCCGCGCACCGCCGTGTGAAGCGACGACTTGACCGACTTGTTGCGCAACCTGCGGCGCTCGTTGGTCCGGTTGCGCTTCTCCTGCGACTTGATGTTGGCCACGCGTGTAGTCCTTCGTAAATCCTGTAGGGGTTTCCCAAAGTCTGATAGACGCCCGGCACGCGGGCAGCGAGGGTTCAGGTTACCAGCGGAGTGGGTAAATGCCCAAAGTGAGTCCTCTGGCCTGCCGAAACGTCCGAAGTGTTGCAGCATGGCAGGGATGAGCCTGCGTACCCTACCGACCGAGTCCACGCGACAATCGCGGAGCCCACGTA
The DNA here is from genome assembly GCA_900637135.1 of Mycolicibacterium flavescens. Classification (NCBI taxonomy): domain Bacteria; kingdom Bacillati; phylum Actinomycetota; class Actinomycetes; order Mycobacteriales; family Mycobacteriaceae; genus Mycobacterium; species Mycolicibacterium flavescens. The sequence continues at coordinate 1,793,468 of LR134353.1, forward strand.
GGCAGGACAAGCGATATCAGGGCGTCTTCGCCGGATACAGCGATCTCGGTAGCTACGCCGAGGCCTTCGACGAGATGTTCGACGCCCAGGGCAACGTGCGGGGCCCCTACAAGGGCATCTACACCGAGCTCGCCCCTTCTGATGCCTCCGAGCTCGAAGCCCGCGCCGAGGCGCTCGGCCGCGCGTTCATCGACCAGGGCATCACGTTCTCGCTGTCCGGCCAGGAACGTCCCTTTCCGCTCGACCTGGTTCCGCGAGTCATCTCCGCGGCGGAGTGGACGCGCCTGGAACGCGGCATCATCCAGCGGGTCAAGGCGCTCGAGCTCTACCTCGACGACATCTACGGCGAGCAGGAGATCCTGCGCGACGGCGTCATCCCGCGCCGGCTGATCACCTCCTGCGAGCACTTCCACCGCGAGGCCGCGGGCATCGTTCCGCCCAACGGCGTGCGCATCCACGTCGCGGGCATCGACCTCATCCGCGACGCCAAGGGCGACTTCCGGGTGCTTGAGGACAACCTGCGCTCACCGTCCGGGGTGTCGTACGTGATGGAGAACCGCCGCACCATGGCGCGGGTGTTTCCGAACCTGTTCGCCACCCATCGGGTGCGCGCCGTCGGCGACTACTCGTCGCATCTGCTGCGGTCGCTGCGCAACGCGGCGGCCAACAACGTCGCCGACCCGACCGTCGTCGTGCTCACGCCCGGCGTCTACAACTCGGCGTACTTCGAGCATTCGCTGCTGGCCCGGCAGATGGGCGTCGAGCTGGTGGAGGGCCGCGACCTGTTCTGTCGCGACAACGCCGTCTACATGCGCACCACCGAGGGGGAGCGGCAGGTCGACGTCATCTACCGCCGCATCGACGACGCGTTCCTCGACCCGATGCAGTTCCGGCCGGACTCGGTGCTCGGCGTCGCCGGTCTGCTCAATGCGGCCAGGGCCGGCAACGTCGTGATCTCCAGTGCCGTCGGCAACGGCATCGGCGACGACAAACTCGTCTACACCTACGTGCCGACGATCATCGAGTACTACCTCGGCGAGAAACCGCTGCTGGGAAACGTCGACACGTTTCGGTGCTGGCTCGACGACGAGCGCGAGGAAGTGCTCGACCGCATCGACGAACTCGTCATCAAACCGGTCGAGGGCTCCGGCGGCTACGGCATCGTGTTCGGTCCGGACGCCTCGGAAAAGGAGCTCGCCGCCGTCGCCAAGAAGATCCGCAACGACCCGCGCGGCTGGATCGCCCAGCCCGTCATGCAGCTGTCGACCGTGCCCACCCAGATCGGCGACCAGCTGGTGCCGCGGCACGTCGACCTGCGCCCGTTCGCGGTCAACGACGGCGACGACGTGTGGGTGCTGCCCGGCGGGCTCACCCGCGTCGCGCTGCCCGAGGGCTCGCTGGTGGTCAACTCGAGCCAGGGCGGCGGGTCGAAGGACACCTGGGTGCTGGCGTCGCGCACCTCGGTCGCCGACCGCGAGCTCGGCGCCGCCGAAGTGGTGCGCAAGCTGCCCAAGTCCGCGCGTGGGCCCAAGGCCGAAAGCAGCGACGGGCAGACCCAAGACCAACAACAACAACAGCAGCAGTAGAGGGGTGGTGCGCTGATGTTGGCCCGCAACGCCGAATCCTTGTACTGGATCGGACGGTACGTCGAACGCGCCGACGACACCGCCCGCATCCTCGATGTGACCGTGCATCAACTGCTCGAGGACTCCAGCGTCGACCCCGACCAGGCCTCCCGGACACTGCTGCGAGTGCTGGGGATGGAGGCTCCCGACGCGCCGCTGGATGTGTGGTCGCTGACCGACATCGTCGCCTTCAGCAGAGGCACCCAGGGGTCGATCGTCGACGCCATCTCGGCGGCTCGCGAAAATGCCCGCGGCGCACGCGAAGTCACGTCCACCGAGATCTGGGAGTGCCTCAACACCACTTACAACGCGCTGGCCGAGCGGGAACGAGCCGCCAAGCGTCTCGGACCGCACGAGTTTCTCTCGTTCGTCGAGGGCCGCGCCGCGATGTTCGCCGGGCTGGCCGACTCGACGCTGTCGCGCGATGACGGCTACCGCTTCATGGTGCTCGGCCGGGCCATCGAACGGGTGGACATGACTGTGCGACTGCTGCTTTCGCGGGTCGGGGACAGCGCGTCGTCACCCGCGTGGGTCACGTTGCTGCGGTCGGCAGGCGCACACGACACCTATTTGCGCACCTACCGCGGCGTGCTCGACGCCGGTCGCGTGGTCGAATTCATGCTGCTGGACCGGCTTTTCCCACGGTCGATCTTCTATTCTCTGCGGCTTGCCGAACACAGCCTCGACGAGTTGATGAACCGACCCCACAGCCGCCTCGGCGCCACGGCCGAGGCGCAGCGGCTACTCGGCAGGGCCCGCAGCGAGCTGGAGTTCCTGCGCCCCGGTGTGCTGCTCGAGTCGCTGGAACAGCGGCTGGCCGGCCTGCAGAAGACCTGCTTCGATGTCGGTGAAGCGTTGGCGCTGCAGTACTTTCACTCCGCTCCGTGGGTGGCGTGGCACGACGCGGGTCACAACGGCACGCTCGTCATCGAAGAGGGAGAGCTCTGATGTGGCGGATGCGGGTCGTCCATTCGACCGGATACGCATACAAGTCGCCGGTGACGGCGTCGTTCAACGAGGCGCGGCTGACGCCGCGATCGGACTCGCGGCAGAACGTGATCCTCAACCGCGTGGAGACCGTCCCGGCCACCCGCAACTACCGCTACGTCGACTACTGGGGAACGGCGGTGACGGCGTTCGACCTGCACGCACCGCACACCGAGTTGGAGGTGACGTCGTCGTCGGTCGTGGAGACCGACGTCGACCAAATGTCCGGACGCGAAGTGACATGGGAGGACTTGCAATCCGAGGCCGTCGTCGACAGGTTCGACGAGGTCCTTGCGCCCACCCACTACACGCCCGCGAGCAAGCGCATCCGCCGGGTCGGTCAGCGCATCATCAAGGAACACGCGCCGCACGAGGCCGTCACCGCCGCCGCGTCGTGGGTGAGCAGCGAGTTGGCGTACGTCGCGGGCACCACCGGAGTGCACTCCTCAGGGCTGGACGCGTTGCGCGAGGGCAAGGGCGTCTGTCAAGACTTCGCCCACCTGACGCTGATCCTGTTGCGCTCCATGGGCATTCCCGCCCGTTACGTGTCGGGGTATCTGCATCCCAACCACAAAGCGGTGATCGGCGACACCATCGACGGGCAGAGCCACGCCTGGGTGCAGGCCTGGACCGGTGGCTGGTGGAATTACGACCCCACCAACGACGCCCCGATCAACGAGCAGTACATCAGCGTGGGTGTGGGCCGGGACTACTCCGATGTCACCCCGCTGAAGGGGATCTACTCCGGAGAGGGCTCGACCGACCTCGACGTCGTCGTCGAGATCACCCGGTTGGCCTGACCGGTCAGACGGCCGGCTTCGCCGAGATTCCGGGATGCACCTCGACGCGCAGCAGATCGTCACCGAGTTCGATCTGCCGGTCGAAGACCGACGCGGCGAGTGCGCGCCAGTCCTCTTCCTGTCCGGGTTCGATTGCGGGCACGTAATGGGTGAGGATCAAGATTCCCACGCCCGCGCGCGCCGCGGTCTCCGCCGCTTCCTCGACCGAGGAGTGGTAGTCGCAGATGTCGCGGATGCGCTGCATGGGCATCCGGTCGACCAGATCCTTGCGGATCACGGTGTGCACCAACGCCCCTGCGCCTGCCGCCAGTTCGTCGAGGCTCTCGCACGGGACGGTGTCGCCGGCCAGCACCACCGAGGCGTCGGCGTGCTCGACGCGGAAGCCGATCGTCGGGGCGACCGGGCGGTGGTCGGTGGGCGCGACCCGGATCGTCACGCCGTCGCGGTTCCACACCTCACCTTCGGTGTACTCGTGCACCTCCACCGGGGGCGGGGCCGTCAGGTCGGCGTGGTGGGCGATGCGGTATCCGATGTCGAAGCCGAACGCCTTGAGGGTGTGCTCGACCACCTCGGCGGTGCCCGGCGGTCCGATGATCTGCAGCGGCGTCTGCTCGGGCGTGAACGTCGACACCCAACGGCTGATGATCACGTCGCCCAGATCCGCGATGTGGTCGCTGTGCAGATGCGTCAACAGCAGCGCGGACAATCCGTTCGCCGGCGCTCCCGCGGCCGTCAGACGTTGCTGTACACCTCGACCGCAGTCGATCAGAAACGTCTGCCCGCCAGCGCGCACGAGCGTCGACGGGCCCGCCCGGCGGGCGTCGGGGATGGGACTTCCAGTGCCAAGCAGTGTGACCTCGATCATGGCCCCACATATACCGGAGGGCCTCGTCGAATTGGCGCCAATAGGCGCCGAAACGGTATTCCGGCAGCCATGTACTCGACTTTGCGCTGTTGGAATGCCGTTTCGCGACTTGCGCACCCGAGTGTGACCGGGTTGCAACCTCGCAAAGCCTTCCGCGCCGACTCAGTCCAACCTAGCCTGTGAGGAAGATCACGAGCGGAGGCAAGGATGCGGATCGCGGACGTGTTGCGGAGCAAGGGCGCCGCGGTGGCCACGATAACTCCGGAGACGTCGGTCTCGGGATTGCTCACCGAACTGGCGGTGCACAACATCGGCGCCATGATCGTGGTGTCGCCCGACGGTCTGATGGGGATCGTCTCCGAGCGCGACGTCGTGCGCGCGCTGCACCGACGGGGCGGCGAACTGCTCACCAAGCCGGTGTCGGAGATCATGACCACGCTGGTGGCGACCTGCGCTCCCGACGATTCGGTCGACAGCCTGAGCGCCCTGATGACGACGAACCGGGTCCGGCACGTACCGGTGATGGAGAACGGCAGGCTGGTCGGCATCGTCAGCATCGGCGACGTCGTCAAGACCCGGATGGAAGAGCTCGAAACGCAGCAGGAGCAGCTGCAGGCCTACATCACCCGTGGCTGACGTCGAGGTCGCTCCGGCGGCGCGGCAGCACGTGCGCCAGATGTCGGGGGTGCTGGCGCGCGCGTTCTACGACGACCCGGTGATGAAGTGGATGCTGCCGAACGATGCCGCGCGGGAGCGAGCCCTGTCACGGGTGTTCGCCACGATGATTCGCCACCACTTCCTGCGCACCGAAGGAGTCGAGGTGGCGGGCGGCCGGCGCATCGGGGCCGCCGCGCTGTGGGACCCGCCCGGCGAGTGGCGGCAGACCGGGCTCCAAGAGCTGCGGATGATGCCGGCATTCATCCGGGCGATGGGAGCCAATGTGCGGCGCGGCCAGGCGATGGCCGAGCTGATGAAGCAGCACCACCCCGAGGAGCCCCACTGGTATCTGGGGGTGATCGGCAGCGATCCGACGGTGCGCGGCACCGGATACGGGCAGGCGCTGATGCGCTCGCGCCTGGACCGCTGCGACGCCGAGCACGCGCCCGCGTACCTCGAGTCCAGCAACCCCGACAACATCGCCTACTACCGGCGCTTCGGGTTCGACGTCACCGGCGAGATCGCGTTGCCCGACGGCGGCCCGCCGATGTGGCCGATGTGGCGCCAACCGCGTTGATCCGGTGTGCGTGGACCAAGCGAAGCTGACGAGTGACCGCGAAGTGCCAGAAATCTACGGCGTGTCGCGGACGAACACGGTCGCTCGCGGTGACGAGCGTTCAACTCCAGGAGTATTCGGCACGTAGCCGCGCGGCCACGACCTCGAACTTCTCGCGGGCCAGGATCGCGCCTTCGCGACGGATGCCGTCTTCGGGCACATCGAGCACCCGGTCCAGGCGCACCCAACTCGCCCGCCCCTCGTAATCCCAGGTGCCCGAGCCGATGGCCACCCAGTCCGGGTCGTCTCGATGGTGATCCTGGCTGGACAGCATCAGGCCGAGCAGCGTGGACCGGTCGCGGCCCACCACCAGCACCGGCCGGTCCTTGCCCTGCGTCGGGTCGTCCTCGTAGACCACCCACGTCCACACGATCTCGCCCGGATCGGCGCGCCCGTCGAGGTCGGGGGCGTACACCACCTTGCGGGCGCGGTGGGCGGTGGGCACGAAGTGCCGGCTGACCGGTCGCCCGGCGGTGATCGCGGGCGCCTCGTCTCTGGATGCGCCGGCGATCGCGTCCAGACCGATCCGGATGCCCTGCTGGATGCCGCGCTGCACGGTCTCGGACTGACCGATCTGACGGATGATCTTCGGCGCCTCGTTGAACACCAGATTCTCGGCATACCTTTGGAATGTCTGCAGTGGTTTCCAGGGCGCAGGCATATTTCCGAGCATAAGCGAGCGCCGCCCAGCGCGATTGTGTGCTTCCGGCGCTGCCTGGATACGCTGGTGGCACCCGAAGTCCGCGTTCACCAGGAGATTCCCATCAGCACTTTCGCCGATCAGACCTTCACGGCGCCGGCGCAGATCCGGAACTTCTGCATCATCGCCCATATCGATCACGGCAAGTCGACGCTGGCCGACCGGATGCTGCAACTCACCGGTGTGGTCGCCGATCGCGATATGCGCGCGCAGTACCTCGACCGGATGGACATCGAGCGCGAGCGCGGCATCACGATCAAGGCGCAGAACGTCCGGCTGCCATGGAAATTGGGGGACCAGGAATACGTCCTGCATCTCATCGACACCCCCGGGCACGTCGACTTCACCTACGAGGTGTCGCGCGCGCTGGAGGCGTGCGAAGGTGCGGTGCTGCTCGTCGACGCCGCCCAGGGCATCGAGGCCCAGACGCTGGCGAATCTCTACCTGGCCCTGGATCGCGACCTGCACATCATCCCGGTGCTCAACAAGATCGACCTGCCTGCGGCCGACCCCGACCGGTACGCCGCCGAACTTGCCCACATCATCGGCTGCGAACCCGAGGACGTGCTGCGGGTCTCCGGGAAGACCGGCGCGGGCGTGGCCGACCTCCTCGACCACGTCGTGCGCGAGGTGCCGCCGCCCGTCGGCGACGCCGACGCACCCGCGCGGGCGATGATCTTCGACTCGGTCTATGACACCTACCGCGGCGTGGTGACCTACGTCCGCGTCGTCGACGGCAAGATCGTTCCGCGCGAACGCATCAAGATGATGTCCACCGGCGCGCATCACGAACTGCTGGAAGTGGGCATCGTCTCGCCCGAGCCCAAGGCCTCCGCGGGTCTCGGCGTCGGCGAGGTCGGATATCTGATCACCGGCGTGAAAGACGTGCGCCAGTCCAAGGTCGGCGACACCGTGACGACCGCCCGCCACGGCGCGGCCGAGCCGCTCACCGGATACCGGGAGCCGCGACCGATGGTGTACTCGGGGCTGTATCCCGTTGACGGGTCGGACTATCCGGTCCTGCGCGACGCGCTGGACAAGCTGCAACTCAACGATGCGGCGCTGACGTATGAACCGGAGACCTCGGTGGCGCTCGGATTCGGTTTCCGCAGCGGCTTTCTGGGCCTGCTGCACATGGAGATCACCCGCGAGCGTCTTGAGCGCGAGTTCAACCTCGACCTGATCTCGACGTCGCCGAACGTCGTGTATCGCGTTGTGCAGGAGGATGGTTCAGAAATCACGGTGACCAATCCGTCGGACTGGCCGGACGGCAAGATCCGCACGGTTTACGAGCCGATCGTCAAGACCACGATCATCGCGCCCAGCGAGTTCATCGGAACCATCATGGAGCTGTGCCAGTCGCGGCGCGGCGAACTCGGCGGCATGGACTACCTGTCCCCGGAACGGGTGGAGCTGCGCTACACGATGCCGCTGGGCGAGATAATCTTCGACTTCTTCGACGCGCTGAAGTCGCGCACCCGCGGATACGCCAGCCTGGACTACGAGGAGGCCGGTGAGCAGGAAGCCGACCTGGTCAAGGTCGACATCCTGCTGCAAGGTGAGCCGGTCGACGCGTTCAGCGCGATCGTGCACAAGGAGTCGGCGTACGCCTACGGCAACAAGATGACCACCAAGCTCAAGGAGCTGATTCCGCGCCAGCAGTTCGAGGTTCCGGTGCAGGCAGCGATCGGTTCGAAGATCATAGCTCGCGAAAACATCCGCGCGATCCGCAAAGACGTGCTATCGAAGTGCTATGGCGGGGACATCACCCGCAAGCGCAAGCTGCTCGAGAAGCAGAAGGAAGGCAAGAAGCGGATGAAGACCATCGGCCGGGTCGAGGTGCCCCAGGAGGCGTTCGTGGCCGCCCTGTCCACCGACTCGTCGGCCGCCGACAAGGCCAAGAAGTAGGACGGCGTGCGCTCGGCGGCGATGACGGCGGCGGCCGTGGGCGCATGCGCGATCCTCGCCGGCTGTTCGGCGCCCGCCGGTGATGCCCCGGCCCCGCAGATCGCCGAGGTGGCCAAACCGTCGCCGAACCGGATGCTGGACCAGGCTTTGCCCACGGCTGAGGAGCTGACCACGATGTTCGGGGCCAGCGGCTTCATGGGTCAGGTCGTCGAAGGTGGCGCCGACATGCTGCTGCAGGGCGTCCGGGAGGCCGAGGCGAGCCCGCCCGACTGTGTGAGCACCGGTTACCGGTTGGAGAAGGTGGTGTATCAAGCCAGCCCGGTGCGGTCGGTGGTCAGCCAGTCGTGGGCCGGAGGTGACGCCAACGGCCCCACCGTCACCGGGTTCTTCGGGGTGGTCGAGTTCATCGACGCCGATGCCGCGCAGGAGTTCTTCGCCTCATCGGCCGACAAGTGGCACCGATGCAACGGCCAGACGCTGGTGTTGAGCCAACCCGACCGCGGCGCACAGGGATCCAGCCGGATCACCGAGGTCGGCGTCGACGACGAGATCGTCTCGGCGGTGGTGATGCAGGACGCCGGATCGACGGTTCAGCGGGCCCTCGGTGTGGCAGGCGATTGCATCGTGGAGGTGGAGATCACCGACGTCGCCGGCCCCAGCCCGACCGGCGCCCGGCACGCGACCGCGGTCGCCGACCTGATGATGGACAAGATCGGCCAGTCCTGAGCATTCGGTCGAGATTGTCGGTTACGTCGCGAATCTGTTGGAGCTGACCGCGCGAACACGACGACGACAAAATCACTGGGTCGAACAGACCGCGGTGCTCTACACGTCGGCCGAGGAGGCGCAGCATTTCTTCAACTCGTCTCGAGAGACGTGGGGGGTTACACCAATTCCACTGTGGGCGTGAGAAATTCATGCGACGTATACTTGTGGAACTCGGTCAGGTTCGTACCGACGGCAAGATGGTCGCCCAGGTTACGACGCAACAGGATGCCGACGGCTTGTGCTTGCCAGCATGTGCTGTCGACTGCATCGAACCTGACCGTCGAGGCGTGGCCGTGCAGTTACTCGATCGGCGACGAGGCGGCCACCATCGCGCAGGACATGCTCGCCACGCGGCCAGATAACACCGCGCCGAGACTGGGCTTTCTGACGACCGGCGGCGGAGATCCATCAAAAACAGCAGTCTCGCCGAAAAGGCGATCTACATCGGGGCGTTGGCCGGGACGAAGACTCCGGAGCTGTCGGCTTCCTCCTCGGCCCGGATCACGTGCACGACCGCGTTGATCAACGCCAGGTGGGTGAACGCCTGCGGGAAGTTGCCGAGATGGCGGCCGGTGCGCGGCTCGATCTCCTCGGCATACAGGTGCAGCGGGCTGGCGAACGACAGCAGCCGTTCACACAGGTGTTTGGCGCGGCTGATCTCGCCGATCTCGACCAGGGCCGACACCAGCCAGAACGAGCAGATCGTGAAGGTGCCCTCCTCGCCGGACAGCCCGTCGTCGGTCTCGTCGACCCGGTAGCGCAGCACCAGGCCTTCCTCGGTGAGCTCGTCGGCGATCGCCAGCACGGTCGCGCGCACCCGCGGATCGTCGGGCGGCAGGAACCGCGTCAGCACGGCCAGCAGCAGCGAGGCGTCGAGCGCGTCGTCGCCGTACCGCTGCGTCAGCACACCGCGGGAGTCGACGCCGTGTTTGAGCACGTCGGCCTTGATCTCCTCGGCGGTCGCGCGCCACTGCTGCGCGTAGGACTTCTCGCCCTGGAACTCGGCGAGTTTCGAGCCGCGGTCCAGCGCGACCCAGCACATGATCTTGCTGCTGGTGAAGTGTTGCGGGTCGCCGCGTACCTCCCATATCCCGCGGTCGGGCTCCTTCCAGTGCTTGATCGCCTCTTCGACCTGCTGCTTGAGCACCGGCCACAGCGTGTCGGAGATCTGCTCGCGCGACTTGGCGTGCAGATACACCGAATCGAGCATGGTGCCCCAGATGTCGTGCTGCATCTGGTTGTACGCGCCGTTGCCGATGCGCACCGGCCGCGCCCCGTCGTATCCGGACAGGTGGCGCAGTTCCTCCTCGACCAGCGTGCGCTCGCCGCCGACGGCGTACATCACCTGAAGTGGGTGTCGCTCACCGTTGTTGGCGCCGGACACATCGGCGATGAACGCGAAGAAGTCGTCGGCCTCGCGGTCCAGGCCCAGTGTGTAGAGACCCCACAGCGCGAAAGTCGAATCGCGCACCCACGCATAGCGGTAGTCCCAGTTTCGTTCGCCCTGAGGCGTTTCCGGCAGCGACGTGGTGGGCGCGGCCAACAGCGCACCGGTCGGGGAGTAGGTCAGCCCCTTGAGCGTCAGCGCGCTGCGCTGGAGGTAGGCCCGCCACGGGTGGTCGGGGAAGTCGCCGATGTTGATCCACTGGCGCCAGGCCTCGCTGGTCTGCCACATCTTGTCGGCCGCCTCTTCATAGGTCTGTGGCGCCGGATGCTTGGACCACGACAGCGCGACGAACGCCTGGTCGCCTTCCTTCATCCGGGTCCGGGCCCGAGCCTCGTGGCCCTCCAGGCCGAGCCGCAGGTTCGTGGTGAGCCGAAGCGTGGGGTGCGCATCGGCGTCGCGGCTGGCGCGCGCGATCGCCTCGCCGTACGCCTGCGCGGAGTACTCCCACGTCGCGGGGATCCGGTGGTAGTCGAACGCCGGCTCGCAGTTCATCACCAGTTCGACGGTGCCGCTCACGCATCGCACGGTGCGCAGCAGGATGTGCTCGGCATCCCAGTCCATCGGTGTGCGCCGATGGGTGCGCGAACGGGTCTCGAGGTCATGCCAGGGACCCATCACCAATGCCTCGCGCACGATCAGCCACCCGGTGTGGGTCTGCCACGTCGTCTCCAGGATCAGGCTGCCGGGCAGGTAGCGCCGGGCCGAGGGCACCGTCACCCCGTAGGGCCCCAACCGGAAATGGCCGGCGCCGCGATCGAGGATGGCGCCGAACACACTCGGCGAGTCGGGCCGCGGCACGCACATCCACTCGACCGACCCGGCCGATGAGATCAGACACGTGTTCTCGCAGTCGGACAGGAAGCCGTAGTCGGCGATGGGCGGAAACGGGTTTCGCAACGCTCCGGTGGGCGCGTACGGCGTCGGTGCGGTCACGGTCAGCGGGGTGTTGTCCGTGACGGCCTGAGCCGGCTTCGCCCCGTTCTCGGTCTCCGTTGACCCGTCCGACGGCCCGGTTTGTTGCAGAACCATGCCGCCATCATCGACTGCCGACGCGCTCGCCGTCTACTTGTTGGCCGTAACGGCGCGTCAGCGGCGGGCGAAGGCCGGAATGCGTTCCGGTAGGGGACCGATCGCCACACCGTAGGCCGCCAAACGGCGCAACAACGGAAGCCCGGCGGCCACCCGCACGAACCGGGGCGCTTCGGCCTGGCCGGTCGAAGCGACGGCGACCGCGATGACACGGCGGTGGATCAGCCTTTGCACCGACTGGATCAGCGCGGCGGGCAGCCAGCGCCGCGCCTGCACGCGGGCCAGATGCCTGGCCGACAGGCTGCCCGAGCGCAACGGACCCGCCAGGATCCGGCCTGCGGCGACGGCGTCGGCCACCGCGAGGTTGATCCCCACCCCGCCGACCGGCGACATCGCGTGGGCGGCGTCGCCGATAAGCAGCAGGCCGTCGCCGTACCAGCGCCTGAGCCGGTTCAACTGCACGTCGAGCAGCTTCACGTCGTCGAACGACGTCACCGCCCCGATGCGGTCGGCCAGCCACGGCACCAGCGCCACCACACCGCGATGCAGCGACCCGATTCCCTGCGCCCGCAACTCCTGGTCGCGGCCCTTGGGGATGACGTAGGCGCACTGATAGTAGTCGCCGCGGTCGATGACGATCTGCGCGTGCCCGGCCCCGAGGACACCGGCGAGCCCGTGCGGGTCGTCGGGATCGCGGGGCAGCCGGAACCACCAGACGTCCATCGGCACACCGAAGTCCTTCGGCTTGAGCCCCATCTCGGTGCGCAGCGTCGATGACCGCCCATCGCAGGCGACGGTCAACGTCGCGCGCATCTCGCGCTCCTCACCGTCGGCGCTGCGGTAGCGGACACCGACCACCCTGTCACCGTGACGGATCGGGCCGAGCACCTCGGTGCTGCGCAGCAAGGTGAACGACGGCTCTCGTTGAGCGGCAGTGGCCAGCAGCTCCAGGAAATCCCACTGCGGAACCAGCGCAATGTGTTTGTGCGGACCGGGAATTCGCTGCAGATCCATGGTGACCGGCGTGTCCTGCACCGTCATCGACAGCGTGTCGATCTCTCGGTGCGGAATCGCCGCGAACTCGTCGGACAGCCCCAACTCGTCGAGCAGCCGCAGCGTGCTGGCATGCACGGTGTCACCGCGGAAATCGCGGAGGAAGTCGGCGTGCTTCTCCATCACCGTGACGTCGACCCCGGCGCGGGCCAGCACCAACGCGAGCATCATGCCCGCTGGACCGCCGCCGGCCACGATGCAGGTGGTGTTACCGGCACGCAGAGCGGGGTCGGAGTCGGCGGCCACGCCCCCATCTTCGCATCGCCTAGGCTGGCCGCGTGGGTGGCTTTCTGAGTTGGTGGGACGGTGTCGAGCTCTGGCTCACCGGCCTGCCGTTCGTCGCCCAGACCGCGATGGTGATGCCGGTGGTGCTCGCGTTGGCGTACGGCACCGCGGTCGTGCTCGACGGCGCCCTCGGTAACGGGATCAGGTTGTGGCGCCGTGTTCGCCACGACGAACGGGATGCTGATCAATGAGCGGCGGGATGCCGCGGTCGCGGGTGACGCTGGTGCTCGTCCTCCTGGTGATCCTGGTGATCGTCATGTGGCTGTTCACTCGTTGACGCCGCCGAACTTTCACCGAGCAGGCCGCGGAAACTCTGTTAGGCTTCGCGCCATGCAAACAGCGTCCGGCAACAAGAGCGGCCATGTTCTGGCCCTCATTGCCGTGAGTTTCAGCGCTGTTGCCGATGTCTGTTGTTGTTGCTGACTCCTCCGCCCGTCCGCGGTTCGGTGTCGGTAACGGCTGCCAGATGACGCCTCGCGCTGATCCATCGCCTTCCCGTCGGGACGGGTTCCACCGAAGTCCCCCAACGAAAGGTCCCCGATGGTCAACATCCGCAAAACCTGGCGCGCCGCGGCGGCGCTGGCCACCACCGCCACAGTGCTCGCCGCATGCGGAGGCGGCTCGAGCGATGTGGTCGGAGAGGGCGGCGGGAATGGCGCCGACACGACGCTGACGCTCGTCGCCTATGCCGTGCCCGAACCCGGCTGGAGCAAGATCATTCCCGCATTCGCCGCGACACCGGAAGGTAAAGGCGTCGGCGTCACGACGTCGTACGGCGCCTCGGGCGACCAGTCGCGCGCCGTCGTCGACGGTAAGCCCGCCGACATCGTGAACTTCTCCGTCGAGCCGGACATCACCCGACTCGTTAAGGCCGACAAGGTCACCGAGGACTGGAACGCCGACGCCACCAAGGGCATCCCGTTCGGATCCGTCGTGTCCTTCGCGGTGCGGCCCGGTAACCCCAAGAACATCAGGGACTGGCCGGATCTGCTCAAGCCCGGCGTCGAGGTCATCACGCCCAGCCCGCTGAGCTCCGGGTCCGCCAAGTGGAACCTGCTGGCGCCGTACGCGTGGGCCAGCAAGGGCGGACAGGATCCCCAAGCCGGTCTCGACTACGTCACCGAGCTGGTGACTCAGCACATCAAGCTGCGCCCGAGTTCGGGCCGTGAGGCCACCGACGTGTTCCGGCAGGGCAGCGGTGACGTGCTGCTGGCCTACGAGAACGAGGCGCTGCACTTCGGCTTGGAGTACGTGAACCCGCCGGAGACCTTCAAGATCGAGAACCCTGTCGCCGTGGTGTCGTCGAGCACGCACCTGGACAAGGCGAACGCGCTGAAGAACTTCATCTACACCCCCGAGGCGCAGAAGCTGTGGGCCGAGGCCGGTTTCCGTCCCGTCGATCCCGCGGTGCTCGAGGAGTTCCGGGACAAGTTCCCCGCGCCCGCAAAACTATGGACCGTTGACGACCTCGGAGGCTGGGCGACACTGGATCCCGAGCTGTTCGACAAGGACAACGGCACCATCACCAAGATCTACACCCAGGCGACCGGATGACCCCTTCCGTGAACGCGTTGGGTTCCCCGTATCCTGACGGGAGCCGACCCGAACCCACGAACGGCGAGCGAACAATTAGCCTCTGGGGCCCCCGGTATGGGACCACCTCGCTACGGGTTGGTGCGGCGACGATTTGGCTGAGCATCATCGTGCTGCTGCCGTTGGCCGCGATCCTCTGGCAGTCGGCCGGCGGCGGGTGGCAGGCGTTCTGGCTTGCGGTCACCTCGAACGCGGCCGTCGCGTCGTTCAAGGTGACGCTGACCGTGTCGTTCGGGGTGACGGTGGTCAACCTGGTGTTCGGGCTGTTGGTTGCCTGGGTGCTGACCCGCGACGAATTCGTCGGCAAGCGGCTGATCGACTCAGTGATCGACTTGCCGTTCGCGTTGCCGACGATCGTCGCCAGCCTGGTCATGCTGGCGCTCTACGGCCCCGCCAGCCCGGTCGGGCTGCACCTGCAGCACACCATATGGGGTATCGGGGTGGCGTTGCTGTTTGTCACCCTGCCGTTCGTGGTGCGATCGGTGCAGCCGGTGCTGTTGGAACTGGACCGCGAGATCGAGGAAGCCGCGGCATCGTTGGGGGCCAACAACTGGATCATCTTCACCCGGGTGATGCTGCCCGCACTTCTGCCGTCGCTGCTGTCGGGCGCCGGTCTGGCGTTCTCCCGCGCGATCGGCGAGTTCGGTTCGGTGGTCCTGATCGGCGGCGCCGTGCCTGGCGAGACCGAAGTGTCCTCGCAGTGGATCCGCACCCTGATCGAGAACGACGACCGTACCGGCGCCGCCGCGATCTCGATTGTGCTGCTGGCCATCTCGTTCGTCGTGCTGTTCATCCTGCGCGCGATCGGATCGCGCGCCGCCCGACGCGACGCCTTGGCGCAATGATCCTTTCGCCGGTGGTCAGACACCTGCTTCGCTACCTCGCGCTGACCTACATCGTCGTCTTGGTCGTGGTGCCGGTGGGCCTGATCCTGTGGCGCAGTTTCGCCCCGGGCTTCGGAACCTTTATTGATTGGATAACCACCCCGGCCGCGGTATCCGCTCTGCAACTGTCGCTCTTGGTCGTCGCGATCGTGGTGCCGCTCAACGTGCTGTTTGGCGTGCCGACCGCGGTGGTGCTGGCGCGGAACAAGTTTCGCGGCAAGAGTCTGATGCAGGCCGTGATCGATCTGCCGTTCGCGGTGTCGCCGGTGGTGGTCGGTGTCGCGCTGATCCTGCTGTGGGGCTCGGCGGGGCTGTTCGGATTCGTCGAGAACAACCTCGGCTTCAAGATCATCTTCGGGTTCCCCGGCATCGTGCTAGCCAGCGTCTTCGTCACGGTGCCGTTCGTGATCCGTGAGGTTGAACCGGTGCTGCACGAGATAGGCACCGATCAGGAGGAGGCCGCTGCCACGCTAGGCTCGCAGTGGTGGCAGACGTTCTGGCGGGTCACGCTGCCGTCCATCCGGTGGGGTCTGACCTACGGCGTCGTGCTCACGATCGCACGCACCCTCGGTGAGTACGGGGCCGTGCTGATGGTGTCGTCCAACCTTCCAGGCTCTTCGCAGACGCTCACACTGCTGGTGTCGGACCGGTACAACCGAGGTGAAGAGTATGGGGCGTATGCGGTGTCGACGCTTTTGATGAGTGTGGCGGTCGTGGTCTTGATTACGCAAGTGTTGCTCGACGCGCGCCGGTCCAGAGCCAGCAGATAGGCGGAAAGGGAAGTATGAGCAATGCGATAGCCGTGCGAGGCGCCAACAAGCGATACGGCGACTTCGCGGCCCTGGACAATGTCGATTTCGAAGTACCATCCGGTTCGCTGACCGCATTGCTAGGGCCCAGCGGGTCCGGGAAGTCGACGCTACTACGGGCCATCGCGGGCCTCGACCGGCCCGATTCCGGCACCGTCACGATCAACGGCCGCGACGTCACCAACGTGCCGCCCCAGCGGCGCGGTATCGGTTTCGTGTTCCAGCACTATGCGGCGTTCAAGCACCTGACGGTGCGGGACAACGTCGCGTTCGGGCTGAAGATTCGCAAGCGGCCCAAGGCCGAAATCAAGCAGAAGGTCGACAATCTCCTCGAAGTGGTCGGGCTAGCCGGTTTCCAGACTCGTTACCCGAACCAGCTCTCCGGAGGGCAACGTCAGCGCATGGCGCTGGCCCGCGCGCTGGCCGTGGACCCACAAGTGCTGTTGCTCGACGAACCGTTCGGTGCGCTGGACGCCAAGGTGCGAGAGGATTTGCGCGCTTGGCTGCGCCGGTTGCACGACGAAGTGCAGGTCACCACGGTGCTGGTGACGCACGATCAGTCTGAGGCGCTCGACGTCGCCGACCGGATCGCGGTGCTGAATAGAGGCCGCATCGAGCAGATCGGTTCCCCCGCAGAGGTTTACGATGCACCAGCCAACGCGTTCGTGATGTCGTTTCTAGGTGCGGTTTCCTCGCTGAACGGTGCGCTGGTCCGACCGCACGACATCCGTGTAGGACGCAACCCAGACATGGCGATCGCTTCCACCGACGAGTCGGTGCAGTCCACCGGAGTGGTACGCGCGATCATCGACCGAATTGTCATGCTAGGCTTCGAAGTTCGTGTCGAGTTACACAGTGCGACGGACCAGACGCCCTTCACCGCGCAGATCACCCGCGGCGACGCCGAGGCGCTCGGGCTGAAGGAGGGGGACACTGTCTACGTCCGCGCAACCCGGGTGCCACCGTTGCCCGGCAGCACACAGGATCCACCCGACGATGAGGCCGTGACGAGGGCCTGAGTCGGTTGGGCCGAAGATGGGGCAATTGCCCCATTACGCCAGGTTGACTTCCTGGTTGAGTTGCTCGCATGAACACCAGCACCCCGACCCAGGTCGATCCGGACAAACTGATGGAATTCGTCTTCCGCGCGGTCGAGGAGGCCGGCGCGGCACTCAACTGCGCACTCGTCGTGATGGGCGACCGCCTCGGGTACTACCGGTCGCTTGTCGAGCACGGGCCGAGCACCCCAGCCGAGTTGGCCGAACGCACCGGCACCGACGCGCACTACGCCAGGGAGTGGCTCAACGCGCAAACCGCCGGCGCCTTCGTCGAATACAACCCGGCGACCGGTCGTTATCGGTTGCCGGCCGAGCAGGCCGTGGCGCTCACCGACGAAACAAGCCCGGCCTTCGTCGGCGGTCTCTTCCAGATCGCGCACGGAACCGCATCGGACGCTGGACACATCTTCGAGGCGGCCCGCGCAGGCGTCGGCGTCGCTTGGGGGGATCACAACTCCGACGTCCATGTCGGGTGCGAACGGTTCTTCCGCCCGACCTACGCCGCGCATCTGGTCGACGATTGGATCCCGGCGTTGGACGGTGTCGTGGAGAAACTCAGGAGCGGCGCCCGTGTCGCCGATGTCGGTTGTGGACACGGAGCGTCGACGCTGCTGATGGCCGAAGCCTTTCCCGCCTCGACGTTCGTCGGTGTGGACGGACATGCGAAGTCCATCGAGGTGGCCAGTGCGCGGAACGGGATGCCGGGAGCGGTCAGCTTCCAGACCGCGGCCGCGGACGCGTTCGCGGGTGGGCCGTACGACCTGGTCACGATGTTCGACTGCTTGCACGACATGGGCGATCCAATCGGCGCCGCACGCCACGTGCGGGAGGTCATCGCTGAAGACGGCACATGGATGGTGGTCGAGCCGGCCGCCGGTGACCGGGTGGAGGACAACCTCAACCCGATCGGGCGCGCGTACTACGGCTTTTCCACGTTGCTGTGCACACCGTCGTCATTGGCTCAACCGGTCGGGATGGCGCTCGGCACTCAGGCGGGCCCGGCCCGCATTCGAGATGTCGTGACAGCGGCCGGGTTCCGACGGTTCCGGCTGGCCGCGCAGACCCCGTTCAACAACGTGTTCGAGGTCCGGCCCTGAGGACTACGCAGCGACGGTCCCGGTGGCGGTGATCGCGTCGTACCGGTCCATCACCGTCGCCGCGACGAGGTTGTGCGACCCGAGCGGTTCGGCCATCGCAATACCTTGAGCCCCAGCGTATTCGGCGACGCGATCGGTGATCCGGCCGTGCGCCAAAAACCACGGAGCGATGACCAGGCGTCGGGCCCCGCGGGCACGCAGGCGCTCGGCGGTTTCGGCGACACTCGCGTACGGTCCGGTGGCGAACGCGACTTCGGCTCCCGCCCAGCGCGTTCCGGAGCGCAGAGACTCAGCGACCGTGGCGGTCCTGGCGTTCGCGGCGGGATGCGACGAGCCGACCGCGACGATGAGGACGCCAAGGCCGTCGTCGTCGGGGGAGACCCCGAGCTCGGCCAGCCGCTGCCGCAGCACGCTCAACAGCGCCGGGTCCTCGCCGAGCACCTCGGCCCGATCGACCACCGCGCGCGATTCCTCGATCACCGTGGGGATGTCGATGCGTGCGTGGAAGGCACTGGCCAAAA
Source organism: Mycolicibacterium flavescens (assembly GCA_900637135.1). NCBI lineage: Bacteria > Bacillati > Actinomycetota > Actinomycetes > Mycobacteriales > Mycobacteriaceae > Mycobacterium > Mycolicibacterium flavescens. Next base: position 1,812,170 of record LR134353.1, read on the forward strand.
GGAACGGTACGACCACGGCCGGGGCGTGCAGACCGCTCAGGGTGTCGAGCAGGCTGGGGCCGTTCTGTTCCAGGAACGCCGGACGCACGTCGAGCCACGGACGCAGGCGCCGGATCCGGCCTGCCACCGCATGCGTCACCGCCGCCGAGCGTGGGTCGGCGCTGCCGTGCGCGGTCAGCACGAGGGTCACAGTGACCTCACGATGCGTGCAGCCCGCATTCGATCTTGCCGGTGCCTGCCCAGCGGCCGCTGCGCGGATCGGCGCCTTCGACGGGCTTGGCCGTGCACGGTGCGCAGCCGATCGACGGATAGCCCTCGTAGACGAGCGGATTGACGAGCACACCGTTGGTGTCGATGTAGTTCTGCATGTCCTCGTCGGTCCAGGCCGCCAACGGATTGATCTTCACCAGCCCGAAAGCCTTGTCCCAGCTGATGAACGGCGCGTTGGCGCGCGTAGGCGCCTCGACGCGGCGGATGCCGGTCACCCAGGCCGAGTAGCCGCGCAGCGCCGCCGAGAGCGGCTCGACCTTGCGCATACGGCAGCACTCGTTGGGCTCCCGCGCGAACAGGTCCTTACCGAACAACTCGTCCTGCTCGGCCACGCTCTTCTCGGCGGTGACGTTGACGATGTTGACGTCGTAGACCGCCTCGACGGCGTCGCGGGTGCCGATGGTCTCGACGAAGTGGTACCCCGTGTCGAGGAAGAGGATGTCCACGCCGGGCCGCACCTCTGCAGCGAGATCTATGAGCACGGCGTCCTGCATGTTCGAGGCGACCACGTAATTGCCACCGAAGTTCTCGTCGGTCCAGCGCAGCAGGTCATGCGCGCTCGCGCCCTCGAGTTCGGCCGCGCCGCGCTCGGCGAGCCCCTGCAGATCGGTATCCGTGGTCAAATCGGTCACTTCAAGTCCGCCTCGTCCGCTCGTATCGCCCACGTTGCGAAACGCTCGCCCTGCTCCCTTTGTTTCACGAAGTTGCGAACGACCCGGTCGATGTAGTCGCCGAGCTCACTGGACAGCACCTTGTGCTGGCGCAGCTTGCGGCCGAAACCGCTGTCCAGACCGAGGCTGCCGCCCAGGTGCACCTGGAAACCCTCGACCGAGTTGCCGTCACCGTCGTCGACCATCTGGCCCTTGAACCCGATGTCGGCGACCTGGATGCGCGCGCACGAGTTCGGGCAGCCGTTGATATTCACGGTGATCGGCACATCGAGCTGCGCGTTGATGTCCTCGAGCCGCTTCTCCAACTCCGGAACCAGCACCTGCGCGCGGGTCCGCGTCTCGGTGAACGACAACTTGCAGAACTCGATACCCGTGCAGGCCATCAGGTTCTTGCGCCAGTGCGACGGCTCCGGCGGCAGCCCGAGCGCCTCGAGGCCCGCGGTCAGCTCGGCGAGCTTGTCGTCGGGCACATCGAGGATGATCAGCTTCTGGTAAGGGGTGAACCGGATGCGGTCCGACCCCGCCGCCTCGGCGAGATCGGCCACCTTGGTCAGGATGGTGCCGGAGACCCGGCCCGCGATCGGTGCGACGCCGACGGCGTTGCGTCCGTTCTTCAGTTTCTGGATGCCAACATGGTCGATTGGATGCTTGACCGGTTCGGGTGCGGGCCCGTCGATCAGCTTGCGACCCAGGTACTCCTGTTCGAGAATTTCACGGAACTTTTCTATACCCCAGTCCTTGATCAGGAACTTGAGCCGGGCCTTGGACCGCAGCCGCCGATACCCGTAGTCGCGGAAAACCGCAGTGACCGCCTCCCACACGTCGGCCACCTCGTCAAGCGGAACCCACGCCCCGAGCCGCTGCGCCAGCATCGGGTTGGTTGACAGACCGCCACCCACCCACAGATCAAGCCCGGGGCCGTGTTCGGGGTGGTTCACCCCGATGAAGGAGATGTCGTTGACCTCGTGGGCGACGTCCTGCAGACCGGAGATCGCGGTCTTGTACTTGCGCGGCAGGTTGGAGTACTCGGGGTTGCCGATGTAGCGCCGCACGATCTCGTCCAGGGCCGGCGTCGGATCGAGCACTTCCTCCAGCGATTCGCCGGCCAGCGGCGAGCCCAGCATTCCGCGGGGGCAGTCACCGCACGCCTCGGTGGTCTGCAGACCGTGAGCGGCCAGCCGCTCCCAGATCTCGGGCACGTTCTCGACCTCGAGCCAGTGGTACTGCAGGTTCATCCGGTCGGAGATGTCGGCGGTGTCGCGGGCGAAGTCGATGGAGATCTGGCCCAGCGTGCGCAGTGCGGCCGCCGACAGCGCCTTGCCGTCGCAGCGCACCCGCATCATGAAGTACTTGGCCTCGAGCAGGTCGGCGTTCTCGTCACCGGTCCAGGTGCCGTCGTAGCCCTGCTCACGCTGGGTGTACAGGCCCATCCAGCGGAACCGGCCGCGCAGGTCCTGCTTGTCGATCCCGTCGAAACCGGTCTTGGAGTAGATGTCGATGATGCGGGCGCGCACATTGAGTGCGTCATCGTCCTTCTTGAACTGCTCGTTGGCGTTGAGCGGCTCGCGGTAACCGTGGGCCCACTGGCCCTCGGCGCGGGGCTTCTTTGCGGGTTTCGGCTTGGATTCCGCTGTGGTCATGGTTTTGGCTCCTTTGGGGAGCCGGATCGCGCGTCATCGCCGGGGCTGTCCGGCGGCGCAGATCCGGCGGCCAGCTGAAGTACGGGTGGGCTGGGTCTAGATCAAGCGCGTCAAGGCAGACAGCAACACGTACACACGCGCTTGAAGTCGACGTGCCGACGCACCACCAGCGATACACGCTTGGGGAAGATGCGGAGGGCAGTCACGTCGGCCATTGTGCCACGAATCGCCGCACCTGCCCTAACCGGGCGAGATTTGCGCTCATGGTGAGCAGAACCTCGTCGAGAATGCATCCACGCATCAGAAGTTCGAGTGCACGCCTGCCTGAGTGCAATCTCGCGGCAGGCGGACAATTGCAGACATGGTCCGAACCGTAGCTGCCGAGAACCGTGCGCGGGTGCTGCCGCCGATGACCCCTGCGCAGGGGCGGCCGTTCGGCATCTACATCCACGTGCCGTTCTGCGCGACCCGCTGCGGCTACTGCGACTTCAACACCTACACGCCCGGCGAGCTGGGCGGCGCCAACCCGGACGGGTGGCTTGCGGCGCTGCGGATCGAGTTGGCGCAGGCGGCGGCGCATCTGGGCCGTATCCCCGAGGTCGACAGCGTGTTCGTCGGCGGGGGCACACCGTCGCTGCTGGGCGGGCCCGGGCTGGCCGCGGTTCTCGACGCCGTGCGGGCGCACTTCCCGCTGGCGCCGGGTGCCGAGGTCACCACGGAAGCCAACCCGGAGTCGACGTCTCCGCTGCTGTTCGACCAGCTGTTGGCGGCCGGGTACACCCGGGTCTCGCTGGGCATGCAGTCGGCGGCTGCCCATGTGTTGGCGGCTCTCGACCGGAAACATTCGCCGGGCCGGGCGCTCGCCGCGGCGCGGGAGGCCCGTGCGGCCGGGTTCGGCCACGTCAACCTCGACCTGATCTACGGCACGCCGGGGGAGTCCGACGACGACCTGCTGTGCTCGGTCGACACCGTCGTCGAGGCCGGCGTCGACCATGTCTCGGCCTACGCGCTGGTCATCGAGGACGGCACGGCGATGGCCCGGCGGGTGCGCCGCGGCGAGCTCGTGCCGACCGATGACGACGTGCTGGCCCGCCGCTACGAGCTGCTCGACGCGCGCCTGGCGGAGGCCGGCTTCGCCTGGTACGAGGTCTCGAACTGGAGCAGACCGGGCGGAGAGTGCCAACACAACATCGGCTACTGGAACGGCGGCCAGTGGTGGGGCGCGGGACCGGGTGCGCACGGGTTCGTCGACGCGGTGCGCTGGTGGAACGTCAAGCATCCGAACGCGTACGCCCAAACGTTGACCGATGGTCGCCTGCCGGTGGTCGACTTCGAGCACCTCGACGCCGGCACCCTGCATCTCGAGGACGTGATGCTGCGGGTGCGGTTGCGTGACGGGCTCCCGACGAGCGTGCTGAGTGCGGACGAGCGGGAGCGCGCCGCCGTCGCGATCGCCGACGGGCTGTTGAGCCGGGTTGACGACCGTCTGGTGCTCACCGACCGCGGCAGGCTGCTGGCCGACGCGGTGGTCCGCGACCTGCTGGACTGATCGCCGGGGAACTTCGGCTCCGAAATTCGCCCATAAGCTCACGCTCGCGCGCCGGACATTGAACGATTCTCTGGTGGATGTCGTAGTGATCAGCGATGACGACTGCGGTGGATGAGCGATGACTCCCGACCCCGCGCACGCCGAGTTGCTGCGCGCGATCCACGACGAGCACAGCCAGGCGCTGCTGCGATACGTGCTGCGGCTGACCCGCGGCGACACACCGTTCGCCGAGGACGTGGTGCAGGAAGCGCTGCTGAGGCTGTGGCGCAAACCCGAGATCCTGCAACAGCCGGGTGACGCCGCGCGGGCATGGCTGTTCACCGTCGCACGCAACCTCGTCATCGACGACCGGCGCAGCGCGCGGTTCAGCCGGGAATTGCAGACCGACGACCTGCCCGAGCGGCCGTCGCTCGACGCGATCGGTCCCGCGGTCGACAAGTGGGTGCTGGCCGAGGCGCTGAAATCGCTCAGCGCCGACCACCGCACCGCCATAGTGCGCGCCTACTATTTCGGGCAAACTGTCGCCGACATCGCCGCACACGAGCGGATCGCCCCGGGCACCGTCAAGTCCAGGCTCCATTACGGGTTGCGCGCGTTGCGGATGGCGCTGCAGGAAAGGGGGGTGGTCCAATGAGCGACAAGTTCGACCGGACACCCGTCGCCGACCTCGCCGAATGGGATGCGGCCTACGTGCTCGGCGCGCTGAGCCCGCAGGACCGTCGCGCCTACGAGGACTACCTCGCCGCGAACCCGGCGCGTGCCGCCGAGGTGGCCGGCCTGGCCGAGATGCCCGCGATGCTGGCCGCGCTCAGCCGGGAGGAGGCCGCGGCGCTGATCGATGCGGACGAGGGGTCCGCTGTCGAGCAGTCCGCCGATGTCGCCTCGCTGGCGCAGGCCGCGGCCAAGCGTCAGCGGCGGTCACGCCGCACGATGCTCGCGGCGACGGTCGCGGTCGCGGCCGCGCTGGCGGTCCTCGGCGGTGTCGTGGGCGCCACGGTCTTCCCCCGCACATCGTCGGTGCAGACAGTGGCGATGGAGCCGATGCAGCCCGGCCAGCGCCAGGGCCTGACCGCACAGCTGGCGGTCACCGAGAAGAAGTGGGGCACCGAGCTCAACTGGGCCTGCGAGTACACCAAGGACTGGGCCCGCGACGTCGACAGCTACGACATTGTGGTGACGACGCGCGATGGCGTCCAGACGGCCGTGGGTTCGTGGCGTCCGGCCGGAGACGAGGCGACCGGGCTGTCGGCGGCGACCAGCATCCCGACCGCGGAGATCCGCAGCATCGACATCCGGGTGTCGGGCAGCGACGAACCGCTGGCCGTCCGCACCTTGTGACGGTTCGGACGTGCCTCGACCGTCGGCGGAATGACGTCGCGGCAAGCTGATTCGAACGTGATTGGCACCACGTTCGCCAGGCCCGCGTAGGTTCCACAAATGAGCCCGGTTATGCCAGTATTGCGGCCATGGCGTGTGGCTTCTTAGGCAAGGCTATCCAGGCTTCGGGACTCAGCTGACGTGACCGATACCGCACCATCCGAGGATTCCGCACGCCCCGACGCGGTCGCGATCATCGGGATCGGTTGCCGCGTTGCCGGTGCGATCGGCACCCCGGAACAGTTCTGGACCTTCCTGCTCGACGGCGGCAGCGACGTCCGCGAGGTTCCGCCGGAGCGTTGGGAGCCATACCTTCAGCGCGATCCCCGCAACGCGGCGGTGCTCAAGGATGTCACCCGGTGGGGAACGTTCCTCGACGACCTGGCCGGGTTCGACGCCGAGTTCTTCGGGGTCTCACCGCGCGAGGCCGAGCTGATGGACCCCCAGCAGCGGTTGGCGCTCGAGGTGAGCTGGGAGGCCCTCGAGCACGCCGGCGTTCCGCCGAAGTCGTTGGCGGGCAGCGACACCGCGGTGCTGATGGGCGTCAACTCCGACGACTACGGCAAGCTGATCATGGAAGACCTGCCGGGCATCGAAGCCTGGACCGGCATCGGAACGTCGCTGTGCGGCATCGCCAACCGCGTCTCACACCTGCTCGACCTGCGCGGCCCCAGCGTCGCCCTCGACGCGGCGTGCGCGGCCTCGCTGGTCGCGGTGCACCAGGCGTGCCAGATGCTCAATGCCGGTGAGACGTCGCTGGCGCTGGCTGGCGGGGTCAGCGCGTTGATCGGACCGGGTCTGACCCGGGTGCTCGACGTGGCAGGCGCGACCGCGCCCGACGGCAGGTGCAAGACCTTCGATGCCTCGGCCGACGGCTACGGGCGCGGCGAAGGTGCGGGCGTGGTGGTGCTCAAGCGCCTCGCCGACGCGCTGCGCGACGGCGACCACGTGTACGCGGTCGTGCGAGGCGGCGCGGTGGCGCAGGACGGGCGCACCGTCGGCATCATGTCGCCCAACGGCGACGCGCAGGCCGACATGTTCCGGCGCGCATGCCATTTCGCCGGCATCGCGCCCGCGAGCGTCGGCTTCGTCGAGGCGCACGGTACCGGCACCCCCTCCGGTGACCCCACCGAGGTCGGTGCGCTCGCGTCGGTCTACGGGGCGGGCCGCCCCGCCGATGCGCCGTGCCGGATCGGGTCGGTGAAGCCCAACGTCGGCCACCTCGAAGGCGGCGCCGGAGTGGTGGGACTCATCAAGGCGGCGCTGGCGTTGCACCATCGGACCATCCCCCCGACGGCGGGTGTCACCTCACTGACTCCGGCCGTCGACTGGGCCAACAGCGGCCTGCGGGTGCCGACGCGCGTCGAGCCCTGGGACGGCGCCGACGGTGCGCCGCGGCGGGCCGCGGTGTGCAGTTACGGCTACGGCGGAACGATCGCCCACGTGCTCCTCGAGGAGGCGCCTGCCGCCGAACCGTCCGCGCACCACCCTCCGGCGCAACAGCTTCCGGCGATCATTCCCGTCTCGGCGCGCAACGTCGCCCGATTGCGCACCCAGGCGGGTGCACTCGCCGATCACCTGCGATACCACCGCGCACCGATCGACGAAGTCGCGGCCACGCTGTGGACACGGCGTTCACACGAACCGGCCAGGGCCGCCGTGGTGGCCGACGACACCGACGGTGCGGCGGCCGCGTTGACCGCACTGGCCGAAGACATCCCCGACCCGTCCGTGGTGACCGGTACGGTGCTGCCCGCCGCGGTCGACGGCGCGGTCTGGGTGTTCTCGGGTCACGGCTCACATTGGGCCGGTATGGGTGGCGAACTGCTCACGGCGGCACCGGAATTCGCCGCGGTGATCGACGCGATCGATCCGGTGTTCACCGTGGAGCTGGGGTTCTCGGCGCGCCAGGCGCTGACCACGGGAGAGCTCGGCGGCACCGACCAGGTGCAGGCGCTGACGTTCGCGATGCAGGCGGGTCTGGCCGCGATGCTGCGTGCGCGCGGCGTCACCCCGGCGGCGGTCATCGGACACTCGGTCGGCGAGGTCGCGGCCTGTGTCACCGCAGGGGTTTTCGACCTCACCGTCGGTGCCGCGGTGGCGTGCTACCGCGCCCGCGGCTTCCGGTCGGTGATGGGCAAGGGCGCGATGGCGCTCGTGCGGCTCCCGTTCGCCGAAGCCGAGCGGCGGTTGGCCGGGCGGACCGACGTGGTGGCGGCGATCAGCGCGTCGCTGGAGTCGACCGTGATATCCGGCACGATCGAGGCGGTCGACGGTGTCTGCCGAGAGTGGACCGAGCAAGGCTTCATGGTGCGTCGCGTCAACACCGACGTCGCGTTTCACAGCCCCGCCATGGATGCGCTGACCGGCGAGCTCGGTCGACTCACGGCTTCACTCCCGCCGTCACGCACCCCCGAGATTCCGCTCTACACAACGGCGTTGGCCGATCCCCGCTCGGCGGCGCCACGCGATCAGCATTACTGGGTGGCCAACCTGCGCGACCGGGTGCGGTTCGCGGAAGCCGTTTCGGCGGCTATCGAGGACGAGCATCGGCTGTTCCTCGAGGTCTCGGCGCACCCGGTGGTGGCGCACTCGATCGTCGAGACGCTCACGACGGCCGGTACCGACCAGCACGCCGTCGTCCCGCTGTTGCGTCGTGATCGCCCCCTGATGCATTCGGTGGCAACGGCGGTCGCCGCGCTGCACTGCCATGGTGCACCGGTGCAGCACCAGCTGTCATCGGCACCGTGGGTGGCAGATCTCCCGGTGACGCAGTGGCACCACCGCCACTTCTGGCGCACTCCCACCCCTCCGCCCGGCGGCCGGGGTGTGCACGACGTCGACACCCACACCCTGCTCGGGGGCCGGATCGAGGTGACCGGCGCGGTCGCCTCCAAGATGTGGCAGACCCGCGTGGATCTCGACTCCCGTCCGTATCCGGGCGACCACCCGGTGAAGGGCACCGAAATCGTGCCCGCCGCCGTCATCGTCAACACCTTCCTCGGCGTGTCCAACGAGCTGGACACGCGCTGCGACCGTGCGGGCAGGGACCTCGTCGACGTCCGGCTGCGCACCCCGGTGGCGCCCGGACGCGCCCGCGACGTGCAGGTGGTCCTGCAGGACCACGGGCTGACCTTGGCCACCCGCCTCGTCGACGACGACGAGGACACCGTCGACGGCGGCTGGTTGACCCACAGCAGCGCGGTGGTCGCAGCCGACGACGACATCGAAGACCTCCTCGGGGAGGTGCTCGACGAGTCGTCCGTGCGCGACGGCTGCCGTGATCCACTGCCCTCGAACCACGTCGTGGACACGCTGGCAACGCTGGGTGTGGCCGCGATGGGATTCGACTGGGAGATCCTCGAACTGCACGGCGGCGACGGCGAACTGCTCGCCAAGGTCGCCGCGCGCGGGGACCGTACGACGCCGGACACCTGGGCCCCGCTGCTGGACGCGGCGACCTCGGCGGCCTCCACGGTGTTCGACGGGCCACCGCGACTGCGGATGCCCGCCCACATCGACCGCGTGCAGGTGCACGGCCGACCGCCGGCGGTGGCGCTGCTGCACGTTCGGCGCAGGCCCGGAACCACCACGACCGACGTCTTGCTCGCCGAAGAGTCCGGCAAGGTCCTCGCCTCGCTGACGGGTATGTCGTTCGAAGAGCTCGAAAACCCTTCCGGCAGCGATCTTTCCCGGATGCTGCACCGGCTCTCGTGGCATCCGGTGCCGTGGCAGGCCGACAGCCGGCCCGGGGCGGTCGTGATCGTCGGCGGAGACACCGCCATCCGCGAGTTCGTGACGCGGGACCTCTCGGCTGCCGAGGTGCCGCATGCGCTTTACGGCGATGCGGCCGAGATTTCCTCTGCGGCTGAGTCGTTCGACCGTGACACCGTCGTGCTAGTGCTCCCGAGCACGCACGACACACCTGAACAGTCGGTCGCGGTGGTGACGCAGACGCTGCGCGGACTGCTCGACCACGGCGCCAAGGCGCGGATGTGGGTGCTCACGCAGGGCGTGTACGAGGGCGCGAACGTGGCGCACGCACCGCTGTGGGGGTTGGCAAGGGTCGCCGCCGCCGAACACCCGAAGACCTTCGGCGGCGTGATCGACGTGGCCACAGCCGAACTGCCGGTCGGGGTCCTCTCATCGGTGCAGGGCCATCCGGTCGTGGCCTTCCGCGACGGTGCCGCCCAATCGGCTCGGCTGTCCGCGGCGGGGCGGGGGACCGGAGCGCCGATGCAATGCTCGGCAGGCGGCACCTATGTCATCACCGGCGGCACCGGTGCGCTCGGCTTGCAAATGGCGCAGCGGCTTGCCGACATCGGCGCACGGCGATTGGTGTTGCTCTCCCGCAGCGGCATGCCCGATCGTTCGCAGTGGCAACCGGATTCGGAGCTGGTCCACACGGTCACCGCACTCGAGGAGCGCGGTGTGTCCGTGCGCGTGGTGGCGTTGGACATCGCCGCGGCAGGGGCGGCCGACGCGTTGCGCGCCGTGCTGCGCGAACTGCCTCCGGTGCGCGGGGTGATCCACGCCGCCGGTGTCGAAGCGGGTGCGCTGTTGGTCAACACGACGCCCGAGGACTTCACCGCGGCGATGCGTCCCAAGGTCGACGGGACGCTGACCCTTCACGAGGTCTTCCCACCCGAACAGTTGGACTGGCTGGTGCTGTTCTCGTCGTGCGGCTACCTCGCCGGCTTCCCCGGCCAGGGCGCCTACGCATGCGCGAACTCGTTCCTCGACGGAATGGCGCGCCACCGGCGGGCGCTCGGTGACCGCACCGTCAGCGTCGCCTGGACCGCGTGGCGCGGCCTGGGCATGGGCTCGACGTCCGGGTTCGTCGCGGCGCAACTGGACGCGCTGGGCATGGACACCATCGGGGCGGACGAAGCGATGCGGGCACTCGACCTGGCGATGCGCCACGACGATCCGAACGTTGTTGTGCTGCCGCTACTTCCGGCGGCAGCGTCGGTGCCGATGCTGGCCGACGTGGCGCCCACCGAACTCGATGCCCCGGGAGGCGACGATGCACCGGAGGTGAGCCTGGTGGACGCCGACCCCGAACGCGTCGCCCAGGTCGTCACCGCCGCGGTGGCCGCACAGTTGGGCGTGGCCGAGGCCGACGTCGACACCGGTTTGCCGCTGGTGGAGGTCGGCGTGGACTCGATCATGACGGTCGGGCTGCTCAAGCAGCTGGAGAAGCAGACCGGGTTGTCGTTACCACCGACACTGCTGTGGGAGTACCCGACGGCGGCGGCGGTCTCCGAACGCCTCGTCGAGCTGCTCGGCGCACCGGAGGGTGCGGAGACGGTCGAGGTGTCCTGACCGAGAACCCGCCGAAACTGAAGGTTTGCACGAAAAGCCGCCAATATTTGCTGCAGTTCTTCAGTTTCGGCGGCGCGTCAGCTCGTGTCACGACGTGAGCGCAGTGACGACCTTCTTCTTGTCGACCTTGCCGACCGCGGTCTTGGGCAGCGCGGGCAGCGGTGCCAGCACGTCGGGCCTGCAGTGCGCCGACACCCCCCGCTCGTCGAGGAACTGGTTGAGCTCGGCCAGGGTGATCGGGGCGCCCTTGAAGACGACTGCGGCGCAGATCTTTTCGCCGAGGAACTCGTCGGGCAGCGCCACCGCCGCCGCGGTGTAGACCGCCGGGTGGGCGAACAGATGCTCTTCGAGGTCCGACGCCGACACCGTCTCACCGCCGCGGTGGATGACGTCCTTGATGCGGCCGGTCACCTCGACGTAGCCGGCGCGCGGGCCGTCGGCGAAGATCCGCACGCGGTCGCCGCTGCGGTAGAAGCCGTCCGGGGTGAACGAGCGCGCGTTCGCCTCCTCGGCGCGGTAGTAGCCGTTGAGCGTGTAGGGGCCCCGCACCAGCAGCTCGCCCTCTTCACCGGGCGCCACCTGCGCGCCGGACTCGTCGACCACGCGCATCTCGTCGTGCGGAGACATCGGCCTGCCCTGGGTGTTGACCACGACGTCGACCGGATCGCCGGGACGGGTGAAGTTGAGCATGCCCTCGGCCATGCCGAAGATCTGCTGCAGCCCGGACGTGAGCGCGGACAGGATGTACTCGGCCTCCTGCGGTGTCATCCGCGAACCGCCGACCTGGACGAGCCGCAACCCCGTCGGCAGCACCGGCTCCCACTCGCACGCCTGGGTCCACACCTTGGCCAGCGCGTTGACCAGCGCGGTGACCGTGACCCTGTGCCGGTCGATCAGCGCGAACGCGGCCTCTGGACTGGCATCGGTGGTGAAAACCGATGTCGCGCCGACGGTCATCGACCCCAGCAGTCCCGGGCACGCCAGCGGGAAATTGTGCCCGGCGGGCAACACCACGAGGTAGACGTCATCGCCGGTCAGGTGGCACTCCTGGGCGCTCGCCCTGGCGGTGTAGAGGTAGTCGTTGTGGGTGCGGGCGATGAGCTTCGGCAGTCCGGTGGTGCCACCCGACACCAGTAGGAGGGCGGGCGCATCGGGGTCGACCGGCGGCCGCTCGGCGAGGGGACCGTCGAAATCGGCCAGCGCGGACCAGGATTGGAACCGGCCCGGGTCGCCGTGGACGAACACGTGCCGCAGCGCCGGGTTGTCCCTGACGAGTTCCTGGGCCAGCTCGCGGTAGTCGAACCCGCCGACCGAATCGGGCACGATCAGGCCCACCGCACCGCTGACCGCGGCGAAATGGTTCAGCTCCGCCGACCTGTGCCCCGGCAGGCACATCACCGGGACGACGCCGGCCCGCAGCACACCGAACAGCGCAACGGCGAACTCGCAGGTGTTCGGCAACTGCACCAGCATGCGGTCGCCGGGGAGGATGCCGTGGTCGGCCAGCGCCGCCGCGATCCGCTCGGCGCGGGCGTCGAGTTCGGCGAACGTGTAGCTGACGTGGTCGTCGATGACGGCGGTCCGATCGGGCCACGCCGCGACCGCATCTTTGAGGATCGACTCGAGTGGTTCATCGGTCCAGTAGCCCGCGCGCCGGTACTCGTCGGCGCGGTCTGCGGGGAACGGCACGAAACCCGTCATGAGGTCGCCGAGCCCGCCTTTCCGAAGCGGTTGATCTGCTTGTGGGCACTGCTCGAAACCGGTGCTCATGAAGGATGCGACCCCTTGGGGTAGGTGTGTTCGGTAGGTCGCATATAAGGTAGCGTGCCCCGCGTTAGTTAGGGCAGCCTGTACTAATCCGGAGGACGCGTCGTGGGTGTGGGTGAGACTGGTTCGTCGACAGAGCGAACAACCGATCGCACCGTCCGCGTGGAGGTCGCCGAACTGCTCGGGGTGAGTCCCGACGAGGTCGACCCGCACGCCGACCTGATCGCCTCCGGGCTCGACTCGATCCGCATGATGTCGCTGTCTGGCCGGTGGCGCAAACAGGGCATGGACATCAACTTCGCCGCTCTCGCGGAGAATCCCACCGTGGCGGCGTGGTCGGCACTGGTGGCCGAGCGGTCCGGGGGCGGCGGCGCCGAGCCGGCGGCCGAGCCCGCGCAGACCGGCGACGAAAACCAACCCTTCCCGTTGGCGCCGATGCAGCACGCGATGTGGTTGGGCCGCAACGACGATCAGCAGCTCGGCGGCGTTGCCGCGCACCTGTACGTCGAATTCGACGGTGCCGGCGTCGACCCCGAGCGGTTACAGCACGCGGCCACCAAACTCGTTGCGCGCCACCCGATGTTGCGCGTCGAGATCCTTCCCGACGGCACGCAGCGCATCGGTGACCGCGGACTGCCCGTGACGGTCCACGACCTGCGGGACCTCGACGCCGAGGCCGCCGAGCAACGACTCGAGTCCATCCGGCACGAGAAATCGCACCAGATCCTCGACGGCGACGTGCTCGAGTTGAGCTTGTCGCTGCGGCCCGGCGGTCGCACCCGGCTGCACGTCGACATGGACATGAACGCCGCCGACGCGGTGAGCTACCGCAAGTTCATGGCCGACCTCGCGGTGTTCTACCGCGGCGGCGATCTTCCCGATCTGGGTTACACCTACCGGGAGTACCGCGCCGCGCTGGCCGCGTCCGATCCGGGCCCCTCCGACGAAGACGTGCGGTGGTGGGCCGAGCGCATCCCCGACCTTCCCGAATCGCCCGCGCTGCCGCTGATTCCGCCTGCCGAACAGGACGACCCGCGGCGTAGCGTGCGGCTCTGGCACATCTTCGACGTCCCGACCCGCGACGCCTTGTTCGCCGCCGCGCACCGCCGTGGCATCACGCCCGCGATGGCCGTTGCGGCGTCGTATTCCCATGCGCTGGCGCGCTGGTCGAGCGGTTCGCGGTTCCTGCTGAACCTGCCGATGTTCGGCCGTGAGCCGTTCCATCCCGACGTCGAGAAACTCGTCGGCTGCTTCACGTCCTCTCTGATGCTCGACATCGACCTCACCGAAGCCCGCACGCCCGCACAGCGGGCACGCGCCGTGCAGGAGACGTTGCACAACACCGCACGGCACTCGAGGTACTCGGGCCTGTCGGTGTTGCGCGACCTCGGTCGCCACCGCGGCAACCAGGTGCTGGCACCGATCGTCTACACCAGCGCACTGGGTCTCGGCGACCTGTTCGCCGGCGAGGTCACCGACCAGTTCGGGGCACCGGTCTGGACGATCTCGCAAGGCCCGCAGGTGCTCATCGACGCGCAGGCCACCCCGCTCGCCGACGGCCTGATGATCAACTGGGATGTGCGCGTCGACGCGTTCCGGCCCGGTGTCGCCGACGAGATGTTCGCCTACCACCTCGCCGAGCTGACCCGGCTCGCGACCGACGACGCCGCCTGGGACGCATTCGATCCGCCCGCGGTGCCCGAGGCGCAGCGAGCCGTGCGGCAGGCGGTCAACAGCACCACCGCGCCGCCGAGCGGTGAGGCGATCCACGACGGGTTCTTCAACCGAGCGCTCGCCGCCCCCGACGCCCCGGCGGTCTTCAGCGGCGACGGCGAGATGACCTATGGAGAACTTCGCGACCGGGCCCTGAGCGTGGCGGTGACGTTGCGCGACAACGGCGTTCGACCCGGCGATCTTGTCGCACTGATCGGTCCCAAGTGTGTCGAACAGATTGCCGCGGTGCTCGGCATCCTCGCGGCGGGCGCCGCCTATCTCCCGATCGGTGCGGACCAACCCGATGAGCGCACCGCCCGGATTCTCGAGTCGAGCACGGTGGCCGCGGTGCTCGTTTGCGGCGGCGCGCGGGCGAACCACACCGGCGTGCCGGTCATCGCCGTCGCCGACGCGGTCACCCGCGACACCGACGCGCAACCCGTCCAGACCGACCCGAATTCGCTTGCCTATGTACTGTTCACCTCGGGTTCGACCGGCGAGCCCAAGGGTGTCGAGCTCACCCACGACGCGGTGATGAACACCATCGAGTTCGTCTCCGAGCACTTCGGATTGCACCGGGGTGATCGCAGCCTGGCGCTGGCCTCGTTGGAGGCCGACATGTCGGTGCTGGAGATTTTCGCGCTTTTGCGCGCGGGCGGCGCGGTCGTGGTGGTCGACGAGGATCAGCGCCGCGATCCGGACACCTGGGCGCGGTTGATCCAGCAGCACGGGGTGACGTTCCTGAACTGGATGCCCGGATGGCTCGACATGCTGCTCGAGGTCGGCGGTGACCGGCTGACCGGCTTGCGGGTTGTTCTACTCGGCGGCGACTGGGTGCGACCGGAACTGATTCGGGCCCTGCGCAACTCGACTCCGGGCGTCCGCGCCGCCGGTTTGGGCGGGGCGACCGAGACCGCGGTGCACGGCACGATCTGCGAGGTCGACGATCCGCCCGCGCACTGGACGTCGGTGCCCTACGGCACCCCGTTCCCGAACAACGCCTGCCGCGTGGTGGCCGCCGACGGGTCGGACTGCCCCGACTGGGTGCCCGGCGAACTGTGGTTCACCGGCCGCGGCATCGCGCGCGGATACCGCGGGCGACCCGACTTGACGGCCGAGAAGTTCGTCGAGCACGACGGCCGAACCTGGTACCGCAGCGGCGATCTCGTCCGCTACCTGCCCGACGGGACACTGGAGTTCGTCGGCCGTGTCGACCACCGGGTCAAGATCAGCGGATACCGCATCGAACTCGGTGACGTCGAGGCCGCGCTGAAGCGGGTCGCCGGAATCGACGCCGCGGTCGCCGCCGTCATTCCCGGCGAACGCGATGTGCTCGCGGCGTTGGTGCGCACCGACGACCCCGCGGTCGACGCGCGGACGGTCACCCAGGCCATGACCGATCTCGTGCCCGCCCACATGATCCCGAAGATCATCGCGGTGTCCGACCGCATCCCGTTCACCGTCAACGGCAAGATCGACCGCAAGGCCGCGGCCTGGCTGCTCGCTGACGTGGAACCGCCTGCGGCCCAGGAGTACCGGGCGCCGGCCACACCGTTGGAGTCGGCGTTGGTGGCGATCGTCGCAGACGTGCTCGATGTCGATGACGACGTGCGCGTGGGTGTGGACGACGACTTCTTCTCCCTCGGTGGGGATTCCGTGCTCGCCACCCAGGTGATCGCCCGGGTGCGCGACTGGCTGGACACCCCGACGGTGTTGGTCACCGACATGTTCGCCGCCCGGTGCGTCGCCAAACTCGCCGAACGACTCCTGGGCCGCGAACCCGACGCCGAGCGGCTCAACGCGGTCGCCGAGGTGTACCTGGAGGTCGCGCAGATGGACAGCGCCGCGGTGCTGTCCGAGCTCGAGTCGTCAGCCTAGGGCCTCAGCGAAGGGCACTGGCCAGTCGCCGCCACTGCTCGCGCGGGAACTCCCGCGGATCGGCGGTCAGCACCTGCACGCACACGTGGTCGGCGCCGGCGTCGTGATGCTGCTTAACGCGCTCCAGCACGGTCTGTTCGTCGCCCCAGGCGATGATCGCGTCGAACAACCGATCGCTGACCGTCGCCACGTCATCTTCGGTGAAGCCCGACCGCAACAGGTTGTTGGCATAGTTGGGCAGCGCCAGATACGAACGCAGCCAGTCGGTTCCGAGCGCGCGGGCCTCGTCGGCGTCGGTGGTGAGCAGCACCGTCTGCTCGGGGAGCAGCAGCGGGCCCTCGCCGAGCTGCTCGCGGGCATAGCGCGTGTGATCCGGGGTGACCAGATAGGGGTGCGCGCCGCGCGCCCTGGTCGCGGAGAGTTCGAGCATCTTGGGACCCAGGGCCGCGAGTACCCGGTTGGCGACCGGAACCGGCTGGGGGGTCGCATCGATGTCGTCGAGGTACTTGCGGGTCGCCGCGAGTGGCTTGCGGTAGAGCCCCGGTTCTTTCGAATCGATCAACGGGGCATGGCTGACCCCGATGCCCAACAGGAAGCGCTCGCCGTGGCTGTCGGTCAGCGACGCGTAGCGAGCGGCCACGTCGGCGGGCTCGTGCATCCAGAGGTTGAGGATTCCGGTGGCGATCACCACCTGCTTGGTCGCCGAGAGCAGGTGCTCCACCGAATCGAGGACCGGCCCGCCGACGTCGGGGATCCACAGGGCCGAGAACCCGAGGTCCTCCAGCTCCGCGGCGGCCTCGGCCGCTTCACCCTGGTCGCCGTAGCGCAGCTGCGAACTCCAGATACCGAAGCCTGCCAGGTCCATGAACGATCCCTTCGAAAGGTGTTTGCCCGTACTCGACGCCTTCACGTTACGTAGCGGCCGCCGCCTCATAGGCGACCGGTAGGGTTAGGCGACCCTTACCCACCGCTAGACCTGGAGGGTGCATGACCGCTGTGCAACCCGCGCCCGCCATCGAGACGGGTTCCCCCGAAACCCCGGCCGATGCGGCCAAGCGCGCAGCCACCTACGACAAGCTCGCGCTGCAGCAGCTGCTCGCGCCCACCCGGGCGCGTTCGTCGCGGGCACAGCGGTACCAGCTGCTGGCCTCGGCGGCGACGATCGTGCCGTTCATCGGCATCGTGGAGATCGGCCGTGAACTGCTCGCCGACGGGCCGCCGGACACCGCCAGGCTCTGGACCGTCGTCGCCATCGTGGTCGTCGCGCTGCTGGTGCGCACGCTCGCCGGCGGTGCCGCGCTCACGATCACCCACTTCGCCGACGTCGATCTGCAGCGGTCGTTGCGGCTGCGGATCGTCGACAAGCTGGGCCGGTTGCCGCTGGGCTGGTTCGGCAGCAAGTCGTCGGGCGAGGTGAACAAGGCCGTCCAGAACGACGTCGGCGAACTGCACTTCCTGGTCGCCCATTCGGCGGTGGAGAACACCGGCGCGCTGGCCACCCCGCTGTTCGGCCTCATCTACTGCTTCTACCTCGACTGGCGCCTGGGCCTGCTGGCAATGGCCACCGTGCCGTTCTACATCGGCATCTACCTCGCGCTGGGGCGCGACTCCCGGATGCAGATGGAACGGCTCGACCAGGGCGTCGAACGGATCAGCGCCACCATCGTCGAGTTCATCGCCGGGGTGTCGGTGGTCAAGACGTTCGGCCAGGCCGGCAAGGCGCACAAGCGTTTCGCCGACGCCGCCGACGAGTTCAACGAGAGCTTCGCGGGATGGATCGGACCGCTGGTTCGGGTCAAGGCGGTGTCGTCGGTCTTCATCGACACCCCGGCGCTGCTGCTGGCCAACCTGGTCGGCGGATACTGGTTCGTCCGCAGCGGCTGGGTCAGCCCGATCGAGGTGCTGGGTTCGACGCTGGTCGCGGTGACCATCCCGGCGGCCGTGCTGACTGTCGGCTACTCCACGCACATCAAACGCCAGGCCGCGGCCGCCGCCGGACGCCTGCAGCGCCTGTTGGACACACCCGTGCTGCCCGTCGCGCGCGAACCGCAGGTACCGCAGGACAATTCGATCCGGTTCGAGGACGTCCGGTTCTCCTACGACGGCGAGAACACCGTCCTGCACGACGTGTCGCTCACACTCGGAGCCGGGACCATCACCGCGCTGGTCGGGCCCTCGGGCAGCGGCAAGTCGACGCTGGCCACGCTCGTGCCGCGCTTTCACGACGTCACCGCGGGCGCGGTGCGCGTCGGTGGTGTCGACGTCCGCGACATCGCGCCCGCCGAGCTGTACCGGCACGTCGGGTTCGTGCTGCAGGACGTGCAACTGCTCGGCATCAGCGTCGCCGACAACATCCGCCTCGGCCGCGCCGACGCCACCGACGAGGACGTCGTCGCCGCGGCCAAGGCCGCCCGCATCCACGACCGGATCCTGCAGCTGCCAAGGGGATATGACTCCGTCATCGACGAGGACGCGCACTTCTCCGGTGGTGAAGCTCAGCGCGTGAGCATCGCGCGCGCCGTGCTGGCCGATACGCCGATCCTGGTGCTCGACGAGGCGACCGCCTTCGCCGATCCCGATTCGGAGGCCCAGATCCAAGAGGCGTTGTCGCGGCTGATCGTCGGGCGCACCGTGCTGGTCATCGCCCACCGGCTCGGCTCGATCGTGTCCGCCGACAACGTGGTCGTGCTGGATCAGGGACGGGTCGCCGAACAAGGCAGCCATGACGAACTGCTCGCCGCGGGCGGGCAGTACGCGCGCATGTGGCAGTCCTACACGGCAGGGCACGCACGGGAATGGGAGGTGGCCCGATGATCCGGGGCTTTCTGCAGATCCTCGGCCCGCAGCGGGGCCGGATGTTCAGTTTCCTGGCGGTGGTGACCGTCTACGGCATCCTGCACGGCCTGGTGATGCTGCTCCTGGTGCCGGTGACGGTGTCGCTGTTCGACGGCGACTACGCCGCCACCGGCCGCTGGCTGGGCCTGATGGCGGTTACCGTGCTGGTCGCGTCGGTGCTCAGCTACGTTCAAGCCAAACTCGCGATCCGCATGGCGCTGACCACGATGCGGCTGCTGCACCACCGGCTCGGTGACCACATGGTGACCCTGCCGCTGGGATGGTTCAGCCGCGAGACGGTCGGCAAGGTGTCCCAGATCGCGGTCAAGGGAACAGTTTTCGTCGGCACCAGCGGCGGAAATCTGGTCACCCCGCTGGTGGTCAACACCGTCAGCGCGGTGACCGTGGTGGCCGGCCTGTTCTACTTCGACTGGCGGATCGGGCTCGTCGCTCTGGTCGGCGGTGTGCTGCTGGTGATGTGCGGGCGGTTCGCCTCCCGGCTGATCGCCGGCGCCGAGGTGCGCACCCACGATGCGGCGATCGAGGTCAACAACCGGGTGATCGAGTTCGCGCGCTACCAACCCGTGCTGCGGGCCTTCGGACGCACCGGGGCCGACTACACGCCGCTTGGCGACGCGCTACAAACCCAGCATCGCGCCGGACGCGCCGCACTGTGGCAGTCGGTGACCGGGCTGCTTCTGAACGGCGTTGCGGTGCAGGCGGTTTTCTCGACGCTGATCGCGGCGGGTGTGTGGATCGCGGTGCAGGGCGACATCAACCCCGTCACGCTGGTGGCCATCCTCGGGCTCGCCGCCCGGTTCGCCTCACCGCTGTCGCAGCTGGCCGAACTCGGGTCCGCGGTCAGGCTGGCGACCGCGGAGTTGGAGCGCATCACCTCCATCCTCGACACCCCGTCGTTGGCCGAGCCGGCCACCGCGAGCGCGCTTCCGGCGCCCGGGCGCGTCGAGCTCGACCGTGTCGCGTTCGGCTACTCGGATCGCAAGGTGCTCACGGACGTCAGTTTCGTCGCCGAACCGGGCACGATGACCGCGCTGGTCGGCCCGTCGGGCTCGGGGAAGTCGACGATCACCAAGCTGATCGCGCGCTTCTACGACGTCGACGGCGGCGTGGTCCGGGTCGGGGGCGTCGACGTGCGCGACCAACTCACCGCGGACCTGATGGCGCAACTGTCTCTGGTCTTCCAGGACGTGTACCTGTTCGACGACACGCTGTGGGAGAACATCCGCATCGGGCGGCCCGACGCCGACGATGCCGCCATCGTGGAGGCGGCTCGCACCGCGGGCCTGTTGTCGGTCGTCGAGCGCCTGCCCGACGGCTGGCAGGCCCGGGTCGGTGAAGGCGGTTCGGCGCTCTCGGGCGGCGAACGGCAGCGGGTGTCGATCGCGCGGGCGCTGGTCAAGAACGCGCCCATCGTGCTGTTCGACGAGGCCACCAGCGCGCTGGACCCGCAGAACGAACATCACGTCGCCGAGTCCATCCGGACGCTGGCCCAACACAGCACCGTCATCGTGGTCGCACACAAGCTGTCCACGGTTACCGCCGCCGACAACATCGTGGTGCTCTCGGCCGACGGCACGGTCGAGGACCAGGGCAGCCATGCCGAGCTGATGGCCCGCGGCGGCCAGTACGCGCAGTTCTGGAACCAACGCGTTACCGCCAGCGGGTGGGTGATGGCCGCCGCGAAGGGATAACTGCGTTCGCGCACCTCAGACCCGGTACAACCACGCGAAGCAGCGAAGCCGACAGGACCGGGATGCCCCTTACCGGAGGGGCGACGTAGGCGTGCCCGGGGCGCGAAGGATAGGGTAACCTCACTTCCGATTTAGGACAGCCTGCGCTAATCACACGGAGGAATTCATGAGTGTTTTCACCGCGGAATCGCAGGCACGCTCATCGCACCTGTCCGGTCTTCGACGCCACCCCGACGCGACTCCGACGCGATGATCGACGAACGGAGCCAGCTAACCTTCGCGCCCTGGATCAAACGCTCCGCGGGGCAGTCATCAGAGGGAGCGACCATCGTCTTCCCGCACGCCGGCGGGGCGGCCGCGGCCTACCGCGCGTTCGCCTCGGCGCTGGCCCGCACCGGTGACGACGCGTACGTGGTCCAGTACCCGCAGCGCGCGGACCGGCTCCGCCATCCCGCACCGGAGACGGTGCAGGATCTGGCCGCCGACCTCTTCGCCGCGGGGGACTGGTCCGAACTGGGACCGCTGCGCTTGTTCGGCCACTGCATGGGTGCGGTGACCGCGTTCGAGTTCGGCCGCGTGGCCGAGCGCAACGGCCTTCCCATCCGCCAGCTGTGGGTCTCGGCGAGCCAGGCCCCCTCGACCATCGCCACCTCACCGCGCCTGCCGACGGCCGCGACCGAAGTCGTCGCCAACATGGTCGACCTCGGCGGGACCGACCCTCGCCTGCTCGCCGACGAGGACTTCATCGAACTGCTCGTTCGCGCAGTGCGCGCGGACTACGAGGCGTTCAACCGCTACGCGTGCGAACCCGACATCCGCCTCACCGCCGACATACACACCATCGGTGGCCGCGACGATCACCGAATCAGCCCAGACATGTTGCGCGGATGGGAGACTCACACTCAGGGCGCCTTCACGCTGTCGTTGTTTGACGGTGGACACTTCTACATCAACGACCATCTCGACGCCGTCGCGGAGTTGGTCAATGCCGGTTAGCACGCCCGACGGCGTCAGCGAGGATCCGATCGTCATCGTGGGGATGGCGATCGAGGCGCCGGGAGGAATCGACACCGCCGAGGACTACTGGGATCTGTTGGTCAACCGCCGCGAGGGCCTGTGCCCGTTCCCGCGGGACCGCGGCTGGTCGGTCCGCGACATCCTCGACGGCTCGGCGCGCGACGGGTTCAAGCGCATCCACGATCTCGGCGGCTTCCTCGCTCGGGCAGCCGAATTCGATCCGGAGTTTTTCGGGATCTCACCGCGGGAAGCGGTCGCGATGGACCCGCAGCAGCGGGTCGCACTCCGGGTGGCGTGGCGGGCACTGGAGAACAGCGGCATCAACCCCGACGACCTCGCGGGCCACGACGCCGGCTGCTATGTGGGCGCTTCGGTGATGGGTTACGGCCCCGATCTGGCCGAATACTCCAACCTCACCGGGCATTTGATGTCGGGCACCGCGCTCGGTGTGATCTCGGGGCGCATCGCTTACACCCTCGGTCTGGCCGGGCCCGCGTTGACCATCGACACCTCGTGTTCGTCGACGCTGACCGCGATCCACACCGCTGCACAGTCGCTGCGGTCGGGAGACTGCGACCTGGCGCTGGCCGGCGGTGTCTGCGTGATGGGCTCAGCCGGCTTCTTCGTCGAATTCTCCAAACAACACGCGCTGTCCGACGACGGTCACTGCCGCCCTTACAGCGCGCAGGCCAGCGGAACCGTATGGGCCGAGGGCGCGGCCATGTTCGTCCTGCAGCGCCGGTCGCGCGCGCTGCGCGACGGACACCACGTTCTCGCCGAGTTGCGGGTGACCTGCCTCAACCAGGACGGCCGCTCCGTCGGGCTGACCGCACCGAGCGGCCCGGCGCAGGCGCGGTTGTTCGCTCGGGCCCTCGAACAGAGTGGTCTGCGTCCGCGCGACATCGGGATGGTCGAGGGGCACGGTACCGGCACCCGGCTCGGGGACCGCACCGAACTGATCTCGCTCGCCGGAACCTACGGCGCCACCGAACCCGGCCGAGGCCCGCTGCTCGGCTCGGTGAAGTCCAACCTCGGCCACACCCAGGCCGCCGCGGGGGGCCTCGGCCTGGCCAAAGCCCTGATCGCCGCCGAACACGGCGCCATCCCCGCCACCTTGCACACCGACGAGGCCAGCCGCGAAATCGACTGGGACAGCCAAGGATTGCGCCTGGCATCGGAGCTGACACCCTGGCCCGCCACCAACGGTGAGCGGTTCGCGGCGGTGACCGCGTTCGGCATGAGCGGCACCAACGCCCATGTGATCGTGTCGGTTCCGTCGAGCCGTCCCGAGGTGGCGTGATGGCCACCGGTTTCCCCGACGGCCGGGTGCCGGTCGTGTTGAGCGCGCACGCCGAGGAACTGCTGGCCGCCGACGCCGAGGCGATATTGCGCTACCTCGATCGCGAGCCCGACGTGGCGGCGGTGGCCGCAACCTTGCTGCGCACCCGGCGCGTACGCAGGCACCGCGCGGTCGTGCGCGCCGCCGGCACCGCCGAACTGGCCGAAGGGCTCCGAGCGATCGCCGACGGCGGTACGCACCCGCTGATGGCCCGCTCGTCGCAATCAACGGCGGCGCGAACGGCTTTCGTCTTCCCCGGACAGGGCAACCAATGGCCGTCCATGGGGGCGGACGCCTATCGGCGGTCTGCGGTGTATCGCACGCACGTCGACCGGTGCGCGGAGGCGTTCGTCGCCGCAGGCGAGCCGTCACCGCTGCCGTACCTGACGGCGGAGACCAACGGCGGGTCCTGGACGCAGACGCAGATCCAGTCAGCGCAGTTCACCCATGCCGTCGCGCTGGCCCAGATCTGGCGCTCATGCGGAATCACACCCGACCTGGTGGTCGGGCACAGCCTCGGTGAGGTCGCGGCCGCCCACGTCACCGGGACCATCACGCTGCCCGACGCGGCCGCTGTGGTCATCGCCCGAGCCAGGGCAGTCGAGCGGCTCTCCGGCGACTACGGCATGGCCGCGCTGGGGGTTTCACTGGCCGACGCCGAGCGGTTGATCGAATCGACGCCGGGATGGCTCGAGGTGTCGGCGGTCAACGCCGGCGCGTCGGTGGCGGTGTCGGGGGAGCGCGGGGCGATCAGCGCGCTCGTCGCGACCGCAACCGAGCACGGTCTGTTCGCGCGCGAACTGGACGTGAACTATCCCGGACACACCAGTGCGCTGGAGCGGCTGCGCGAGGACCTCCTCGCGATGCTCCCAGACACCGAGTTCGCCGATGCTCCAGTAGAGTTCATCGGCTCCACCACTGCCGACGTGGTGCCCGGGGGCACCGGGTTCACCTCATACTGGTACCAGAACCTGCGCAACACCGTGCGATTCGACAGGGCCGTCGCGGCCGCGGGTCGCCGCGGCGCCGCGGCGTACATCGAGATGTCGGCGCATCCGGCCCTGCTGTTTGCGCTGGGCGACCTGCTGGGCGACGAGGACCCACTGATCATCGGATCGGGGCATCGCGACCTTGCCGCCATCGACGCGCTGTCGGCCAGTATCGCCACCGTCGCGGTGGCCAACCCCGAATTTCGTTGGGCCGACCTGGTCGACGTCGCTGCGCAACCCCGGTTGCGCGGCTTCCCGAACGCGCCGATGCGGTCGGTGCGGCTGTGGGCACAACCGCAGCCGCTGGCTCCGGTCTACGGCCTCACCGTCGCCCGTGAGAAATGGGACGCCACCGCTGCGCGCTCAAAGGAGACCGCACAGCGCGTCGCCGTCGTCGAGCTTGCCGGCCCGCGCGGGTCGCTCGGTGCACAGCTGCGGACGGCGCTGCGGGACAACGGATCCGACGTGGTCGAACCGGCCGACGCCGAACTCGTCGTCGCCGTCGCACCCCTGCTCGACCATCCCGACGCCGAACGCGCGGCCCACGACATCTCCCAGCTCGTCGGAGAGGGCCTGCTTGATTACGTCGACGCGTCGGGACCGCACTGCCGCGCGGTCTGCCTCGTGACGGTCGGCGGTGAGCACGTCCAGCCGGGGGAGCCGGTCGCGTTGCCCGCGCAGACCGCCCTGGCGGCGATGCACCGCAGTCTCGGCTTCGAGCGACCCGAGCAGGCGTTTCGGCATCTCGACCTGCCTTCCTGGGAGCCCGACGACACCCTGGCCGCCGCGGCGGTCAGCGCACTTCTGTCCGGCGGCGACGAGGTTGCCGTGCGCGACGATGGTTCGGGTCCAGCGGTTTTCCTCCGCTCCGTCGGGGAGGCGATGGAGCCCGCACCCTCGTGGCTCTCGGTGTCCGGCGCGTTCGACGACGTCGTGATCACCGGCGGTAACGGCGCGGTGGCATTGCATTTCGCCGGGTATCTGGCCGCTCACGGGGCACGCCGCATCGTGCTGCTCAGCCGCCGCGGTGTCGACGCCGCCACCAAGGCCGAACTCGCCGCGATCGCGCCGGGCCTCGACGTGGTCGCGCCGCGGTGTGACATCACCTCTACCGAGGAGATGGCCGCGGCGGCCGAGGAGTTCGGCGCCGACGGTGCGTCCCTGCTCATCCATGCCGCGGGCGCGGCGGCCTTCGCCGATCGGGACGAGCTCACGCCGGAGACGTTCACTGAGGCGGCCGCCGCGAAGATCGGCGGGCTGGCCAGGGCGACCGAGCTCTGGCCGATGCGCCGGGACGGTCGAATCCTGGTGTGCTCCTCGGTGTCCGGAGTGTGGGGTGGACGCGGACACGCCGCATACTCGGCCGCCAACCGGATACTCGACGTGATGGCGGGCCAGCTGCGGGCCAAGGGCCAACGCTGTGTGGCCGCCAGGTACGGACTGTGGCGCGGCAGCGGTATCGCCGACGCAGACGAGGTGACCAAGATCGAGCGGTCCGGGCTGCTGGCGATGTCCCCGGACGCCGCCGTCGAGGCCAGCGTGCGCGACCACGGCGAGGATCCGCTGCTGTTCAGCGCCGACCAGGCCCGCTTGCGGGTGTTCTTGGGGAGCCGAACGGCCGAGCATGCCGAGACAACCGCGGCCACAACCGAACCGGCGGGCGACACCACGGCGGTGGTGACGTCGGAGCTGGGTGCGGTGCTCAACATCGAGGCGAGCTCGATCGACCTCGAGACATCGCTGCTCGACCTGGGGGTCGACTCGCTCCTGGCTTTGGATCTGCGTAAACGGCTGCAACGGGCGACCGGACACAAGGTGTCGCTGGCGGTCCTGCTCGGCGGCGTCACCGGCGGCGAACTCATCGCCGACCTCGACAGCAAAGAACGATCAGAGAAGGTGGACAACGCGTGACTGACACGGTCGATATCCGCGAGCAGGTGGAGGACCGCCGGCTGGAGCTGTTGCGCCGCAAGCTCGCCGAGCGGGGTCTGCGCGGTGAGAACACCTCGACCGGCGAACAAGACGGACTGTCCGACGGCCAGCGCCGCATGTGGTTCGTCCAAGCGGCCGACCCGACCGGGGTGATCCTCAACATCTGCCTGTCCTACCGGCTCACCGGCGACCTCGATGTCGCCCGGTTGCACGACGCCGTCAACGCGGTCGCCGCGCGTCACGCCGCGCTGCGCACCACCTACGGCGTCGACGAAGACGGCGAACCACAACCGAGCGTCCACGACGACCTGACCCCGGGCTGGACCGTGCACGACCTGACCGAGCTGTCCGAGCATGCGCGCCGGCTGCGCTTGGAGGTGCTGGCCCAGCGCGAATTCTGCGCCCCCTTCGATCTGAGCACCGACTCGCCGCTGCGGCTCACCGTTGTGCGCACCGCGCCCGACGAACACGTCATGTTGCTCGTGGCGCACCACATCGCCTGGGACGACGGCTGCTGGCCGGTCTTCTTCGGCGATCTCACGCGCGCGTACGCCGGTGAGGCCTTGGCGCCCGCGGTCACACCACCGTCGCACGCGCTGGGTCCGGTCGACGAGGACCTGGACTACTGGCGCAAGACGCTCGCCGACCCGCCGGAGCCGCTGGAGCTGCCCGGACCGAACGGCTCTGCGGTGCCGACGAACTGGCGTTCGCAGCGGCTGACGCTGCAGTTGCCGGATGCGACGGTCGAGCGGATCGCCGCGCTGGCCAAGGAGGCGGGCGCGACGCCGTACATGGTGCTGCTGGCCGCCTTCGGGGTACTGATGCAGCGCTACACCCATGCCGACGACTTCCTGGTCGCCGCACCGGTGCTCAACCGCACCGCTGAGACCGAGGACGTGATCGGGTACTACGGCAACACGGTGGCGCTGCGCCTGCGCCCAGGCGCTCACGAGAGCTTCCGCGACGTCCTCGCACACGCCCGCGACACCGCGGTCGGTGCGTTCGCCCATCAGCGCGTGAACCTGGACAGGGTGGTGCGCGAACTGAACCCTGACCGCCGCCACGGTGTGGAGCGGATGACGCGGGTGACCTTCGGCGCGCGCGGCGCCGACTCGCAGGGGTTCAACCCGCCCGGAATCACCTGCCGCCGAGCCGAATTACGCGGTCATCTCACCCAGCTGCCCTTGGGCTTCATGGTGGAGTTCGACGCACCCGGGATCGTGGTGGAGGCCGAGTACCGCGTCGAGATCCTCGACGCGCCGCTGGTGCGCCAGCTGCTCGAGCACTACGCGGTGCTGCTCGACGACGCGCTGCAGCGCCCCGATCTCCCCGTCAACGAACTCGAACTGATGGCGCCCGAAGACGTCGAATGGTTGCGCCGGGTCTCGGCAGGAGAAGAATTCGACACCGTCCCGTCGACCATGACGGCTCTGGTGGAGGCGCAGGCGGCACGCACACCCGACGCCGTCGCCGTGGTCTACGAGGGACGCAACTACACCTACCGCGAGGTCAACGAGTCGGCGAACCGGTTGGCGCACTGGCTGATCGAGCGTGGCATCGGCACCGAGGATCGTGTGGCGGTGCTGCTGGACCGCTCACCGGAGCTGGTGATCACCGCGCTCGGCGTGATCAAGGCGGGCGCGGTGTATCAGCCTGTCGACCCGACCTACCCCGAGGACCGACTGACGTTCATCCTGTCGGACTCCGATCCGAAACTGGCCATCCGCGAACCGATCACCGACCTCGACCGGTTCCCGACCACCAACCCCACCGACGCCGAGCGCGTCCGCCCGCTGTACCCGGAGAGCACCGCCTACCTGATCTACACCTCGGGTTCGACCGGTCTGCCCAAGGGCGTCCCGGTGGCCCACAAGCCCGTCGCCGAGTATTTCGTCTGGTTCAAGGGCGACTACGGGATCGACGACAGCGAGCGGTTGCTGCAGGTCGCCTCGCCGAGCTTCGACGTCTCGATCGCCGAGATCTTCGGCATGCTCGCGTGCGGCGGTCGGCTGGTCATTCCGCGCCCGGACGGGCTTCGCGACGTCGGCTACCTCACCGACTTGCTGCACGACGAGGGCATCACCTCAATGCATTTCGTGCCCTCGCTGCTGGGCCTGTTCCTGTCGCTGCCCGGCGTCAACCAGTGGCGGACCCTGCAACGGGTGCCCATCGGCGGCGAGGCGCTGCCCGGTGAGCTGGCCGACAAGTTCCACGCCACATTCGACGCGCTGCTGCACAACTTCTACGGCCCGACCGAGACCGTCATCAACGCGAGCCGGTACAAGGTCGAGGGTAAGCAGGGCACCCGCATCGTGCCCATCGGCAAGCCCAAGATCAACACCCAGATCCACCTGCTCGACGACGCCCTGCGGCCTGTCCTGGTCGGGGTGATCGGCGAGATCTACATCGGCGGAACCCATGTCGCGCACGGTTATCACGACCGGCCCAAGCTGACCGCGGAGCGGTTCGTCGCCGACCCGTTCAACCCCGGAGGCCGGCTCTACCGATCGGGTGACCTGGCCCGCCGCAACGCAGACGGCGACATCGAGTTCGTCGGTCGCGCCGATGAGCAGGTCAAGATCCGCGGGTTCCGCATCGAACTCGGCGAGGTGGCCGCGGCGATCTCCGTCGACCCGAGCGTCGGCCAGGCGGTCGTGGTGGTCAGCGACCTGCCCGGGGTGGGCAAGAGTCTCGTCGGCTACGTCACGCCGGCCGAGGACATCGAATCGGTGGATGTCGAGCGGATCCGCAACCGGGTCGCCGCCGCCCTGCCGGAGTACATGACCCCGGCGGCCTACGTCGTGCTCGACGAGATCCCGATCACCGCCCACGGCAAGATCGACCGGGCGGCGCTACCCGAACCTGACATCGACTCCGGCGCGGCGTTCCGCGAGCCGGCCGACGGTACCGAACGCCGGATCGCCGACCTGTTCGCCGAACTGCTGGAACGCGACCGCATCGGCGCCGACGACTCGTTCTTCGACCTCGGCGGCCACTCGCTGCTGGCCACCAAACTCGTTGCCGGGGTGCGCAGTGCGTTCAACGTCGACATCGGTGTGCGCGAGGTCTTCGAATTGGGCACCGTGGCCGCCCTGGCGCAACGGATCGACTCGTCATCGACCGCCGGCGGCCCCACCCGCCCCAGGCTGGTCCCCGTCCCACACGACGGGCCGCTGCTCATGTCGGCCTCGCAGCTGCGGATGTGGTTCCAGTACCGCATCGACGGACCGAGCCCGGTCAACAACATCCCGTTCGCGGCCCGCATCAACGGGCCCTGCGACGCCGACGCGTTCGTGCGCGCGGTGCGCGACGTGGTGGCCCGGCACGAGGTGCTGCGCACGACCTACCGCGAAATCGACGGTGCGCCATATCAGATCGTCAACGACGAACTGGAGGTCGCGGTGCGCCGCGCCCACGGCGCCGACGACGACTGGCTGGACGCCGAGCTCGGCAAGGAGCGCAGGCACGTCTTCGACCTGGAAGCCGACCCACCCGTTCGCGCGGCCGTGCTCGCAACGCCGGAGGTGCACGTGGTCTCGCTGGTGGTGCATCACATCGCCGCCGACCACTGGTCGGCGATGGTGTTGTTCACCGACCTGCTGACGGCCTACCGGGCCAGGCGCGCCGGTGAGGCACCGGGTTTCGCGCCGCTGCCGGTCCAGTACGCGGACTACGCGGCGTGGCAGGCGGCCCTGCTCGGCGAAACCGACGGGCCCGTCGCCGCGCAGCGCGACTACTGGCGCGAGCAGTTGGCCGGTCTGCACGAGGATCCGGGCCTGACCCCGGATTTCCCGCGCCCGCCGGTGCTCAGCGGGGAGGGGGACGCTATCGAGTTCGGTATCGACGCCGCCACCCGCGGCAAGCTCGCCGAACTGAGCCAGGAGCTCGGCGTCACCGAGTTCATGCTGCTGCAGGCGGCCGTGGCAGTCGCGCTGCACAAAGCCGGTGAGCGCCCGGACATTCCGCTGGGCACCCCGGTCGCGGGCCGCACCGAGGCCGAACTCGACCAGCTCGTCGGCTTCTTCATCAACATCGTGGTGCTGCGCAACGATCTGACCGACAACCCGACGCTGCGCGAGGTGCTGCGCCGGGCCCGCGACACCGCGCTTTCTGCCTACGCCCACCAGGACCTGCCGTTCGACCAGGTGGTCGATGCGGTCAGCCCGGCGCGGTCGCTGTCGCGCAACCCCTTGTTCGGTGTCGTTGTGCACGTGCGGGAGGCGCTGCCCGCCGACCAGGTGATCGAATCACGGCCCGACGACGACACCACGTTCACCGCGCTCGAGCCCCCGTTCGACGTCGCGCACGCCGACCTGTCGGTGAACTTCTTCGGCGCCGACGACTGCTACCGCGGCCACGTCATCTACCGCACCGACCTGTATCGGCGCAGCACCGCCGAACGGTTCGTCGGGTGGCTGAATCGTGTGCTGGCCGCCTTCGCCGACGATCCCGGTCAACGGGTGCGCGACGTGCAGATCGCCGACGGCCAAGAGCGCCGGCTGGTGCAGCGGTTCAGCGCGGCGGCATCGGCCAGCGTGCTCGACGGCTGGCGCGACCCGGTCGCGATCGGCGTGGTCGGCGACGTCTACGAGCACGTCGTCGACGAGACCGGCGCCGACCTGCGTGCGACCGGCAGACGTGGGCGCTGGACCGCCGACGGTGAACTGGAGTACATCGAGGCCGTCGAGGCGCGTCGCCCGGCGACGCCTGCCGGGCCGGCCGAACCCGTGCGCACCGAAACCGAGCGCGTGCTGGCATCGCTGCTCGCCGAGGTCGTCAACGTGGCCGAGGTGAACCGCACCGACGACTTCTTCGAGCTCGGTGGCGATTCCATCCTCGCGGTTCAGCTCGCCGCCCGGGCGCGCGATGTCGGGCTGACGGTCACTGCGCGAATGGTGTTCGAGCACCCCACGATCCACGAACTGGCTGCCAAGGTGGACGGTGGCGCGGAGACGGAGACACCCGACGTCTATCACGAGCCGATGGCGGCCTCGGGCCTGTCGGCCGACGAACTGGCGGCGGTCACGTCGATGTGGTCGGCGTCCCAAGAGGGCGCGCCGTGACCTCGACGCAGGCCGAACCGAAGGTCGCCATCGAGGACGTGATGGCGCTCAGCCCGCTGCAGCAGGGGCTGTTCTCGCTGGCGCAGCTGAGCAGCGCCGAAGACGGCGGCGAGGACCCGTATGTCATCACCATGGCGGCCGATGTCACCGGATCGCTCGACGCGGGCCTACTGCGCGAGTGCGCGGCCACGATGCTCGCCCGCCACCCCAACCTGCGGGCGAGTTTCGTTCGGGCGCAGAGCAAACCGGTCCAGATTGTG
Organism: Mycolicibacterium flavescens; assembly: GCA_900637135.1. Classification (NCBI taxonomy): domain Bacteria; kingdom Bacillati; phylum Actinomycetota; class Actinomycetes; order Mycobacteriales; family Mycobacteriaceae; genus Mycobacterium; species Mycolicibacterium flavescens. Next base: position 1,843,507 of record LR134353.1, read on the forward strand.
CCGAACCGCGTCGACGTACCGTGGCGTCACATCACCGTGGCGGCCGACGAGGTCGAGGCGCTCGAGACCGATGAATATCGCAGGCCGTTCAACCTCGCGCGCGGACCGGCGATCCGGTTCCTGTTGATCGAGGTGCCCGAATCGCACTGGCGGTTCGTCGTCGTGGCCCACCACATCATCATCGACGGGTGGTCGCTGCCGCTGTTCGTCGGCGAGCTGATCTCGCTGTACCGCTCGGGCGGCGATCCGTCCGTACTACCACCGCCGCCGCGCCCCTACCGCGACTACATCGGCTGGCTGGCCGGCCGCGATCAGGAGACCAGCCGCGCGCTGTGGCGTGAGCACCTCGCCGGCCTCGACGGCCCGACGCTCGTCACACCCGCCCTCACCTCCGGGGAGCCGCCCACCGGTGAACCGCACCGTACCGAGCTGCGCCTGGATCGGGACGCTACGCAGCAGTTGGCCGAGGCCGCCCGGTCCCGCGGTGTCACGGTCAACACCCTGGTCCAGATGGCTTGGGCCGCAGTGCTCTCGGCGTTCACCGACCGCTCCGATGTGGTGTTCGGCGTGACGGTGTCCGGACGCCCCGGCGAGTTGGCCGGCGTGGAGACCATGGTCGGGCTTTTCATCAACACGGTGCCGCTGCGGGTCCGGCTGGACCCGACGGCCCGAGTGGGCGCCCAATGCGTTTCGCTGCAACGCGAAGCGGCCAAGCTGCGCGACCACGGATACCTGCCCCACAACGAACTGCGGGCCCTGGGTGGCATCGGCGAGATGTACGACACCCTTCTCGTGTACGAGAACTTCCCGCCCGGCGGCCTGGTCGGTGGCGGTGACTTCGAGGCCAACGGCGCGATATTCCGGCCTGCTGCGCTGGAGAGCGTGTCGCACTTCCCGGTCACCATTGCCGCGCACATGATCGACGACCAGCTCACTGTCCTGGTCGAAGTCGTCGAAGGGGCGCTGGGCCAGATGACTCCCGAGTCGCTCGGGCATCGGTTGCTCACCACCACACAGCGACTGATCACCGGCTGGGATCGGTCGCTGCGCGACGTCAGTGTCCTGCTCGACGGCGAGGGCGCGATCGCAACCGCCGAGCCCGCGCCGGCGAGCGAGCATCTCGGCGTGCACAGCGCGTTCGCCGAAGCCGCGAGCGCGCGGTTGGGTTCACCGGCGCTGAGTTGGTCCGGCGGTGAGTTGACCTACCGACAGCTCGACGAGGCGGCCGATCGGCTCGCCACCGTGCTGGTGGCCAAGGGTGTAATCGCCGAAACGCCTGTTGCGATCCGCCTTTCGCGAGGACCGCAGTATGTCGTCGCGATGCTGGCGGTGCTCAAGGCAGGCGGTGTGATCGTGCCGCTGGACCCGGGGATGCCCGCCGAGCGGATCGCCGACATCCTCGACCAGTGCGCTGCGACCGTCGTCGTCGACGATGCGATGCTCGCAGAGGTGCCGTCCGAGACCGCCCAGGACTTCCGGCCGGTGACCGCGCTGCCGGGTCAGGCCGCGTACATGGTGTTCACCTCCGGCACCACCGGCAGGCCCAAAGGTGTCATCGGAACCCATCAGGCGCTGCTGGCCTACGCCGAGGACCACGCCCGAAATGTGCTGCGCCCCGCGGCGGCTCGGTTGCGTCATCCGCTGCGGGTGGCGCACGCCTGGTCGTTCACGTTCGACGCCGCATGGCAGCCGCTGGCCGCCCTGCTCGACGGGCATGCGGTGCACATCGTCGACGATCACATCCAGCGTGACGCCGAGGCGCTGGTCGAGACGATCGGCCGGTACGGGATCGACCTGATCGACACCACCCCGTCGATGTTCGCCCAGCTGCACGCGGTCGGACTGCTGACGACGGTGCCGCTCGGGGTGCTCGCACTCGGCGGCGAGGCCGTCGGCATCCCGGCGTGGAACCTGATCCGCGACGAGTGCGCGCGTACCGGCATGGCGGCCTACAACTGTTACGGCCCAACCGAAACCACCGTCGAAGCAGTCGTCGCCACGATCGCCGAACACGACCAACCGACCATCGGGCATCCCACGTCGCCCAGCAGGGCCTACGTGCTGGACTCGTGGCTGCGGCCGGTACCCGACGGTGTGCCGGGCGAGTTGTACCTGTCGGGCGGCCAACTGACCCGCGGCTATCTGGGTCGGTTCGGCGAGACCGCCTGCCGGTTCGTCGCCGACCCGTTCGGGCACGGCGAGCGCATGTACCGGACCGGCGACGTGGTGCGGCGCCAACCCGACGGCGCGCTGGAGTTCCTCGGGCGCTCCGACGCACAGGTGAAGATCCGCGGCTTCCGGGTGGAGCCGAGCGAGATCTCGGCGGTCCTGCACACCCACCCCGCGGTGCGCCACGCCCACGTGGTGGTGCGCCAGCAACGGTGGGGCGCACGACTGGTGGCGTTCGTCGCCGCCGAACCCGCGCCCGCGGCCTCCGAGTTGCGCGCCATGGTGTCAAAACGCCTGCCGCGCTACATGGTTCCGCACTCGATCGTGGTCATCGACCAGATGCCGCTGACCACGCATGGCAAGGTCGACGAGGCCGCACTGAACGCGATCGCCGTCGCCGAGGGGCCCTCGACCGCGCCGGAGACCGAGACCGAGAAGGCGCTGGCCGCCGTGCTCTGCCAGTTGCTTGAAAGCCCCGACGCCACCACCATCGATGTCAACGCGGACCTTCTGGCCCTCGGCCTGGACAGCATCGTCGCGCTGTCGGTGGTGCAGGCCGCCCGCAGGCGCGGAATTCCGTTGCGCGCCAGGCTGATGCTGGAGTGCGCGACATTGCGTGAGCTCGCCGAGGCCATCGAGAACGAGTCGGCGCTCGCCGAGCACGACGACGACCCCGATGGTCCGACGCCCGTGCTGCCCAGCGCGCACTGGCTCTACGAACGCGGCGAACCGCGACGGTTGGGGCAGACCGAGGCGATCCGGTTGCCCGACGGCGTCACCCGAGAAACACTCGAGCAGATTCTGCGCGCCGTGGTCGGCGGACATCCGATACTGCGAAGCCGTATCGACCGGCAGACGATGACGCTCGTCGAGCACGAGCCACAAGATCTGCTGACCGAGGTGCCCGTAGACGACGACACGGACGAAGCCCTCGTCGCAGCCGTAGCCGAACACGCCCATCGGTCGGTGGAACGCCTTGACCCCGAACAGGGTTCGCTGCTCGCCGCGGTGTGGCTGCACCCGCCCAGCGGGCCCGGCATCCTGCTGCTGACCGCCCATGTGCTGGCCGCGGACCCGGCGTCCTGGCGGATCCTGTTGGCCGAACTCGACGCGGCCTGGCACACCATCGCATCGGGCCGCGAACCGGCACCCATCCGCGAGCACACCACCTACCGGCGCTGGTCGAGGCTGCTGCGCGAGCGGGCGTACACGCTTGACACGGCCGACTTCTGGGCGGCTCAACTCGACGGCGAGGACCCACCGCTCGGCGCCCGCAGGCTGCGCCCGCAGACCGATCGGGTCGGCGACGTCGTCGTCTCGATGGCGGTGACCGACACAGACCTCACCCTGCGGTTGCTCAACGCGTCCGAACCCGCGCCGCACCTGCTGGCTGCCGCGGCGGCGCGCACCGTCACCCGCTGGCGGCTGCACCGCGGCCAGGACACCCCGCCGCCGCTGTTGGCCCTGGAGACCCACGGCCGCGCCGACAACCTGATCGACACCGTCGACACCTCCGACACCGTCGGCCTGCTCACCGCGATCTACCCGCTGCGTGTGCAGACCGCCCGCGATGTCGGCGAGATACCCGGTGACGGCATCGATTACGGGCTGCTGCGCTATCTGCGGCCCGACACCGCCGAACGCCTGGCGGCGCTGCCCGAACCGCAGGTGTTGCTCAACTTCCTGGGCCGGGTGCACGCGGGGTTCGACGGCGGTGCGCTGCGTCCGGACCGGACATTGCTGGGGGGGGTGTCGCCGCTGCCCGAACCGCGGCTGGCGGTCCGGCACGAATTGACCGTGCTCGCCGCCGTGCTCGGCGACAGCGACGCGCCGGTGCTGGGCACGCAATGGCGCACGCTTCCCGAGATTCTGTCCGCCGACGATGTCGCCGCACTGCAGACGATGTGGCTGGAATCGCTACGAGAGGTCGTTTCATGAGCCGGACGCTTGCGGTGGTGGGTGCGGGCGCCAAGGCCGTCGCCGTCGCCGCCAAGGCCGCCGAACTTCGCGACATGGGCATCGACGTGCCCGAGGTCGTCGCCGTCGAGAAGACCGGCGTGGCCGCCAACTGGCAGGCCGACGGCGGCTGGACCGACGGGCAGCACCGGTTGGGCACGAGCCCGGAGAAGGACGTCGGCTTCCCGTACCGCTCAGCCCTGGTGCCGCGGCGCAACGCCGAACTCGACGAGCGCATGACGCAGCACAGCTGGCAGCAGTACCTGATCTCGACGGGCCAGTTCGCCGAGTGGGTCGACCGCGGACGGCCCGCCCCCACCCATCGCAGGTGGAGCCAGTACCTGCGCTGGGTCGCGGGCAACGTCGAGATGAACGTGGTCCGCGGCGAGGTGCGCGGCATCTCGGTCGACACCGAATCGGGCGAGCCGCGGTGGGCGCTGCGGACGCCCGACCGCACCGTGACGGCCGATGGCCTGATGATCACGGGTCCCGGTCAGCCGGAGCGCTCGATCCTGCCGGGCAATCCGCGGGTGCTGTCGATCGCGCAGTTCTGGCATCGCGCGGCGCAGTACGAGCTGATCCGCGCCGAACGCGTGGCGGTCATCGGCGGGGGAGAGACCGCGGCGTCGATGCTCAACGAGCTGTTCCGGCATCGTGTTTCGACGATCACGGTGATCTCGCCGCAGGTGACCCTGTTCACCCGAGGCGAAGGATTCTTCGAGAACACGCTGTTCTCCGACCCCACCGGCTGGACCAGCCTGACCATGACGGAGCGCCGCGACGCGCTGTTGCGGACCGACCGCGGGGTGTTCTCCGCCCGCGTACAGGAGGCGCTGCTCGCCGACGACCGGATCCGCCACCTGCGGGGTCGGGTCGCGCACGCGGTCGCCCGCGAAGGCCGTATCCGGTTGACGCTGAGCACAACTCAGGGCGGCGAATCGCTCGAGACAGTGCACGGTTTCGACCTGGTCATCGACGGCTCGGGCGCTGACGCGATGTGGTTCGTGCCACTGCTCGGCCAGGACGCATTGGATCTGCTGGAACTCGGCCTCGGCGCGCCGCTGACCCCGGATGTGCTGCAGGAGGCCATCGGCGACGACCTCGCCGTCTCCGGGTTGCGGCCCAAGCTCTTCCTGCCGGGTCTGTCGGGACTTACGCAGGGGCCGGGCTTTCCCAACCTGTCGTGCCTGGGCCTGTTGTCGGACCGCATCCTCGGCGCCGACCTGGGCGAGGCCACCGGCGCGTCACCGAAAGGACATGAGCGTCAATCAGTTCGGTGACGCGGTTCTAGACCTGTCGCGCCTGGGCCCACGCGTCAGCCGGGGACGGAACGTCCATGTCGAACACGCGCGCGTGCAGCACCGTGCGGTTGCGCAACGCGGCCCGCACCGCGCGGTGCAACCCGTCTTCGAGGTAGATGATGCCCTTCCACCGCACCGCGTGCGGGAACAGGTCGCCGTAGAACGTCGAATCCTCGGAGAGCAGTCGGTCGAGCGCGAGCACCGTGGTGGTGGTGACCAACTCGTCGAGGCGGATCTGGCGCGGGGGGATCTGCGCCCATTGGCGGTGAGACAACCCGTGCTCGGGGTAGGGCCTACCCTCCCTGACTCCCTTGAAGATCATCGGGCCAGCGTCCTTCGAGTCGTCCCCCGAGTCCTCCCCGGACTGTGACAACAAGAAGCAAGGCTAATGCACCGCGATCGCGCCTGTTGCACGTGTCGAAGAGCCGCGCACGCGCTATCGGCGCTGTTGGTGCCCCTAAAATGGGTGACAACGCGATTCGAGGGGTAGGTGAGCAGACATGGGTAGTGCCGACGACCGCCGGTTCGAGGTGCTGCGCGCGATCGTCGCCGACTTCGTGGCCACCAAGGAGCCGATCGGGTCGAAGACGCTCGTCGAGCGGCACAACCTCGGGGTGTCCAGTGCGACCGTGCGCAACGACATGGCGGTGCTGGAGGCCGAGGGCTACATCGCCCAGCCCCACACCAGCTCCGGGCGCGTGCCCACCGAGAAGGGCTACCGCGAGTTCGTCGACAGGATCGACGACATCAAACCGCTGTCGTCGTCGGAGCGCCGCGCGATCCTGTCGTTCCTCGAATCCGGCGTCGATCTCGATGATGTGTTGCGCCGCGCCGTGCGCCTGCTCGCGCAGCTGACGCGCCAGGTCGCGATCGTGCAGTACCCGACGCTGTCCACCTCCACGGTGCGCCACCTCGAAGTGGTCGCGCTCACCCCGGCCAAGCTGCTGCTGGTGGTGATCACCGACACCGGCCGGGTGGACCAGCGCATGGTCGAGCTGGGCGACACGCTCGATGAGCACGACGTGAGCAAGCTGCGTGACCTGCTCGGTCAGGCCCTGGAGGGCAAACCGCTGGCGGCCGCATCGGTGGCCGTCGCAGACCTGGCCTCCCAGCTGCACGGGCACGGCGGGCTCGCCGACGCGGTCGGCCGGTCGGCCACCGTGCTGGTCGAGACGCTCGTCGAGCACCGCGAGGAACGGCTGCTGCTGGGCGGCACCGCCAACCTCACCCGCAACACCGCCGACTTCGGCGGCTCCCTGCGATCGGTGCTCGAGGCGCTCGAGGAGCAGGTGGTGGTGCTGCGGCTGCTGGCGGCGCAGCAGGAGGCCGGCAAGGTGACCGTGCGCATCGGCCACGAAACCGAGGCCGAGGAGATGGCCGGTACGTCGGTGGTGACGACCGCGTACGGCAGTTCGGGCAAGGTGTACGGCGGCATGGGTGTGTTAGGGCCCACCCGAATGGACTATCCGGGAACTATCGCTAATGTCGCTGCGGTTGCTCTCTATATCGGGGAAGTCTTAGGCAGCCGGTAGACCCGGCACAGGTGGAAGGTCAGGCAAGTCAGCGTGGCACGCGACTATTACGGGCTGCTCGGCGTGAGCAAGGGCGCGTCGGATGCGGAGATCAAGCGCGCCTATCGCAGGTTGGCGCGCGAACTGCATCCCGACGTCAATCCGGACGAGGCTGCTCAGGCCCGGTTCAAGGACATCAGCGCCGCCTACGAGGTGCTCAGCGATCCGGAGAAGCGCCGCATTGTCGATCTCGGCGGTGACCCGCTGGAGTCGGCGGCGAACGGAGCCGGTTTCTCCGGTGGCTTCGGGGGCCTGGGCGACGTGTTCGAGGCGTTCTTCGGCGGCGGCGCGACCACCCGCGGGCCGATCGGCCGGGTGCGGCCAGGGTCGGATTCGCTGCTGCGGATGCGGTTGGACCTGTCGGAGTGTGCGACCGGCGTGACCAAGCAGGTCACTGTCGACACCGCGGTGCTGTGCGACCTGTGCCACGGCAAGGGCACACACGGCAACTCCGCCCCGATGGCCTGCGATACCTGCGGCGGTCGCGGCGAGATCCAGACGGTGCAGCGCTCCCTGCTGGGCCAGGTCATGACGTCGCGGCCCTGCCCGGTGTGCGGCGGCGTCGGCGAGGTCATCCCGGACCCCTGCCACCGTTGCGGCGGCGACGGCCGCGTGCGCGCCCGCCGGGAGATCAGCGTGAAGATCCCGGCAGGCGTCGGCGACGGCATGCGGGTGCGGTTGGCGGCACAGGGCGAGGTCGGACCGGGCGGGGGACCCGCGGGCGACCTGTACGTCGAGGTGCACGAGCAGCCGCACGCCACCTTCCTGCGCGACGGCGACGATCTGCACTGCACCGTCTCGGTGCCGATGGTCGACGCGGCGCTGGGCACCTCCGTCACCGTCGACGCGATCCTCGACGGGCCGACCGAGATCGCGATCCCCTCCGGCACACAGCCCGGCGCCATCGTCACGCTGCGCGGTCACGGCATGCCCCATCTGCGCTCCGGGGTCCGCGGTGACCTGCACGCCCACATCGATGTCGTGGTGCCGTCGCGGCTGGACAACGAGGACGCCGAACTGCTGCGCAAGCTCAAGGCCAAGCGCGCCCGCGACGTCGCCGAGGTGCGCTCGGCGCAGCCGACGGCCGCCAGCGGCGGCGGGCTGTTCAACCGGCTGCGTGAGACGTTCAGCGGCCGCTGACGGTCGTGATCCCGCTCGGATGACGACCCGGCCACAGATTTCGACCCGGACGCCTCGGTAAACGCCGATGTCCGCGGCGCTGTTCTACGTCGACGCCCTGCCTGGGGTCGGTGAGCTCGCGGTCGTCGAGGGCGACGAGGGCTTCCACGCCGCCAATGTGCGCCGCATCCGGCCCGGTGAGCGCCTGCAGCTCAGCGACGGCGCCGGAGAGCTGGCGCACTGCGAGGTCGACGAGGTGGCGAAGGGCAGGTTGACGGCGCGGGTGCTGGACCGGCGCTTCGTGCCGCCCCCGTCACCGACCGTGACCGTCGTGCAGGCGCTGCCCAAGTCGGATCGCTCGGAGTTGGCGATCGAATTGGCCACCGAGGCGGGCGCGGACGCGTTCGTGGCCTGGCAGGCCGGCCGATGCGTGGCCCGGTGGGACTCGGGGGCCAAGGCCAAAAAAGGTCTGCGCCGCTGGAGTGCGGTGGCCCGCTCGGCGGCCCGACAGTCGCGGCGGGCCCGCATCCCCGAGGTCAGCGGCCCGGTCTCGACGACCCAGTTGGTCGACCGACTCGGGGACCGGGACGCCGTCGTGCTCGCGCTGCACGAATCGGCGACCCAGCGACTCGCCGATGTGCCGGTCACCGCAGCCGATGCGGTGGTCGTGGTCGTGGGACCGGAAGGCGGCATCGCCGACGACGAGCTGGCCGCGCTCTGCGATGCAGGTGCGACGGCCGTGCGGCTGGGGCCCACGGTGCTGCGGACCTCCACCGCCGCGGCGGTCGCGCTGGGGGCGCTGGGCGTGCTGACCGATCGGTGGTCGTGATGGGCGGGCGCCTTATCCATTGGGTCGTGTCGCTGACCAGCGGTAAACTGTGAACAGACATCAGCAACGGCCAGGCCAGAACCAGAAAGCAGGCACTGAACCCTCTTGACGCCCCGCGAGACGACCGCTGACTCTGATCAGTCTTCTGAGTCGGTACGCAGCAGCATCAACATTCCGCCCGACCTCGTCGTGGGCCTATTGGGTTCCGCCGACGAGAATCTGCGCGCGCTCGAGCGCATCCTGGCGGCCGACATCCATGTGCGCGGCAACGCGCTGACCCTGTCCGGTGAACCCGCCGACGTCGCGCTCGCCGAACGGGTGATCTCCGAGCTGATCGCGATCGTGTCCAACGGCCAGGCGCTGAACCCCGACGTCGTGCGGCACAGCGTCGGGATGCTCACCGGCACCGGCAACGAGTCGCCCGCCGAGGTGCTCACCCTCGACATCCTGTCGCGGCGCGGTAAGACCATCCGGCCCAAGACGCTGAACCAGAAGCGCTACGTCGACGCCATCGACGCGCACACCATCGTGTTCGGCATCGGTCCCGCGGGCACCGGCAAGACGTATCTGGCGATGGCCAAGGCCGTCAACGCTTTACAGTCCAAGCAGGTGTCGAGGATCATCCTCACTCGGCCGGCCGTCGAGGCCGGTGAGCGGCTCGGCTTCCTGCCCGGCACGCTGAGCGAGAAGATCGACCCGTATCTGCGCCCGCTCTACGACGCGCTGCACGACATGATGGACCCCGAGCTGATCCCGAAGTTGATGAGCGCCGGGGTGATCGAGGTCGCGCCGCTGGCGTACATGAGGGGCCGCACGATTAGCGATGCCTTCATCATCCTCGACGAGGCGCAGAACACCACCGCCGAGCAGATGAAGATGTTTTTGACCCGGCTGGGCTTCAACTCGAAAATCGTTGTGACGGGCGATATCACGCAGGTCGACCTGCCCGGCGGGGCCGCTTCGGGCCTGCACGCGGCGATGCGGATCCTCGACGGCATCGACGACATCCACTTCGCCGAGCTCACCAGCGCCGACGTCGTGCGGCACCGGCTGGTGTCGGAGATCGTCGACGCGTACGCGCGACACGACGAGCCCACGCAGCTGAACCGGGCCCAGCGCCGCGCCTCCGGCGGCCGAGCCCGACGGTAGCGGCCGATATGAGCATCGAGGTGTCCAACGAGTCGGGCATCGACGTCTCCGAAGAGGAACTGATCAGCGTCGCCCGCTTCGTCATCCGCAAAATGAAGGTCAACCCCGCGGCCGAACTGTCGATGGTGCTGCTCGACACCGCGGCGATGGCCGATCTGCACATGCGGTGGATGGACCTGCCGGGCCCCACCGACGTCATGAGCTTCCCGATGGACGAGCTGGAGCCGGGCGGACGGCCCGACGCACCCGAGCCCGGTCCGGCCATGTTGGGTGACATCGCGCTGTGCCCGCAGTTCGCCGCAGATCAGGCCGCTGCGGCCGGGCATTCGCTGGGCCAGGAGCTCGCGTTGCTCACCGTGCACGGGGTTTTGCACCTGCTGGGCTACGACCACGCCGAGCCCGCCGAGGAAAAAGAGATGTTCACCCTGCAGCGTCAACTGCTCGAGGAGTGGGTCGCCGACCAGGTCGAGGCCTACCACCACGACCGCCAGTCGGAGAAGGAACGCAGGCTTCTCGACAACTCCCGATACTTCGACGAACTGTGACCGGCGTCGGACAGCTGATCTTCGCGATCGTCCTCGTCTTCTTCGGCGGGTTGTTCGCGGCGATCGACGCGGCCCTGAGCACGGTCTCGATGGCGCGCGTCGAGGAACTCGTCCGCGACGAGCGACCGGGTGCGGTGCGGCTGGCCAGGGTGATGGCCGAACGGCCCCGCTACATCAACCTGATCGTGCTGCTGCGCATCGCCTGCGAGGTCGGGCCGACGGTGCTGTTGGCCGCCTACCTCGACGGGCATCTCGGCGTCACCTGGGGGTTGTTCGTCGCCGCCGCGATCATGGTGGTGGTCAGCTTCGTCGTGATCGGCGTCGGCCCGCGCACGCTCGGCAGACAACACGCCTACACGATTGCCTTGCTCGCGGCCCTTCCGCTGCAAGCGCTTTCGGTGCTGCTGACACCGATCAGCCGGTTGCTGGTGCTGCTCGGTAACGCGCTGACGCCCGGTCGAGGATTCCGCAACGGCCCGTTCGCCTCCGAGATCGAACTGCGCGAGGTGGTCGACTTGGCGCAGCAGCGCGGTGTGGTGGCCGACGACGAGCGGCGCATGATCCAGTCGGTGTTCGAACTCGGTGACACCCCGGCACGCGAGGTGATGGTGCCGCGCACCGAGATGGTGTGGATCGAAAGCGACAAGACCGCAGGGCAGGCGACCTCACTTGCGGTGCGCAGCGGCCACTCCCGGATCCCGGTGATCGGGGAGAACGTCGACGACATCGTCGGTGTCGTCTACCTCAAAGACCTCGTGCAGCGGACGTACTACTCAACCGACGGCGGTCGCGGCACCAAGGTCTCCGATGTCATGCGGCCCACGGTGTTCGTACCGGATTCCAAGCCGCTCGACGAGTTGCTGCGCGAGATGCAGCGCGACCGCGTCCACATGGTTCTGCTGGTCGACGAGTACGGCGCGATCGCCGGCCTGGTCACCATCGAGGACGTCCTCGAGGAGATCGTCGGCGAGATCGTCGACGAGTACGACGCCGGCGAAGTGGTGCCCGTAGAAGACTTGGGCGACAACCGCTATCGCGTCTCGGCCCGATTGCCGATCGAGGACCTCGGCGAGCTCTACGACATCGAGTTCGACGACGACCTCGATGTGGACACAGTCGGCGGTCTCGTCGCGCTGGAACTCGGCCGCGTCCCGCTTCCGGGCGCCGAGGTGACGTGGGACGGGCTGCGGCTGCAGGCCGAAGGCGGGCCGGACCCCCGCGGGCGGGTGCGCATCGGCACGGTTCTGGTCAGCCGAACCGAGCCTCCGCAAAGAGAAGACGACGGTGATGATGACGATGAGCGCTTGCGCGAAGAGCGGTAGGGCGTGATGACCGACCTGGACAGTGAGGACGCCAAGCTCGTGACGCTGGCGCGCGGGGCGATGGCGCGGGCGGAGGCCGGCAGCGGAGCCGCTGTCCGCGACCGTGACGGCCGCACCTACGCGGCGGCTCCGGTGGCGCTGACGGCGTTGGAGCTGACCGCATTACAGGCCGCCGTGGCCGCAGCGGTGTCGAGCGGCGCGACCCGGCTGGAGGCCGCAGTGGTGCTCGGCGGCCCGGCCGACGACGCGGGCGTGGCCGCGGTGCACGAGCTGTCCGCGGACGCGATAGTGATCGTCACAGACCGATCCGGGCACCCGGTGCGAAACCTATGAGCGACGAATTCCGTTCGGGCTTCGTCTGTTTCGTCGGCCGGCCCAACACCGGAAAGTCGACGCTGACCAACGCGCTGGTCGGGGCCAAGGTAGCGATCACGTCGAACCGCCCGCAGACCACCCGGCACACCATTCGCGGAATCGTGCACCGCGAGAACTTTCAGATCGTGCTCGTCGATACCCCGGGGCTGCACCGCCCGCGCACGCTGCTCGGGCAGCGGCTCAACGACCTGGTCAAGGACACCTACTCCGAGGTCGACGTCATCGGATGGTGCATCCCCGCCGACGAGAGGATCGGTCCCGGCGACCGCTGGATCCACGACCAGATCCGCGCGGTCGCACCCAAGACCACACTGGTCGTGATCGTCACCAAGATCGACAAGGTGCCCAAGGACCGCATCGCCGCGCAACTGGTGGCGGTCAGCGAGCTGGTCGGACCCGACGCGGAGATCGTTCCGGTGTCGGCGACCGCGGGGGACAACCTCGACGTGCTCGTCGACGTGCTCGCCTCCGAACTGCCGCCGGGACCGGCTTTCTACCCCGACGGCGAGCTCACCGACGAGCCGGAGGAGACCCTGATGGCCGAGCTGATCCGCGAGGCCGCGCTCGAAGGTGTCCGCGACGAACTACCGCACTCGCTGGCCGTCGTCATCGATGAGGTCACCCCGCGCGAGGGCCGCACACCCGAGCAGGGCGAGCTGATCGACGTCCACGCCATCCTGTTCGTCGAACGCGAGAGCCAGAAGGGCATCGTCATCGGCAAGGGCGGCGCCAGGCTGCGCGAGGTCGGCACCGCCGCGCGCCAGCAGATCGAAAAGCTGCTGGGCACCAAGGTCTACCTCGACCTGAGGGTCAAGATCGCCAAGAACTGGCAACGCGACCCGAAACAACTGGGCCGCCTGGGCTTCTAGCGCGTCAGCTCTGGGCGCCCGAGCCGGGCTCCCCGAACGGCCGTCCCGGGCCGTGTGCCGGTGGGGCGCCGTCGCCCTTGCCGTAGACCGCCACCACCACCGTGCGATCGAGCGCGTTGGCCGACCACACGCCGATGTCGACGTTCGAACAGTCGGCCATGATGGCTTTGTAGTCAGGCCGGTGATACCACTGGTTGAGCAACTCGATGCCGCTCATCGCCAGCGCGGGGTTGATGGCCACCGTCTCCGTCACCGGGCCCGCGTAGCCGGCGTTGCGCGCACGGTCGGCGACCGTGCTGCCGTCCGAGCCGATGTCGCCGCCCAGCGCGCGGTTGTTGAGCACGTCGTTGGTGTGCCATTCGGCGGCCAGGCGCAGCTTCGGGTTGATCTTGATGTCGGTGTCGCAGCCGGCCTGCTTCTGGATGGTGTAGACGTTGGCCACCACACCGTCGTTGAACCGCTTGTTGTCAGCGGCCGCGGTCGGAACCCCGGTCACCAAGCCGCCCACCAGCCCGAGAACCGGTAACGCGCACGCATAACCCAGCGCTCTCATGCCGGGAGACTCTACGCGACCTCGTCGGAGACGTCCTCGGGTTCGCGCCGGTCGGAGGCCGCTACCGGCTTGTCGGATGCCGCGGGTTCGGGGTCGGGGGCGGGTGCGGGAAACCACCATGGCTCGGGCTGGCGTACCGTCCAGCCGTTGATCGCCTCCAACTCCGCGGCCAGCGAGATCAGCAACGGCTCGCTGTTGGCCGGGCCCATCAGCTGAACGCCGATCGGCAGGCCTTCGGAGGTGAACCCGGCCGGCACGTTGATCGACGGCCAGCCCAGCAGATTCCACGGCCAGGTCACCGGGCACGCCTTGATCATCGTGCGGTCGGTGGCCAGCCCGCCGAGCTCGTCGAACTCGTGCACCTTGAGCGGCGGTTGCGCGGTTGTGGGGGCCAGCACCACATCGGCGATGTTGAAGATGTATCCGATGCGGCGATGCGCGCGGGCCTCGCGGGCGCGGGCCTTGCGCAGCACGTGCTCCGACAGCAACCGGCCGGTGCGCAGGTTGGCCTTGGTCCGCTTGTCGAGCGTGACGCCGTGGCCGAGCCGATCGGCCCACTCCAGCAGCCCCGACGTCGACCGGGACAGGAAGTTCCACGACATCTCGAGGCTGTAGTCCGGATCGGCGCCGAACACGCTGTGCCCGAGGTCTTCGAGCTGAGCGGCGACGACGGCCATCGCCGCCTGGATTTCCGGGTGCAGCTTGGCGCGGAACACCGTGAACGGGAACTTCGTCGACATCGCGACCCGCAGGGGACCGGGCGCCTGCGCCACGTAGTCCGAAACCTTGACCGCTGGGGGCTGATGGCGATCGCCTGCGACGTTGCCGGACGCGGCGTCGAGCACCAGCGCCGCATCGGCGACGGTGCGTGCCAGCACGCCGTTGACCGTGATCCCGTTGAAGGCCTCGGGCAGCGGCCATGTCGAGATTCGGCCGCGCTGCGGTTTGATGCCGACCAGATGTGTCCATGCGGCGGGGATGCGCACGCTGCCCGCCCCGTCGGAGCCGATCGCGGCGGTCACCAGCCCGGCTGCCACCGCGGCGGCGCTGCCGCCGGACGAACCGCCGGGTGTGTGATCGCGTGACCACGGATTGCGGGTGTGGCCGAAGGCGGGTCCACTGGTGAACGGCCACTGACCGAGTTCGCAGGTGTTGGTCTTGCCGACGATGACCGCGCCCGCCGCCTTCAACCGCCGCACCACCTCGGCGTCCCCGGTGGCGGGGCGGACGTTGCCGTCGGCGCCGAACCGGGTCGGATGGCCCGCGACGTCGACGTCGTCCTTGACCGCGATCGGGATGCCCAGCAGGGGATACTTCGAAAGATCCTGGCCTGCGGCGCGTTTGCGGTCCGCGCGGGCGGCGTCGATGAGGGCCTGCTCGGTGAACACCACGCGGAACGCGTTGAGCGTCGGTTGGCTGGCCGCGATGGCGTCGAGGGAGCGCTGAACCAGTTCCACCGACGTCATGGAGCCGCTCGCTAGCTGGAAGAGCTGTTGAGTGAGGGTGGGGAATCGCGCGTTTTTGACCATCGAGTAGAAGCTTATCGGCGGTGCGGATCGGAATCTGACGGACCGCAGTGGGAGACTGAACCGATGCGGCTGTATCGAGACCGGGCGGTGGTGCTGCGCCAGCACAAGCTCGGCGAGGCCGACCGCATCGTGACTCTTCTCACCCGCGATCACGGGTTGGTGCGGGCGGTGGCCAAGGGGGTTCGGCGCACCCGCAGCAAATTCGGTGCCAGGCTGGAGCCGTTCGCGCACATCGACGTTCAGCTGCACCCGGGCCGCAACCTCGACATCGTCACCCAGGTGCAGGCCATCGACGCGTTCGCTTCCGACATCGTCAGCGACTACGGCCGTTACACCTGCGCCTGCGCGGTGCTGGAGACCGCGGAGCGCCTGGCCGGTGAGGAACGCGCGCCGATGCCCGCGCTGCACCGGCTGACGGTGGCCGCGTTGCGGGCGGTGGCCGACGGCGGCCGGCCCCGTGAGCTCGTGTTGGACGCGTACCTGTTGCGCGCCATGGGGATCGCGGGCTGGGCACCGGCGTTGACCGAATGCGCCCGCTGCGCTGCCCCGGGCCCCCACCGGGCGTTCCACGTGGCGGCCGGGGGCAGCGTGTGCGTGCACTGCCGACCCTCCGGATCGGCGACGCCGCCTCAGGCCGTGCTGGACCTGATGGCCGCGCTGCACGACGGGGACTGGGAGTACGCCGAGACGTCGACGGCGTCGCACCGCAGCCAGGCCAGCGGGCTGGTGGCCGCGCATTTGCAGTGGCATCTGGAGCGCCAATTGCGAACGTTGCCGCTGGTGGAACGGGTGTACCGGGTGGATAGGAGTGTCGGCGACCAGCACGCGTCGGTGGTCGGGCAGGATGTGCCACATGGCGAGCGAACGGGATGGGCGGAGGAAGAAGGCTCCGCCGACCTACCCACAGCTGCCTCCGGCGCCTGACGACTATCCCACGTTCCCGGACAAGTCGACGTGGCCCGTCGTCTTTCCTGACATTCCTGCAGGAACCAACGGCCGGTTCGCGCGCCCGCCCCAGCACACGTCGAAGGAGGCAGCGCCGCGCATCCCTGCCGATCAGGTGCCCAAGCACGTCGCCGTCGTCATGGATGGCAACGGGCGCTGGGCCACCCAGCGTGGCCTGCACCGCACCGAGGGGCACAAGATGGGTGAGGCCGTCCTCATCGACATCACCTGCGGGGCAATCGAAATCGGCATCAAACACCTGACGGTGTATGCGTTCTCCACCGAGAATTGGAAACGCAGCACCGAAGAGGTGCGCTTCCTGATGGGCTTCAACCGGGAAGTGGTGCGTCGCCGCCGGGAGAACCTCAACGACATGGGCGTGCGGATGCGCTGGGTCGGCTCGCGGCCCCGCATGTGGCGCAGCGTGATCAAGGAGTTCGACATCGCCGAGCAGATGACCGTCGGGAACGACGTCATCACGATCAACTACTGCGTCAACTACGGCGGACGGACCGAGATCATCGAGGCGACGCGCGAGCTCGCGCGGTTGGCCGCCGACGGCAGGATCAAGCCGGACCGCATCAGCGAGGCGACGTTCGCCAAGCACCTGCACCGCTCCGACATCCCCGACGTGGACCTGTTCATCCGGACCTCGGGGGAGCAGCGCGCCAGCAACTTCCTGCTCTGGCAGGCCGCCTACGCCGAGTTCGTGTTCCAGGACAAGTTGTGGCCGGACTACGACCGCCGCGACCTGTGGGCCGCCTGCGAGGAGTACGTCAACCGCAACCGTCGCTTCGGCAGAGCCTGATGATGTACCTGAGCGGGAGAGCGTGATGGCAATGCAGGAGCGGCTCGGCGAGATCCTCGAGGGCGTGGTGCCCGTGACGCGAGAGGACGACGGGGCGGTCACCGTCCACCACGACGAGACCTTTGCCTCGCTGCGCACGGTGGCGGTCGCCGAAGGCCTGGAATTGGTGTCGCTGACCCAGATCCTGGCCTGGGATCTGCCGCTGGATGCCAAGCTGCGCGCCGCGGTCGCCGAACACGCCCACAACACGCTGCTCGGCACGGTGTCGCTGGCCTCCAAGAGCGCGCCGAAAGAGATTGCCGCGGGCGCCAAGCGCAACTCCAAGAAGGCTGCGGATGTGCTGCTGCGCTACAACTTTCCGGCCGCCGGGTTGACCGATGACGCGCTGCGCACGCTGATTCTCATGGTGCTCGCGACCGGCGCCGAGGTGCGCCGGGCGCTAGTCGGCTGAACCGTTCGTCGTCGTGCACTGCCCGCACACGCCGAAGATTTCGATCGTGTGGCTGATGTCGGAGAAGCCGTGCTGTCGGGCGATGTCGGCGGTCCAGGTCTCGACGTCGCCGCCCTGGATCTCCACCGTCGAACCGCACGCGCGACAGACCAGGTGGTGATGGTGGTCCTCCGAACAGCGGCGGTACACCGACTCGCCGGTGTCGGTGCGCAGCGTGTCGACGACGCCTGCGGCCGCCATCTGTTGCAGGGTGCGGTACACGGTGGTCAGCCCGATGCCTTCGCCGCGGCGGCGCAGCTCGTCGTGCAGTTCCTGTGCCGAACGGAATTCGTCGACGTTCTCGAGCAGGTCCGCGATGGCTGCGCGTTGCCTCGTGGCGCGCACTCCCATGCTCATCGGCATGTGATCACTCGTGCGCCTCGCCCGCGTGCGTGACCGCCGCGACGACGATGTCGGCGAGGTGATGATCGACGAGGCGGTACATCACCTCGCGCCCGGACCGTTCACCGGCGACGACGCCCGCGGCCTTCAGGATGCGCAGGTGCTGGCTGACCAACGGCTGGGGCACCGCCAGCGCATCGACGAGCTCGTGCACGCAGCGCGCCGACTCCCGCAATTGCAGCACGATCGCGATCCGCACCGGGGCGGCCAACGCGCGCAGCAGGTCGCCGGAGGTGTCGAGCACGTCACGCGGGGGCAGGTCGGGATACGGTGCGCCGCCGTGGTCGTGGGCGTCCCCGGTGGCGACGCTTCCGTCCGCCAAAGTGGAAACGATTTTCATTACGGCCAACAATACATGCGCTTCTATGCATGTCAACGCCGGGATACGGCTGCCCAATGGCCGCGAGCGACCGTGTCTGTCCGCGAAATCGCGGCGTGTCGCCGTACAAATGCGGTCGCTCGGCGGTGGTGAGCGGGTCGCTAGGCTATGCAGTCGTGGCTCACTCTTCCTCGATCATCGACACCGTTGCGAACCTGGCCAAACGGCGCGGGCTGGTTTACCAGGCGGGGGAGATCTATGGCGGCACCAAGTCGGCGTGGGACTACGGCCCGCTCGGCGTGGAACTCAAGGAGAACATCAAGCGCCAGTGGTGGCGGTCGGTGGTCACCAGCCGCGACGACGTGGTGGGCCTGGACTCGTCGATCATCCTGCCCCGCGAGGTGTGGGTGGCGTCCGGGCACGTCGACGTGTTCAACGATCCGCTGGTCGAGTGCCTCAACTGTCACAAGCGGCATCGGCAGGACCACCTGCAGGAGGCATACGCCGAGAAGAAGGGCATCAGCGACCCCGAATCCGTGGCGATGACCGAGATCGCGTGCCCGGACTGCGGGACCAAGGGTCAGTGGACCGAACCGCGCGATTTCAACATGATGCTCAAGACCTACCTCGGTCCGATCGAGAGCGAAGAGGGCCTGCACTATCTGCGGCCGGAGACCGCGCAGGGCATCTTCGTCAACTTCGCCAATGTGGTGACCACGCAACGCAAGAAGCCGCCGTTCGGTATCGCCCAGACGGGTAAGAGTTTCCGCAACGAGATCACGCCGGGCAACTTCATCTTCCGGACCCGCGAGTTCGAGCAGATGGAGATGGAGTTCTTCGTCGAGCCGTCGACCGCACGCGAGTGGCACCAGTACTGGATCGACGAGCGGTTGCAGTGGTACGTCGAACTGGGCATCGACCGCGACAATCTCCGGCTCTACGAGCATCCGAAGGAGAAGCTGTCGCACTACTCCGACCGCACCGTCGACATCGAGTACAAGTTCGGTTTCCAGGGCAACCCGTGGGGCGAGCTGGAGGGTGTCGCGAACCGTACCGACTTCGACTTGTCCACGCACACAAAGCATTCCGGTGCGGACCTGTCCTATTACGACCAGGCCAACGACACCCGCTACGTCCCCTATGTGATCGAGCCGGCGGCCGGCCTGACGCGGTCGTTCATGGCGTTCCTCGTCGACGCCTACGCCGAGGACGAGGCGCCCAACGCCAAGGGCGGCGTCGACAAGCGCACAGTTTTGCGGCTGGATCCGCGGCTCGCTCCGGTCAAAGCCGCGGTGCTGCCGCTGTCGCGCAACGAGGCCCTCTCGCCGAAGGCGCGCGACCTCGCCGCCGAACTGCGTAAGTGCTGGAACGTCGACTTCGACGACGCGGGCGCGATCGGGCGGCGCTACCGCCGCCAGGACGAGATCGGCACCCCGTTTTGCGTGACGGTCGACTTCGACACACTCGAGGATCAGGCTGTCACCGTCCGCGAGCGCGACGCGATGACGCAGGACCGGGTGTCGCTCGACAACGTCAGCGACTACCTCGCCGCTCGTCTCAAAGGCTGCTGACTAGCGGCGCGCGCGTGCGTGTCACTCCCTTGCCGCGAGCGTGCGTGTTTGCCCACGCCACGCCGCGAAAATTGAGCACTGCACGCACTCTCACTCGTCGCTGAGCGTGCGTGTCTGTCGACAACACACCGTTGCAAGGCAACAGTTTTCGCACCGTCGCGCTCCGTCGAGCGTGCGCGAGCTGCGCAAAAGCAGCGGCGTGCCCTGAGCAAACACGCGCGCTCGCGGTGCAGAGGAAAGGTGCAAAGGAGAGGGGCAAACGGCTAGAAGCGGCCGCCGCCGCCGAACATTCCGCCACCGCCACCGGAGCCGCCAAACGAACCGGGGCTGAACCCGCCGCCGCCGAAGCCACCGAAGCCGCCGCGCATTCCTCCGCTGAGGATGTTTCCGATGAGGATGCCGCCGATGATCGCGCCCATGTTGCCCCCACCGCCGCGGCCGCCGCCGCCGAACGGACCCATGTACGAACTGTGCGCGTTCTGAACGTCGGCGTTGGCCAGGTTCTGCGCCTGTGACGCGAGCATCGCCGCACCGTTGGCGTGCTTGATGGCCTCGGCCGGATCGGTGGCCCGCCGCTCTTCGGCGGCGCCGATCTGACGGACGGCCTCGGCCAAGCGGGTCCGGGCCTCGGGACCGACGATGCCGCGACGGGTGTCGATGAAGTCCGACACCGACCGGACCCGCGACCGCGCCGTGAACAGCGCCTCGTCCAAGGCTCGGTTGAGGCGGTCAGCGGCCTCCCGCTCCTGCTCGACGGCGGCCAGCAGCCGATCGAGATCCGCGTCGGCCTTCGTCAGTTCGGTGAAAGTGCCCAGCGGGTCAGCGGCTTTGGAGCGCTGCGCGGCGGCGACGGCAGCCGCTGCCGCGTCACGCGCCTCGGCCAACTGCGCGGCCTGCGGCACGTTGCCCTGCTGCAGCAACGCGCCGGCCTGCTTGATGCCGTTCTGGATGTCCTCGATCGCCGCGGGCAACGTGGCAGCGGCGCGACGGATGTCACTGGCGGCGCTGTCCACCGCGTCGAGCAGACCGCGCGCCTGCACCAACGCCGACTCCGCCGCTCGCACACATTCGACGAGCTCACTCTGCTGGCCCGGCACCGGGCGGGCGGCAAGGTCGCGCCCACGGCTGATGCTCGTATCGGCGAAGTCGAGCAGTTCTTTGGCCGCGTCGACGTTGCCGGCCACCGAACTCAGCGCGGTTGAATCGAACTCGCTGTGCAGTTCGGCCATTTTCCGGCGGGACGGCTCGAGCCGGGCGGTGATGTCGACCACCCGCTGCGTCATCGAGTCCAGTTTCGACGGGGCGTTGATCACCAGGTTCCGCAGCTCGGTGAACGCGTCGCGCTGCGCGTCGAGCTCACGGTCGGCCTTGGCCGCCGCGACCACCACCCGGGTCAAGAGGTCGCGCCTTTGCGCCGGGGTTTCGGGGATGGCGTCGTCGAGGATCTGCCGGACGTTAAATGCCTGGGCGAGTGTCGTTCTCGCGTTGTTGACCGCCCGCGTGAACGGCTCGGTCCGTGAGGTGCCGAACTCCTCGACCGCCAATTCCAATTCGTGGTCGCTGGTCCGCACCGCATTGTCGACCTCGACCACCATCGCTCGCGAGAGGTCGTCGAGCGCGTCCAGCGACACCGCCGCCAGCGCCTGCGGGTCGCTCGGATCGACTCTGCGCGCAGCGGCGAATTCGGCCTCCCGGCGCTTGCGCTGCCGTCGTCGTCGCCAGACCATCAGCACCACCACCGCGAGCGCGATCACTCCGAGGGCGATGAGCAACCCGACCCAGCTCAGGGTCGAACCCGAGCTGCCCGACCGGGCGAGCCCTTCGGCCGCCGCGACCGCCGCTCCTGCCCAGTCGCTGTTGCGCAGTGCAGGCTCGATGCCGTTGCGCCGAACGCTTTCCACCCGGCTCGAGCTCAACTCCGTTGCGCTGTCGGGCACCAGGAACGCGTACGAACGGTCAACCGTGGCCACCGCCAACAGCGCGTCGTAGGTGCCCAGGTCGCTCGTACGCATGGTGTTGCGCGCCCACGTCTCGGCCGGCTGACCGGAGAAGGTATCGACGTAGACGACCCACAACCTGGTCCTGCTGCTGTTGTAGAGCGAGTCGACCGCCGATGTCACCTCCGCCCGAGCGGCGCCGTCGAGGACGCCCGCGTTGTCGGTGACGTAGCCCGGCAGCCGAAACGGCGGCTCGGCAGCCGCCGTCGGCGCGGTGAGTGCACTGCCGGCGAGCATGGCGAGCACGAGGGTCAGCAGGCGGACGAGGCGCATGCGTTTCTCCTATGTCAAGCCGCTGCCGCTTGGCAAGGCTTTTGACGATTGTTGTGGTCGGTGTGCAGGTGGCCGTAGACGACGCGGGCCAGGCGGCGTTTGAGGCAGCGCAGGGCTTCGGGTGTGGAGTCGCCGTTGGTGATGCGGTGGCGGTAATAGGTCTGTCCGAGGCCCTGGAGGCGGATTTGGGTGACGGCGATGCGGTGTAGGGCGGTGTTGAGTTGGCGGTTGCCCGAGCGGGTCATACGGACTCGTCCGCGGGTGTTGCCCGACCATACCGGCACCGGGGCCACCCCGGCGTGACGCGCGAAGGCCGCCTCGCTCTTGAATCGGGTCACCCCGGCGGTTTCGCCGACGAGTTTGGCCGCGGTCAGCTCGCCACATCCCGGCATGGCCAGCAACACCGGGGCGACCTGGCGGACACGGGCACCGATCCGTTTGGCCAACCCGTCGATGGTCTCGGTGAGGCGGCTGATGTCGGCCAGCTCGTCGCGGGCCAACTCGGCGACGATGCCGGTTTGGGTGTGCAGCCAGTCGCCGAGCAGTCTGCGGTGCTTGGCCAGATTCAACGAGCGCGCCTTGGGGGCATGGGCGGGATCGAGCTCGTGAACCCGCCACAGCAGCCGGTTAATCGTCGCAGTGCGTTGTGCCACAAGGTCTTCGCGTCGATCCACCAACAGCTTGAGTTCACGCGACACCTCGTCATGAGCGGCTACCGGCAGATCGGGCTCACGCAGGAAACCACGAGCGACTGCCAGCGCATCGATGGGATCGGACTTACCCCGGGTGCGGGCCGAGGCCCGGGTCTGGGCCATCAGCTTGGGCGGGACCCGCACCACTTTCTGCCCCAACGCGAACAGGTCGCGCTCTAGACGCGCTGACAGATGCCGGCAGTCTTCGATCGCCCAGATGACATCGGTTCCGAAATGCTCACGGGCCCACATCACCGCTTCGGTATGCCCGCCGGTGAGGGCCTTGACGGTCTTCTCGCCGAGCTTGCGGCCTACCTCGTCGACGGCGACGAAGGTATGCGTGCGCTTGTGTACATCGGCTCCAACAACAACCATGGTGGTTGCCTCCATTCACTGAGAGGTGACGGTTGGGCCGGTCGGCGGACATACCTCAGTTGGGGGCGGTGCCACGCTCCTATCAAGTCACGCCGGCCGGTCCTTCACACCTGATGCCGGCAAAACGCGTGAACGCCAACCAAAGGCGGCAGCCAATCTAAGAGCCAGACACCAGGTGAAAAGGATTCAACCACCGCACTACGCGGCACCTCACCTTCACACTGACCGCCAATCTAGTGCGCGACACGGTCAACCCGGTTGGTGCTGGCAGACTATCCGTCGGTGACAGGCAACGGAGATCCCTACGACGAGTTCGACCGCCAGCGATGGGTGGACGAGCCGCCGAAGAGCGCTGCGCTGCCCGGCACCGACACCGAGCATCGCACCGATTTCGCGCGCGACCGGGCGCGGGTGCTGCACTGTGCGGCGCTTCGCCGACTGGCCGACAAGACTCAGGTGGTCGGCCCGCGCCAGGGCGAGACGCCGCGCACCCGGCTGACCCATTCGCTGGAGGTCGCCCAGATCGGCCG
The DNA here is from genome assembly GCA_900637135.1 of Mycolicibacterium flavescens. Lineage (NCBI taxonomy): Bacteria > Bacillati > Actinomycetota > Actinomycetes > Mycobacteriales > Mycobacteriaceae > Mycobacterium > Mycolicibacterium flavescens. The sequence continues at coordinate 1,867,196 of LR134353.1, forward strand.
CGGCATGGCGATCGGCCTGGGCTGCGACCCCGACCTCGTCGACCTCGCAGGCCTGGCCCACGACATAGGTCACCCGCCCTACGGCCACAACGGCGAGCGCGCCCTGAACGAGATCGCCGCCGACTGCGGCGGCTTCGAGGGCAACGCCCAGAACTTCCGGATCCTGACCCGCCTCGAGCCGAAAACCCTTGACGCAGAGGGTGGTAGCGCGGGGCTGAACCTCACTCGGGCCGCCCTGGACGCCGTCACCAAGTATCCGTGGCGGCGCGGGTCGCGGCAGGCCAAGTTCGGTTTCTACTCCGACGACGTGCCGGTGGCCGACTGGGTGCGCAGGAACGCGCCCGCCGAAAAGGCTTGCCTGGAGGCGCAGGTCATGGACTGGGCCGACGACGTCGCCTACTCGGTTCACGACGTCGAGGACGGGGTGGTTTCCGGCCGCATCGACATGCGGGTGCTGGCCGACAAGGACGCGGCGGCCGTACTGGGTCGGTTGGGCGAGTCGAGCGGGATGGGCGCCGGGCTGCGGTCCGGCGACCTGGTGGCCGCCGCGGCGCGGCTGTCGAGCCTGCCGGTCGTGGCCGCTGTGGGTAAGTACGACGGCACGCTGACCGCATCCGTCGCGCTAAAGAAGTTGACCAGCGAACTCGTCGGCCGGTTCGCCTCGGCGGCCATCGCCGCGACCCGCGAGGAATCCGGCCGGGGACCTCTGGTCCGCTACCAGGCCGACCTGCGGGTCCCCGATCTGGTGCGGGCGGAGGTTGCGGTGCTCAAGATCCTCGCGCTGCAGTTCATCATGTCGGATCCCCGGCATCTGGAACTGCAGGCCCGGCAGCGCGAACGCGTGCACCGGGTGGTGGCGTGGGTCGCTGCCGGCGCACCTGCGACGCTCGACCCGATCTTCGTGCCTGCGTACAACGCCGCCGGCGACGACGGCGCCCGCCTGCGGGTGGTCATCGACCAGGTCGCGTCCTTCACCGAGGGCCGCCTCGAGCGGTTGGAACCCGCCTAGGCGTCCGCCAGGGGCGCTCTAGACTGGCCCGGTGGCCGGCCGCATTCCTGATCGCGACATCGCGGCCATCCGCGACCAGGTTCGCATCGAGGACGTCGTCGGCGACTACGTGCAGTTGCGGCGCGCGGGCGCGGACTCCCTGAAAGGCCTGTGCCCATTCCACGACGAGAAGTCGCCGTCGTTCCACGTGCGGCCCAACCACGGCCACTTCCACTGTTTCGGCTGCGGTGAGGGTGGCGACGTCTACGCCTTCGTCCAGAAGATCGAGCACGTCAACTTCGTCGAGTCGGTCGAACTGCTCGCCGACCGCGTCGGCTACACGATCACCTACACCGGCGCTTCGACCACCAACGTGCAGCGCGACCGCGGCAGCCGCAGCAGGCTGTTAGCGGCCAACGCGGCAGCCCAGGAGTTCTACGCGACGACGCTGGAGTCCGACGAAGCCGCACCGGCGCGACAGTATTTGATCGAGCGCAACTTCGACGGCCAGGCGGCCAAGCGGTTCGGCTGCGGCTTCGCGCCGTCGGGCTGGGATACGTTGACAAAGCATCTGCTTCGCAAGGGTTTCGAGTTCAAGGAGCTCGAGGCGGCCGGACTGTCCCGGGAAGGCAAACGCGGTCCGATGGACCGCTTCCACCGCCGGTTGCTGTGGCCTATCCGGGCCAGTGGCGGCGAGGTGATCGGCTTCGGCGCCCGCCGCATCTTCGACGACGACCCGATGGAAGCCAAGTACGTCAACACCCCTGAAACCGTTCTGTACAAGAAATCGTCGGTGTTGTTCGGGCTGGACCTGGCCAAGCGCGATATCGCCAAGGGGCATCAGGCTGTCGTGGTCGAGGGTTACACCGACGTGATGGCGATGCACCTGGCCGGGGTGACGACCGCGGTCGCGTCCTGCGGAACCGCGTTCGGCGACGAGCACTTGTCGATGCTGCGCCGACTCATGATGGACGACAACTTCTTTCGCGGTGAGTTGATCTACGTCTTCGATGGCGACGCGGCGGGTCGGGCGGCGGCGATCAAGGCATTCGAAGGGGAGCAGAACCTGGCCGGGCAGTCGTTCGTGGCGGTGGCTTCGGAAGACAAGTTGGCTGGGATGGATCCGTGCGACATCCGCCTTCATTTCGGCGACGGTGCGCTACGCGACCTGGTAGCCCGTCGAACACCGTTGTTCGAGTTCGCAATTCGCACCGCACTGGCCGAACACGACCTCGACAGCGCCGAGGGGCGGGTCTCCGCGCTGCGCCGGTGCGTGCCGATGGTGGCCCGCATCAAAGAGCCGATGCTGCGCGACGAGTACGCGCGGCGGCTGACCGGCTGGGTGGGCTGGGCCGACGAGGCGCAGGTACTGGCCCGGGTGCGCGAGGAAGCGCAGAAGCGGGGGATGCGCGAACGCGGCGGTCGCAGGCGCGCCGCGAGCGAGCAGGCGCAGCCACGCAGGTCGCGTACCCCTGACCCGGGTTCGCGACCCGATCCGGCGGATCCGACGCTGTGGCCGCAGCGCGAGGCGCTCAAGGCCGCGCTGCAGTATCCGGCGCTGGCGGGGCCGGTGTTCGATTCGCTGACGGTCGAAAGCTTCACGCACCCGGGTTACGCCGCGGTGCGCTCGGCCCTCGACGCGGCCGGTGGCACGTCGACCGGCCAGTCCGGCGCGGAGTGGATCGAGACGATTCGAACGCACACCGAGACGCCGGCCGCGGCGAGCCTGGTCAACGAACTCGGGGTGGAAGCCATCAACGTCGACGACGACGAGCGGTTACCGCGCTACATCGGTGGAGTGTTGGCCCGGTTGCAGGAAGTCTGGGTGGGCCGCCAGATCGCCGAAGTCAAGTCCAAGCTGCAGCGCATGTCCCCGGTCGAGCAGGGCGACGAGTACCACGCATTGTTCGGGGACCTGGTCGCGATGGAGGCGTATCGGCGCAGCCTGCTCGAGCAGGCCAGCGGAGACGACATCTCTGCGTAGCCCCCGGTAACGCGATATGGTGGGCGCGCTATACAACCGTGGGAACGGTCAGGAAGGCGTGCACGTGACATCGACCAACAACCGGACGCGACGGTTCGTCGCCGCAGGCGCGTTAGCGGTGGCCGCGGTCGCTGCGCCGCTCGCAGCCTCCGCGCTGTCTGAAACCAACGCGGACCCGCAGCCGCTCAGCCAGTGCCTGGCGTGGTTCGGGAACAAGGAGGACGGTCGCTGCCTGGGCGTCTCCAATGGCAACGGCATCAACGTCGGCACTCCCGACTTCGGGCTCAACCAGAGTCAGACCGGCGTCAACACGGGTCCCCTGGTCCCAGGCCAGACGATCACCGACCCGTACCGCTAACGGACCCTTCTCACCTGCGCGGTCTCGGGGCCGATGATCTCGGTTCCGTTGTCGATCTCGGTCAACTTGATCATGGGTGGATCCGGTGACACCCGGTCGGCGATCTTGCGTCGCCCGGCGTCGAGCACGGCTTTCGCCGCGGGGCTCTCGGTGACCGCCTTGTAGGTGCCGGCGATCTGCTCATATCGGCGGCGGCCGGCCTTCGAGCCGAGTACATAGCCGACACCCAATACGACGAAATACCCGATCACAGGGTCCCTTCCAGACGACGGTGCGTTGCGTTCCATCCTGCCTCACGTACCTGAGAGCGCGAGCGGTGGCGGCGTATTGGCGGCGCCGCCGACACGTAAGCTAGAGTCAACCCCCGTCCCGCACACAGCGCGATGGCGGGAGAGCAGTCCCCTGTAGCTCAATTGGCAGAGCATTCGGCTGTTAACCGAAGGGTTGCTGGTTCGAGTCCAGCCGGGGGAGCAACACCACCACTTTCGGCTTCGCAACCGTGTTGAGCCAACCCATCTCACCTCGCGCAGCGCATGATGGGCGGATGGCTGATGCAGGCATCTGGATCGCGTGGGGGATTCCCACCCGCGGACGCGAAGTGCAAGCACTCGAACTTTTCCGGGAGTCCCTCGAGGGTTACGGCGCCCAGCTGCTGCGCGACGGGGCGATCGAGCGCTACGACGTCGCCGTGCTGCGTCCACAAAGTATGCAGCTCGGCGGCTTCGTCTTGATCCAGGGCTCGCAGGAGCAGATCGACGCGTTGCGCCGGGACGAGGCCTTTCAGCAATTCGTGACTCAGGTCCAGCTGGTGGCCGATAGCGTCGGAATGGTCGACGCGTGGGTCAACAACGGCCTCGGTGACGCGTTCGATCTGTATGAGAAGGCGCTACGTAAGGGCGGCCTTCTGGCCCCGTAGCGATAGCTCCTCCATGAGCCGGTAACGCAAAATCCCTACACGGCGATAACTGCACTGACAGTTGTTGCGAATGGGACATCTGCCGATTTTGCTGCACGTCCCCCATAACTGCTATTACCTTGCTTCGACGGGGCGGGGATTTCTTCGGAGGATAAGTATGGGCGCAGCAACGTACGTCGGCCGTGTCGGGGGGCTGGCCGTCGCGATGGGGGTGGGTACCGCGATCGCCGTGGGACAGGGCTACGCAGTTGCCGACACCACCGACTCGCAATCGGACAAGTCCACCAATTCGGAGTCCGCGAGCAGCGCAACCGCCGCGACCGGATCCACGACGGCGAAAACCGATGCTGCGACGTCCACCTCGACTTCGGCGGGAACCGAGAAAGACGATGATGATGATGACGACGATGATGATGATGATGAGTCGTCCGACTCGACGACGCGAACCCGCACAGTTACCGGCGGGGTGACGGTCAGCGCCCAGACCAATACGGGATCCTCGCGCGATAACGCCGAGGAGCAAAGCGAGGACGAGAAGGCCGCGACTCCGACAGCGGAAGCACCGAAGCCGACGTCGACACCTACAGCCGAGCCCACCGCGACTGCGACTCCGGAGCCCACGGCCACACCGACGGCCGAGCCGACCCCGAAACCAACGGCCGAGCCGACCCCGACGCCCGAGCCGACAGCGACGCCGACTCCTGGGCCGTCGCCAACATCCTCCGCCGAGCCGAAGCCGACCGCCGAGCCGGGCAAGGACTCCGATACCCGCGAGGCTGACCCGTCATCGCAACCGAAGCCAGACGGAACCTCGAACACTTCCACCCAACAAGCCCGCACCACGACCGACACGGATGCCACGCAGTCGCTTTCCGATCCCGCCGCGGCGGTGCAGGAAACGGGGAATTACGTCGTGTTCTCCGATGCCCGATCACTGGCGACGACGACGATGAACAACGCCTCGCCGTTGATGCTCGCCTACCAGCCGACGACCGTGACGCCGGCGGCTCCTGCGAACCTGTTCACCGCCGTGACGAATCTGGTCACCAACACGATCAACTGGATCCTCAACCCGCTGGCAGGCACGGTGCCGTCGTCACCTGCGCAGCCGCCGCTGATCTGGGGCCTGCTCGCGTTCGCGCGTCGTGAGTTCGAGAACTTCTTCGCGGCGCTGTCGGGACGGCCCTCCACCACGCCGACGGTGATGACCCCGACGTTGATGGTCGAAGACGCCCCGATGGCCAGGATGGCGCTGACGGCCGCCGAACCCTTCACTCCGCTGTACTCACCGTTCCCCAATGCACAGGTGAGCCCGTCGACGCAGTTCGTCTCCTGGGTCACGGGTCCTTGGTCGTACCCCGGCAATCCGCTGATGGCCAACACCGTCGACCGGTTCTCGGTCGGTGGCACCGACCTCGGCATCATGTGGGACAACGGAATTGAGGACGACCCCACCACTCCGGAAAACGAACATCAGGTCCTGATCGCGTTCGGCGACACGTTCTTCGACGGCAACATGTCGCAGGACTGGCGGTCCAACACCATCATGCGGACCTCCGACTGGTACCTCGCCAACGGGATGGAGATCCCCGACGGGGAGTGGTACAACGGCAACATGTTCGGTGGCGCGCCGCTGGGCCCCGACGGATACCCCACCCGAGCCAGGCAGGTCATCTTCCCCGAAGGTCTGCCCGCCGGGATAACCCTGATACCCACGGCGGGAATCTCGGTGCCCGTGGAAGGCTCCAAATACGGCGCGATCCAATACGTGAGTTTCATGTCGGTGACGCAGTGGGGCGCACCCGGTAGTTGGACGACGAACTACTCGGCGATCGCCTGGTCCGACGACAACGGCGAAACCTTCCATGTCGCACCGGAAACCGTTCGCTACAACCAGCCGTGGACCGGCAACCAGAACTTCCAGCAGATGGCGTTCGTTCGGCCCGGCGACGGATATGTCTACGCATATGGCACCCCCAACGGCCGTCAGGGCGCGGCTTACCTGGCACGGGTGCCCGAGCAAGACATTCTGGACCTGAGCAAGTACGAGTACTGGAACGGCAGCAGTGCCTGGGGCGGAGCCCCGGCCGGTTGGGTGAAGAACAACCCAGCCGCGGCCACGGTCGTCTTCGGGGTCGAGCAGGGTGCTTGTGGTGCCGCCGCCGAAGGAAACCAGGTCAGCGAAATGTCTGTGCAGTACAACAAGCAGCTGAACAAGTACGTCGCCATGCACGGTGACCAGTTCAACAACATCGTGATGCGGACGTCCGACACCCCGCAGGGCACCTGGTCGAAACCGAAGGTGCTGATGAAGCAACAGCCGGGTGGGATCTATGCCCCGATGATGCATCCCTGGTCGCCGTCGACCCAGGGGACCGGTACGGATTTGTATTGGAACCTGTCGGAGTGGAACTCCTACAACGTGATGATGATGAAGACCGACCTGAGCAAGGTGTGACGTGTTGAGAGCGGGACTCGTCGGCTTGCTGGTCGCACTGATCAGTGCGCCGGTCGCATGCGCAGACCCCGGTCAACCGCCAGGCCCGCCGCCGCAGACCGGTCAGTGCACCGCCGATCTCGAGGGCGCCATGACGCAGTTGCCGGGCACGGACACCCTGTCGGTGTGCCGGGGCAGCGCGTGGCAGGACGTGACCGGTCCCCAGCCGCCCGCCGGCCGCTGGGTGGGCCAGGCGTCTCCGCTGAAACTGCACGGACAGGGTATGCGCAATCCGGACATGGCCGCAGGCAGATGGGTTGGCACACCGCGGGATTCGAGCACGGCCTGCCGGGCACAGCAGCAGGTCGTCGTCAGCCCCGGCGAGCTCAGCACGCCGACCGCCGTCGAAGGCAACCCGGGCCAACCATTGCAGTTCGACGTACCCCCGAGGATGTTCTTGATCGAACTGAGCGGCGACTGCGTGTGGACGCGGAGCTGAGCCCGGTCAGGGCCCGCAGTAGATGGGCGTCCCGGTGAACAAGTCTCTACCGCAGATCGCACCGGGCGCCGGCGGGGGCGCCGGATAGAGGCGACCGCTCTCGTCGATGAGGTCGTTGCCCTGATACCGATACTGGTGGCAGACATTCCAATCCCAGTCAAGCGGGCGGTTCGATGCCGCCGACGGGGGAGTCTGACCGGGACACCAACTGAACCAGTAGTAGTCGGCCCCGGCGGCACTTGCCAAACCCAGCCCGGCGAGCGCCATGCCGCTGGAAACCGCTGCCGTGGCGGCGAATCGCGAAAAGGCCTTCATGATCGCATCCTTTGCCTCACGGCACCGCCGCGTCGGCGGTGCCTATGCGATCAAGTACACGGCCGTCCCGCTGCTACCGATCCCAAGAACCCCGCTACTTCGGCTCGATCGTGCCCGAGCTGATCGCATTCTGCTCGGTGTGCTCGTCGGCGTCGGGAATGCGCTCGGGGTGCAGCATCTCCGCATAACGCAACTGTTCGGGTATGCCGAAGCCGTCGACGAGCAGTTCGGCGTAGGGGCGTAGCGTCCGGCAGCGTTCGTTGATGCCCCGGGTGACGGCCTTCGCGCGTTCGGTCGAGATGAACCTGTGCTCGATGAACCACGCCCGGTCCTTTTCGATCACCGACAGCGCGTACAGATCGCACACCATGTTCAGGATCTTGCGGGCCTCCTCGTCCTCGCAGGCATCGATGCCGGCGACGAACGCTTCGAGGATCACCCGGTCGATGTGGGCCTGGGCGCAGTGCAGCACATGGTCCTGCACTGCGTTGAACGCGTCGAACTCGCTCATCTCCTTCGACTTGCCCTGCAACCGGCGCGCCACCGTGGAGAGCATGTATTCCTCGCGGTCCTCGAACATCTGGACCTGGGTGCCGCGGTTGAACAGGCTGCCCTCCTCCTCGTTGTCCTGCCGAGTGTCGAGGATGGTCTGCATGATCGTCTCGGCCGCAGTGCGTTTGAGCACCCGTTCACCGGCGAAGTTCGCGGCGAAGCGCACCCATTCGACCGGGCTCATGCTCTTGACGTCGTCGGCGTAGGCAGTGAGCAGTTGTTTGGCCACCAATTGCGTCAGGACGTGGTTGTCGCCTTCGAACGTGGTGAACACGTCGGTGTCGGCCTTCAGCGCGATCAACCGGTTCTCAGCCATGTAACCCGCGCCGCCGCAGGCCTCGCGCGCCTCCTGGATCGCGCGGGTGGCGTGCCAGGTGTTGGCGGCCTTGAGCCCGGCTGCGCGGCCCTCGAGTTCACGCTGTTCTTCCGGGTCGGGATCTTCGGCGCTCTGCAGGTCATGGCACTTAGCGACGAGTTCGTTCTGCGCGAACTGCAGCGCATACGATTCGGCGATCAGCGGCAGCAGCCGCCGCTGGTGCACCAGGTAGTCCATTATGACCACTTCGTGGTCCTCGCCCGGTGCCTCGAACTGCCTGCGCAGCAACCCATATCGCGTCGCGATGTCGAGGGCGACGCGGGCTGCGGCCGCGGCGCTGCCGCCCACCGTGACCCGGCCCCGAACCAGGGTGCCGAGCATCGTGAAGAACCGGCGGCCGGGGCTCTCGATCGGTGAGCTGTAGGTACCGTCCGCTGCCACGTCGCCGTATTTGTTGAGCAGGTTCTCCCGCGGGACGCGGACCTTGTCGAACTGGATCCGGCCGTTGTCGACGCCGGGCAGTCCGCCCTTGTAGTGGCAGTCCGAGGTCGTCACCCCGGGCAGGTCGTTCCCGTCCTCGTCGCGGATCGGCACCAGCACGCAGTGCACACCGTGCCCTTCTCCGTCGGGGGTGATCAGCTGGGCGAAAACAGCGGCGATGCGGGCGGTTTCGGCGGCCCCGCCGATGTAGTCCTTGCGCGCGGTCGGTGTCGGGGAGTCGATGACGAACTCCTCGGTGGCCGGATCGTAGGTGGCGGTGGTCTCCAGCGCCTGCACATTGCTGCCGTGACCGGTCTCGGTCATTGCATAGCAGCCGAGAAGCTCGCAGTCGATGATCGGCTTGACGTACTTCTCATGATGTCGCTCGGTGCCGAGGTTCTCGATGGCCCCGCCGAACAGCCCCCACTGCACACCGGCCTTCACCATCAGCGACAGATCGCTCATCGCCAGCATCTCGATCTGGGTGACGGCCGCGCCGACGTCGCCGTTACCGCCGTGCTCCTTTTTGAAGCCGTCCTCGGCGGCACCCATGGCCGCCATGATCTTGAGCTGTTCCGCCACTTTCGTACGGGCGATGACGGTGTTGGGGGTGTAGTGCGGTCGGAAGACCTCGCTGGAGAGCTCCTCGCGCATCCGGTTCTTCACGTCGCGCCAACGTCCGTCGAGCGCATTGCGCAGATGTTCGGCAGTGGTGGTCATGACTCGACCGTAGCCGTCCGCGGGCTCGCGCAAACTGTGATGTGGTAAACCCAGGCAATCCTCACTGGACCAGGCGAAATCCGTGGCGTTGAATCGTCGGTATGACCGCCCCGACCGGAGTGCCGCACACCTCGACGCACCGGCACGCCGACGTCACCGGTGGCTGGCTGCGCGCCGCGACCTTCGGCGCCATGGACGGCCTCGTCAGCAACACCGCCCTCATCGCCGGTGTCGCGGCAGCGGCCGACGCGGACACCGTTGTCATCAGCGGCGTTGCCGGGCTGTTGGCCGGTGCGTTTTCGATGGCGCTGGGGGAGTACACCTCGGTGACCACCGCCAACGAACAAATCGAATCCGAGGTCCTGGTCGAGCGGAGGGCTTTCCGCAAGCACCCACAGGCCGAGAAGGCGGAGCTGGTGGCGATGTTGATGGACATGGGCATGACCCGTGAAACCGCGGTCAAGGCCACCGATGAGGTGCATCGCGACGAGCACCGGGCCCTGAACTTCCACCTCGTCCAGGAGTTGGGCGTCGACCCCCGGGAGAAGCCGTCGCCGTCGGTCGCGGCCGGGTCGTCGTTCCTGATGTTCACGCTTGGAGCGATCATTCCGCTGATTCCATACCTGCTCGGCTTCCACTCGCTGTGGGCAGGGCTGGCGTGTGGTGGCATCGGCCTGCTCGTCGCGGGAGGTGTGGCCGCGCGTTTCACCGGGCGACCGATCTGGTTCGCCTCTCTGCGTCAGCTGGCATTCGGTTCTCTGGCCATTGCGGCGACCTACGTTGTCGGGCTGCTGGTGGGTACGTCGGTCACGTGAGTCACCGATTTCATCTGCTGAATCCCTGAAGGGCGCCTCGCTGCCGCAAGACTATTGATACGGTCCAGGCGTTCTGCGTATCCCTCGGGGAAGCCAAAGAACTGCGCATGACGTCGGCCGACGACGGACGTTTCCAACCGCAGGCCGTCCTGGCGTCATCGTATGTGTGCGGAGAGGCGAAATCGTCTCGTAGACAACGCAAGTAGAAGTCGCTGACGAGAGGTTCACGACGTGACGGCTGAACAGCAGGTTGGACAGTGCCCGGTGGACACATTCGAGCTGGCTGCCCTCACCGGCCCGGCGCTGACAGGATTCGCGAGCATCGATTCGCGCCAAGACCTTATGCGTCCGGTGTTCCGTAACACCGAGGGCGACGCCGGGTACTGGATGTTCACCGACTATGCGGCGATCCTCGAGGGCCTGCAGCACCCCGAATTGTGGTCCAGCAGTGTGATCGTGCCGACGGACCCCGATCCGCCCTACCAATGGATCCCGGTGATGGTCGACCCGCCGCAACACGCCAAGTGGCGGCAGGTGCTCGCCGAGTACTTCTCGCCGGGCCGGGTCAAGGGGTTGCGCGACGAACACCGTAGACTCGCAGCAGAACTCATTGATCGCATCTCGGCCGAGGGCTCCTGCGAGTTCGTCAAGCAGGTAGCCAGGGTATTCCCCTCGCACATCTTCCTCAACATCATGGGCATGCCCATCGAACGGCTCGACGAATTCCTCGAGTGGGAAGACAAAATGCTGCACCAATCCGGTCTGGGTGACGAGGCCATGGCGATCCGGCTCGAGGGCATGACGCAGGTGGTGGGGTATTTCCAGTCGCTGATCGACCAGCGCCGCGCGGACCCGAGCCCGGACGCCCACGACATCGTCAGCGCCGCCCTCAGATGGACGATCGACGGTGAGCCGGTCAGCGACGGTGACCTGCTCAACTGCCTTCTGTTGCTGTTCATGGCGGGTCTGGACACCGTGGCCAGCCAACTCTCCTACGCGATGCTGCACCTGGCCACCCACGACGAGGACCGAGCCCGCATCGTCGCCGAGCCCGAGCTCATCCCGCGCGCCATCGAGGAAATGCTCCGGGTCTATCCGATCGTGCAGACCGCTCGAAAAGCCACTCAGGACATGGAGTTTCACGGCTGTCCGGTCAAAGCCGGCGACATGGCCTCCTTCCCGCTGGCCGCCGCCGGACGGGACGAGACGGTGTTTCCCCGGGCCCGCGAAGTCGACCTGGACCGCGGTGTCGCGCGCCATATCTCGTTCGGCGCCGGCCCGCACCGCTGCCTGGGTTCACACCTGGCGCGTCAGGAGATGACGGTGTTCCTCGAGGAGTGGCATGCGCGCATCCCGGCCTACCGGGTCACCGAAACGCCCGTCGAGCACGCGGGGCAGGTCTTCGGGCTGGACTCGCTGCAGCTGAGTTGGGGGAACTGAGGGAGTTCTCAGGCCGAGGCGAGGACCTGCGCCCGGCACAGCTGCTCGCGGTGGTGGTCGGCGTCGCCGTAGAGGGCCGCGCCAACCCGCGCCCGGCGCAGGTACAGGTGCAGGTCATGCTCCCACGTGAACCCGATGCCACCGTGCAGCTGAAGCGCCTCACCGGCGAGCCGGTTCACCGCCTCGGATGCATAGGCCTTGGCCACGCTGGCGGCATGGGCGCTGTCGCGGTGTTCGCTGTCGAGCGTCATGGCGGCGAAATACGTTGCCGCAGCGCTGGACTGAATCCAGATTCGCATGTCGGCACACTTGTGTTTGACGGCCTGGAAACTACCGACCGCCTTGCCGAACTGGACGCGTTCCTTGACGTAGGCCACCGTGAGCTCCAGCAGCCGCTCGCCGATTCCCACCAGCTCGGCGCACGTCAACACTGCGGCGAGCCGACCGGAGCGGGCGATCGAATCCTCGGCGGCCGCACCCTCTGCCAGCAACACCGCGCCGTCCAGCGCCACTGCGTCGAACACGACGTCGCAGTACCGGCGCGTCACGTCGAGCGTGTGCTGGCGCTCGATCTTCACGCCGGTGGTGTCGGCGGGCACCAGGAAGCGTGCCGGCCGCCCGCCGAGCACGGCGTCGACCAGAAGCGTCGCGGCCGAATCGGCGTCCTGGACCGAGGCCTTCGCCCCGCTGATGACGTATCCGGAGCCGTCGCGGGTAGCGGTGGTCTGGATTCCCTCCACCGACCAGGGCCGCCCGGCTTCGGCGAAGGCCCACGCCGCGGTCTGCGTGCCCGAGGCCAGTGCCGCCAACAGCTCAGTCCGGCAGGCGGCGGCCGAGCGGGAGACGGCGTCGGCTACGACGGCGGTCGGCAGAAAAGGCGTCGACGCCAGTCCGCGGCCCAGTTCGGTTGCCACCAAGGCCAATTCGATGGACTGCTGACCCAGCCCGCCGTCCGCCTCGGGGATTGCCAACGCGGGCCAACCCAGTTCGGCTCCTTTGCGCCACAACTGCTCGTCGTATCCCGTAGGTCCGTCGATCAACGCGCGGGCCGCGGTCACCGACGAGTGCCGCTCCAACAACTCGCGGGTCACGTCGATCAACCCGCGTTGTTCGTCGGTGAGGTCGAAATTCACGGCGTCTCCTTGCTCTGATCGGTGACGGAGGGGACCGGATCCGCAAAAGCCTTCACAAGATACAGGATACTGATTAAGCTCGATTGCTGGTTCGGCCATTCGATGGAGAGGGGTTGAATTGCACCTCGAACAGGACACGCACCTCGACTTGCTGCGCGAGCGGGTACGTGCCTTGGCCGCCCGATATCAACCGCCCCGACACGGTCGCACGGGCGTTCGCGCGCCCGAAGCCCATGACATCCCGAAACTTCGGGAGTGGACGGCGCGACTGTTCTCTGAGCAAATGCTCGGGGTGAACTGGCCGGTCGAATACGGTGGGCTGCCGGACCCGCATCCGCTGCACGAATCCGTTGTGATCGACGAGTTGATACGCGTCAACGCGCCTGGCCCGGTGGGCGGTGGGATGCTGGCAGCGGCGGCGATCATCGCGTCCGGGTCTGCTGAGCAAAAGGACTACTTCCTTCCGCGCATCCGGTCCGGGGAGCACATCTGGTGCCAGCTGTTCAGTGAGCCCGATGCCGGTAGCGATCTGGCCGGCCTGCGCACACGCGCTCGCCGCGAAGGTGACGTCTTCGTCGTCGACGGTCAGAAGGTGTGGACCACCAACGGCCAGCACGCCGACTGGGGGTATTTGCTGGCCCGCACGAACCCCGACGTCCCCAAGCACGCGGGTATCACGGCATTCGCTTTGGACATGTCGCTGCCCGGGGTCACGGTGCGGCCGTTGCGGGAGATCACCGGGACGGCGGACTTCAACGAGGTCTTCTTCGACGGTGTGCGTGTTCCGGCCGAGCACGTGATCGGCGAGATCGACCAGGGCTGGGCCGTGACCACCGCCAGCCTGGTGCACGAACGTGCGGGCGCGGGTAGCGGTGCGTCGCTTTTCGGTGCGCTGCAGCGCTTGGTCCGGCTCGCGGGCAGCCTGCCCGACTGGTCGGTCTCCGACGGTGACGTCGACCCCGGCTCGGTGCTCGACCGTCGCGATGTGCGCCAAGCGATCGGGGGGTTCGTCGCGGACGTGCACGTCAACTCGTTGGTCGCCGCCTACAACGAGAGCAGGGCGCTGCACGGCGGCGCCGACCTCGCCGACGCGCCGGTGTCGAAAATCCTGTTCAGCCAAATCAATCTAGCGTTGCATGAATACGGTCTGCAGCTTCAGGGTCACGACGGGGTTCGCATCGAGACGGATTCGCACGTGCACGACGGCGGTTGGTGGCAGGATGCGTTTCTCTACGGACGGGCTTTCACCATCGCCGGAGGTACCAACGAGGTCTTGCGTAACGTCATTGCAGAGCGGGCGCTCGGACTTCCACGTGGCTGACGGCCGGTGAGTACGGGATGACCAAGCCTTCAGAGGTGTACCCGAGCCCCCTTGGTGAGGTCGGCGACTGGGGCTGGGGGTACGTTCAGCGCCACCCCGTCGCGGCGCTGAACACGGTTGGCAGTCAGTGCATCCTGGGCCTGCAGGCGATCCGGTACCTCGTGGTCGACATCGTCAGGTGGCGCTTCCCGTTCTGGGAGTTCGTGGAGCAGGCCGCATTCATGGCGTCGACGGCGATGCTGCCGACCATGTGTGTGGCGATCCCGATCGGGGTGACGCTGCAGATCCAGTTCGCCCTGCTGGCCGGGCAGGTCGGAGCCACCTCGCTGGCCGGGGCCGCCAGCGGGCTTGCGGTGATCCGGCAGGGTGCGCCGCTGGTGGCCGCCTTGCTGATGGCGTCCGCAGTCGGCTCGGCGATCTGCGCGGACCTCGGGTCGCGCACCATCCGAGAAGAGGTGGATGCCCTTGAGGTGCTCGGAATCTCGGCGGTGCGCAGGCTCGTCGTCCCACGCCTGGCCGCGGCCATCGTTGTGGGCGTCGCACTGACCGGGCTGGTGTGCTTCATCGGCTTCCTCGCCGGCTATCTGTTCAACACGTTCGCCCAGAACGGCGCGCCGGGCAGTTTTGTGATGACCTTCGCGTCGTTCGCGACGGTCGGTGATCTGATCCTCACCATGATCAAGGCGGTGGTGTTCGCCGCGATCGTCGCGATCGTCGCTTGCGACAAGGGACTGACCACCAAAGGTGGCCCCGCGGGCGTGGCGAACTCGGTCAACGCCACGGTGGTGGCATCCATCCTGCTGCTGATGATCACCAACGTGGTATTCACCCAGATGTACGTGCTGCTGTTCCCCAAGGCAGCGCTCTGATGGCGGCCCCGTACTACCCGAAGGGCGTGCGGCCCATCCTGACCGCGTCCACATCGGTGGCCGGTCTGGGTGTGCGGCTCGGCCACATGCTCACGTTCTTCAGCCGCGCCGTCGCCGGTTTCCCGCTGGCGTTGACGCGCTACCGCAAGGCTTTCCTGACCATCCTGTCGGACGTCACGTGGGGGAACGGGTCCATCGTGGTCGGCGGCGGTACCGCGTGGGTGATCATCCTGCTCGGGGCGACGGCAGGCGCGATCGTGGGCATCGAGGGCTACCAGGCCCTGCACCTGTTGGGTATGGAACCCGCTGCGGGACTGCTGTCTTCGACGGTGTCCACCCGTGAGCTCGCGCCGGTGATGGCCGCGCTGGCGTTCGCCGCGCAGGCCGGTTGCCGGTTCACCGCGCAGCTGGGGTCGATGCGAATCTCCGAGGAGATCGACGCGATCGAGTCCCTGGCGATCCGACCGCTTCCGTATCTGGTCAGCACCCGACTGCTTGCCTCCGTGGTGGCGATCATTCCCCTGTACATCCTGTGTCTGGTCGTGAATTACGCGGCGGTGCAGAGCATCGTGACGTTCGCGGGCGGCCTGTCGGCGGGATCGTTCGAGCACTACTTCCGGCTGGTGCTCACCGGCCAGGACATCGTGTACTCGGTGATCAAGGCGATCGTCTTCGTGATCATCACATCGACCATTCAGTGCTATTACGGCTATTTCGCCGCGGGCGGGCCACAAGGCGTCGGCATCGCGGCCGGCCGGGCGATGCGCGCAAGCATCTCGGTGATGATCATCGCGAATCTCCTCCTCACGATCGCCTTGTGGGGGATCGGCTCCGGCGCGAGGCTGGGGGGCTGACCGGTGGTTCAGAATTTCGAGTCGGCGGCCAAACCCGTATCGGATCTCCGGTTGCTGCTGCGCGGTATCGCGCTGCTGATCGGCACCCTACTGGTGGCCGCCGCCGCGATCGCGAAGTCCGAGGGCGTGTTCTCGGGTCGCGTCGAGGTGGTCGCGTTGCTCGCCAACGTCGGAGACGGGCTGCCAAAGGGATCCGACGTGAAGTTCCGCGGGGCACTGGTGGGCACCGTCGAGAGCGTCACGCCGAGTATCGACGGTGGCGACAACGAGGTCGACCTGAGTCTGGACCCGCACTTCGCGCACTCCATCCCCGCCACGGTCACCGCGCGCGTCGTCCCCGGCAACGTATTCGCGGTGTCATCGATCCAGCTGGTGGACAACGGTTCCGGCCCACCGCTGAAGGCGGGCTCACAGATTCACCAAGACGACAGCCTGGCCACCGTCCAGTTCCAGACCGCGCTGTCGAAGCTGCGCGACGTGCTCGCCGCCGCGGGACGACCCGGCGACACCGACACCGTCGGCGTGCTGGCCGCCGTCGCCGAGGCCACCAGCGGCCGAGGCGACGAGATCGAACGGGCGGGCAGCGGGGCCAACCGGATCGTCGAGCAACTCAACGGCGTCATGGCCGACGACGGCACCGAGGCCACGCTCGCGGTCCTGTCCGAGGCGCTGCAGGGCCTGCAAGGCAGTGCGCCGGATCTCCTGGACGCCGTGCACAGCGCGGTCGTGCCGATGCGCACCTTCGCCGAGAAACGCCAAGAGCTGGCCACGTTCCTGTCCGCGGGCCACACCACGTTCGGCGAAGTCGGCACCGCATTCGAGAACAACACCGACCGGATGATCGTGATCACCACCCAGATGTCTCCGGTGTTGGGTGTGATGGCCGACGGCAAGGGCGTTTTCGCGCCCATCGTCACCCGGATCAATAACCTGACGAACCGGTTCTTCGACCACGTGTGGCACGAGGACAAGAACATGGCGGTGGGCAAGTTCATGTTGGTGCTCACTCCGAACCGGATGTACACCCGCCAGGACTGCCCACGCTATGGCGCACTCGAAGGGCCGAGCTGCCGAACCGCCCCCCTGACCGCCGACCCGCCCGCACTGCCCCGGCAACTCGATCCGCGAAACTACCGACCGCCCGGGGGCAACGTAGGTCCTGTCGGGAGCCCCGAAGAACGCGCTCAGCTGAGCGAGCTGCTGGGACCGGAACCGAATGTCGCATCGGAGTTGCTGCTCGGGCCGGTCGCTCGGGGTAACACCGTGCAGATCGTCCCGGATCCGTCGGCGCACGCTGCGGCGCCGCCGCCGGGATTGCCGCTGCCTGCGGAGGCGGCGCTTCCCGGGCCCACCACTTCGGAAGGGGGGAACGGCCCGTGACGTCAACCGGCCCGCCAGTCAGGACGCCGCTGAGGCGACACATCCGCCCGCTGACCGGACTGTGCATATTCCTCGTCGTCTGTCTGGCACTGATCTGGACGGTGTTCGTCACGTTGAAGCGCGGGATCGATGGTCAAACCCATTCGTACAACGCGATCTTCAGCGACGCATCCGGACTGAAGGTCGGTGACGAAGTGCGGATGGCGGGGGTCAAGGTGGGCCGCGTCGACGACATCGCGCTCGACGGAACCGAGGCGCGGGTGCAGTTCCAGGTGCAGGCCGAACAGGTGCTCTACGGAAACACCAAAGCCGCCATCATCTACCAGAACATCATCGGCCAGCGCTATCTCGGCCTGTCACTTGCCGACTACGGCGATCCACGCGTGCTGCCCGCCGGTGCGGTGATCCCGGTCGAGCGCACCGAGCCCTCGTTCGACATCTCCCGGCTGCTCAACGGTTTCGAGCCGCTTTTCGCGCTGCTCAATCCCGATCAGGTCGACAACCTCACGACCGCCATCGTCCGGTCGCTGCAGGGTGACACCGGCGCGATCGCGACCATGATCTCCGAGACGACCCGTCTTGCGGAGTCGTACTCGGGCACCGACGCGATTCTCGACGGTGTGCTCATCCACCTGAACAAGGTGGTGGCCTCCCTGGCCGACCACGGCGGTGCACTGAACGAGACGATCGATTCGGCGGAGACGACGTTCAACGGGTTTGCCGCACGCCGTGCGGAATTCGTCGATTCGATGGACCAGGTGTCGATTGTGGGTGAAAGGTTGGCCAACGTCATCACCGACGTCCAACCGGACATGAGAGAGTGGCTGGCTCGCGAGCCCGGCTTCGCCAAACACTTCATGGAGGACAAGCAGGGATTCGCCTACATGGCCTTCAACACGCCGTTGATGCTCAAGGGCCTGGCCCGGTTCAGTCAGGGTGGGGCCTACCTCGACGTGTACGCATGCAACCTGACCGTCAGTCAGTTCCCGCGTATCGACAGCCTGATCAACGCCATCGTGCGGGAAGGCACGCCCGAAGACCGTTTGACCTACAGCCAGAAGTGTCGGTGAGGACGATGACAGAGATTCTGGACAAGACGGCCGGAAAACGGGTGTGGCTTCGGTCCGTTCGCTCATACAGCAAGTTTCAGCTCGGCTTGATCTCGGTTCTGGTCATCGCGCTGGCCCTTGGCGGGGCGCTCGGCCTTGGTCGGCTCGGAGTGGGCAAGGACGTCTACACCGCCGAGTTCGCGCAGGCGGCGGGCCTGAGCGTGGGCGACCAGGTGACGGTTGCCGGCGTGCGCGTCGGTCGCGTGACAAGCATGCGGCTCGCGCGCGACCATGTGGCCGTAGGCCTCGAGATCGACGACGACATCCCGCTCGGCTCGGCCACTCGGGCGTCGATCAAACTCACCACGCTGCTGGGCGCGCGGTATGTCGATGTTGAGCCAGCGGGCTCGAAGGAACTGTCGGACAACCGCATCCCGATGGCCAATACCGAGGTGCCCTATGACCTGCAGTCCGCCCTGCAGGACGCCACCACGACATTCGAGGCCGTCGACGCCGAGAAGATCGCACAGTCGATGACGACGCTGTCGACCCAGCTGGAGGGCGCGCCCGAGGTACTCCCTCAGGCTCTGCACAACATCGAGCACCTCTCATCGGTGATCGCGTCGCGCCGTGACCAGATCTACGACCTGCTTCGCAGCACCGAACAGGTGGCCGAGCTGCTCGGCAACCAGCGGCGCAGCCTGGGCCTGCTGATGACCCAGGGCCGCGAGGTGCTCGGCGATCTTGCGGCGCGCAAGGAGCTCGTCGTCCGGCTGATCGACGCCACCACGAAGTTGGTGAACCAGTTGCGGCCCGTGCTGATCGGTGACCGGCAGCGCATCGACGAGCTGCTGCACAACCTCGAGGGCATGCTCGGCGCGGTGGGCCGCAACGACGCGCTGCTGCGCAGCACGCTGCAACTGATGCCCGTCACGGTCCGCAACTTCGCCAACGCCACCGGCAACGGCAACGAGTTCGACTTCACCTCCACCGGCGGCACCATGATCGACACGTTCGTGTGCGCGATCAGCGGGCGCGCCAAGCAGTTCAACCTGCCGCCCTACTTCGGGGACTGCAAATGACCTCGCGGGCACTGCTGAAGTTGATCGCCATCGTCGCGATGGTGTGCGGCGCATGCGGCTGCTCGAGCAATCCGTTCGGTGAGCGAGCTATGACGATAATCGGCCTGTTCGACAGTGCCAGTGGGCTTTACGAGGGCAACGCGGTGTCGATTCTCGGTATGCCCGTCGGTAGCGTCGAGAAGATCGAGGCGAAGGGCGCCTATGTCGAGGTGACGATGCGCGTCGAGCCGGGGGTCAAGATCCCGGCCGACGCGCAGGCGGTGACCGTGTCCACCTCCATCCTCACCGACAGGCACGTGGAGTTCACACCCGTCTACGAGGACGGTCCGACGCTCACTGACGGTCAGACCCTCGGCCTGGATCGCACCCGTACGCCCGTCGAATTCGACCGTGTGCTGGCGATGATCGACGAGCTGTCGGTGCAGCTGCAGGGCGACGGCCACGGCTCCGGCCCAGTCGCCGACCTGCTGTCGGTGAGCGCCGCGATGACCGAGGGCAACGGCACGAAGATCCGGTCGGCGCTGGGGGAGCTGTCGACTGCGTTGAAGATGAGCAAGGAGCGCGGGGCGCCGACCGGTGACGCGATCACCAAGATCGTCACCAACCTGGAGAGCCTCACCACCGCGGCCGCCGAGAACGATCAGACCATCCGCGATTTCGGCTCGTCGATGCGTCAACTCAGCGATGTGTTGGCGGCCGAACAGCTCGGCAGCGGATCGACCGGCGCGCAGATCAACCAGATCCTCTCCGAGACAGCCGACCTCATCGAGGACAACCGCGGCGCGCTGAAGACCACGACTGCAGGGATGGAGACGACGACCAAGGCCATCGCCGAGTACCGGCGCGAGCTAGCGGAATCTCTGGACGTGGCGCCGATGTTGCTCGACAACGTCTACAACATGATCGACCACGAGAAGGACGCCATCCGTGCGCACCCGGTGCTCGACAAGGTCGAACTCAACGGTCAGTTCACCAAGGAGGTGTGCAACCTGCTGGGCATGAAGCAGCTGGGTTGCACGACGGGGACCATTCAGGATTTCGGCCCAGATTTCGGAGTCACCAGCATGCTCGAGGGATTGGCGGGGCTCGGACCATGAAGCAGCCCATGAAGGAGCCCGTGACGCGGCCCGTGAAAGAGCCCATGACGCGTTTTTCGCCCCCACCGGTGCGAAGAAGGGTCCGCGCGCTGGGCGCACTCACAGCCTCGGTGTTTCTGGGGGGCGCCCTCGGAGGTTGTTCGATGGGCCTGGACCGGGTGCCGCTGCCCGCGCCATCCGTCGGTGAGGACTCGTACGAGATCAGCGCGACATTCGCGAATGCGCTGAACCTGCCCGCCAAGGCCAAGGTCCGGTTATCCGGCGCCGATGTCGGTGAGGTTCAGTCGATGACCGCCCGGGATTACACGGCGGTGGTGACGCTGCGGATCGACTCGGATGTCCAGATCCCCTCCGGGACGAAGGCAGAACTGCGTTCGGCCACCCCGCTGGGCGATATCTTCGTCGCGCTGACACCGCCTCCCGGTGCATCTGCGGCGACGACACCGCTGGCAGCGGGCACCGTGCTCCCGTTGGATTCGACCGCCTCGGCCGCCTCGGTGGAAGACGTGTTGAGCACCGCAGCCCTGTTGGTCAATGGCGGCGCGATCCGCAACCTGACCCGGGTGATCAACGGTATGGGCCGCGCTGTCGGCGGTAAGGGTGAGGATCTGAACAGGTTCGTCGACGAGTCCACCCGCTTGATCCAAAGTCTCTCGGCACGTTCGGATTCCATCAAGCGCGCACTCACCCGGACCGGAGATCTGTCCGCCACGATGGCGGCCCGGCAGGAGTCCATCGACGCGGCCATCGAGGCGGCCGGCCCGGCGCTGGGCGCCGTCGCGGAGAACACCGACCGGATCGTCGATCTGATCGCGCAGGTGAACCGGATCACGCTGCAGCTGGCCAAGTTTCCGTCGGTGCGCGGAGAGGAGTCGCGCAGCATGATGGCCGACCTCAACCGGCTCTCCGAGGGGCTCAACGAGGCGGCGACCGCTCCCGGTGCGTCGCTGGCCAACTTCAACCTGATGTTCGGCCCGATTCTCAAGACGACCAACTCGACAGCGTCCAACGTCACGATCGACCTGGCCGACCTCGCCGTCGGGGCGTTCGCCGACCCCTACCATCCCGCCGACCCGGGCAGCCGCGGTCCGGGCCGCGAGGACTTCCGCAACCTGGTCGGCAGTATCTCCTACGAGCTGTTGATGATTCGCAACAAGTTCTGGGGTAAGCCCACGGCCCCACCCGGAGTCGCGCCACCGCCGAACCTGATCGGGCCCAACCCCGGCAACCTCACACCTGCTCCGCCGCCGCCGGGGCTCAAGCCGCCACCGCCGAGCGCTCCGCCGGGAGCGTCACTGGAGGAGGGCACACCATGAGGCCGCTGCTGAATGCGTTGCGATGGGCCAAACTGCGCCGCCTGGGCCTGTCGGCGCTCGCGCTGGCGATGATGTTCGTCATCGGCGTGACATACCTGATCTTCGGGACGTTGCGGCTCGATCCGGTGAGCACCGAATCCCTGATCCGCGTCCACCTCGACCAGACCGGTGGTCTGCTGCCGGGCCAGGACGTGACGCTGCGGGGTGTGCCGGTGGGGCGCGTGCGCTCGATCGAGTTGTCCGACACGGGCGCGGTCGCGGTCGCGGCACTTCACCCGGGTACCCGCATCCCCACCGACACCGCGGTTCGGGTGTCTGCGCTGTCGCCGGCCGGCGAGCAGTACCTCGATTTCCGCGCCGACCGCAATGACGGTCCCTACCTGGCCGACGGCGCCGAGATCTCCAGCGACCGCACGACCACTCCGGTGACGCTGGCCAAGCTGCTCAGCGATCTGGACGGCACCCTCGAGCAGATCGACACCGAGCGGTTGTCGGCGGTCCTCGACGAACTTCGGGTCGGGCCGGAGGGCACCGACAAGCTCGCCGCCATCCTCGACGGCGGCACGTTCCTGGTGTCGACGTTGGATTCGGTTCTGCCCCAGACGGTCAGCCTGATCCGCAACAGCAAGGTGGTGCTGTCGACGGTCCGTGACGTCAGCCCTGGGATGGCCGAAACATCCGAGGACTTGTCGACGATTCTCGGTGGCGTGCAACGCATGGACGGCGGGTACCGGACCCTGCTGGATCGTGGGCCGCAAGCGTTCTCGGGTATCGACGCCGTCATCGCCGACAACTCACCGACGATGGTGCAGTTGCTGGGCAACCTGACCACCGTGTCCCAGCTGGCCTATCTGCGGGTGCCTGCCCTGCAGGAGTTCTTCTTCCCGCAGTACCGCGCCGGATCGGCGCTCGACGCGGTCGGCAGCGCGTTCCGCGACGGTGGGGTGTGGGGAGCGGTCAGCCTGTACTCCCGGTACGGGTGCGACTACAACCTGCCCCAGGCGCCGCCGACGCTGACCGATTTCCCCGAGCCCTACCTGTACACCTACTGCCCGAACCCGGATCCGAAGTACCTTGTGCGCGGGGCGCGCAACGCGCCACGTCCGCCCGGCGACGACACCGCGGGCCCCCCGCCCGGCGCACATCCGCTGCAGCGCGCCGATCCGGTTCCGACCGGCCCGCTGACCATCCCGACACCGTACGGCGGTCCCTTCCTTCCGCTTCCTCCACCACCGAGTGGTCCGTGATGCGCAGCAACGCGGGATCACCCCGACCGACGCCCAACTACTCTGACAGGAGCAGACGATGACTACCCGGGAACAGGTGCTGACACTGGACGCCAACGACGACACCGACGCCGAAGACACCGAGAAGAAGGCCCGCGAGGAGACCACCGCCGCCGAACCCGAATCGAAGACGAGCGAAAAAGCCGTTGAGCCCGAATCGGATTCGCTGCGACGCCGCTGGCTGCGGAAGCCCACCCGCAAGACGGTGGCGCTGGGACTGGGGGCCGTGCTCCTCCTCGGATCGTTGGCCACCAGCGCTGTGTTGGCCGTCGACCTGCAGCGCGAGCGGGCAGTCACCGATGCCGGCCAGCAGGCGCTCGCCGCGGCGCAGCAATACGCCGTCGTGCTGACCAGTGTCGACGCGGCCAAGCTCGACGAGAATTTCGCGGCGGTGTTGGACGGTGCGACCGGCGAGTTCAAGAAGATGTACAGCGAGTCCAGCAGCCAGCTCAAACAGGCGCTCATCGACAACAAGGCCCGCGCCGACGGCAAGGTGGTCGCGGCAGGCATCAAGTCGGCGACCCAGGACAAGGTCGAGGTGATGCTCTTCCTGGATCAGTCGGTCACCAACGCGCTCAATCCCGAACCGCGGCTTGATCGCAACCGCATCATCATCACCATGGAAAAGGTCGACGGCCGCTGGCTGGCCAGTGATGTCGTGCTGCCGTGAGCGGGCGACTCACACGATCGACGGGCGCACTGCTCGGTGTCGTACTGGTCGCGGCGCTCGTCGGAACCGCTCCGACGGCCGACGCTGACACCACATCCAACGGCGTCACCTACACCGTCGTACCCGACGTGCGCTCCGGGACCAGCCCGCAAGGTCCGGGCGAGTGGACCGTGCACTACGAGAAGCTCGCGGGCGGTGACCCAGCGGTCACCGACGCGATCAACCGAATTCTCGACGATGAGGCCAACGGTCAGGTGTGGCTGTTCGCAGCCAGCGCCAGTAAGAGTTCGCCATGGACATTCAGCACGCAGGGCAGGTTGCAGTTCCGCCCGATGACCGTCTCGGAACTGTGGCAGGGCCGATACAACGCCGTCGAACTGCCCAATATGCCTGTCGACACGGTCGCCACGCGGGTGTTCGATTCGCGCAGCGGAATCCAGATCGTGTGGAAGAACTTGTTCGTCGACGAACAGGCTGGGCTCAACCGGTTGGGCGAGTTGACGAAGAAGATCCTGCCCGCCACCTACCCGGAACCGCCGCTGGGCGGATGGGGGGAGTACTACGCGGGATGGGCGCCGGTGGAGCGCAACTTCCGATTTTGGATCCCGACCGATGCGGGCATCCAGATGTACTTCCCTGAGGGGCAATTCGGCAGGGAGGTGCGCTCGATCACCATTCCGTGGGATGTGGTAGCGGATTTGATCGACCCGGTGTTCGCGCCGATCACCAGTTGAGGACGTCGTCGGGTCCGCCGGGGTTGCACCCGGAGTTCTGCATGATGATGCTGGACACGACGGGACGCCACGGTTCGAGGTTCCAGGTGCCGACCTTGCCCGGGTTGGTGAACGTGGAAAGTTGCCAGTAGCACATGAACTGGTTCTGCATGGACAGCGTGTTGGCGTCGGGCGCATGCTCGAGTAGTTCCGCCCACGCGTCGTAGCTCTGCGCGCCGTTGCTGAACGGTCCCGACCCGGCCCACCCCCACGGCGTGGGATAGATGCGTAGGGTCGCGCGATCGCCGTGGTACTCCCACACGGTGTGGTCGATGTAATCGGGGGAACCAGGCGGCCGCGCGGGCGCTGGGTCCGCATGCGCCGCCACCGCGCCCGGCAACAGCATGGCGGCACCCGCAGCGAGGGCGAGCAGTCGACCAATCCTCACGGCCTCACCTAACATCAGCCCACCGGCCATTGAAGCGCCTTGTGCTGCAGGTACTCCGCCAGCCCGTACTCACCGAACTCCCGGCCGATGCCGCTGTGCTTGTACCCGCCGAACGGCGCGCTCGGGTTCAGCCCGCCACCACCACCATTGATGATGACGGTGCCTGCGCGCAACCGGCGTCCGACCGCCACCGCCCTCAGCGGGTCGGCCGACCAGACGCCCCCGGCCAAACCGTAACGGCTGTCGTTGGCCAGCCGCACCGCCTCGTCGTCGTCGCCGAACGGAATGACCACACCGACCGGGCCGAAGAACTCGTCCTGAGCGATGCGCATCGAGTTGTCCACCCCGACGAACAGCGTCGGTTCCACGAAGTAGCCGCGCTCCATCTGTGCGGGACGCTTTCCGCCGAAGGCGATCTGCGCGCCTTCGTCCACACCGGTCGCGATCAACGACTCGACCCGCTCGCGTTGCACCTCGCGGATCAGCGGGCCCATCATCGTCGCCGGGTCGGCCGGGTCTCCCACGCTGATGAAGCCCAGCACGCCGGTGATGCGGGCGACGAGCTCGTCGTGCAGCGAGTGGTGCACCAGTATGCGGGTCAGCAGCGCGCAGCCCTGTCCCGCGTGGGTGACGATGCCCGCAAGCACGCTCTCCATCACCTTGTCGAGGTCGGCGTCGTCGAGGATGATGTTCGCCGACTTGCCGCCGAGTTCGAGAACGACCTTTTTCAGCGAATCCGCCGCCTGCGTGTATACCCTGCGGCCCACCGCATCCGAGCCGGTGAAGCTGACGAGGTCCACCCCCGGATGGGTGGTCAGCGCCTCGCCCTCGGCGATGTCGCCGGTGACCACGTTGAGCACACCCGGCGGCAGACCGGCGGCCTCGGCCACCTCACCGAGCACCAGCGCCTCCAGCGGCGTGTACGGCGACGGTTTGAGCACCGCGGTACACCCGGCGGCCAGAGCGGGTCCGATCTTGGCCAGGTTCAGCAGGAACGGGAAGTTGAACGGGGTGATGAGCGCGGCCACGCCATAGGCTTCGCGCAGCATCATGCCCTGTCCGATGCCATGGCCCATCACGGGCCGCACCGGCGGTTCGAAGTCGAACTGCGGCAACACCCGGTCGGTCAGGTCGCGGAAGTGGTCGATCGGGGTGCCGACCTGAAGCATCTCAGAGAGCATTCGAGTCGAACCGGCCTCGGCGATGTTCAACTCGATCAACTCGTCTCGGCGGCGGGTGAGTTCGTCGGCCATGGCGGCCAGGACGCGGCAACGCTCGGCCGGGCGCATCGTCGGCCACGGTCCTTGGTCGAACGCGGTGCGGGCCGCGGTGACAGCGGCGTCGATGTCGGCGACGGTGGCCTGCGGCACCTCGGCGATGGATTGCTCGGTCGCCGGGTTCACCACCGTCACGGTGTCGTTGCCGGTGCCCGACGTCCATGCTCCGTCGATGAACAAGCTCTTGCGGGTGGAAACGGTCGAGGCTGTCACTGAATTCCTCCTAGCCGGGCGTCATTGAGTAAGCTGAATTAGCTATTTGGTTGAGGTTTTCGGCGGGTAGGGCAGGAGGGCGATGGACCTGAACGGCCGTGGCGACCGCTCGTCCAAGCTCGTTCGCGCCCCCAAGACCGCCGAGCTGATCGCCGACCATCTGCGCAGCAGCATCGTGCGTGGCGTGCTCAAGAAGGGCGACGCGCTGCCGACCGAGGTGGAACTCGTGCGGCAGTTCGGGGTGTCGCGGCCCACGCTGCGCGAGGCGTTCCGGATCCTGGAGAGCGAATCCCTGATCGTGGTGCGCCGCGGTTCGCGTGGCGGCGTGCTGGTGTCCTCGCCCGAGACCGCCGTGGCCGCGCGGGATTTCGGCCTGCTGCTGCAGATGTCGAAGACCACACTGGCCGATGTGTACGAGGCGCGTAAGGTCTTCGAGCCCGCCGCCGTCGAGCTGCTGGCCAAACGGGCGAAGTCCGATGATGTCGCTGAATTGCGTTCTACCAGTTCGGCTCTGGCGGCTCTGATCGCCGAAGGTGCCGAGCACGCCGACCTCGGCGAGTGGTCGGCCGTCGTCTTCCGGTTCCACGACGTCATCCTCGAGCGGTCCGGAAACAACACCATGGCCCTGGTCGGTGCGGTGTTGCGCGATGTGATCACCAAGCACATGCAACGCGCTGTCACCACCGCCGCCGGCCCCGAAGTCATCGAAAAGCAGTTCAAGCAGACGCTGCGCACCTTCGAGAAGTTCATCGCGCTGGTCGAGGACGGGGACGCCGCAGGAGCCAAGGATCTTTGGACCGCTCACATGAATCGGGCGGGTCGCCAGATGCTCTGGGGCGACCTCGCCAATGAAACGGTCCTCGACCTGTATTCCTGACACGTCAGCCCAGCACTCCCTGTTCGCGCAGGCCTGCGATCGTGTCCCAGTCCATGCCGCAATCCAGCAGAATCTCCTCGGTGTGCTGGCCGAGTTCGGGGGCGGGACCGGCCGGTGTGGTTGGCACGCCGTCGAATTGATAGGGCGGGGCCACCAACCGGAACGGCTTGCCATCGGTGCCTTGGACCTCGGGCAGATAACCGTTCTCGGCGACCTGCGGGCTGGCGCAGACCTCCTCGAATGTCGCGGCCGCCGACCACACGCCGGAGAACCCCGTCAACGCGCTGCGCCACTCCTCGAGCGTGCGGCGTCCGAACGTGGCGTCCAACTCCGCGACGCATTCGGCACTGTTGACGAAGCGCGAGAAGGCGTCGCGGAATCGTTCATCGTCGATCAGGTCCTCGCGCCCGATCAACATGCAGAGTTCAGGCCAGAACCGGTCAGCCTGCAGGCACACCAGGTTCAACCATCGGTCGTCGGAGGTGCGGTAGTAGTTGACGATCGGATTCGGTGCCGCCTTGCGTTCGATGCGCGGCAGTTCCCCCGAACCGGCCGCCGCCGCGGCGATGTCGGGGCCCATGGTCCACATACCGGTGTTCAGCAGTGAAACGTCGATCAGCGCGCCCTCACCCGACCGTTCTCGTCGGAACAGTGCCATGGCCACCGCACCGGCGATGGCACTGGAGCCCTGCAGGTCGAAGAACGCGGCCGGTTGCGCGGCGGGGTCGGTTGCCCCCGGGGCGGTCAGCTTGTTCTGAACGCCCGCCGCCGACCACGCTGCGGCGGAATCGAACCCGCCCGTTGAGGCGTTGGGACCGGTGCTGCCCCAGCCGGATCCCCGCACGTAAATCAGCCGTGGATGGTCCGCGCGCAGGTCGTCGGGATCGATGCCGAGTTTCGCCCGTACTTTCGGCAGGTAGCTGGTGAGAAAGACGTCCGCGGTCTTGACGAGTTGGCGCAGTGCGTCCAGACCGGCCGGGGTGGTCAAGTCCAGGGTGATGCTGCGCTTACCCCGATTGGGCACGTGCAGAAACGGGTTGGGCGCATTGTCATCGGCGTTGAGCGCATTTCGCAGGGCGCGCTGAGGATCACCGGTCGGGGGCTCCACCTTGATCACGTCGGCGCCGAGATCGGCCATGATGGCGCCGGCACCCGGCACGAAGGTCCATGCCGCCACCTCGACGACGCGAACACCCTCGAATGGACCAGCCATACTCATGCTCCTGCCGTCTGCGAACGTTCGATTCCCGATGGGAGGGTCACCGCACCGCCTGAAGCGCGTCACGCATCCGGGCGAAGTGCTTGGGCGCCCAGATGTCCTGGTCCTCGCCCCAACCGATGCGGCCGTCCATGTCGAACCGCATCAATGCGGTGCTGCCGCTGCCGTATTCGCTGATGTGGCTGACCGTGAAGCCTTCTGTGGCCATTCGCCGTCCCAGCGTGTCGGTCAATTGCAGCTCCATGTGCGAACTCCACCCGGTGGCCGGGTCGCGGTAGTTCTTCATCGAGCTGGCCGGCTTGTCGAGGGAGGCGAATTCGCCGTCGCGCAGAAGCCATCCGTGGTTGAGCGGTGACCAGCCGTCGGGGCGGCCCTCGGCGACCCTGACGAAGGCCAGGAACCCGGCCTCCGGTCCGGTGTGGGCGAACACGTACTGGATGCGCCCGCGTCCGCGCTCGCGTTCGATCTGACGCCACAGCGGCCCGCCCGGGTGCAGGACCCGCCCGCTGTCGTCTGTTGGTCTGCCGCTGTCCGGTTTCCGAGGGGGACGGGGCGCGCCGCGCGGTGCCCACGACCGGTCTCGTACCGAGTAGCAGTCGATCGGTATGTGCTCGCCGTCCAACGTCAGCGCGCCGGTCACGTGTCCGACCTGGTCGAAGTGCGTGTGGTTCATGAACGGTGGTTCGCCGGGGGTGAAGCGGCGCGGATCGTGCAGGCCCTCGAAGTGCAGGCGAATGGCGAAGTCGGCTGCCGCATCGGCGAATTCAATCTGGTATTCCCGCAGGGGACGCAACATTCGCACCGAGAAGCCGCCGCCGGGAATGGTGATGTCGCGCAGGTCCGGGTTCGGGTCAGTCACCGGCACCTCGGTCTGCATCCGGAAGTAGCGCAGCTTGTCCGGGAAGGCGCCGCGCGGGTCCCACAGGTACACGCGCCAGGTGACGGTGCGCCGGGTGGTGTGGAAGGTCGCGTGCAGCCAGCATCCGATCTTGCGTTCGGGGATGTTGAAGGACCACCAGGTTGTCTCGGCCCAGTACGGGTCGCCTTCGGGGGCCGGGTGGAAGTTGTCGTCGGCGGGGAGCATCGGCGTATCGGCGGTGATCACCGCGGTCCGATGCGCCCGATCTGTGGTGTCCGTGCGATCCGTCTGCGTCGCTGCGTCCGGACTACTGGCCCGTGGCATGGCGTCATCCTAACGTAAAGGATACTAATTTAGGCGATACTCTCGAGATCAGCGCCGGCGAATCTATGGCGGGCATGATCTGCGCCAATCCTCATGTAGCCGAACGCTTCTCGGGGCGTTGTCGAGGGATGTCGAAAAGCGACTCCTGTGCAAGAGTGGCCACGATCCTGCCGTGCGTGGTGTAGAGGTGGCCGGAGTACATTCCGCGCCCGCCCGCGGTCGCAACGGGATCGAGATCGATCAGCAGCCAGTCGTTCGGATCCGCGCCGCGGTGCAGCCACACCGCGTGATCGACGCTCGGCAGCAGACCGACCTGCTCGATGTGCGGCGCACGGGACAATCCGGTGCACAGGTCGGACAGGAACACCACACCGCAGGCCCGCATGTTGGGGTCATCGGCCAACGGTTCGCGGATCCGCAGCCACATTCGAGCAGGCCAGCGGTACCAGGGCCGGGTGTCCTCGGGGACGCGGGCCTCCACGTCGAACGTGCGCGACGCGTTGAGCTGGTGCGTGTCCAGCTCGTCCGGCGGCTGCACCCGCGGTAGTTCGGCGGCCTGATACTCGGGCGCGTCGGGTTTCGGACGGCTGAACGAACAGGACATCGAGAAGATCACCCCGTCGTTCTGTACGGCGGTGACGCGGCGTCCCGAGTAGCGTCCGCCGTCGCGGTCCCGTTCCACCCGCAGCTCGATCGGTGCGCTGGCATCACCCGCGAGCAGGAAATAGCCGTGGATGGAGTGTGCGATGCGATCCTCGGGCACCGTGAGGCTCGCCGCACGCAGCGCTTGGGCCGCCACCTGCCCGCCGTAGATCGTGCGCCTGCCCGTCACGCTGACCGGATCGGCCCGAAAGCGGTCGTGCCGCAGCGGCTTGATGCGGAGCACCTCGGCGACGGTGGTCGGGGTGAGCTGCTCGCCGTCGAAAACCTCGCGCGTCAAGCTCATTGCCATCCCCAGTTCGCGGACGTGGTCACACCCGCCTGCCGGCTTCGGCCCAATAGGCGTCCCTGATCGATCGTTTCATCAGCTTTCCGGTCTCGGTGCGCGGGAGCTGGGCGGTGAACTCCACCGAACGCGGACACTTGAACCCGGCCAATCGCGACCGGCCGAAAGCGATAATTTCCGCGGCCAGGGCGTCGGACGGTTCCGCGTCGGCGACGAGTTCGATCACCGCCTTGACTTGTTCGCCCCATTCCGGATCGGGTATCCCGATCACCGCCACGTCGGCGACGGCCGGATGGCTCGACAAAACCCCCTCGACCTCGGCCGGGTAGATGTTGACGCCGCCGCTGATGATCATGTCCTTGGCGCGGTCGCAGATGAACAAGTAGCCGTCGTCGTCGAGATAGCCCATGTCGCCCAGCGTGAAGGCGTTCCCGCGGTGCACCGACGCCGTGAGCTCGGCGTCGTTGCGGTACTCGAAGCTCCGCCCGGCCACCGACTCGATGTAGACGTGGCCGATTTCGTTGGCGGGCAGCGGATTTCCCTCATCACCGAGAATCTTGACGTTCATGCCGCGCACCGGCCGCCCGACCGTGCCGGGTTTTTCCAGCCAGCGATAAGGTTTGGCGATTGTGGCCGCGCCCTCGGTGCCGCCGTAGGTCTCCCAGATGACGGGACCCCACCAATCCATCATGTCCTTCTTGACCTGCAGCGGGCACGGTGCCGCCGAGTGCACCACCGAACGCAGGCTCGACACGTCGTACTTGTCGCGGACCTCGCGTGACAGCTTGAGCATTCGCACGAATTGGGTGGGCACCATGTAGGCCGACGTGACCGGGTGCCGGTCGATGGCGGCCAGGGTCTGCTCCGCGTCGAACTTGCCGAGGATCACCAACGCCTGACCGACGTGGAGCGCCCCGAGATAGAAGCTCTGGCAACCGGCGTGATGCATACCCGTCGACACCAGGTGCGCGCCGTCGAACGGCCGGAAGTCGAAGGCGCGGCCGAAAACCGCCATGGCATTGGCGGCCTCGGACGGATCGCGATCCTCGAGAGCGCGCATGATGCCCTTCGGCTTACCGGTGGTCCCCGACGAATACCGGATGGAATCGCCTTGTCTGCGGCCTGCGGGCGGCGTCGGCGGGTGGTCGGCCACCAATTCGGTGTCGGTGATGAATCCGGCGGGCAGGCCGTTCCCAGACCCGGAACCGACGACGACCCGCAGGGTGGCGCCGCCTGCCGCGGCGGCGCACCGGTCCAGGTCGTCGACGTGGGATACCAGGGCGGTGGCGCCGGAGTGTTCGAGGATCGAGGCGAACTCGTCTGCCGACAGCGTCGGGTTCAGCGTCAGGTAGCGCAGACCGATCTCGGTGGTCGCCAACTGCCACACCACGGCGTCGACGTCGTTCGGCAGCGCGTACGCGACCGCCTCGCCGTCTCGTAGGCCGTGGGCGCGCAAGGCGTTGGCCACCCGGTGGGCTGCCGCGGCGAGTTCACCGAAGCTCATAGTGCGCCCGCTGGGCGACTCGGCGATCGCCGGGGCGTGGGGGTGATCTTCGGAGATCCACCACACTCCGAGTCGCTGGTCCCACGGATGCTTCACGAGCGCTCCCATCTTCAATTAGCTATAACAGTATACTCAATATGTGGCGCCGGACAGGCCAGATGCCGAGTCACTCGGAGGTCACCGGTCTTGCGGGGTGGTGGCCGTGACGTGTGCGCGCATCCGCACCACGGCCAGCTCGCTGTCGCCGGCCAGCAGCGCGTCGGCGATGCTGCGGTGCGCCGGATCGATGGCCTTCGAGGCCCGTTCGAGCGCCTGGGGGTCGTGATCGACGTACTGGGCGAAGAAGTTCCACCCCAGTCGCATGGTCACCCGGTGCACGAGGTCCAATGCCCGATTACCCGAGAGCCGGGCGAGCACGGAATGGAAGTCTTCGCGTTTGGCATACGCGGCGGTGACGCCCTGTTCGGACTCGGTGGCCAGCGCCTTCTCGATCATCGAGGCATCAACGGTGCCCGAGCGCACGGCGGAGGCCGCCCGCTCGGCGACCGCCAGTTCCAGGCCGGTGCGCAACTCCTGGATGTGTCGTGCGTTGACGCCGTGGCGGCGTAGGTAGATCGAGATGATCTCGGTCAGTGCCGAACTGTCGGGCTCCGCGACGAAGAGGCCGCCGCCGGGGCCGCGCCGGGTGAGCGCGATCTGCTGGTACTCGAGGATTCGGATGGCCTCACGCAGCACCGCCCGGCTGGCCTTGTACTTGGCCATCAGCGTGGCCTCGGAGCCGATGAATGTGCCAGGTGTCGCCCCGGTGTCGAGGACCCACGCGAAGATCTGTCTGGCCAGCGCCTCGCCGCGCTTGTCGCCGTCGGTGCCCGCCAGGGCGGTGGTGGGGTCCAGGGCCTGCACCGTCGCCGGCTGACGGTGAATGAACTCCGCTTCGGCGCGCAGATGCCTGCTCATCCGCTCGCGGGCCACGCCGGGGTTGTTGGTCAGGATCGCCCTGGCGATGCTCGCATGCGCGTGCTGTACTTCCTTGCTCATGCTGGCGGGCAGCATGGCCTCGTCCGCGAAGTGGAAATCAATGACGCGGCTGAAGGTTTCGACAAAGAGTTGTAAGACCGGATTCCCGGTCAGCGCGGCCAGTTGGGTGTGCAGGAGCCGGTATTCGGTGAAGTTGCCCGCCGACTCCTCCGCCAACGTTTCGCGCACGGTGCTGATATCGGCCTCACCGGCACGTTGCGAGGCCAGTTCGGCGACCAGTTCCTCCAGGATGATCCGGGTGTCGAAAAGTTCGTCGAGGGTGGCCTTGGCCCGCAGGAGGTAGATCAAGGTCGGGCCGATCACCGCGTCGACGTCGGGTTCGTCGATGACCAGGCCGCCGCCGGTACCGCGCCGCATGCGGGCCACGCGCTGATGCTCGACGAGGCGCACGGCCTCCCGCAGCACGGCCCGACTCACCCCATATCGCTCGAGCAGTTCGGCCTCCGAACCGAGCACATGACCCACCGGCCAACCCAGTTCGATGACGTCGGCGACGATCTGTTCGGCGGCCCGACCCGCCAACTTGGCCTGCCGCGAGTCGATCCGCGGCGCGATCAGGTCCTGGTCCACGGGGTCACCGGTAGGTGGGTGGGCCATTGCGTCGTGGCGTCGCGCGTCTTTCGGCGACGGGCGGGTTCCCGATGTGGGTGTAGGCCATGCCGTTCTGCAGCGCGGTCGACCTGGTCATGTCTAGAGATTCCCATATCGCCCGGATGGTTCCCTGGATTGCATTCGGATTTCGCTCGGCGATAGTCGCGGCGATCTGGTGGGCGCGCTCCCAGAGCTGTTCGCGGTCGACGACCTCGGTCACCAGCCCCAGTCGCAGCGCGGTGTGGGCAGAGATGCGCTCCTCTGTGCCCATCAGCGCCCAGCGCAGCACGTCGCCCAGTGGGACGCCGCGGTGCAGCATGCCGATCGGTTCCAGCGCCGAGACGATCGACGCGTTCGCGTGTGGGTCGAAGAATGCGGCGTCCTCGGAGCAGATGATGATGTCAGCCTCGTTCAGCAGGTACTGCCCGCCTCCGGCCACCAGCCCGTGGACCGCGGTGATCACCGGCTTCCAGCACCGGTGCGCGATCTTCGGCGACACCCACACCCCGGGATCGAAGCTGTTCCACACGTTGGACTTAAGGAACCAACTCCCGTCGCCCTTGACGTCGACACCGGTGCAGAAGGCCCGATCGCCCGCCGCCCGTAGCACGACGACATGGATGTCGTCGGTATCGCGCACGGTTTCCCACACCCAGACCAATTCGCGGGCCATCCGCTCGGAGATGGCATTCATCGCATCGGGCCGATTCAACGTCACCGTCGCCACATGGTCCGAACCGACCGCGAAATCGATGGCCTGAAGCGCACCATCAGAGGTGCCCGGGTCGATGTTCGCGTGGGGGCTAGCGTAAATCATAGTATTCAGTGTACTAATAAAATGGATTCGCAACTGACACACGGGGAAATGAGATGGGCAGTTTGGGTGCACGAGTGACATGCGCCCGGGGTGCGAGTCGGCCCCGATGGGAGTGACCATGACGAAGGCGTCCAGGGCGCCCCGGTCCGCCAAAGCAAGTCCGGGCCCGGCCGGGTTGCCGTACACCGACCTCGGCACTCGGCAGATGCTCGACGCTCCGTACGCGCGGATGGCCGAACTGCGCGCGCAAGCGCCCATCTCGTGGGCCACCGCCCCGCTGCTGCTGCGGGGCAAGGGCGGCTACCTGGTGACCCGGCACGAGGACGTCGGCCTCGTCTTCGGCGACGATCGCTTCTCCAACGACATCATGAAGTACACCTCGGCGGGCCGGATCGCCTGGATGCTGCCGTCGTCGATCCGGATGTTGACCGAGACCATGGTCTTTCGCGACGATCCCGACCACAAACGGCTACGGACGTTGGTACACAAGGCGTTCACGCCGAAGTTCGTCACCACGCTGGTGCCCGACATCAACAAGATCGCCGAACAACTCGCCGACGAGGTGGCGGCCGAACGCGACGTCGACTTGGTCCAGGCCTTCGCCGTCAAGCTGCCGCTGGCGGTCATCGCCACCATGCTCGGCATCGCCGACAAGGACCGCGACAGGTTCCACGACCTCGTGGAGAAGCTGGGCGACGACGCGGGACGTCGCGCCGGGCAGCTCCGCAGTGCGTATCACTCGATCAAGCTGTCTCGGCTCTTCGAAGAGATGATCGCCGATCGCCGGGCCAACCCCGACGACGGGTTGATCTCAGAACTGGTGCGGGCCAACGACGGTGGGGACAAGCTCAGCCACAAGGAAGCCGTCGCGATGGTCTTCCTGCTGCTGCTGGCCGGCCACGACACCACCTCGAGCCTGATCGGCAGCAGCGTGCTGGCCCTGACCCAGCATCCCGAGCAGCAGGACCTGTTGCGCAGCCAGCCCGAACTCCTCGAAACCACCGCACTCGAGGAACTGTTGCGCTACACCGCCCCGGTGTCCTACGGCGCGGCCCGGCTTGCCAAGGAGGACATGGAGATTCGGGGTGTGCCCATCCCGCGCGGCTCCCAGTTACTGGGGGCGATCATCTCCGCCAACCGGGACGAGGCGGTGTTCGATAATCCGGATACATTGGACCTGAGCCGGAAGCCCAACCGGCACTTTGGGTTTGCCTTCGGTATCCACTACTGCCTGGGCCATCAACTCGCGAGGCTGGAAGGCCGCGCGGCGTTGAGCACCCTGCTGCGACGCTTCCCCAACTGGGAACTCAAGGTGCCGCCGGAGCAGCTGCATTACCGCCCGACGGTGTCGCTTCGCGGACTGACCAACCTACCGATACGGATGTACTGATATGACGCAGACACAACAGCAGGAATTCGACCACGCCATCAAGGACGAGGACATCGAACGCGCCAAGCTGCTGATCGGCATCGACGCCCCGACCAGCATCGACGAGTTCTACCGTGAGGCCAGTGTCGACGGCATCCGCAACTTCGCCCGGGGCGCAGGCGATGACAACCCGTTGTTCTGCGATCCCGACTACGCCGCCGACACCCGGTGGGGCGGCGTCATTGCCCCGCCGATGATCTTCTCGGCGATGTCCAAGAAGATGCTCGGCGATCCGATTCCCGAGGATATCCGCAAGGCCACCAGGGGCCTGTTCTCCGGCATCCACGTCTTCGTCTCCGGCCAGACCACCGAGTGGTACCAGCCGGTGCGGCCGGGGGACTCGCTCTACGGCTTCGGCGGTTTGGAGTCGATCGAAGAGAAGCACAGCGAGTATGCGGGGCGATCCATCATCCGCATCATCCGCCAGGTGAAGGTGAACCAGCGCGCCGAGGTCGTCGCAGTGGCCCGCATCATCCTGATCGCGACCGAGCGCCAGCGCTCCCGTGAGCGCGGCAAGTACATGGACATCCAGCCGGCGACCTACACCGACGAGCAGATCGCCGAGATCGACGAGATCTACGCCGCCGAGGACCCCCGCGGCGCGGAGCCGCGGTATTGGGAGGACGTGGAGGTCGGTGAGCCGCTGCCGAAGATGGTCAAGGGTCCGTTGACGCTCACCGACGTGATCAGCTTCCACTCGGGCGGTTACGGCTTCGGGCCGTACGGGATCGGCGCCGCGCGGATCGGCTACAAGAACCGCCAGCGCGTGCCCAAGTTCTACATCAAGAACGCCGCAGGCATCCCGGACGTCGCCCAGCGTCTGCACTGGGAGAACGAGTGGTCGCAGTCCATCGGCAACCCGATGGCCTACGACTACGGCGTGATGCGCGAGTGCTGGCTCACGCACTTCGTCACCGACTGGATCGGTGACGACGGCTGGCTGGTGCGCCAACACGACGAGATGCGCAAGTTCAACTTCATCGGTGACACGCAGTTCATCACCGGCGAGGTCGTCGGCAAACGTATGGAGAACGGAAATGCGTTGGTGGACCTGGACTTCCGTTGCACAAGCCAGCGAGGCGAGGTCACCGCTCCTGCCACTGCCACCGTCGCTTTGCCCAGCCGCGAACACGGCCCGGTGATCCTGCCCACGCCGGACGAGGAACTGCGCCGGAAGGCCGCGGCGATGCTCGACCGGCACAACGAACTGATCGGAAAATCGCGGCGGTGACTTCAGCCCACCCGATAGCCCACCCGATCGAAACCGGCACCGACACTGTGCTGGCCGAGGTCGTCGAGGGAGTCGGGGTCCTCACGCTGAATCGGCCCGAACGGCGCAACGCACTGCATGCCGAGATGTACGTCGCGGTGCCCCGGCTGCTGGAGCAGTTCGGCGCCGACGACGCGGTCGGGTGTGTCCTGATCACGGGATCTGGGAGCGCATTCTGTGCCGGCGGCGATGTGCGCGACGGTAATTCGGGGAGACAGACCTCCGAACAGGCCGGCGATGACGGCGATGTTGAGGCGAAGATGCGCGCGCAGTCCGCACAGCTGGCCGACAACGCGAAGATGGTGACCCTGCTGCATCACATGCCGAAGATCACGATCGCGGCGTTGCCCGGTGCGGCCGTCGGCGCGGGCATGAGCATCGCGCTCGCCGCGGACCTTCGCATCGCGGCGCGTTCGGCGCGGCTCATCCCCGGCTGGTCAAAGTTGGCCTTCTCCGGTGACTTCGGCGGGGCCTGGTTCCTGACGCGGTTGGTCGGGCCGGCGAAAGCGCTCGAACTCTTGATCGCCGACGAACCGGTGGACGCGGAGGCCGGGCTGCGGCTCGGGTTGTTCAACCGGGTCGTCGACGACGCCGACCTGCGCGAGTCGGCGATCCGCTGGGCCGCGCAGATCGCCGCGGGACCGACGGCCGCGTTCGCCGGTACCAAGGCTAACGTCCTTGATGCACAGAAGCTTTCGTTGGAGCAGGCTTTGGCGGATGAAAGCGAGCGTATGGTGCGCAGCGGCATGACCGCTGAGCACCGTGCGGCGGCCAAGGCATGGCTGGCCGCCGCCGCGGCGAAGGCGGGTGCCCGATCATGAGCGGCGTCGCGTCGATCTCCGCCGAATTGCAGCAGTGGATCTTGCAGACCACCGGCGCCGAACGAGTCGAGGTCAAGCAGGTACCCGGAGGTGCCAGCAGGCAGGCCTGGTTCGTCGACACGCACGGTCCAGGCGGTGATGAGCAGCTCTTCCTGCGCTACGACCCCCAACCGCCGAAGCCCGGCAGCGCCTTTCACCCGTTGCAGGTCGAAGCGGAGATCATGGCGGAGCTGTGGCGCCACGGTGTGACGGTGCCACGGGTGGTGGCCGCGCACCCGAACGAGCAGGCGGTGCTCCTGGAGCGCGTCGGCGGCGACACCTGGTTCCGTCTGATCAAGGATCCCGACGAACAGGTGCGCACCGCGCAGGATTTCATCGCCAAACTGGCCCATCTGCACCGCATCGACGCCGCAATGTTGGACATCCCTAGCCTGGGCCCCGCCGGCCCGGCGCAAGGGCACGTGCGGGATGAACTGGCTCGAATGCGCGAACGCGTTGCCGCACACGGGAAACCGGCTCCGCTGGTGTCATTCTGCATCGATTGGCTCGAGCGCAACGTCCCCGACTACGACGGACCGACAGTGCTGGTCCAAGGTGACACCGGGCCCGGCAACTTCATGTACGCCGGCGGCACGGTGACCGCGATCGTGGACTGGGAGCTGGCCCACTTCGGTGACCCGATGGACGACATCGCGTGGCTGTCCCTGCGCACCGTGCAGGACACCTTCACACATTTCCCGGACCGCATCGCCGAGTACGAACGGCTATCCGGACACCCGGTCGACGAAGGCCGGGTCTGGTACTACCGGCTGTTCGCCGAGACGCGGTTGGCTTCGATGAACCCCGGCGGCGTCGACGCGCGGGCGTCGGTGCCGGCGAATTCACCCGACGCCGGGAACAGCCTGATCTACGGCATGCTGCACCGCCGGTTGCTGATCGAGGCGCTCGCTCGGGTGGTCGGTATCCCCGACGTCGAAGTCGAATTCCCCGATGAAGACCAGGAATCCGAGCGCGCCTCCGTGTACGCCGCCACTGCCGCAGCCCTGTCTGACGCGGCGGGGCGCTCGACCGACGCGCTGGCCGTCCGCTACGTCAAGGGCGCTGCCCGGCTGGTCAAGTACCTCGCCGAAGTGGATCGGGTGGGTGCGCAGGTCGACGCGGCCGAACTGACCGAACTGACCGAACTGCTCGGTGAGAGCCCGGCTTCGGTTCCGCTGGGCCGAGCCGCCCTGGCCGAGCGCGTCGCGCGCGGCGAACTCGATGAACGCGACTACGTCGCCCAGTTGTGGCGCGGTATCAAACGCGACGACTACCTGACCAGAACCGCGTCCGGCGCGTTGCGGCACCGCACCTGGCCGGAACTTCACGATTCGAGCGAAACAGGAGTGCAGCGATGGGCATCGCCATCACCGAAGACCACCGTGAGCTAGCCGAGGTCGCACGGTCCTTCCTCGTCGCGCGCGGTGCGCGTACGGCATCGCGCGCGCTGTTGGACGCCGACACCGAATCGCAGCCCGAATTCTGGTCCGAACTCGCCGGACTGGGGTGGCTGGGCCTCCATGTGCCTGAGCAGTACGGCGGCTCGGGATGTGGCCTGCCCGAACTGGTCGCGGTGACAGAGGAATTCGGGCGTGCGGTGGCGCCGGGACCGTTCGTGCCGACGGTGATCGCGTCGGCGATCATCTCCTCAGCGGGCACCGAGGAGCAACGCGGGCGCTGGTTACCGGGCCTGGTCGACGGGAGTTCGACGGCGGGCGTCGGGTTCAGCACGGCGCTGTCCTCCGACGGCTCGCACTGCACAGGTGAGGCAGGTGTGGTACTCGGTGCGGGTCTGGCCGACCTGCTGGTGCTCACGGTCGGGGACGACGTCGTGGTGCTCTCGGCCGCGGCCGACGGCGTCGTCGTCGACGTGAAGACGAACCTCGACCCGACCAGGCGCTCGGCACGCGTCACGCTGACCGACGTCGCGATCGACGGTTCGGAGGTGCTTGCGGGCGCCGCCGGAACCGCGCGCGCCATGGCCAGGACCATCCTGGCCGCCGAAGCAGTTGGGGGAGCACACGATTGCCTCGAGACCGCGGTCGAGTACGCGAAGGTACGTGAACAATTCGGCCGCACCATCGGTACGTTCCAGGCCGTCAAACATCATCTGGCCAACATGCTGGTGGCCGCGGAATCGGCCGGAGCGACCGCATGGGACGCGGCGAGGGCGGCAGCGGCAGGCGAGCAGGAGTTCGCCCTGATGGCGGCCTGTGCGGCGACCCTGGCGTTTCCGGCTTACGTGCACAACGCCGAATTGAACATCCAGGTGCACGGCGGCATCGGGTACACGTGGGAGCACGACGCGCACCTGCACCTGCGGCGTGCCCTCACACTGCGCGGGTTGCTCGGCGGACGCGACGCCCCGGTCGATGTCTATGAACTGACCGCGAAGGGCGTGGTTCGCGAGAACTCGATCGATCTGCCGCCCGAAGCCGAACAGCTGCGCGAGGAGGTGCGTGCCGAGTTCGCCACCTGGACGGGATTGGATCCGGACCCGTTGCGCGAGCGCATGATCGAGACCGGATATGTGATGCCGCACTGGCCGAAGCCGTGGGGCCGAGC
This sequence comes from Mycolicibacterium flavescens, assembly GCA_900637135.1. Taxonomy (NCBI): domain Bacteria; kingdom Bacillati; phylum Actinomycetota; class Actinomycetes; order Mycobacteriales; family Mycobacteriaceae; genus Mycobacterium; species Mycolicibacterium flavescens. The sequence goes on from LR134353.1 coordinate 1,908,023, forward strand.
GGCCGGTGCGGTCGAACAACTGGTCATCGAGCAGGAGATGGCCGAGGCCGGCATCAAGCGACCGGAGTTCGGCATCACCGGCTGGGTGGTGCTGACGATGATCCAGCACGGCACCGCCGATCAGATCGAGCGACTGGTGCGCCCGGCGCTGACCGGGGAGCACGTCTGGTGCCAGCTGTTTTCCGAACCCGGCGCCGGTTCGGACGCGGCGGCGGTGAGCACCAAGGCCACGCGCACCGACGGTGGCTGGATCATCAACGGTCAGAAGGTGTGGACCAGCGGCGCGCACCTCTGTCGTTATGGCCTGGCGACGGTGCGCACCGATCCCGCCGCGGCCAAGCACGCAGGCATCACCACGGTCATCATCGACATGAACGCTCCCGGCGTCGAGGTCCGGCCGCTGCGTCAGATCACCGGGGGCTCGGAGTTCAACGAGGTGTTCTTCAACGACGTCTTCGTTCCCGACCGCGACGTGGTCGGCGAACCCAACGACGGATGGCGGGTGGCGCGGGCGACCCTCGGTAACGAACGCGTCAGCATCGGCGGCGGACTACCCGGTGCCCGAGGAGCCGCCGGGACGGTCGTCGACCTGACACAGCGGTACGGTGACCGGGTCGCGGCCGCCCCCGAGCGGGCGGGCAGGTTCCTCGCCGACGATCACGCGCTGCGACTGCTCAACCTGCGCCGGGCGGTGCGCAGCGTCGTCGGTGCCGAACCCGGTCCGGAGGGCAACGTCACCAAACTCCTGATCGCCGAACACGTCGTGGCCCGGGCGGGCCTCGCCGCGGAGCTCGTCGGACCCGACGTCGCGCTCCTGAGCGGTCCGGGGAAGTATCCGGGCTTCATGGTGCTGGCCTCCCGCGGTATGACCATCGCGGGCGGCACCTCGGAGATCACACGCAATCAGATCGCCGAGCGCATCCTCGGTCTGCCGCGCGACCCGCTGATCAAGTGACCGGCGCGAACACCGGAACCCACACGTCGTCTTGTTGTTGGAATCGGAGCTCGACCGGCATCCCGGAGTACACCGCATCAGGGTCGCAGTCGACGACGTTGGCAATGAGCCGCGTGCCGGCATCTTCGCTCAGCTCGATCAGGGCGACCACGAAAGGTGTTGGCACGCTGGGATTGAACTGCTGATGACACACCGTGTAGGTGAAGACGGTTCCCCGACCCGACACCGCGACGAACTCCGGATCGGTTCCGCACGTCGGGCACACCGGCCGTGGGGGATGGACGTAGCGCCGACATGCCGCGCAGTGGGCGATGAGCAACCGGCCCTCGGCTCCGCCGGTCCAATACGGGCGCGAGGTGTCGTCGAGCGGGGGCAGGATGCGCGGGGCGTGCGAGAAATCGGAAGGAACCGAAGCATCAGACACGCTATAAAAGTACACTGATTAAGTTCATTCGTCGGTAGGAGGTTGCATGTCCCCCGCGCCGAGCGCCCCGGTCATCTCGGGCGCCGGGATTTCTCGTATCGGGCGCCGCACCGGCATCCCGGGACTGGATCTCACCGTCGAGGCCTCGGCTGACGCCATCGCCGACGCGGGCTTGGCGCCCGCCGACATCGATGCGGTTCTCACCATGGGCGACACCCCCGCCGACGAGGCGGCCGCCGCGCTGGGTGTTGCGGCCGCGGGCGAACAGGGGCCGATGCTGGGCCGCAACGGGCTGCTGACCCCGGTCGTCGCCGCGCGTGACCTGATCGCCGAGGGCAGGGCCCGCCACGTGCTCGTCTACCGGACGGTGCAGATGATCGGCGGCACGGTGGATCGCGGTGCCGCCGAACGGGTTCCGGCATCGGGCGGCAAGCCCGCCGAAGGCGGTATGGACATGACCGAAGTCGGCTATCTGCTTGCCGCACACGCATATTCGGCCGCCAACTGGCTCGCCCTGCACTGTCGCGCCCATATGGACCGCTACGGCACCACCAAAGAGCAACTCGGCTGGATCGCACTGAACGGGCGACGCAATGCCGCGAGCAACCCGCTGGCGGTGTACCGCGACCCGATGACCATGGAGCAGTACCTGGGCGCCAGGATGATCTCCTCACCTCTGGGCCTCCTCGATTGCGACGTGCCGGTCGACGGTTCCATCGCTCTGGTGCTCTCCACCCCCGCACACCGGGCCAACGCCCCGCACGGTGCGGTCACCATCGAAGCCGCGGGTGGGGCGTCGGGTGCGGGCGGATGGACCGGTCGCCCCGACTACCCGAAGATGGCGATGCATGATGCCGCCGCCGACATGTGGTCACAGACCGACCTGAAACCGGCTGACGTCGACATCGCCGAGTTGTACGACGGTTTCAGCTATCTCACGCTGGCATGGTTGGAGGCGTTGGGTTTCTGCGCCGACGGTGAGGGTGGGCCGTTCGTCGAGGGCGGTCACAAGATCGCGCGTGACGGCCCGTTGCCGCTGAACACCTACGGCGGTCAGTTGTCGGCCGGCCGTATGCACGGGTACTGGGTGCTGTACGAGGCATGTCAGCAGTTGCGCGGCCTGGCGGGGGACACGGCGATAGCCGAGCGCCCCGAGGTGGCCGTCGCATCGGCCGGTGGCGGCCCGATCGCCGGATGTGTGCTGTTGTCGTGTTGACCGGGTCCGAGCGCCTCGCGGTGACAGCCGCCGACACCATCCCCGACGAGATCGCGGGGTTCATCCGAGCGCAGCCCGACACCGTGGTCATGGTTCACAGCGATGACCACGCCGACGAGTTCACCGTCACCGAACTCTTCGACGAAAGCATGCGCTTGGCGGCCGGACTGGCGGGGTTGGGTATTCGGGCGGGCGACGTCGTCGCCGTACAGCTTCCGAACTGGCGCGAATGCTTCTCCGCGCATGCCGCGGCCTGGTTGTGCGGTGCGGTGGTGCTGCCCATCGTGCCGATCTACGGGCCTGCCGAGGTCGCCTTCATCGCCAGGCAGTCGGGGGCGCGCGCCATCATCCTGGCCCGGCAGCTGCGCAACCGCGACACGGCCGCGACTGTGGCGGCGATGGCCGATCTGCCCGCGCTGCAGCACCGTATCGTGCTGGGTGGCGCGCACCCCGGCACCGTTCCGCTCGAGGAGTTGGCATCCACGCCGGCAACGGGTTTCGCGCCCGTCAACCCCGACCCGAACAGCCGCGCGGTGCTGGTGTACACGTCGGGGACGACGGCCGAACCCAAGGGCGTCCAGCACAGCCACCACTCGCTGCTCGGTGAACTGCGGGCGATGGATGCGCTGCGGCACACCGAGGCCGACGAGACGACGCTTGCGGTGTTCCCGTCCGGCCACATCGCCGGGACGCTGGGCATCCTGCGCCTGCTGTGCCGGTCCGGCCGCACCATCGCGATGGATGCATGGAATCCCGAAGCGGCCGCACGGCTCATCGCCGAGCACACGGTGAGGGTGTCGGCCGGCGCGCCAATCCACCTCGGCGGCATCCTCGACATCGCCGAGCGCGACGGACTCGACGTGTCGAGTCTGCGCGAGTACACGACAGGCGCGGCAGGCGTCGCGGGCACGCTGATCAGGCGAGCCGACCGGTTCGGCATCGGCGCCTATCGCTGCTACGGCTCCAGCGAGCACCCCACGATCAGCGTGGGCCGCCCGGAGGACCCGCTGGACAAGAGGGCCGACACCGACGGGCGGATCGCCCCCGGCACCGAGATTCGGCTGGTCGACGAGCGCGGTCGCGACGTTCCGGCGGGCGCCGACGGTGAAATCCTGACCCAGGGACCCGAGTTGTTCTCCGGATACACCGACCCTCGGTTCAACGCGGCCGGCTTCGTCGACGGCTGGTTTCGCACCGGCGATGTCGGACGCTTGGACGTCGAGGGCTTCCTCACCATCACCGACCGCAAGAAGGACATCATCGTGCGCGGCGGCGAGAACATCTCGTCGAAGGAGGTCGAGGACGTGGTCGGCAGCCACCCCTCGGTGGCCGAAGCCGCCGCGATCGGCGCCCCCGACGAGAAGTACGGCGAACGGGTCTGCGTGTTCGTCGTACTGAACGACGGGCAGTCATTCGACACCGCCGATGCCGCAACCCACTTCGCCGCATGTGGGCTGGCCAGACAGAAGACGCCCGAACGCATCGTGGTGGTGTCGGAGTTGCCGCGCACCATCAGCGGCAAGGTGCAAAAGCACCGTCTCAGAGAACAACTCGACACGACCGAGCAGTAGGGATCCGACGAAAGGAACGAACGTGGGCAGAGTGCAGGACAAAGTGGTCCTCATCACCGGTGGCGCCCGGGGGCAGGGCCGGTCGCATGCGGTGCGGCTGGCCGAGGAGGGCGCCGACATCATCTTGTTCGACATCTGCGGCGATGTCGAACACAACGACTACTCGCTGTCCACCGAACACGACCTCGAGGAAGCGGGCCGCGAGGTCGAGAAGACCGGGCGCCGGGTGGTGACCGCCGTGGTCGACGTGCGCGATCGGGCTGCGCTGGCCGAAGCGCTGCAGTCCGCGGTGGCCGAACTCGGCAAGCTCGACGTGGTAGTCGCCAACGCCGGAATCTGCCCCCTGGGCGGCGAACAGCCGATCGACGCCTTCGCCAATGCCTTCGATGTCGACTTCGTCGGCGTGGTGAACACCGTTCACGTTGCGTTGCCGTATCTTTCGGCCGGCGCGTCAATCATCACGGTCGGATCGGTGGCCGGGCTCCTGGCCGAGAAGGCCGGGCCGGCCGCGAGCACGGGTCCCAACGGTTCCGGCGGCGCGGGCTACAACCTGGCCAAGCAGTTCATCGACAAGTACACGATGGCCCTGGCCAATCAGTTGGCGCCGAAGTCGATCCGGGTCAATGTGGTGCATCCGACCAACGTCAACACCCCGATGCTGCACAACGAGTCGATGTACAAGATGTTCCGGCCCGACCTTGAGCATCCTTCTCTCGACGACGCGTTGCTGACCTTCCCGATGATGCAGGGCATGCCGATTCCCTATGTCGAACCCGAGGACATCTCGCACGGGATCTGTTACCTGGCCTCCGACGAATCGCGGTACGTGACGGGACTGCAGCTCAAGGTCGACGCCGGCGCCACCCTGAAGTTCTGACCGGACCGACCACCGATGGCGATGCAATGGGCGATGCCATGGCCGGGCAGCGAACTCGCCGGACAGGCCGAATGCGCTGGCGCAGCGGCCTTCTGCGCCGGCGAGTTCGCCGATACCGGCGCCTATGTCACGGCGTCGGAGATGGCGCACCAGACCAGCACCGCCCGGATCGGGCCGGGGATCGCGTACGCGTTCGCGCGGTCACCGTTCGTGCACGCGGCGGCGGCGCGGCACCTGAACCGTGTCGCGCCCGGACGGGTGTTCCTCGGGTTGGGCGCGGGAACCGGGCGGATGAACCGCGACTGGTTCGGGGTGGACTCCTCGCATCCGGCGGCCCGGATGAAGGAGTTGGTGGCCTGCATACGAGCATTCCTCGACGCCGACAACGGCGACCGCATCACCTTCAACGGCGACTTCTACCACATCGACGCCCGTATCCAGGCCCCGGTGCTCGGCCGGATCGACGTGCCTATCCTACTGGGCGCATTCAACGTTCACATGCTGCGCACCGTCGGCGGCGTGGCCGACGGGGTGCTCGGACACGGGTTGTTCACCGACCGGTGGTGGAGCGAGGTCGTCGAGCCGAATATGGCTCTAGGGGCGAAGCGAGCCGGGCGCGACGCCGCGCGGCTCTTGCGCTGGGGCTGGGTGATCACGGCGATCAACGACGAGGACCCCCAGCGCGCGATTGACGACGCCAAGCGACAGATCGCGTTCTACCTGACCGTCAAGACATACGACTCGTTGGTCGAACTGCACGGCTGGCAGGACGAGGTCGCCGCGATCCGCGCGGACTTCGCCAACGGAGATCCCCGCACGATCGGCACGCATGTCAGCGACGACATGCTGTGGGCGATCGCGGCATGCGGGGACACCGAACAGGCGCGGTCGATGCTCGCCGCCCGCAGCATCCTTCCACAGCTCGGGTTTCATTCTCCGCCAGGCTTTCTCGTCAGCACACGGCGGCGCACAGAGTATGGCCGCAAGATCATCGAGGCCTTCACGCGAACAGGAGTTGTCACGTGACCACCCATCAGCACACCGAGACCCCCAAGTTCCTGCCCGAAGGGGCCAAGACCTACCGGGACTCACCTCCGATCATCTGGCTGGCCCGACTGGGCGCGGTCTTCGTCGTCTTCCAGCTCTACGTCTACGGCCGCTGGATCTTCTCGGACGAGTTCGCACCCGCGCCCACCGGACCCGACCCCATCCCCGCATCGAGCATCGCCTGGATCCGGTTCTGGGAGATCGGCTGCATGATCGGCGGAGTGATCTTCCTGATCTGGATGATCCGCAAGACGCGGCGGGACAAGCAACTTCCGCCCGTCGGCATCTTCGTCGTGGCCTGGCTGCTCGCGGCCTGGCAGGACCCCGGCGTGAACGCCGTCCGCCCGGTATTCGGTTACAACGCGGGCTTCTTCAACATGGGCACCTGGGGAGAGTTCATCCCGGGCTGGGTGGAAAAGGGCCCCGAGAATCCGCAGCCGATCATCTATTTTCTCGCCAGCTACATCCTGCTGACGCCGCTGGCCATCATGGGCATCGACCAGGTGATCGCCCGCATGCGAAAGACGGTGCCGCGCATCAACACCGCGGGTGTGCTGCTGGTGATGCTGCTCCTGTTCATCGTGCTCGACATCGTCTTGGAGCAGTACTTCCACCGCATCGGCCTCTGGAACTACCTACGCGTCGACGACACCTGGTCCATCTTCTCCGGCACCATGTACCAGTTCCCGCTATACGAGGGCATCGTGTTCGGCGGCCTGGTAAGCGTCTCGTCCATCGCCATCTACTGTCTGCGTGACCGCGACGGCTTGATGATCTCCGACATCGGCATCGACCAGCTCAAGAACAAGCGCACGGTCACCGGAGTGCGCATCCTGGCGCTCACGGCGGTGTTCAACCTGATCATGCTGGTGTTCAACCTCGGCTTCAACCTGGTCAATCAGCACGCCGAGGTACAACCACCCGCCGACGAGGTGCCCAGCTACATCCATCACGGCATGTGCGGGGTCGGCCCGAACCCGCCTTGTCCGCCACGCCCATGAGGTCCGTTACAGGCGCAGCGCGCGCGCCAACACCGTCGTCGTCGAACACACGGCGGCGTAATCACTTTGACCGCACGCGGCCAGGGCTACTCGGAGTGCGATTCCGGCAGGTTGCGTTTGGCAGTACCGGGATAACCGAAGAACTTCTCGAAGTTGGCGTCGTTGATGCGTCCGGCGCTGTTGCGCTTGGCGGCCGATTCCAGCGCGGCCAAGCGGGCGTGTGCCTGTCGAAGAGCGTCGGCGTCGCCACCGGACTCCAATTCGGCGACAGCGGCACGGGCAGAGGCCATCTCGATGCGTAGCCGCTCACCGACCTCGCCGAAAGTCAGCAGATCGTGGTCGTCCTCATCCATCCGGGTGCGCGCTGCGTCCGAACCTTCGAACGATTTCGCATCTTCCATGCGGCCCACGTTACTCATCGATTCATAGGAGGCACCATGCCTTTGCAGGACAACCACCAGATCGTCTCCGTCGACGACCACCTGATCGAACATCCCCGCGTATGGCAGGACAGGCTGCCTGCGAAGTTTCACGAGAACGGCCCGCGCATCGTGGAGATCGAAGGCAGGCACCTGTGGAGCTACGACGGGCAGATTCTGCCGACCATCGGCCTCAACGCGGTCGCAGGCAAGCCGCCCGAAGAGTGGGGGATGGATCCGGTCCGGTACGAGGACATGATCCCGGGGTGCTATGACCCGGTGGCCCGCATCGCGGACATGGACCTCGACGGCGTCCAGGCCGCGCTGTGTTTCCCGTCGTTCCCGGGGTTCGGCGGCAGCACGTTCTTCCGCGGTCAGGACAAGGAACTCGCGCTGCTGTGTGTCAAGGCGTGGAACGACTTCTACATCGACGAGTGGTGCGCCACCGCGCCGGACCGCTACGTCCCGTTGGCGATCCTGCCGGTGTGGGACATCGACGCGACGGTCGCCGAAGCCGAACGCGTGGCCGCCAAAGGCGCGCGCACGCTGTCGTTTCCCGACAGCCCGGTGCCGATGGGGCTGCCTTCGTTCCACTCCGACCATTGGGACGGGTTGTGGCAGGTCTGCTCTGATGCGCACATGCCCGTGTCGTTGCACTTCGGCTCAGGCTCATTCGTGCCCGGCTTTTCGTATTCGGCGTTGGCCACGTCGCCGAACCCGACCTTGCCGGACGCACCGTTCGCCGTGGCGATCACGCTGTTCTCGACGAACTTGATGTGGACCACCGTGGACCTGCTGTTCTCGGGCAAGCTGCAGAAGTTCCCGGATCTGCAGTTTTCGCTGTCCGAGGGCGGGATCGGCTGGGTGCCTTACATTTTGGAGCGCGCGGACTATGTGTGGGAGCGGCACCGCTACTACCAGCCCATCGACTTCGATACGCGCCCTTCGGATCTGTTCCGCTCGCACTTCTACGGCTGCTTCATCGACGACGAACACGGGCTGGAGAACCGGTACACCATAGGCGTGGATCGCATCACGCTGGAAATCGACTTCCCGCACTCGGATTCGAACTGGCCGAACTCGCGCACGCGTGCCGCGGAGGTGTTGGCCGATGTTCCCGACGAGGAGTGCGCGCTGATCGTGGAGGACAACGCCCGACGCATGCTCCGGTTCCCCCGCGTCGAGTCAAAACAACCCGTGTCAGTCGGCTGACCGGTCGTCACACCGCCAGCGGAGCCAACAGCGTCGTGACCATCCGGCCGGACCTTGGTTTCGTCTGCCATGGCGGCCCCGATGTCGGGGGCCAGCCACACGCTTCCGAAGAACCGCATCAGCAGTTCGGGCGAGCACTTCGGTGTCGCCGCGAAGAGTGCCGCGGCGATGAGGTTGCCTGCCTTCGGCGTGGGACTCATAGCCGTGAGACGAACAGGCCGACTCTGCTCACTTGGCGACGGTGTTGGAGGCCGACGCCTCGTCCAGCAGCCGCCGCAACACGCGCACCGCCTCGGTGAGCGTCTTCCGGTCGGCGCCGCCGAGCCGTTCGAGGTACGGATCGATAACCGCGCCGCGGATCACGCGCACCTGCCGCAGCGTGTCCACCCCTTTGGGAGTGATGCGGATCAACACCGCGCGTGCGTCCTCGGGGTCGACGGTTCGCGACACCATGCCGGCCTCCTCGAGGCGGCGGACCTGGGTCGTCATCGTCGGCTGTGAGCAGTGGTCGAGTGCGGCCAGATCGGAGATGCGGGCCTCGCCCTGGTCCTCGATCGTGGACAGCAGTCGCGCCTGGGCATACCCGAGGGGCAGGCGGGCTCGCTGCGTGGCCAGTCGGTTGATCCGGGCGACCACGGACAACAGATCGGCTCCGAGCGTCTGGGTCATGCCGCCAGATTAGGTGTTCCAAACGCCGAATCCGCCCCGATCGATCCCAGCGCAGTGTGGCCGCTCCCATCGCGACTGGCAGAATCGTGCAATGACCGCGACCGGGGCCCGAACTCGACATACCGGTCGTTTGCGTCCCGTCGAACTCGCGCAGGCCTCCGTCATGGCGGCGCTGTGCGCGGCCACCGCGATCATCTCCGTGGTCGTTCCGTTCGCGGCGGGGCTTTCTCTGCTGGGCACGGTGCCGATGGGGTTGCTGGCCTACCGCTACCGGTTGCGGGTGCTGCTCACCGCGACCATCGCCGGCGGCATCATCGCGTTCCTGATCGCGGGCATGGGCGGGTTCATGACCGTCGTCAACTGCGCCTACATCGGCGGACTGACCGGCATCGTCAAGCGCCGCGGACGCGGCACGCCGACCGTGCTGTTCGCGGCGCTGATCGCCGGAGCGGTGTTCGGGACGGCGGTGGTGGCGGCGCTGTCGATCCTGTCGCGGCTGCGTCACCTCATCTTCGAGTCCGTCACCGCCAACATCAACGGCCTCGCCGCGGTGATCGCCCGCATCGCCGATATGGAGGGTGCGGCCGAGCGCCTCAAGCGCGACTTCGCCACGGCGCTCGATTACTGGCCGCTGTTGTTCTTCAGCGCCGGCGTGATATCGATCACCTTCGTCAGCCTCGTCGGGTGGTGGGCCCTGTCGCGGGTGATGGAGCGGCTCTCGGGCATCCCCGACGTCCACAAACTGGAGTCCTCCAAAGACGTCGGCGCTATCGCCCCGGTGCCCGCGCGGCTGCGCGATGTCCGGTTCCGCTATCCGACCGCCGACCACGACGCGCTCGGGCCGGTCTCGCTGTGCGTGGAACCGGGTGAGCACCTCGCGGTGACGGGTGCCAACGGCTCGGGCAAGACGACGCTGATGTTGATGCTGGCCGGGCGGGAGCCGACGGCGGGCGCCATCGAACGGCCGGGCGCCGTCGGGCTGGGCCGCATCGGCGGCACGGCGGTCGTCATGCAGCACCCGGAGAGCCAGGTGCTCGGCACCCGCGTCGCCGACGACGTGGTCTGGGGGCTGCCCCCCGGTAAGGCCACCGACGTCGGCCAGCTGCTCGCCGAGGTGGGCCTCGACGGGTTGGCCGAACGCAACACCGGCGGGTTGTCGGGTGGCGAACTGCAGCGGCTCGCCGTCGCGGCGGCGCTGGCGCGCGAACCGTCGCTGTTGATCGCCGACGAGGTCACCAGCATGGTCGACCAGGAGGGCCGTGAGGGACTGATGTCGGTGCTGTCCGGGCTGACGCGGCGCCACCAGATGTCGCTGGTGCACATCACCCACTACAACGACGAGGCCGACGCGGCCGATCGCACGGTCGACCTGTCCGGTAACGGCGGCGCAGCCGACAACGCCGACATGGTGGAATCTGCCGATGCTCCGGCCGGGACCGTCGCTGCCGGCGTCGATGCCGCTCCCGTGCTGGAACTCGTGGAGGTCAGCCACGAGTACGGCAGCGGCACACCGTGGGCCGCCACGGCGCTGCGCGACATCACCTTCACGGTCCATGAGGGCGACGGCCTGTTGATCCACGGCCTCAACGGGTCGGGCAAGTCGACGCTGGCCTGGATCATGGCCGGTCTCACCGAGCCGACCGCGGGCGAATGCCTGCTCGACGGGAAGCCGGCATCAGAACAGGTTGGCGCCGTGGCGATCTCGTTCCAGGCGGCGCGGTTGCAGCTGATGCGCAGCCGGGTCGACCTCGAGATCGCGTCCGCCGCCGGGTTCTCTCCGCGTGACCGCGGTCGGGTCAACCAGGCGCTGTCGACCGTCGGCCTCGATTCCACGTTGGCCGACCGGCGCATCGACCAGCTCAGCGGGGGACAGATGCGTCGCGTCGTCCTCGCCGGGCTGCTCGCCCGCTCGCCGCGGGCCCTCATCCTCGACGAGCCGCTTGCCGGCCTGGACGGCGCGAGTCAGCGGGGTCTGCTTCGGCTGCTGGTCGACCTGCGCCGCCGCGTCGGGCTCACCGTCGTCGTGATCTCCCACGACTTCGCCGGGCTGGAGGAATTGTGCCCGCGCACTTTGCATCTGGAAGGTGGCGTGCTGGTGCCCGCACCGACGACGGCGGGGGGACTGTCATGACGGCGCCGACGAAGCGTCGGCAGCGCAGGGGCGTCGTGTTGCTGCGGCCCGTGCCCGGCAACAGCGTGGTTCATCAACTCTGGGCCGGTACGAAGCTTCTGCTGGTCGCGGCCATCGGTGTGTTGATGACGTTCTATCCGGGCTGGGTGCCGATCGGTGCCGTCGCGGTGATCGTGCTGATCTCGGCGCGGCTGGCCAACATCCCGCGCGGCGTGCTCCCGTCGATCCCCGGGTGGCTGTGGTTCCTGCTCTTTCTCGGCGGCTTGACGGCGACCTTCGCCGGCGGCAGCCCGATCATCTCCATGGGTTCGGTCGACATCGGGCTGGGTGGCCTGCTGAACTTCCTGCGCATCACCGCGCTGTCGATCGTGCTGCTCGGTCTGGGGGCGATGGTGTCGTGGACGACGAACGTCGCCGAAATCGCGCCCGCGGTCGCGAAGCTGGGCCGACCGCTGCGGCTGTTCCGGATACCGGTCGACGAGTGGGCGGTCGCGCTGGCGCTGGCGCTGCGTGCGTTCCCGATGCTGATCGACGAGTTTCGCGTGCTCTACGCCGCACGCAATCTGCGCCCGAAGCAGGTGCACCCGAGCCGTCGCGGACGGTGGCGTCGTTGGTGGCTCGAGGCGATCGATCTGTTGGCCGCTGCCATCACCGTCGCGCTGCGCCGCGCCGACGAGATGGGCGATGCGATCACCGCACGCGGTGGTGCCGGACAGATCTCGGCCGCACCGTCGGGTCCGAAAGCCATTGACTGGTGGGCGTTCCTCATCGTCGCCGCAGTGTGCGGGACGGCGTTGGCGCTGGAGTTGACGGTGGCGGGCACCAGCGCCGTCACCCGATGATCCTCACCTCGCCGAGGCTGCTGTTTATGACGGAATATCATCGAATCTCGTCAGAAACCGCAGTCTCGGTGAGTGCTATCGCTGCGCGGCGGCGTTCGCGGCTTCCTGAGCCTCGGCCAGCGTCGTCGCGACGTCGCGCCGGCCGAGGAACATCTCGTCGAAATAGGGCTTGAGCGCGTCGAATCCCGCGGCGAAACCGGCGCCCCCGGGTGCCTCGATGCGGGGGCCGTCGAGCACATCGAAGAACGGGCTGACGTCGACGCCGCGCGAACGCCAGTACTCGTGGTAGACGGGCTGCGCGTCGAGCACCGCGGGGATCGCCGCGCCGCCGGCGCCGAGATACGCGTTACCGCGGGCACTGCCCATCCAGGCCAACACTTCGCGCACCGCCTCGGGGTGCGCGGTGGCCGAATTGCCGGCGGCGGCAATCCCGTTCGTCACGCTGATGCGGCCGGCGGATCCTTCGGGCAGCATCGCGACGCCCCAGCGGAACGGGGCGGCGTCGGCGATGGCTGCCAGGTTGTACGTCCCGGACTGGAACAGCGCGATGTTGCCTTGGAGGAACTGGTTGCGGGAGAAGTCGCCGTTGTCGTTGGTGGCCGATGCGGGCGGGGCGACGTGATCGGTGTTGATCAGCGCCACCAGATACCTGAACGCCTGGGCGGCCTGCGGGTTGTCGAACGCGAACCGGTCGCCGACGGCGAACACCCCGCCCGCCGAACCGATGTAGTTGAGGTAGATGCTCTGAAGGTCGTTGGCGGCGTTGTACCCCCACTGCCGGACCCGCTGCGTGTCGAAGTTCGCTGCGTCGGCCGTGTGGCCCTGGTGGTCGAGCGTGAGTCGGGCCAACAGTGGTCGCATCGTGTCGACGGCCGGATCGAGTGCCCAGCGCAGCGTGGCCAACTCGCTCGGCTCGACTCCCGCCGCCGAGAGCAGATCGGCGTTGTAGTACAGCCCGATCCCGGCGTCGGTGAGTTGCGGTACACCCCACAGCGTTCCGTCGCGGGTGAACTGGTTGACCACCGACGGCTCCCACGCCCGCGAGGCCGCCATCTCAATGTCCATCAGGCGGCCGCTGTCGGCGTATTCGGCGAAGTAGGCGTTGCTGATCCAGAAGATGTCGTCGGCGCCACCGCCCGCGACGTCGGTGCGCAGGCTGTCGAAATACGTCGAGTAGGCGACGACGTTCACGCGCACTTCGATGCCGGGATGCGCACTTTCGAACTCGGAGAACGACGCGCGGTAGGCCGCGGCCACCTGCTCATCCCACAACCGCACGGTCACGACCTTCCGGCCGCCCGCGTCATTCGGTTGCCCCAGCAGCATGGCCACGACCAGCAGCAGCACACCCGTCATCGCCACACCTGTCGCGAAGAGCGTGGAAAACCTCGGCCGCACGCTCATTTCAACCCCGTCACCACGATCGAGCGCACGACGTGGCGACCCAGCGCGACGAACAACACCAGCAGGGGCACGATGGCGACCGTCGTCGCCGCCATCACCAGCGGCCACTGCGCGTTGTAGCGTGACTGCAGCCCCGCCGTCGCGACCGTCAGCACCTGCCACTGGCCGCCACTGGTGACCACCAGCGGCCACATGAAGCTGTTCCACTGCGAGACAACGGTGATCAGCGCCAGCGTCACCAGGATCGGTCTGCTCGCGGGCAACACCACGTGCACGATCACGTCCAACGTGTTGGCACCGTCGATGCGAGCCGCATTGACCAGATCGCCGGGGATGGTGCGAAAGTACTCGCGCAACAGAAAGATCGCGTACGGCGAACCGAACATGAACGGCAGCACCAACGCCCAGAAGGTGTTACGCAGCCCCGCCTCGGCCATCATCAGGTACAGCGGGACGACGGTGACCGTCGCCGGTACCATCAGCGTCGCGACATACACCCAGAACAGCGCGTCGCGGCCGGGAAACTGCAGCCGTGCGAACGCATACGCCGCCAGCACGGAGAACGTCAGCTGGCCGAGCAGAATCACCGCCGTCATCAGCGCGGTCACGACGACGGCCCGGCCGAAGCCGGCGTCGGCCAGGTTCGCGTAGTTCTGCAGGGTTGGCGGCAGAGGCAAGGACAGCGGTGACTCGGTGTCGAAGGTGCGCGGATCCCGCAGTGAGGCCAGGACGCCGAGGATGAACGGCGCCAACGTGATCAGCGCGCCCGCCAGCAGGATGGGGTAGATGACGGCGGCGGACGTGACGCGGCTAGGTGAGGTCATAGCTGATCCGTCGACGGAAATAGAGCTGCTGGACGATGGTCACACCGACCAACAGGACGAACAGTACAACCGCCATCACCGCGGCCCGGCCCACCGCTGCGGCGCCGAACGCCTCGGCGTAGATGCGGTGCGCCACCAGGTCGGTCCGGTTCTGCGGGCCACCGCCGGTCAACGCGTACACGGTGTCGAAAACCTGGGCGGCGCTGATGATTCCGGTCACCAGTACGAAGAACAACGTCGGCCGCAACATCGGAAGGGTGATGTGCCGGAACCGCTGCCACGTCGTCGCGCCGTCGGTGCGGGCGGCATTGTGGATGTCCTCGGGAATGTTGAGGATGCCGGCCAGGAAGAACAGCGTCACGTATCCCACGTTGGTCCACACGACCACCGCCGACACCACCGGCAGTGCCAGCGTCGGATCAGTGAGCCATTCGATCTGGCGGCCGAGGACGGTGCTGACCGCGCCGTCGGTGGGTGCCAGGATCCAGCGCCACAGCACCGCGATCGCCAGCGGCGCACAGATCCACGGCAGCACATACAACGTTCGGAAGAAACCGCTGCCGGGCAGCCCGCGTGCCAGCAGCGATGCCGCGATCAATCCGAGGAGGGTCTGTGCGGGCACGACCAGCACGACGAACAGCAGCGTGACGACCAGCGAGGTGCCGAACGTCGGATCGGTCAGCACCGACTGCCAATTGCGCAGGCCCACATACTCCATCGGGCTCAGCAGGTCCCACCGGTGCAACGACAGCCACACCACCACGAGCATCGGCAGCAGCATGAACGCGACGACTCCGAACAGGCTCGGCGCCAGGAGTGCGTACGCGGTCGTGGTCGTGCGGCGGCGTTGTGCCATCCGAGTCATTAAAGCTTCCCGGCGGCGCCACCACTACGGTGGTGTCGTGGCAGCTACCCGACGCGTCGACGCAGACTTCCTCGACCTGCCGAGGAGCGAGCTGGCCGAGGCGGCAACCTCGGCGGCCGTGGCCGCGGGCGCCAGCTACGCCGACCTTCGCATCCAGGCGGTCACTTCGGAGTTCGTGCAGCTGCGCGACGGTGTCCTGCAGACCGCGGTCGTCGACCGGGAGATCGGCCTGGCGGTCCGTGTCATCGTCGACGGGACGTGGGGCTTCGCGTCGCATGCCGAGCTCCGCGCGGATGTCGCGGCCCAGACCGCGCGTCGCGCTGTAGGGGTGGCCAGGACGCTGGCTGCGCTCAACGCCGAGCGCATCGAGCTGGCCGCCGAGCCCGTGTACTCCGATGTCACTTGGGTTTCGGACTACGACGTCGACCCGTTCACTGTCGCAACCACCGACAAGCTCGCCGTGCTCGGCGAATACTCGGGGCGGCTGTTGGCCGCGGACGGCGTGAATCACGTCTCGGCGGGACTGCAGACCGCCAAGGAGCAGACATTCTACGCCGATACCTTCGGTTCGACGATCACCCAGCAGCGGGTGCGGGTGCAGCCGTCGCTGGAGGCGGTCGCCGTCGATGCCGCGGCGGGGACGTTCGAGACGATGCGAACGCTGGCCCCGCCGACCGCGCGGGGCTGGGAGTACGTCGCCGGCGACGAGGTGTGGAACTGGACCGAGGAGTTGGCCATGCTGCCGACGTGGCTGGGCGAGAAGGTCAAGGCGCCCAGCGTCACGGCGGGGCCGACGGATCTCGTCATCGATCCGTCGAATCTGTGGCTCACGATCCACGAATCGGTCGGCCATGCCACCGAATACGACCGGGCGATCGGATACGAGGCCGCGTACGCGGGGACCTCGTTCGCCACGCCCGACAAGCTGGGCGCGATGCGCTACGGCTCACCGGTCATGAACGTGACCGCCGACCGGACCGTCGAATACGGTTTGGCGACGGTGGGTTTCGATGACGAAGGAGTACAGGCGCAGAAGTGGGACCTGGTGCGTGACGGTATCTTCGTCGGCTACCAACTGGAGCGAGTGTTCGCACCGCGGCTCGGGGAGGAGCGCTCCAACGGGTGCGCCTACGCCGATTCGCCGCACCACGTGCCGATCCAGCGGATGGCCAACGTGTCGCTGGAGCCGAGCGCCGACGAGGTGAGCACCGAGAATTTGGTCGCCCGCGTCGACGACGGTATCTACATCGTCGGAGACAAGAGCTGGTCAATCGACATGCAGCGCTACAACTTCCAGTTCACCGGGCAACGCTTCTTCCGCATCCGCGACGGCCGGCTCGACGGCCAGCTGCGCGACGTGGCGTACCAGGCGACCACGACCGACTTCTGGGGTTCGCTGGAGGCCGTCGGTGGTCGGTCGACGTGGCGGCTCGGCGGCGCGTTCAACTGCGGTAAGGCGCAGCCGGGCCAGGTGGCCGCGGTGAGCCATGGTTGTCCGTCGGCGTTGTTCCGCGGGGTGAACGTGCTCAACACCCGCGCCGAGGGCGGGCGGTAAGCGATGATCGGCGCACAGCAGGTGGTGGAGATCGCGCTGGCGGAGGCGGCCCGGTTGGGAGGGGCCGACGACACGGTCGTGTTGGTGACCGACCAGGCCGACGCGTCGTTGCGGTGGGCGGGCAACTCGATGACCACCAACGGCGAGTCGAGGCGGCGCTACACGACGGTGATCTCGGTGGTGCGCAAGGGAAGCGCGTCACATGTCGGTTCGGTGCGATCCAGCGAGGTGGACCCGTCGACCATCGCGGGTCTGGTGGCGGCATCGCAGGAGGCGGCGCGCTCGGCGCTCGAGGCCCGCGACAGCGCGCCGCTGCTGGCCGGTGGCGATGCACCACCGGACTGGGATGCTCCGGTGCCGAACACAGGAGCGGAGGTGTTTCTGCCGGTTGCTGACGGCCTCGCCCGTGCGTTTCGTGGCAGCGACCGGTTGTACGGGTATGCCCGGCACATCCTGGAGACGACGTTCGTCGCGACGTCGGGCGGGCTGCGGCGGCGCTACACGCAGCCGACCGGCTCGGTGGAGATCAACGGCAAACGTGACGGCGCAAGCGCGTGGGTCGGCGTCAACGCCGCCGACTTCGGCGGTGTGCCCATCGATTCCATGCTCGAGGAGTTGTCGACGCGCCTGGGGTGGGCCCGGCGCACGGTGGAGCTGCCCGCCGGCCGCTACGAGACGATCCTGCCCCCGTCGGCGGTGGCAGACCTGATGATCTTTTTGACATGGGCGATGGACGGCCGGGGCGCGCAGGAGGGTCGCACGGCGTTGTCGGCGCCGGGCGGCGGCACGCGGGCGGGGGAGCGGCTCACCGATCTGCCGTTGACGCTGTACTCCGATCCGTTCGCCTCGGGACTGGCCTGCACGCCGTTCGTCGCGACGTCGACGTCGTCGGAACGGATTTCGGTGTTCGACAACGGCATGGACATCGAGCGGGTGGACTGGATCCGCGACGGCGCGATCAACGCGCTGGCGTATTCGCGGGCCGCCGCCGCGGAATTCGACACGGCGCCGGCGGTGCCGGCAGGCAACCTGCTGATGACCGGTGGGGAGTCTGACCTGAGGGACATGATCGCGGCGACCGAGTGTGGTCTGCTGCTGAGCACACTGTGGTACCTGCGGGCGGTCGACCCGTCGGTGCTGCTGCTGACCGGACTGACCCGTGACGGCGTGTATCTGATCGAGGACGGCGAGGTGACGGCGGCGGTCAACAACTTCCGGTTCAACGAAAGCCCGTTGGACCTGCTGCGCCGCGCGACGGAAGCGGGGGTCAGCGAGTTCACGTTGCCGCGCGAGTGGGGTGATTGGGCGACGCGGGCGGCGATGCCGTCGTTGCGGATTCCGGACTTTCACATGTCCTCCGTCAGTCAGGCGCAATAATCGGGGCGTGGGCGCTGATGAGCTTGCCGATCGGATCGCCGGTTTGGTGGCGATGTCGTCGGGTGACAGCCAACGGGACACGCTGATCCGGTTGACGTGCGGCAGGTCGCTGTCGTTGCCGCCGCTGGCGGTGCAAGTCGACCTGCTCGACGAGTCCACCGAAGCGGACCGGGTGGTGGCGGCGTTCGCCGAGCAGTTCGCGACCGACGTGTCGGGTATCGGTGACAACCAGCGTAAGCGACTATCGGATACTCTGGGCGACAACGTATTTCGGACTGTCGTCGCGACCTTCATCGCGGACTTCGTGCCGCGGGTGTGGGCGGGCTGTGAAGCGCTGGGCTTAGGGAGACCCGGTTACGTCAGCGTCGTGGAATGGGATCCGGAGTCCGATCCCGTCGATGCGTTGCTCAACGGGTTCGCACCGGCGGTGGCGCGGTTGCGGGCGCTCGATCCGGTGACCACGGAGATCGTCCGATTGCGTGGCGCGATGCAGCACAACTGCAGGCTGTGCAAGTCGTTGCGCGACGGCGACGCGTTGGACTCCGGCGGCTCGGAGGAGATGTATGGGCAGATCGAGGACTATGAATCCGCCGAGAGCCTGACCGAGGCGCAGAAGGCGGCGCTGCGGTACGTCGACGCGCTGATCTGGTCGCCGGCGCGCATCGACGCCGAGGTGGCGGCGGAGGTGCGGCGGAATTTCTCGGAGAAGCAGTCGTTGGAGCTGACGCTGGATGTCATGCGCAACGCGTGCAACAAGATCGCGGTATCGCTGGGCGCCGACGCGCCGCGGGTGGCTTCGGGCACCGAGCGGTACTCGATCGGTGACGACGGGCAGCCGGTGTACGCCGATATCGCCTGACGGCTCCCGGCCAGTGCTGTAGATACCCACCTCTGAGGGCCAGTGCTGTAGATGCCCACCTCTGAGGGGCCATTGCTGTAGGTGCCCACCTCGCAGCGAAAAATTCGCTGGGAGCGAATTAGTCGCTGCAAGGTGGGCACATCGCGATATGGGACGATGGTGCCGCGCAACGCGCCGGGGCGGTAGCTCAGTCGGTTAGAGCCGCGGACTCATAATCCGTTGGTCGCGGGTTCGAGCCCCGCCCGCCCCACCAGAAAGCCTAGGTAAACGCGCATTTATGCTCCACGCGATTCAGGTAACGCCGGTCTCCGTGTCACGAGTTGTCACAACTCGCCCGAAACTACTCGCCGCTGCCTTCAACGCATCGTCCTGGCTGTGCGCGTACGTCGCCATCGTGAAAGCCGCCGACGCATGCCCCAGCCACGCGGCGATGACCGCTATCGGTACCCCACGCAGATGCATCAAGGTCGCGCACGAATGACGAGCGTCGTGTAGCCGCACAGCCGGGATACCTAGATCTCTGAGCAACTTCTCCCACCGCGACGTAATCGCGTCAGGATGCAATGGCTCGCCAAGCTGGTTACTCGCGACATACTCGCCGCTGCCATACTGCGAACCGGCGGCAAGGCGATCCTCGAGCTGACGCTTGCGCGCAGCCTTCAGCACATCGACAACCTCGGTAGGCATCGGAAGGATTCGCCTTGACTTCCTCGACTTCGGCGTCCCGGTCAGCACTTGGCGTTCGACGACCACACGATTCTCCTCAACAGTCACAGTCCCTGCGCTGAGGTCGACAGACGACCACTTCAGCCCCGCAATCTCGCCCCGACGAAGCCCATACAGCGCGAGTGTCCACAAATGCCGGTCGCGGCATTCATGGTCGAGGATGCGGAACATCTCATCTTCGGTCAGCGTCTTCATCTCCGCACGTCCTGACTCGTCGACACGCTCGACGAGCGCCGCGACGTTACGCACGACGTTGCCCTGCTTGCACTCGGACTCAAGTGCCGACGTGAGAATCGACAGCATGTAGTTGACCGACCGCGGAGACCAGGCCGAACGTCCTTCGACCTCACCGGCCCGAAGCCGCTTCACCAGGTCGTCAAGGTGGCCCTTCGTCAGCTTCTGAACCTCGACCTCACCCAGCTCGTCCTTGACTGCGGACAGCTTCGATTTGTGCCCGAGCACAGTCGACGGTTTCAGGTTGTGCTTCGAGGCCAACCACTCGTCAATAACCTGGCGCACCGTCCGCTTGCTGCGGGCGACGTAGGTTCCGGCAGCGACCGCAGCCTGCGTGGTCGAGAGGTAATCGCGGGCATCCTTCTCTGTCGTGAACCGCTTCCGCGTCTGCTTCCGCTTACCCGTCTCGGGACTGATGCCAGCGTCGACCGTCACCTGGTATCGCACAACAGTCTTGCCGCTCGCGCGGTCCTTCACTTCCACCTTGCGAATCTGTGGAGGCAACTGCTGTCGCTTACTCATCAATGAACCCCTCCTCGCGCGCTTTCTCGATGTACCGCCACGCGGTACGGATGGATACGCCGAAAACTGCCGATACAGCCTCTACTGGGGGTCCCGTTGCAGTGCTAACCGCGTTCGCCACAGCTCTTAAGTGCTCGTCCGTCATCTTTCGACGTGTCTGCCCACGGGCGGTCTGGATGACTCTGCGGGTCGCACGTATCTGCTCTTCGGAGGGAATGTCGCGTCGCACGAACTTGCCTGGCGCGATCCGCTCGTACTCAAGGAACGCAAGCCAGTCGTGAAGCGAATTTTCCAACCTGTTAGCGACTAGCTTCACATCTTTCGGTCGAATGTGTACGCGCTCAGCCTGTTTCGCCATCAAGCGGATTTCGGTGCAAACGGGTACGCCTTCCCACACCTCGAATTTCAGGCGGTAGGCCGGCTCTTTCTTATCGCCCGGATACTCATAGATGACCGGCGATGGCAGCCAACGGTCACCAACCTTGTGTCTGCGCGACCCAGGCTCTTCCCACAAGCGCCCCCCGTCGGGAAGCAGAAACGTCTCCAATTTCGGGTGGTCCTCCCTGTGTCAATCGAAATCTTAGTGACACTGCTACCAGTAATAGTGTCATGTCACTAATCTAGTGTCAATGCTCGCCCGGATTCAAAGCGAGTCGCCGGAACACCGGCGGATGTTTGACAACTCCACAGTGCGCATCAAGCGGAGACCGTTAGGCCTCCGAACAACTGAAACTCAGACAACTACAACATGATTGGAGTCCAGCAATGGAACCCAAACCCAGTCCACTGTTGGTTCCGGTGCCAGAAGCTCGAGCAATCCTCGGCGGCATCGGCCACACAACCATCTACGAACTCTTCAAGTCGCACCAGTTGACCCGCGTCAACATCGGGCGCCGCGCCTTCGTAACCGCGCAAAGCCTTGAGGACTACGTGAACCGCCTAGAGGAGGCAGCAGCCACAGCATGAACAACCGAAAAGAAGTCGGCCCCGACGCCGACAACGACGCCGAGGCCTACACCCGCCAGTGTGCCTACGAGTATATCGAAGGACTAGGACGACGACGCGAAGCCACCTACCGCGTACCACCGCTCGAATGCGGCTGCCGCGACCCGTGGTGCCATCGCTGCAAACCGCGCCCGACAAAGGGCTACGCGCTCGCGGTTGAACACCTACTAGCGGCCGGGTTGTCGCCCTGGCCCGACGTCCAAGCGTTGCGCGAGATGTGGCGTGCCGACGACCGGCAACGCCGAATCGCACGAACCATCGCCGAGCGATGGGAGGTCGCCGCATGACCACAGCGGTATACGACGACCCCTACGCAGATGTGCCACCACCCACAGTTGAACCGGATGATGCAGTGCAACCGGGTTGCAACCCATATAGGGGTACGGTTGCAACCCAACCCACCGACCTGCACCCTTACGTCAGTGCATCCGAGGTGCATCCCGTGCGCAACCCACAGTGCGGATACGTAAACATCGGCGCACTACTCGACGACGGGATACCAGAACCACCCACACCCGAGGTATGCAGACGTTCCGACGGTAAGGGTTTGTTCTACCGAGGCCAGTTCAACATCGTCTTCGGAGACCCGGAGAGCGGCAAGACGCTGCTCTGCGACTACGCCACAGTCGAAGAGCTGAAGGCAGGTGGACGCGTGCTGAGGCTCGACCTCGACCACAACGGCGTCGAGTCCACCGTGAGCCGACTACTCGGATTCGGAGCAGACGAGTCTGTCTTACGCAACCCCAACCGATTCCTGTACGTCGAGCCGGCCGAACGCGACCAAGCCATCGCCGTCATAGACGACATGACCGACTGGAAGCCGACCCTCGTAATCATCGACAGCATCGGCGAACTACTGCCGCTGTTCGGAGCAGGAAGCAACTCGGCCGACGAATTTACCGACGTACACACCCGAGTCATCAAGCCCCTGACGAGGACCGGCGCTTGCGTCGTCGGAATCGACCACCTGGCCAAAGGCTCAGACTCCCGAGCATTCGGTCCAACCGGAACCGCAGCCAAGAAACGCGCCATCGGCGGCACCAGCATCCGCGTCAAGGTGGACAGCGCCTTCACGCCGGACAAAGGCGGCTCTGCCTACCTCAGCATCCACAAGGACCGCCACGGCGGATTACGCCGCCACTCGCCATCCGGCGACCGAGAACCCCTGTGCGGCAAGTTCGTCATAATCGGCAACCAAATCAGCATCACAGCCCCGATGCGCGGCGAGCGCAACCCCGAAGAAACCGCCGACCCTGACGACATAGCGGCAATCGGCGAACTCGACCCGCCGCCAACATCAGCGCGCGAAGCACGCGAACGACTCAAATGGCGAGACGACCGGAGCCGCAGAGCATTCAAAGCATGGAGGGAGGAGAACAGTGAACCGAGCTGAGCGTCGCCGAATACCGCCCGCAATCCGCGGAATCGCCGACACCCTCCACACCGTCAAGTGCCCAGACTGCAACAACGACGCACGACTAGTGCACGACGACGAAATCGGCATGTGGTGGATACAGATTCTCCACAACGACACCTGTCCATGGCTTACCCGATACGAGGAAAGAAACCAATGAGCGACATGAAAATCCAAATCCTGCGCGTCATCGGAACACGCGCACGCCAACCAACAGTCCTCGCCATCGTGGACGGATACGCCGTCCGCTGGTCACCGAAGGAGGATTGGTCTTGCACTTGCGACGAACTCGAGTTCGTCGACTGCCCTCACATCCCCGCTGTCGAAAACCTACTCGATCCCCGCGTGACAGGAGCTAAGAAGTGAGCGACTTCTTCGACAAGGCGCAAGAGTTTGAACTACCCAAAGACGTCATCGCCGTCTACCCGCACGCAGTCGATGGCTACTTCTTCGCAGGCCCCGACAACAAACTCGGCGTCGCCCTGCGCATCAACGACGAACGCCTCGGCGAACTCGCCATGACACTCACCTATCGACAACTCCTCGCGCTCAGCGCCTTCTGCAACAACTTCCTCGCACTCACAACAGAAGAAGTCGCAGCCATCCGCGACCAAGTCCACGCCATCGCACAGCCGGGAGACAACACATGCTAAAGCCATGCATCGTACCCCGTTGCGGGGAACTGTCCCAGCAGTCTCGCTGCCCCGAGCACCGTAAGGACACCCGCAACAAAAGGGAACGCGGCTACGACTGGAGATGGGACCAGCTATCCCGCCAAGCCAGACGACTCCAACCCTTCTGCACCGACTGCGGCGCCACCGACGACCTACAAGGCGACCACACGCCCGAAGCCTGGACACGCAAAGCCCAGAGCAAACCAATTCGCCTCCGCGACATTGTTGTCCGATGCGGTCCCTGCAACAGAGCAGCAGGGTCAGCTCGCCCAGGTAGCCGCAGAGCAACCCAGCCGGGAAGAGGTCAACCGACCGACGCAAGCCCCGTAGGCAAGCCGCAGGGCGCGTTACACACCACTAGGTGGTCTACGTGAAGTCAGTCGAACGCCGCAATTGGCCTCGGTTCCAACGTCTGATGCTGGAACACGAACTTCCACGTATGAGGCGCGCAGGTAATTGCCGACCCGCCAGCGGTATTCGTGATGTGCAGAACGCCGGCCTCGGTGACTTGGAGCTTCGTCTCGTCTGTGATTTGTTCCTTGAGCCCCGACGGGGCTCCGTATGCCCAGACAATCTCGAAATCGGTGTAAGGACCCTTCATGCTTGCCATACCTGGAGCCTGCCATGAGAGCCGGACCCAAGGCAGCAGTTGATGACAGTGTGTTGCCCTGGCGGCCACGGTCGACGGGTTCGGCGCGATTCGATGATTTTTGCCAGAAGTTCGTGAAGGTGCCGAAAGGCACGGGTGCGAGGTCGCCGCTGCGGCTGAGGGATTGGCAGCGTGACCTAGTCGGGTCAGTTCTGGATGCAAATCCTCGGCCGCGTACAGCGGGCTGGATGCTGCCGCGTGGGTCCGGAAAAAGCTCGCTCATGTCTGCGTGGGGCGTCTACGAACTGTTCACGGGTGGCGAGGGTTCGGTGGTGTGCGTCGTCGCTGTCGACGAACGCCAGGCCGGGATCGTGTTCAACATCGCCCGCCGCATGGTGGAACTCGACGAGGACCTCTCCTCCCGCTGTCAGGTGTTCAAGGAACGGCTCTATATCCCGAACACGGACAGTTCGTTTCACTGCCTACCGGCCGAGCCGAAACGCTTGGAAGGGCTGGACTACACGCTGGCGATTCTCGACGAGGCCGGTGTAGCCAACCGCGACTCATACGAGGTGCTGACGCTGGCGCAGGGGAAACGCGAGCATTCCACTCTGGTCTGCATAGGTACGCCGGGGCCGAACCTAGACGATCAGGTCCTGCTGGATCTTCGGAACTACGCCGCCGACAACCCCGACGACATGTCGATGGTTTGGCGCGAGTTCTCGGCGGGCGGCTTCGAGGATCACCCGGTTGACTGTCAACACTGCTGGGAGCTGGCCAACCCGGCCCTCGACGATTTTTTGCACCGCGACGCGATGCACGCCTTATTACCGCCGAAGACTCGTGAGGCGACGTTTCGGCGGGCTCGGTTGTGTCAGTTCGCCACCGGAACCGAGGGTGGGTTTCTGCCGCCTGGTGTGTGGGACGACCTGAGCACGGGCAAGCCGGTCCCGGACGGGGCGGAGGTCGTCGTTGCCCTTGATGGCTCGTTCAGTGACGACACGACAGCCCTTTTGGTCGGGACGGTTTCGGCCGAACCGCATTTCGACACCATCCGCGTGTGGCAACGCACCAACGGTGATGACTCGTATCGCGTGCCTATCTCCGAGGTTGAAAACGAGATACGACAGGCATGTAGACGCTGGCGCGTGGTCGAGATTGTCGCCGACCCGTTCCGCTGGACCCGCACACTGCAAGCGTTGGAGGCCGAGAAGCTGCCGGTAGTTGAGTTTCCGCACTCGCCGTCGCGGTTGACTGCGGCAACGGGTGACCTTTATAGCGCAGCGGTGAACGGTCGCATGTCGCATTCAGGTGATCGGCAATTGGCCGAACACGTCGCAGCCGCCGTCATCGTGGAGGATGCGCGGGGCATTCGGCTATCGAAAGCGTCCCGGTCGAGAACTGCGAGAAAGATGGATCTGGCCGCGTGCTTGGTCATGACTCACAGTCGCGCTACTTGGCGCGCAACACATCGAAAACGAAAGAAAGCTAGGAGCTTTAGGTGACAGACACACTTACCATGATGTTGCAGAAGATTGAAGAGAAGGCAGCAGCCTACGCTGAGCTCGAACGGTACTACTCGGGTACGCAGCCTTTGGCGTT
This sequence comes from Mycolicibacterium flavescens, assembly GCA_900637135.1. Taxonomy (NCBI): domain Bacteria; kingdom Bacillati; phylum Actinomycetota; class Actinomycetes; order Mycobacteriales; family Mycobacteriaceae; genus Mycobacterium; species Mycolicibacterium flavescens. The sequence continues at coordinate 1,934,037 of LR134353.1, forward strand.
CCTATCGCCGGAGGCGAAAACTGCCCTTGGCGACCGATTCGGGCGAATGGCGTCTAACCTGCCGCGCCTGGCGGTTACATCGCTGACCGAGCGCCTACGCGTGACCGGCTTTACCGGCGTTGATGTTTGGGACGAGTGGTTACGCAATGACCTCGACCAGGAGTCAGGTGTTGCGCACCGCGAGGCGCTATTACTCGGCCAGAGCTACGTAATCGTGTGGGCCGACCGGCTCGGCAGACCCCTTGTCACGGTCGAATCTGCCAAGCAAATGTCATGCCTGCGTGACCCCGGGACCCGCCGCATCACCCACGCGTTGAAGCGTTGGGAAACTGACACAACCACCGAGGCCGTCCTTTACGGACCCGACGAGATAGTCCGCTACCGCGCACAGCAGACCGGCGCCACCACAAGCGGATTCCGTGTTTTGGAGTCCATCTCTAACCCGTTGGGAGTGCCGCCCGTAGTCCGGTTGTTGAACTCTGATCGCATTCTTGACGAAGGCGTCTCCGAAATCGAGGACTTGAAACCGTTGTGCGATGCGCTGAATAAGGTGTTAGCGGACATGATGGTTTCATCCGAATACGTTGGTAGGCCGCGTCGGTTCGCTACCGGCATCGAACTCGAGGAAGCCGCCGTGCTCGATGACGACGGTGAACCGACCGGCGACACCGAGGCGGTCAACCCATACCCCGACGCCAACAGGATGATGATTGCTGAAGAACCTGCCGCCAAGTTTGGCCAACTCGACGCCGCCGATCTGAACGGTTACGAGGCCGCAGTCGGAGTGTTGACTCAGCAGATAATGGCCGTCAGTGCGCTACCGGCCCACATGCTCGGGGTGTTGACGGACCAGCCTGCCAGCGCCGATGCGCTACGTGCGTCCGAGGCGTCGCTCACTGCGAGAGCCGAAGCGCGGCAGCAGCAATTCGGGCGCTCATGGGAGGACGTAGCCCGGTTGATAGTCGCAGTGCGCGATGGCGTCGACCCGATGAACGTTGATGCACGGGTGAAGTGGGCCGACGCATCGACGAGGAGCGTCGCACAGGAGGCTGATGCGGTGACCAAGTTGTTCGCCGCTGGCCTGTTGCCGGCCTCATACGCGTTGCAGCGACTCGGCTACACCGATGACGAGATAGCACAGATTCGCACTGCTCGCCGGACTGAAGCCTTGGACACCGCTGGTATTGACTTACGGGCGATTGCCTCGTGAGTTATCAGGATGAGCTAATCGCGTTGGCCGACAGCAGCGACCGCACAGTACAAGTGCTCTACGCGCTTTACCTGTCCGGTGAACTATCGGTACAGGATGCGGTTGCGTTGATGGCGGCCGCTGTCGCGCAGGCCAACAGCCAGGCATACGCGTTGGCGGATTTGTCCCTCGCGGCGAGCATCATGCTCGGGACGGCCGAAGCGGTTCCGGTGGTTGGCGTGCTGCCACCGGCCGACGACACTGTACGGCTGTCGAAAGCCGCCACAACGGTTCTCAAAGTGGCCGAGGCATCCGACGTGCCTGAAGCAATTGTCAGCCGCCTGGCACGCTCGGAGCCGCTAGAGAGTGCCACAAAAGCGTTCGGCGAAGCCATGCACCAACAGCCGCTCGTCAAGGGGTGGGTGCGGCAACTCGACGCCGACCCATGCCAGCTTTGCCGTTGGTGGTGGCGAGAAGGCCGTGTCTGGCCTGCCGCGCATCCAATGCCACGACACAAAGGGTGCGAGTGCGTACAACGGCCGGTACTCGCTCAAAACATTCAATCAACCGGATTCACACGGAGGTTAGAGCGCAATGCAAGAGCAAGTTGACGAACCAACAGACCAGGAACCCACACCAGACCAGGATGGCGAAACAAATGACAGCACAGAAGTCACCGCGGCCGATAGCCAAGAGGAAGCGGCGGCCACGGAGGCCGAAGCCGAAGCCGAGACCTTCCCTCGCTCCTACGTCGAGGAACTACGCCAGGAAAACGGCAAGCATCGCCAACGCGCCCAGAAGGCCGAGCAACGGCTACACGCCGAACTGGTGCGCGCCACAGGACGCCTAGCCGACGCAGAAGACTTACCGTTCAATCCCGAACACCTAGACGACGCCGAAAAGCTGACAGCAGCGATTGACGAACTGTTGACTCGCAAGCCGCATCTCGCGGCACGCCGACCCACGGGCTACATCGGACAAGGCGCAACGCAGTCAACGGCACAAGTTAACCTGCATGACATTCTGCGCAGTAGCGCATAGATACCCCATAAGGGTATGCTAGGTGGGTCGCGGCCTGGCGCTGCGGCCCACCCTCTTCAGGTGTCCTGGTGGCACGTCTCCCCAATAGCGGTTGACCCGTGCCCTTATCAATCCCTATCTGTAAGAACAGGACACCATCATGACTGAAACAACGGCAGCCAATCCTGAGTTGCTACAGGACCAGGTAGCTAGCCTGCTGGTGCAACCCCTCGAAGCCGCGAGCGTCGTACTCTCGAGCGGTCCACGCATTTTCGACACCAGCGGCGTGCTGCGCATCCCAAAATTGGTTAGCGGCGCAACGGTCGGGTGGGTTGGTGAATCCGGCCTAATTCCTGATGACGCCGATGTGGACTTCGACGAGTTGACCTTGATGCCGACCGATAGGAAGAGCATCAAGACGATTCTCCGATACTCCAATGAGCTGGTGCGCCAGTCGGTTATTGGCATCGACGCCGTACTGCGGGCACGGCTGGTCAAGGATGTTTCCGACGCTCTCGACACAGCCCTGCTGACTGGTACCGGCTCGTCTGACTCCATCACCGGCCTGCTGCATCAGGAAAACGTGACCCAAGGCGGATTCGTGCCCGAAGATCCCGACTACTTGCTCGACGCTATCGGGTTGCTCAACGCGCAGGAGGTCATGCCCAACAGGTGGTTCATCAACGGCTCTGACTTCATCAGAATCCGCAAAGTCAAGGAATCCGACACGTCCAACAAATACGTGCTCGAATCCGACCTGACCGCTGGCCCGACCTATCGGCTGTTCGGAATCCCGGTCACCGTGACGAACAAGCTGCCTGAGGGCACGGCGATCCTGGCCGACATGTCGAACGTGGCAATTGCCCGCGACGTGGCACCGTCCGTGACAGTGCTGACCGAACGCTACGCCGAGTACGACCAGGTTGGTTTGCGCGTGGTCACACGGTACGACCTCGGCTTGCTGCATCCCGAAGCGGTAGCTGTCCTGGTGGAGCCGGGTAGCTAAAGTGGTTGACGCCGAACAGGTCTTGCTGTTCCTCGGCCGGCACTCCGACACAACGTTGGAGGCGTCGGCCGAGCAGGCCATCCCCGTCGTCACCACGATGGTCAAGGCATACGTGCGCGGGAGCGGTGAGGGCTGGGCACCCAACGAGGAACTCGAGGCCGTGATTGTGACAGCGGCAGCACGGCTCATCACCAACCCCGGTGGTATCCCGGTCGATAATCAAGCCGGACAGTTCACGCACTCGCTGCGGGGCGCGTTCACCGGCTGGACACTGGCCGAACTCGCGGTCCTCAACAGGTACCGCAAACGCGCCCTCTAGCCGCCGGTACCAACTCGCGTATCGTCGGCGATTTCGTGGCGAGAAGGTGTGCGGCGCTGCATTTTCGAACCTTCAGGTAGATGGCTGAATACCATACGGACATGACGACTGAAGATGTACTCGGAATTGTCGCTCTCATCGTTTCTATATTGGCCATGCTAGTCGCAAGTGGCGCGAACCGAGAGGCTCGGAAATCGCGGGATGTCGCCACAGTGCTGTTCCTCCACGAGCAAAGCATGACGCCAGAGATGCAACGCGTCCGTGGCGGCTTGCGATACACCGACAAGTACGACCCGGTGTTGAAGTCCGAGCCGACGAGAGGCGGATTAACCGAGGAGGAGTATGACGAACTGCGTACGGAGCTTCATGGTCTCCTCGGCATCTACGAAAGCCTAGGCGCCGTCACGAAGGCGGATCTCGTAGATTCGAGCCTTGTCATGACGTTGTTTCCTGGCTCGGTGCCTGCTGTCTATAAGAAGGCCAAGGCCTATATCGTCGAGTATCGAAAGACTCGAGATCATCGTGAGTTTGCGATGAATCTTGAATGGTTGGCGAACCAATATTCCGGTAGTCAAGCGCGGTCCATTGGAAGGTAGAGATCAAGTTCCGCCCTTGTCCGCGTGGCAAGGCGGCTCTCAAATGGGCCATCGTGTCACGACGATGTCACAACTCGTGTCCAACACCTGCGGATATCTGCGGATATCTGCGAATAGATATGTGCTGGTAAAGCGCCAACTCGGAACATCGGCGAATAACGGCGGAGGTGCGTCAAGGGACTCATAATCCGTTGGTCGCGGGTTCGAGCCCCGCCCGCCCCACTTCAGAGGGTGTATTAGGTCGGCTGATGCTGGACATATCTGTTTCGGGTGATTCCTGACAGTGTTTCGGCTGATGGTTGACAGTTGCTTCGGCTGATCCTTGACACTCATCTAAGAGCCGGGCGGCCGCTGGGTCCGCCGATCGGTGGACCGCGGTTCCTCCTCCGAACCCTCCAGTCTGCGGACTGTTCGAGCTGTCGTTTGGGGCGATAGTTGGTTCACCGAACGGGCTTCGACCAGTGGGGCCCGGGGAACAGGAAGGTAGCAACATGAACAAGAAGACCACCACGGAGAAGGTCACCGTCGGCAGGCTCACCATCACCAGCCCCGCAGGCCGAGCCGGTCCCGCCTATTGCTCGTGCATTGTGCCCGGCAACTGTGATCCGTCCGGGAGACGGTGATCCGCCGTGGCGCTTGAAGGTCGACTTCAAGAGGCGTTGGCGTTCGAAGCGCCCTACGTGATCGATCGACTTGTCAGGGACCGGGTCGTCGCGACCCGGGCGTCCGCAGAACAGCTCTTCAACGAGGCAAAGAAGTACCTCGTGCTGTCCGCGGCAACCCCTGACAAGTCGTTCGACATGTCTTCGGCGATGGTGGACGAAGCGTGGCACGCGTTCGTGCTCTTCACCGCCGAGTACACCGACTTCAGCCAGCGGTACTTTGGAAGCTACGTCCACCACGCGCCCGCCGGCGAGCGCGGCGGGCCCGAAACGACGATCTTGGACGGCGGCTCCCAAGAGATGGCTTCCTTCGACGACTTCTGCCGGCGATATGAGGTGCTGTTCGGGCAGCCGCTCCCAGGAATCTGGTACGACAGCGACAACGTCACGCCGTCAACCCGGGTCATCAACGATATGGCACAGACGTTGACGATCGCCGCCGAAGATCACACCGTCCACGTTGTGGACGGCACCGGGAACACCGTGCTCTCTGTTGATGAGATGGCAATCGAGGCAGTGGAATTCATCGTCAACATGCACGCGTTCTATGTCCGCGAGCTCCCAGGAGACCTCACCGCGGCCGAGAAGGTCGGCTTGATCCAGCCTCTCATCCGCTTGGGTGTGTTGCGTCTGGCGCCCTAGCCGGCCTCAGTGCTCGACATCGACGACCATGCGCGGTGTAAACGCGGGTGGCCGGCTCGTGCGTCGAGGCGGGCTGACGTCGACGTGTTACCACCATGCTCTACCTTTGGACTTGCGAGAGACGAACGGCTACATCGATTTTCGGTGATCACCGACCGGCACGGGTTTTGGGTATCGGCTAGACTTCGGCAAATCGCGGGCGTATCGCTGCATCTCTCAAGCAGTTCGGAGTGCGTTACGTAGTGCCACTCGATGCTCAGGTGACTGCCTATCTAGACGGACCTTCCGACTCCCTGGATCTAGGGTGAGGATTGCGCAGTCGCGGGTCCGCCTTGTCGCTTCACCGAATATTGGTGACCGGTTCCACACCGGGAGCAGCTGCTCGCGGACCTTCGTCGGAACGGCGTCAATTGGCAAGCGGTGGCCATGGGGACCTGGCCGCCTCCGCCTCGAGTCGCAGCTTGGCCGCGCGCTCTCGAGCCTCGGTCGCTCGGGCGTGGGCTTCGGCGGCCTTCGATTCCGCCCACACCTCCGCGGCGCGAGCTTGGGCTTCGGTGGCTTCGGCTTGTTTCCGAGCTGCCGCGGCGCGGGTCTCGGTTTCGGCGGCCTCTCCCCGCGCCCGTGCCCAAGCCTGGGCTTCGGCGGCGCGGGCTTGGGCTTCGGCAGCTTCCGCCTGTGCCCACGCTTCTGCGGCGCGGGCTTGGGCTTCGGTGGCTTCAGCCTGTTTTCTCGCTTCTGCGGCGCGGGCATGGGCTTCTGCGGCTTGCGCCTGAGCCCATACTTCGGCGGCACGGGCCTGGGTTTCGGCGGCTTCCGCTTGCTTCCTTGCCTCGGCGGCACGGGATTCGCTTTGGGCGGCTTCTGCGCGTGCCCGTGCCCAAGCGCGGGCTTCGGCTGCACGGGCCCGAGCCTCGGCGGCTTCCGCCTCTGCTTGCGCCTCGGCTGCCAGCGCTTCGGGTTCCGCGGCCAACGCTTGGGCTTCGGTGGCCTTGGCTTGGGCTCGGGCCTCGGTGGCCAGCGCTTCGGCTTCGGCCGCCAGCGCTTCGGCTTCAGCGGCAAGGGCCTGTGCCTCCGCGGCCTCCGCCCGCGCCCTCGTCTCGGCGGCCTGCGCTTGGGCCTCTGCGGCTTCCGCCCGCGCGCGCGCTTCTAACTCGACATGCGGCAAATTCCGGTTGCTCGGTATCTCTGCTAGCTGGTCTCGCCGCCGGCGGGTCCACTTCCTGCCGGCCGCGAGCCGCGCATCATGTTTACCCCGTTCTTGCTGCTGCAGTGCGTAGTACTCGATCACGACCAAAGTCACGCCAGCCAGTATCAGCAGCGGCACGAACAAGAGTGGAAGCATGATCACACTGACCAAGCAGATCATTGTCAGAGGCACCGCGATCACCCCAGCGGCCCACGGATACCGCTCGTTGAATCCGATGATGGTCGCCCGGGTTGTGAATACGCGCGCAGCCCACAGATCGCGATCAGGCCAATGGATGGCTGTTCTCGAAGACCCCACGATCGGTTCCCTTCGCGGAGGCGGTTGGCAAAGGTATTGTGACACGCCGAGCGCGCATAGACGATCGTATGCAGTGTGCGACAGGGTCGTCGGAAGTATCCGCAACGCACTTGTGGCTCTTTCTGAAGTCAACGACGCCTAACACCCACTGCACCGGGCGCGCTCGCGCTCCCGGGGTCATCGGCTTGCACCTTTCTGCGTCGGTCCGCGCTGCGCGCACCCGCCCAACGGCCGACCTGCCGACGTCGCCCGAAAGCGGTAACGCTGCGCGGTAAGTTGCCACAGGTGAGCGAAGACAGAGTTCGAGTGGAAATCAGCGGCACCGGCGTGGCCACCGTGACGATGCTCCGCGCAGACAAGCACAATGCGCTCGACCACGCCATGTTCGATGGCCTGGTCAACGCCGCTGCGCAGGTGGCCGGTGTCCCTTCGATCCGCGCGGTCGTGCTCCACGGCGACGGTAAGAGCTTCTGCTCAGGCCTCGACGTCGCGAGCTTCGCGGCCCAGCGGGGCGGTACGAACGTTCTGTTGAACCGAGACGCCGATCACCCGGCCAACTTCGCCCAACGCGTGACCTACGACTGGTCGCTGGTGCCGGCGCCCGTCATTGCCGCGATTCACGGCAACTGCTTCGGCGGCGGTCTTCAGATCGCGTTGGGCGCAGACATCCGAATAGCGGCTCCCGACGCGAGGTTGTCCATCATGGAAATCAAGTGGGGCCTCGTTCCCGACATGGGCATCACGCAGACACTGCCCCGGCTGATACCGATCGACGTCGCCAAGGAGTTGACGTTCACCGGTCGCATCGTCTCCGGCAGTGAGGCGTCGGAGCTCGGCTTGGTCACTCACACCGCGGACGATCCGCTCGCCGCCGCGTTGATACTTGCCGGCGAGATCGCGCAGAGGTCTCCGGATGCCGTGCGCGCCGCCAAGCGCCTCTACAACGAGACCTGGGTCAGTGATGACGCCGCGGCGGCGCTGTCGCGTGAATCCCAGTTGCAGACCGAACTGCTTGGCAAGCCCAACCAGATCGCCGCTGTCAGCGCCGGGATGTCGGGGGAGCGGCCCGTCTTCACCGATCCCGAGTAGAACCAACTCCTCAGCCGTGTGACGGTCACGATTCGATCTCTCGGAATTTGTTGAGTCAGTTCTCAGTCCACTCTCAGTCGACGCGGGGACCGTGTGCTGAGGCCATGTGGGCTGATCAACGATCCGGAAAGAGAACGAACGCAAATGACCAACACTCCGCGGTATTCCACGGACCAGCCCTCAAGTTCGGCTACGGGACAGCCGTATCTGCCATACCAGGCTCACGTCCCGTCACATCTCCGCTACGAATGGCGGCACGGCCAGCCTCCACTCTATGACCTGAAACATCCTGCACAGCAAGCTGATACCGCTCCGATCCCCAGGATCCAGCTGAAGAAGTCTCGTCGCGGGCTCGTCGTCGCCGGCGCTGTCGTATGCGCGGTCGTGGGCGGCGGGGTCGGTGCGGCCGTTGTGGGCATCGACGACCGCACGCACCACCCGATCGCCGCGCAGACACCCATCGGTGCTGCACCCCTCACGCCACGCGCGGCCGCCGCGGCTCCCGCGGGCACCGTCGAGGAGGTGGCGGCCCGGGTGCTGCCGAGCGTCGTCCAGTTGAAGATCGACTTGGGCGGTGAGGGCCCTTCGGGTTCAGGGATCGTGTTGAGCGAGGACGGCCTCATCCTCACCAACAATCATGTCGTGGCTGCCGTGGCCGACAGTGATCGCGGAGTGTTTCCCAGCTCGCGGCGTGGCGGGCCCACGGCAACCGTGGCCTTCTCCGACGGCAGAACCGCACCGTTCAGCGTTGTCGGTGCCGACCCATCGGGCGATCTTGCCGTCGTTCGCGCCGAGGGGGTTTCCGGATTGACGCCCATCGCCATCGGATCCTCGGCGGATGTGAAAGTCGGCGAGCAAGTCGTCGCGATCGGCTCGCCCCTCGGCTTACAGGGAACGGTGACGACGGGCATCGTCAGCGCGCTGAACCGGCCGGTGTTCGCCGGCGGCGATGCGGGTGGAGACGTCACTGTGCTCAACGCCATCCAGACAGATGCTGCAGTGAACCCCGGCAACTCCGGCGGCGCACTGGTGAACATGCGCGGCGAGTTGATCGGCGTGAACTCCGCTATCGCGAGCATGGGCAGCGGCTCCGGCGGCCAGAGCGGTTCTATCGGGCTGGGCTTCGCGATCCCGTCGGATCAGGCCAAGCGTGTCGCCCACGAACTGGTCACGACGGGCTCCGCCAGTCATGGTGCGCTCGGCGTGAAGCTCGGTAGGGAAGCCGCCAAGGCCGGCGGCGCAACCGTCGCCGTCGTCGACGGTGGCCCCGCATCCGCCGCTGGACTGCCGAGCGAAGCAGTGATCACCAAGGTCGACAACCAGCCGATCGACGGCCCTGAAGCGCTCGTGGCGGCGATCTGCTCGCGCGCCCCCGGTGAGAACGTTTCCGTCACCTATGTCAACGGTTCGGGGGCTGCTCAGACCGCACAGGTCACATTGGGCGAAGCGTAGGGGCCGGCTATTGAACCGGCCGCAGAACCACCACTCCAGGAACGGTCCGGACGTAGTCGAACAGTGGGATGTCGACCACCTTGTTGTCGCCAGGAAGCGAGGACGCGTTGCGTGATACCGGGCCATCCGGTGTATCGACGAAGATTCCGACATGCGTGACGTCGAGGCCGCCGTCTTCGGAATACGCTCCGATGTAGTCACCGGTTCGGAGGCCGCTCACCACGCCGCTGTCGAACTGCGCGCTCGGAACGTAGGACACCGTCCGGGGCACAACCGGCAAGCCGGGCAGGTACACGCCGCCGGAGTCTTTCTGGTTCAAGTTCTTCTGCACCGGAATCGCGTTGTTGCTCAGGCTGGTTGTGATGTCAGTCGCGACCGCCGGTGTGGCCGCCGCCCAGTCGGTGAAGAAGTGCTTGCGGTTCGCGAAGGCCACGACACCGTCCTTATACCGGACATCGATCAGTGCGGCGATGAACTCGTCGCGGTTACCCGCCCGTTTCAGCGCCTCGACGTAATCGGCATAGGTGAAGCAGTCGACCCTCGACAGTTCGACCACCAACTGCTCCGGCTCGCTCACCGAACCGGCGAGAGTGTGTGCGCCATAAGGGGTTCCGAGAAACGCGCGTGAGATGACCTCGGCAAGCTCCGGTGGCGCCGCGCCGTTCCTGGCCGTCAGCATCCGCTCGAGGATCTGCGTGTTCTGCTCGGAGATCGCGACGTCGGGCGCCGGCGCTTCCGCGGCGGCAAGGTAATTCACGGCGAGGATGGGATTGGCCTCGGCGTAGCCGACCGGCAGCAGCACGTCACCGGCGGTGGACAGGTAGTAGACCTCCCACCGGTAATAGGTGTCGAAGCCGGCAGGGTCGGCGGCCATGACCGCGGCATAGTCGTGGATGGCCCGCACGTAGTTGTTCGAGTTGTTGTAGCGGTAGAGCGCGTAGTCGCGATCTCGCGTGAAGCCGTTGGCGGACAAATAGCGTCCAGCCGCCATGATGCTGTCGCGGGGCGAGTGAATGTCGCCGCCCGCGCCGAAAGCGGCGAACGTCGAGGGCATGAACTGCATCGGTCCCTGCGCACCTGCCGTGCTCACCCCGGCGACGCGTCCGAAGGCGGTCTCGACGAGATTTATCGCCGCCAGATAATGCCATGGCACGCCGAACTCGGATTCCGCCTCGCGGTAGTGGGTCATCAATTGGTCCACCGGCGTGGGCGCAACGATCCGCCACGCGGGCAGCGTGTCCTTCGGCCGGCTCATCACGCCGAGTTCACGCCGCGCGTGGACGTTGTGGTCGTAGATCTTCCCCAGCTCCGGCGGAATCCGCGGGCGCACGATCGGATCCCACTCGGGGTGCCGTCCGATGGCTCGATACGCCAACTGCTGGCGCTGCGCAGCCGCGTTCTTCAACGACTCGGTCGACGACGGATCCCGCAGCGCCCGTTCGTCGGCGACCAGGTCGTCAGCGATGCGCACCGGATCGGATGCCAATTCTCGGCGCGGTTCCTCGGCTGTGGGTGGTGGGGCCGAAGGAGCCGGCGCGGCGGACGTCGCGGCGGGTGTTTCGGGCTTGTCCGAATCCGAGCATCCAACTAGAGCGAACAAGATCATCGCGGCGCTCGCGGCGGCAGCGATCCTGGCGGCGGCGAGGCGGGCATTCATTGCCGTCGGAGTCTAGCGCCGAAGCCAGACCCGCCGGCGGATCACGCCTGCTTGGGTTCCGGGCAGAGGTACAGCCGCGCCCCGGCCACGATGAAGTTCGACAGCGTCTCGTCCTTGGTCGCGATGTCCAGCTTCTCGGCCACGGCGGTCGAGTCGGCACCGCGCGCGAACTGAGCGCACGCGTCGCGGGCGAGAGTGGTCAGTGTGGTGCAGTCGCCCGTATAACCCACCGAGGTGATGCTGCGGCAGAGGTCGTCCTCGGGCGAAGCGGCAGCCTGGGGCGCGGCCATCAGCAGGCCGACCGCTGCGATCGAAAGCGCTGTGAGCGCACGCGTAGTCATGTCACGTCCTTCCTAGCGCTCGACTACCCGCTTTGGCTCGCGGCACGCGGAATCGGACGCAGATCGAGATTGCGGCGTTACCAAGACCGGGATAGCTGCTTGGCGTCAGCGGCGTGGTGACAGACTGCGCACATGGCGTGGGATTTCAGCACCGAACCCGAATTTCAAATGAAGCTCGACTGGGTCAAGCAGTTCTGCGAAGAGAAAGTCGAACCGCTCGACCACATCTTCCCGTACGCGGTGCGATCACCCGATCCCGCGGTCAAGGCGTACGTCCGCGAACTCCAGCAGGAGGTCAAGGACCAGGGGTTGTGGGCCATCTTCCTCGACAGAGAGCTCGGCGGACCGGGCTTCGGGCAGCTCAAGCTCGGTCTGCTCAACGAGGTCATCGGCCGCTACCCCGGCGCCCCACACATGTTCGGCGCGTCGGCGCCGGACACCGGCAACATGGAGATGCTCGCCGCATACGGCACCGAGGAACAAAAGGAGCGGTGGCTCAAACCGCTGCTCAACCAGGACATGTTCTCCGCTTACTCGATGACCGAACCGCAAGGCGGCAGCGACCCCAACCTGTTCAAAACCCACGCGGTGCGCGACGGCGACGAATGGGTGATCAATGGCGAGAAGTGGTTCACCTCGGCAGGCCGCGTCGCCGACATCCTGTTCGTGATGTGCACGAACGGGATGTTCGTTGTCCCGCGCAAGACCCCAGGCGTCGAGATCATGCCCGAACCACGCAACCACAACCACATCGTCTACCGCGACGTCCGCGTGCCGCATGACCATCTGCTCGGGCCGGAGAACGGCGCAAAAGTGTTGGCGCAGAGGCGACTCGGTGGCGGACGAATCCATCACGCCATGCGCACGATCGCGCAGTGCAACCTGGCCTTCGACATGATGTGCGAGCGGGTGCTCAGCCGTGAATCGCACGGCAAGGTGATCTCCGAGCACCAGATGGTGCAGGAGAAGATCGCCGAGTCCTACGCGATGATCAAGATGCTGCGCCTGTTCGTCCTGGAGACGGCGTGGAAGATCGACAACACCTCGACCCAGGAGGCCCGCACCGAGATCGCCGCGGTCAAGTTCACGATGGCCAAGGTCCTGCGCGAGGTGTCGTTCAACGCCTTGCACATCCTCGGGTCGCTGGGCACCACCGACCTCACCCCGATCCAGGCGATGTACGCCTCCGCCCCGACGATGGGCATCGCCGACGGTGTCGACGAGGTGCACAAGGCCACCGTGGCTCGCCGCGTGCTGCGCGACTATCAACCGCACGAGGGTGACTTTCCGACGCAGTTCCTGCCCTACAAGCGGGAGCAGGCGCGCCAGAAGATGCAGCCGGTGCTCGATGCCCGCCCGGAATTGGCGACCGCCGCCGAGGCGTATCAGAAATATCTGTCGGGGCGCCGCTGACGTTCGCGCCGCGGGCGCGCTCGCCTAAGGTGGACGCATGCGGTTCGCCATCGCCCTACTCGGAGTGATCGTCGCGTTGTTCGGCCTGCTGTTCACGCTCCAAGGCTTCGGCGTGGTCGGCGGCAGCCCGATGAGCAACACCACCACGTGGTCGATCCTCGGCCCGATCATCGCTCTGGTCGGTCTCGCGCTGGCGGTTGGTGGTCTTCGCCGTCGCAAGCCGTGACGTTCATACGGGTCTGCGGAACACCGTTTCGATGAGCAGTCGCCGGCACCACAGCCGGTAAGCCTCCACGCTCCAGCCGTCCCGGTGGGTCACCCGGCGAAAGGTCTCGACGCTGCCGAGCACTGCCGCCGTCTCGAGTAGCTCCTCGAACGGGACATCGGTGCGCAGCCAGCCGCGGTCCCCGAAGTGCTTGAGGACCCGCCCGATCTGCCTGGTGACGCTGGCGATCAGGTCGCCGAGATAACGGTCCAACTCCGGGTCCGCGTTCGCGCCCCCGATGAGCGCCGTCGCGAGCTCAGCCGCTCGTTCATGCACGTCGATCTGTGCGGCGATGACGGCGTCGATGGCCTCGTCAAAGTCCTCGATCGCGACGATGCTTCGGCCGACGTCGAGATTGAGGATGTTGTCCTCACCGGCCACGCCGAACGCCTCGTATTCGATCGCCGCGATCAGGAGCGCCGCTTTGGGTCCCTGCGACTGCACGGTCTCCGTCGACACACCGGCGTCCGAGGCGATCTTGGCCAGCGTTGTGCGCGCATATCCCTGTGCGGCGAACAGCTTCGCAGCGGCCGACACGATCCGCTCCCTGGTCGCCTGCGCCTGCTGCCTGCGCAATTCGGACTGATACGAACGACTGCGGGATATTGACTTGGATGACACAGTAATGAATACTAGCCCACTGGATCGAATTTTCGGACGGGCGGGGGACCGCAATGGCATCGATCGTGATCGCCAGCTTTCCGGCACAGGGTCATATCGCACCGCTTCTGACCGTTGCGAGGAACTTCGTCGAACGCGGCGACCATGTTCGGTTCCTCACCGGCTCGCATTTCGCGGAGAAGGTCGTCGCCACCGGGGCGGAGTTCATCGCGCTTCCTCCGGAGGCCGACTTCGATCAACGGCCCCTTTCCGAGCACTTCCCGGAGCGCGCACGGCTCAAAGGTCTCCGAGCGACTGCCTTCGACGTCGAGCACGTCTTCGCGCGGCCGGCCCGGGGGCAGTACGCATCGCTGACCGCCGCGCTTGCCGGACAACCTGCGGATGTCGTGCTCGCTGAACCCGCCTTCGTCGGCGCGGCATGTCTGCTCGGGCTTCCACGCTCGGCTCGCCCCGCGGTGGTGATGTGCTGTGTGATCCCACTCTGCATCGAGAGTCGTGACATGGCGCCGTTCGGTCTGGGACTGCCGCCTGCGCGCTTCCTCAATCGGACCCGCAACGCGGCGTTGAGGGGCGTCCACCATCGAATCCTCGAGGGCGCCAACGGAATCATCAACGATCTTCACCGCGAACTGCATGGAATCGACATGCCGGGAACGTTCCCGGACTGGGGCCGGCGGGCGGACGCGCTCCTTCACTTCACGGTGCCGTCCTTCGAATATCCGATTACCGATGCGCCTCCGACGCTCAGCTTTGCGGGGCCGCTCTCGGCCACGGGTTCACAGGCGCCGCTGCCGCCGTGGTGGTCTGACCTCGACGGGACCCGGCCGGTCGTGCACGTCACGCAGGGCACTGTTGCCAACACCGATTACGACCAGGCGATAGCTCCGACTTTGCGTGCTCTCGACGATGAGGACCTTCTCGTCGTGGTGGCGACGGGTGGGCGCCCGGTCGATACCCTGCCGCCGCTCCCCGCGAACGCGCGCGCGGCGGAGTACCTGCCGTACGACGAACTTTTTCCGCGTACGGCAGTCTTCGTCACCAACGGCGGTTACGGCGGTGTGCAGTACGCCTTGCGGTACGGCGTGCCGATCGTCGCCACCGGCGGCAAGGAAGACAAGCCGGAGGTTGGCGCTCGCGTTCAGTGGGCTGGCGTCGGCCGGCGGATTAGAAGCGAGCGACCGACCGCACGCGCACTGCGCCGAGAGATCCTGCGGGTGATCGACGAGCCGCGATACCGACACGCCAGTGCCCGCATTGCGGCTGACATGGCCGCGTCCCCGGGCTTCGCCGAAGTGGCCGCGGTCGTCGACGGTCTGGTGGCCCGGCAGGCGCCGGAGACGGGGGACGTATACCCTCCTGTCGCGCCGACTTCGTGAGGGCGGCGGAGCTATGCCCGGGCCAGGTGGACAGGCGATCGTCGATGTTCGCTGAAAGCGCACAAGCGGGGGCCGCCGCTCTGTAACGCTCGGGTAGGCGGAGCGATGAATTCTGTGAGGCCGGCAGCGTCGGGGGAGCCCTCAGGGTGCTCGTTTCCGTCTCAGCGACGAACGGTTCGCACGGCGCCGAGCCGCCAACCAGGCAGAGAAGGGAGTGGAGGCACGATGGGTGCTCCGCTGAATGAATTCCGCAGGGATGTCCGGAAACGAGGTATCGCCGTCGTCGCGTCGGGAGCCGTGATCTCCCTGACCGCGCTGACCGCCGGGCTCGCGCCTGCCGTGGCGCAGCCCGATTCCGACGACGTCGTGACGACGGTCGCGCCGGAACCCAGAGTCAGCGCTCCTGAGCCGGAGGTGACCGTCGAGCAGCCGACCTCGGCCCCCGAGCCGCAGGTGCCGGCGACCCAGGTCGCGCCGCAGACGCAGGCGCCGCAGACGCAGGCACCGCAGACGCAGGCACCGGTCGTAGAGCCCGAGCCCGCCGCCGAGCCCGAGCCGGCTCCCGCCCCGCAGCCGGAGCCCGCGCCGCAGACCGTTGCCCCGCCGAAGACCAGCACGGCGGTCCAGTCGGCCGAGCCGTCGACGCCGGCTGCCGAGCCGTCGGCGCCCGCCGAGCGGACCCCGGCGACGTCGGCCGCGCCGCGTACCAGCGCTGCCGCTCCGGCGACCAAGCCCGAGACCAGCGAACCGGCCGAACCGGGTGAGTCCACCGCTTCGTCTGCAGCGATCGCACCCGCGTCGGAGACTGAGACACCGACGTCGAGCGACAAGACGGTGGCGGAGACCACCGGTAACGAGGAGAGCGGTTCGGACTCCGACACCCCGACGGTGTCGATCGAGAACGCCTCCAAGGAGATCGAGACGCTGGCGCCCGAGACGCTCGAAGCGCCGGCCGAAGACGTCGAACTCGCACGCAACGCCAAGCCGGTGTTCGAACCGGAGCCCGCGCCCGCCCCCGAGGAGGACGTGACCGCGTTCAAGCAGTCGGTCGACATGACGCTCGGCTTGAACGGCGCCGAGGCCAGCGCCAGCGCGAAGGTCGAACTCGAGGCCAAGCGTGACCGCGACTTCGAGCTGGTCAGCAATGTGCGTCAGTGGCAACCGGAGTGGATCGAGTACGACGAGTTCTACCGCCCGGTGCTGATGAACCCGTTCCGGGCCCCGGTGCGCATCGTCTACGTCTACGACATGCGACCGCGCATCGCCTACATCCCGCCGCTGTCGCGGCTGGTGCTCGAGGCGGCCCAGTTCGCCGCCTACAGCTTCACCGCGGCCGTGCTCAGCCCTGTCGTCGCGGCGGCCAACGTCGCGCAGGCGGTGAGCAACATCGCCGTCGGCACCTTCTTCGGTGGCGGCTACTTCCCGGGCGCCGGCCTGCCGTTGCCTCCGCCTCCGCCACCCGTTCTGCGCTACGACAACGTGCCGGTGTTGGTCAACTACTCCAACGCCCGTTACGAGCCGTTCCGGGTGCGCCAGATCGTCGACGTCGGTGAGGACCGGGTGTACGGCGGGCGCAAGGTGCTGCTCGACGGCGCGACGCCGGTCTGGGGTGAATGGACGCAAACGGCAAGCGGGGAGCGCCAATTCGAGGTCCGCAAGACTCAGCAGTTCCCCGGTCTGAGCGAGCCGGCCGAGGCTCCGCTGCCCGGCGACTACCGGCTGCGGCTGGCGTCGGACGAGGCGTCGACCGGCGGTCTGACCGGCAGGGACATCTTCCTGATGGTCTCGGCGGGTGTGATCGGCACGCTCGGCTTCGGCGCCATCGGACTGGCGTTCTTCCTCGGTCGTCGGCGGCCCGAACACTGACGGGTCGCGGGCGCACCGCGAAAGTCGTCACCGCCGTTACGCCGCCGTCAACGAGGGTGCATGATGGTGCGATGCCCGAGGTTCGCGTGGGTCCGCTGCTTCGCCACGTCGGCAAAACCGACGCGACCGTATGGGTCGAGACGGACAAGCCGTGCGGGGTCGAGATCCTCGGCAGTCATGCCGACACCTTCGAGGTCGAAGGTCATCACTTCGCGATCGTCTGCGTGACCGACCTCGACCCCGACAGCGACCACCCCTACGAGGTGCATCTCGACGGGGAAAAGGCTTGGCCGCCAAACGGATATGAGTATCCGCAACCGCGGATCCGGTTGATGCCGCGGGACGGCTCGCTTCGGCTGCTGTTCGGGTCCTGCCGCGCGTCGGCCCCCCATCACCCGCCCTACACGTATCAGCACTGGTGGCACCCCAAGGGCAAGGGCATCGACGTGCTGCGCACATACGGGATGCGGATGCTGCGCCAGCCGTCGGCGCTGTGGCCCGACGCCCTGCTGATGATGGGTGACCAGCTCTACGCCGACCAGGTGAACGACACGATCAAGGATCTGGTCGCCGATCGCGAGGTACACGCCGACGGCCCGGTCGAGGTGCTCGAGGACTTCGAGGAGTACTGCATCGGCTACTGGGACGCCTGGTGCGATCCGGTCGTGCGGTGGATGCTCTCGACCATTCCGACGTCGATGATGTTCGACGACCACGAGATCAACGACAAGTGGAACACGTCGCAGGCCTGGCTCGACGAGAAGCGCCAGACCGACTGGTACCAGACGCGGATCATCGGCGGGCTGATGGCCTACTGGATCTACCAGCACCTCGGCAACATGTCGCCCGACGAACTGGCCAAGGACCAGACGTTCCAGCGCGTCATCGAGACCAGGCAGGGTTCCGAACTGGTTCGCGAGCTCGCTCAGATTGCCGAAAAAGACGACGGCGCATCACATTTCAGCATGTGTCGTGATCTCGGTCCGGCGCGGTTGATCGTCGTTGACGCCCGCACCGGCCGCCAGCTCAAACCGGGGCGGCGCCGGATCACCACCGACGAGGAATGGGACTGGATCACCGCCAACGCCGACGGGAACTACCAGCACCTGCTGTTCGCCAGCTCGCTGCCGATCCTGCTGCCCTACGGAATGCACCACATCGAAGCGTGGTCGGAGGCCGTCGGCGACGGCGCCTGGGGACGGTGGCTCACTGGTTTGGGGGAGAAGGTCCGGATCACGGCCAATCTCGACCACTGGGCCTGTTTTCAGGAGAGCTTCCGGCGCTTCGAGGACCTGGTCATCGACGTGGCGAGCGGACGGCGAGGTCCCGCGCCCGATTCAGTGGTGCTGTTCGGCGGCGATGTGCACCACTGCTGGGTGTCCGAGGTCGAGGTACCCGACGAGGCGACCAGGCTGGGCACCAAGGTCTGGCAGGTGGTGTGTTCGGGACTGCGCAAGGAGCCGTCGGCGGTCGAACGAGTCATCCTGCGGCTCGGCCACACGGGGTTCGTCGAGACCGTCGGTAACGCGCTGGTGAAAACCACGAAAGTGCCCAAGCCGCGGCTCCGTTGGCGCCCCGTCTCCGAGCCGCATTTCCGCAACCAGGTCGGGACGCTGGAGATCGCGGGCGGCGAGATGGGCGTACGGATCGAGAAGGTCACTGGCCGCTGGCGCAAGCCGCACCTGACCACCGTCATCGAGCACAAACTACTCTGAAATCGCTTCAGCCGGCGCCTTTGCCGTTGTCGACACGGTAGACCGCACCGTGGATCGCCGCGGCGTCATCGCTGGCCAAAAATGCGATGGTCTTGGCGACGTCAACGGTGTCCATGAACCCGCGCGGCGACGCGATGCGCATGATGAGGTCCCAGTCGGCGTTGTCGGGTGCGGAGAACTCGGTGGTCTGCGCGGTCGGCATGCCGCCAGGGCAGACCGCGTTCACCCGGACCTTCTCCTTGGTGTACTCGACGGCCAGCGCCCGGGTTAGCCCGACGAGACCGTGCTTGGCCGCGCAGTATCCGGCCGAATACACCTCGCCTTCCACACCCGCGATCGACGAGACGTTGACGATGTTGCCGCCGCTCTCCACGAGATGCGGCAGCGCGGCACGACAAAGGTAGAACGGCCCGTGCAGGTTCACCGCCAGGTCGCGTTCCCACTCGTCGTCGGTCACCGCGGTGGTGTGGCGCATCTGATGAAAGCCCGCCACATTCACGAGTACGTCGAGTCGCCCGAATACCTCCACGCACCGCGCGACGGCTTCACCGCACGCCGCCGATGACGTCACGTCCACCGACGCGAAGCGGCCGCCAGGCACGGCCTCGAACACCGACGCCATCCGTTCGGCGTCGCGCGCGATCCCGAAGACGGTGGCACCGCGTTGGGCGAACAGTTGCGCGACCGCCGCGCCCAATCCCGCCGAAGCGCCCGTCACCAGTGCGACCTTGTCGCTGAGTTGAGTCATGGTTGAAGACTTTCTCACGGACAAGCGTGCGAGCCGGCGACCGGAGTCACCCAACAGACGAATCTGGTTCCTAGGGTCGAGATTGCATCCGGGTTTGTTCAGCCGATCACAGCCCTGAATGCATTCTCGCCGCTAGGAAGCTGACAGCCCTACTGGGCCGAGACGCGAGGGCGCTCCGGGGGTACGGCGGCCAACAGCGCGCGGGTGTAGTCGTCGCGGGGTGAGGTGAACAAATCGGCGGCCGGCCGGTACTCCACCGCCGCACCTTCGCGCATCACCAGCACGTCATGGCTGACCTGCTGGACGATCGCGAGGTCGTGCGCGATGAACAGGTAGGTCAGCCCCAGGTCGCGTTGCAGACCGGCCAGCAGATCGAGCACCTTCGCCTGTACCGAAACATCCAGCGCCGCAGTCGCTTCGTCGAGGATCAGCAACTCGGGTTCACCGGCCAGCGCGCGGGCGATGCTCACCCGCTGGCGCTCGCCGCCCGACAGCTCGTGCGGGTAGCGCGACGCGAACGACGTCGGCAGACCGACGAGGTCGAGCAGTTCATCGACCCGGGCGGCGCGGGCGCGCCGACCCTTCGCGAGCCGGTGCACGATCAGCGGCTCGGCGATCGCGGTGCTGACGCGGGCGCGCGGGTTCACCGACGAGAACGGGTCCTGGAACACGAGGCCGATCCGCCTGCGCAACGCCTTCTCCGCCTTCCCCCGCACCCCGAACACGTCGGCGTCACCGAGCTTCGCGGTGCCGGCGTCGGGCCGCAGCAGACCGGTGAGCGCGGACGCCACGGTCGACTTGCCCGAACCTGACTCGCCGACGAGGCCCAGGGTGGTGCCCCGACGGATCTGAAACGACAGGTCTTTGACGGCGTGCACGATCGACTTGCCGACCGGTGTGCTGACTTCGAACCGCACGTCGAGACCCTCGAGGTTCAGCAGTACCGGTGCATCCGGCGCCGGGGGTGGACCCGGGCGCCCGACGAGCGGTCGCGCTTCGAGCAATTCTTGGGTGTACTCGTGGCGAGGCCGGTCGAAAACGTCCGTGACCGAGGCTTGTTCGACCGCTTCGCCGCCGCGCAGCACCGTCACGTCCTCGGCAACCTGGCCGATCACGCCGAGGTCATGGCTGATCCACACCACCGCGGTGCCGAAGTCGCGTTGCAGTTCAGCGACCAGTTCGACGATCTGCGCCTGAGTGGTGACGTCGAGGGCGGTGGTCGGTTCGTCGGCGATCAGCAGAGCCGGGTCACATGCCATCGCTATCGCGATCATCACGCGCTGCTTCTGCCCACCAGACAGCTGGTGCGGAAAGGCGCGCAGCCGCGATTGCGCGTCAGGAAGCCCGACCGCCTCGAGCAACTCGAGAGCCCGGACGCGCGCCTGCTGTCGGGTCATCCGCCGGTGCGCCTCAAGTGATTCGGTGATCTGCCGTTCCAGCGTCAACAGCGGGTTCAGCGACGTACCCGGGTCCTGGAACACGAAGCCGATCTGGCCGCCGTGCACGCTGCGTAACACTCGGTTCGAGGCGCCGACGAGCTCGGTACGACCGGCTTCGATTGTCAGCGTGCTGGTTCCGGAGACCCGCGCACCCGGCGCGTCGAGCAGGCCCGTCGCGGCGAGGACGGTCATCGACTTGCCCGAACCGGACTCGCCCACGATGCCGAGGGTCTGTTCCCGGTGCACGTCGAACGACACTCCGCGCACGATCTCCCGGTTGCCGATGCTCACCCGCAGGTCTCCCACGCTCAACACCGGATCGCTCACTGCTGCGTCCCTTTCCGGCGGGTTTCGGCGAGCGGGCGCTGCCGGGGATCGAGGACGTCGCGCAGACCGTCACCGAGCAGATTGAACGCGAGCACCGTGACGAAGATGGCGGCACCGGGGAACACCGCCATCCACCACGCCATCGTCACGAAGCCCTGCGAATCGAAGATCATCCGCCCCAGCGACGGCTGCGGCGGCTGAATGCCAAGCCCCAGGAACGACAATGCGGCCTCAGACAGGATGGCGAAGGCCAGCGACAGCGACGTTTGCACCACCAGCGGTCCGGCGATGTTGGGCAGGATGTGACGGCCCAGGATGTAGAGGTGTCCGGTGCCCATGCTGCGCGACACCGACACGAACGGTTCGACGCGGACGCTCATGGTGCTGGCGCGGGCCACCCTGGCGAAGATCGGTGTGTACACGATGCCGATCGCCAGGATCGTCGTTGTCACACCGGGTCCGAGGATCGCGACCACGGCAAGCGCGAGCAGCAGCACCGGAAACGCGAACATCACGTCGACCACGCGCATGAACACGGTGTCGAGCCATCCGCCGCGATAACCCGACACCACACCGACCGTCACGCCCACCACCACCGCGAACGCCACGCTGACCACCGCCACCCGCATCGACGCCTGCGTGGCCACGAGCACCCGCGACAACACGTCGCGGCCCAGTTCGTCGGTGCCGAACCAGTGCGCCCCGCTGGGCGGTTGCAGTGCGTTCGGGACGTCGACGTCGTTGATGCCGTACGGCGCAATCCAGTTGGCGGTGACGGCGACGAACGCGATCAGCACGAGCAGGGCCGCGCTGACCACCGTGACGGGGTTCCCCATGAGCAGCCGCAGCGACGACACCCTGCTGCCCGACTCGGCGGGAGCTGTCATGACAACCGGATCCTCGGGTCGACGACGGCGTAGAGCACGTCCACGATCAGGTTGATCAACAGGAACAGCGCCGCGATCAACAGCACCGTGCCCTGGATGACCGCGTAGTCACGCCCTGCCACTGCGTTGTAGACGAGCCGGCCCAACCCCGGCCAGGCGAACACCACCTCCACGACGATCACCCCGGACATGATCGTGGCCAGCTGGATACCGGTGATGGTCAGGATGGGAATCAGAGCGTTGCGCACGGTGTGGCGCAGCGTGACCACCCGCGGCGCAAGCCCTTTCGAGCGCGCGGTTCGCACGTAACCCATCGCGGCGACCTCGAGCACCGCAGAGCGCACATAGCGCGTCAGGATCGCGCCCGCCACCAGTCCGACGGTGAGCGCGGGCAGGATCAGATGGCGCAACCAGCCCACGGGGTCGTCGAACAGCGGCCGGTAGCCCGAGGTGGGCAGCCAGTGCAGCGTCGAGGCGAACAGCGCGATGAGCAGTATGCCCATCCAGAAGTCGGGGATCGACACCCCGAACTGGCTGCCCACCCGCACGAGCGCGTCGCTGACCCGGCCCTCGTGCAGCGCCGACCAGATTCCGGCCGGGATGGCGATCAGCAAAGCGATGACGATTCCGACCGCCGCCAGTGACACTGTGGCTGGCAGTCTTTCGAGCAGGATCACCGTCACCGGGTCGCCGTTGCGAAAGCTCACCCCGAGATTGCCGGTCAACGCGTTCCCGATGTAGGACAGGAACTGTTCGACGAGCGGTTTGTCGAGGCCGCTCGCGGACCGCAACGCCTCGTAAGCCTGCGGTGTGTAGCGGGTTCCCAGCGCGATGCGCACCGGATCGCCGGGCACCAGATGCACCAGCGCGAAGCTGACGACCAGCACGCCGAGCAGCACCACCGCCGAGTACGCCAACCGGCGCGCCAGAAACCGCGTGATCGGGTGAGTGAGCAAGCCGGTCATCAGGTTTCGCTCCCGTTCAGGCTCGCCGTGCGGAAGCGCACGGCACCGTCACGGCGGGCTTCGTAACCGGACAGATTGGTCACCCACGCCTGGATCACCGACGGGTTGTACAGGTAGATGTAGCTCACCTCGTCGGCGATGATCGTCGCGGCGCGCTGATAGAGCTCGAAGCGCGCTTGGCGGTCCGTCTCGACGCGGCCCGCGTCGAGCAGGCGGTCGACCTCGGGATTGGAGTACTTCTGGGCGTTGCTCGTTCCGTTCGTATGGTGCTGGGCGAAGTAGAAGTCGTCCGGGTCGATGTTGCCGAGCCAGCCCATCATCAGCATGTCGAAGTTGCCGTTGTTCTGCTCGTCGAGCCAGGTGGCGAAGTCGACGGTGCGGATGCTGACCGTGATGCCAAGCGGGGCAAGGTTATCCGCGATGACCTGCGCCGCGGTCACTGTTTCGGGATACTCACTGGTGACCAGCATGTCGAGATCGACGTCACCGACGCCCGCCTCGTCGAGCAGCCGCCGGGCGGTCTCCGTGTCGTAGCGGTAGCGGTCGTATGCGGTGTACCAGGGGTTGCCCTCGGGGATGGCGAGCTGGTTGGCGGCCGCGGTGCCGTAGCTGGTGGCCTGCACGATCGCGGCGCGGTCTATGCCGTAGGCGACGGCCTGGCGTGCCCGCACGTCCTCCCACGGTTTATGCGCCTCGTTGAGCGCGAGATACCAGTAGTCGTTACTGGCGGCCACCTGCAGATGCAGCGAGTCGTCGTCACGAAGCTGCGCCACCCGCTGCGTCGGGACGGAGTCGGTCCAGTCGACCTCACCGGCCTGCAGCGCCGACAGCGCGGTCGACGGTTCCGAGATGAACCGGAACGTCACACCGCCCACCTTCGGAACGCCACCCCAATACGCCTTGTTCGCCGTCAAGATGATGGAGTCGCCGCTCTTCTGCGACTGGAACGCGAACGGTCCGGTACCCACCGGGTGAGTGGCGATCTGACCGCTTTCGACGTTGCGACGCTGCACGATCGCCATGCCCTTGAATCCGCCGATGTTGGTCAACAGGTTGGGCGTCGGATGTTTGACCCGGAGCACCACGGTCATCGGGTCGACGGCCCGCACGTCGGTCACGGCGCTGAACTTGTCGACGTTGGCCAACTGCTCGTCGATGATGCGCCGGTACGAGAACACGACGTCGTCGGCAGTGAACGGGCTGCCGTCGTGAAACGTCACGCCCGGCCGCAGATGGAAGGTCCACGACAACTCGTCGGGGCTGATCTCCCACGACTCGGCGAGCGCGGGCCGCATCTCGAGGTTGGAGTCCGGTTCGACGAGCGTGTCGAAGACGTTCTCGAGCACCTCGAAGGAGAAGTACGCGCTGGTCTTGTGCGGGTCGAGCTGGTCGGGTTCGCCGGCGATGGCGGCGACGAGGTTGTTCGAGGACTCCCCGAGATCCACGCCTTGGCCGGTGGAGCACCCGGCCAGCGCCGTCACGACGGCGGTGACGACCACGGTGGCGAGTACTTCCACCAGTCGTTTCATGCCTTCACCCCGCCGGTTGTGTGCATCGTTTCTACCCCTCGCCGGGGAGCAGCGAAACCCGGAGCCGGGGAAAGCCGTGACGACGCTGCGTGCACACTGAGATACTCGACATCAACCGTAGACGGCTGGAGGGGCACGACGTGACCAAGACGATCGCACGGGCGTTGGGCGTCGCGGCGTGTGCGCTCGGGCTGATGTTCGGTGCCGTAGGGATCGCGGCCGCCCAGGGTGATGTGAAATCCCCCGACACCCCCGAAGGGGTCTACACGGTCAAGATCGCCGGACAGGCCGAGACCACCTGGGAGATCTACCCGATCTGCGTACCGACGGTGGGCGATCTGCGCGAGCCGCTGATCCTTCCCGTCGGGTGCCGGCTCAAGGTCACACCGGCGGGTCGCGGAGGCGCCGAAGCCAACATGGTCGGCGGCGAGTGGACGTTCCAGGCCAACACCTTCGACTCGATCCGCAACTGCCCCGACGGAAGCACTGCGCTGCAGAAGGAGATCTACTCCTTCAACGGGGCTACGCTCACCGGGCGCGCCAGGATCATTCACGGTGCGGTGTGCGGGGAACAGCCCGGGATGGTCGAATTGCCGCTGACGATGACGTTCAAGAAACCGCTGGCGATTCCCGTCACGCCGTATCCACTCATCTGCGAGCCCGGCGGTCTGCGCCGCTGCTTCTAGGTGCCTGACGACCCGTCGATCGGAGGAGCGGCCGGGCGCGGGCTGGACCCCGCCGGGCGGGCCCGTCTGCCACTCCTCAACGGCAAGGCCCTCGATCTGACCGGTCCCGGCCTGACCGATCGATGGGGTGTCACGTGCACCGACCTCGGCGCGTCGGCGGTCGCGCCGAACGGAAAGCTGGTGTCGGTGTTCGGCGACACCTTCTCGGGTCTGCGGGTCGGCGAGGGGGACTGGCGATCTCCGGTCGTCCTGATCGCACGGGCGACGCCGACCACCCGATCGTCTACGAACGCGCCGGCGGCAGCGATCCCGACTACGCGCGCCAACTGTGGCACTACGAGCACGACGACGCGGGCACCGGCTGGCGTCGCGGCGGTATCAGCACGGTGATCCCGTCGGACCTGCTGACCGTCGACGGGTCGATGTATCTGCACGCGATCGTCAACCGCGGCTTCGGCAACGTCGTCTGGACCGAGATCTGGCACTCGCACGACAACGGGGTGAGCTGGGCACATCTGGGGGACAAGGCCAAGTTTCCCGCCGACCTGCACGACGGTCATGCACAGTGCTGGGCTTGGGATTACGACCCCGACGACGGCTGGGTGTACGTGGCCGCGACCGGCTTCCAGCGCGACAAGGGCATCGTGCTGATGCGGGTGCGTCCGGAGCATATCGGCGACAGGACCCGTTATCTCAGTTGGTATTACGACGGGACGCGATGGTCGTGGGGGACGAGATCGGCGACGCCGATCACGCCCGCCGGTGAGCGATGGGGCGAGCTCGCGTTGCGTCGCATCGGGCCGGGAAAGTGGGTGCTCGGCGGCTTTCTCGCGTCGGAGTACGCGCTCGGCTACCGGGTGGTGGCCTCACCTGTCGCCAACATGCACACCACGCCGGTTCAGACCCCCATCCTCGGATCGGCGTGGGAGGACGAAGACCATGTCGGCAGCCGGGTCGCCCAGCTCTACGGCGGCTACCTGTTGCCGGGGTCGCGTTTCGACATCGACGGTGGTATCGGACTGATTGTCTCGCAGTGGAATACGACGTCCGGCTGGCCGTATCGAGCGATGCAGTTCAAGACCGCGCTCAAGGACAGCACCAAGACGGTGCCGCCGCCCGATCCGATCAATTTGTAGCGTCCGATCCGTCGGGGTCGTGACGCCCCTATGGTGTTAGAGCGGGGTCGAAGGGAAGGCGAGTAGTGGCTGGGAGATCTGGGGATTCTGGCGCCAAACGTGTAGTGGTCTGGGGCACCGGATTCGTGGGGAAGATGGTGATCCCCGAGATCGTCGAACACCCCCTGTTCGAGCTGGTCGGCGTCGGTGTGAACGACCCTGACAAGGTCGGCCGCGACGTCGGTGAGATCTGCGGGCTGGACACGGAGTTGGGACTGGCCGCGACCGACGACGTCGATGCGCTGATCGCGCTGAAACCCGACGCGCTGGTGCATTACGGGCCGACAGCCAATCACGCCGACGACAACATCGCACTGATCACCCGCTTCCTGCGGGCCGGCATCGACGTCTGTTCCACCGCCATGACGCCCTGGATCTGGCCGACCATGCATCTCAACCCGCCGAACTGGATCGAACCCATCACCGAAGCCTGCGAACTCGGTGAATCGTCGTGCCTGACCACCGGCATCGACCCCGGGTTCGCCAACGATCTGTTTCCGATGACGCTGATGGGCCTGTGTTCGGAGGTGCGCAAGGTTCGTGCCTCCGAACTGCTCGACTACACCAACTACGAAGGCGACTACGACCGCGAGATGGGCATCGGCAAGCCACCCGAGTACCGTCCGCTTCTCGAGAATCCCGACATCCTGATATTCGCCTGGGGCGCAACGGTTCCGATGATTGCGCATGCCGCAGGCATCATGCTCGACGAGATCACCACCACATGGGACAAGTGGGTGACGCCGACCGAACGCAAGACCGCCAAGGGCATCATCGCCCCGGGTAACGTCGCGGCCGTGCGGTTCACGATCAACGGGGTGTACCAGGGCGAGACCCGCATCCAGCTCGAACACGTCAACCGGATCGGTAACGACGCGGCGCCCGACTGGCCGTCGGGCAACGAGAACGACGTCTACCGCGTCGACATCGAGGGCACACCCAGCATTTTCCAGGAGACCGCGTTCCGGTTCACCGACGGTTCCGGGCGCGACGCCGCCGCGGCCGGCTGCCTGGCGACCGGCCTGCGCGCGCTCAACGCGGTGCCCGCGGTCAACGACCTCTCGCCGGGCTGGGTGACGGCGTTGGATTTGCCTTTGATTCCGGGCGCAGGCACCATCCGCTGATGGCCGATGGGATAGGGCTGTCGGTTGGCGCGACCAACCTGGCGGCCGTCGTCGTGGGCAGATCGGCCCTGACCCGGTCGCCGGTGTTGACGCGGTTCCCGCATCGGCCGCCCGAGGTCGGCGTGCCCAGCGAAAACCCCAACCTCGACGAACGCGGCCTGATCCTGACCGATTTCGTCGACCGGGTCGGCGACCATGTCGGCATCGTTGCCGTCGACGGTTCGACTCACAAGGCCGAAGTCGTGCTCGCCGACGCCCTGCGGGCGATGCTTCACGCGGTCGGGGGCGGCCGAAGCCCGGGCGGCAACATCGCGGTGACGCACCCGGCGCACTGGCGGCCCGCATCCGTCGACGCGCTGCGCGGCGCGCTGGCCGCCGTTCCCGAGTTTTCGCGGCCCCGGAAGGCGCCCGTGGTCTCCGACGGGGTGGCGGCGCTGACCTCGCTGCAGGACGAACCGGGGGTGCCCAGCCGCGGCGTCATCGCGCTCTGCGACTTCGGCGGGACCGGAACGAGCGTCAGCCTGTTCGATGCCGGTAACGGTTACGCGCAGATCGGCGAGACCGTCCGCCACCACGACCTGTCCGGTGACCTGGTCGACCAGGCGCTGCTGACCCACGTCCTCGAGGATTTGTCGGCGGCCGGGGCCGTCGATCTGTCCAGCACGTCGGCGATCGGCTCTTTGTCTCGGTTGCGAGCGCAGTGCCGCGGCGCCAAGGAGCGGCTGTCCACGGCGACGTTCACCTCGCTGGTGGCCGAATTGCCCGGGCACCGCAGCGATGTGCGGCTGACCCGCACCGAACTCGACGAAGTGCTGAGCGGACCCCTCGCGGGCTTCGCGAACACCCTGCAGGAGACCCTGGAGCGCAACGGAATTCGTGAACTTGCGGCCGTCGCGTCGGTCGGCGGCGGGGCGCGGATCCCGATCGTCACCACCACGCTCTCGGAGCGGTTCCGGGCGCCGGTCATCACCTCGGCCCATCCCGAATTGGCCGCGGCCGTAGGCGCCGGATTGGCCGCCGTGCGGGGCACCGTGGAAGAGGGGATGACCGCGATGTCCGCGGCCCCCGGTGCTGCGGCTGCGGCTGCAGCCGCAGCGGCGACGGCGATGGCCCCCGAGGTCGGCTCCCCGGGCGACGAGGGGGCACCAGAGTCGGGTTCTTTCGGGGCGTTGGCCTGGTCGGACGCCGAGGAGTTGCCTGACGTCCCCGAGGGTATGGCAACGGACCCCTACGACTACGGACCGCCCGCGGGAGCCGGCGAGGTGCGGCCGCAGATGCAGTTCGGAGACGACGAGTCCTGGGACGACCTGCCGCCCCGACCGGTGCCGTGGTACCGCAATCCGGCGGTCCCGCTGGCAGGCGGTGTCCTCGTGGTGCTGGCGGCGCTGGTGGCCGCGGTGCTGTGGGTGATGTCCGGCGACGAGTCCGCACCCGATCCCGCGTCGACCACCCCACCGCCGATGACGGTCACCCCGCGGCCCACGACACCGACCACCGCCGAGCCGCCGCCACCATCGCCGGCCACCGAGGCGCCGCAGACCGTCTACCGGCCGCCTCCGCCGGTGACGCGGACGGTCACCGAACCGCCCCCGTCGCCCGAACCGCCACCTCCACCTCCGCCGTCGCCGGAGCCCCCGCCGCCGACGACGGAGCCGCCGCCGACGACCGAGCCGCCGCCGACCACCCAGCCACCGCCGTGGAGCCCGACGGCGCCGTATCCGACCATCCCAGGTCTTCCGTGGGTGCCCGCTCCGCAACTACCCGGTCAGCCGGGACCGTAGGGTAGTTCGGACGGCTGGCAAGATTTCGGCGGTACTGCCAATTATTGCCACCTATTGGTAGGGTGCCGGCATGCATACGGTCGCGGTTGTCGCGCTGCCGAACACGATCGCGTTCGACCTGGCGACGGCGGTCGAGGTGTTCGACCGCGTTCGACTGCCCTCAGGGGAGCCGGGATACCGGGTCATGGTGTGTGCGACGGCTCCGGTGGTGACCGCAGGTCCACTCGCCATCGCGAGCGACCGCGGAATCGCAGATCTGCGGCGCGCCGACACCATCGTGGTGCCCGGCTGCGACGACCTGGACACCCCGCCGCCCGATGAGCTCGTCGACGCGCTGCGATCGGCCCACCGCAGGGGAGCGCGGATCGCGTCCATCTGCACGGGCGCGTTCACGCTCGCGGAGGCGGGACTGCTCGACGGTAGGCGGGCCACCACCCATTGGGTGGCCGCCGACCTGTTCCGTGCGCGGTATCCCGATGTGCACCTCGATCCCGACGTCCTCTACGTCGACGAGGGCGACATCTTGTCGTCGGCCGGCGCGTCGGCCGGGCTCGACCTGTGTCTGCACATGGTGGCGCTCGATCACGGCAGCGCGATGGCCGCCGATGCCGCCCGCATGGCGGTCGCGCCATTGCACCGCAGCGGAGGCCAGGCCCAGTTCATCGTGCGAAACCGCCCGGCGGTCAACAGCATTGCCGAGCAGACCACGCTCGACGACCTGCTGGCATGGCTCGAACACAACGCGCACCGCGACCTCACACTGCACGACCTGGCCGCGCAAGCGGCGCTCAGTGTGCGAACCCTCAACCGTCGCTTCCAGGCCGAGACGGGGCAGACGCCAATGCAGTGGCTGACGGGCGTGCGCATCCGCCATGCGCAGCAGTTGTTGGAGAGCACCGACCACGGTGTCGAACGCATCGGCCGCGAGGTGGGCTTCACGTCCGCGGCGAACTTCCGCGAGCAGTTCCGGCGACTGACCGGTGTGTCGCCGCAGAGCTACCGCAACACGTTTCGCGATCGCATCGCCGGCTGACGGCTCAGGGGTTCCTCGGCTTCTTGGTCAATACCAGGTGTGCCATCGGGATCTGACTCTTCTCGGGGGCCGCGGCGAGCCGGGCGGCCAGGCCTGCCTCCAGGCGATCGAAGAACTGGGCCGTCCGCGGATCGGCGGCGCCGCCCTCGAGTGCGGTCGCCAGCATCGGGAACACCGCCGCCCTGGCGAACGACGCCCATTGCGCCCCGAAAGTCGTTGCGTTGCCGTCGACTTGGTACTGCTGCCAGAAGCGGTCCCCGGCGTCGAAGATCTCGAGATGTTCGATCTCGAGTTGTTCGAAGCGGCCCTTCGGGGCGAACGGCGCCAGGAAATCCTGTTCCCGTCGGCCGACGATCGGGATACCCATCCGGTGCACCTCGTCGGCCGTCAGCAAGCCGTCGGCGGCCAACTCGTCGATCGCATCGACCAGCGCGCCGAGCACCTTGCGGTACCCCACCTCACCGTTGTCGTCGACCGCCGTCGTCATCACGACGAGACGACCACCGCGGCGCAGCTCCCGACCGCGGAACGCGATGAACTCGTGCCAGTCGGTGGCGGCCTGCCTGGCGTACGCCGCGCGCACGGTCTCGTCGCGACTGTAGGCCGCATGGACATGGTCGGGAATCGGCGCGGGGACGCGGCTGAGCCAATGGATGGCCCACGAACTCCAGCCGAGGATCACGCTGCTCGACGGCATGATCTGCGAGTAGAACGACCGCCCGATCGCGGAGGCGAAGGCCGCCGAGTCCTTGCTCAGATATGTGTCCGGATCCTCGGCCAGGGTGCGGAACAGCGCGGTGAAGTCGTTATCCGGTACGTCGGTGTGCACGACCAAGGTGGGGTGATCAGTGCGGGTCCGCTTGCGCACCACCGCGATTGCCGCACAGATGGGCAGAAGCGAGTTGTGGCCGGTCGACGCGCCGTAGTCGGCGATGACGAACGGCTGCGGAGGCCTCGGGATCGGAACGGCCGCGGCCGCTTCCTCGAAGAGCTTGATGGCTCCCTGCAGGCCCGCGGCCTGCAGACGCGAACCGGCGGTGTACGACCCGCTCTCCATCGGCTCGGGCCGCACGACGATGCTGGACTCGGGCATCGCGACCTCCGTGACGTGCGGACAACAGGTTCGGTCCCATCCGACCGTAGTCCCCGTGGGCCGTCGCCGCCGACGGAGGTCGACGTATCCAGTGCAACACCGCGCCGCGCGCAGCCTGCCGTGCCAAACTCTGCCCATGAGCGGAAGGGTCGGGCCGCGCGTCGCCGTCGTCGTGTCCGTGTTGACCCTCGTGACCGCCGTCGTCGGTTTCATCGTCACCTTGGTGCTCAACACGTTCGTCCTCGACGATTTCGACGCATACGGCGAGGTGCCGATTCCGGGATCCGGAAACATCGAGTTGCCCGCGGGCGAGGTAACCGTCAGCTTCCACACCGTGACCACCGGACAACCCGCCAGTGGCTTCCCGATCCCCGCGCTCAGCATCAACATCGATGCGCCCGAGGGTGCGGCGGATCCCGAGGTGACCGAAAGTATCGGCGGGACAACCACCGTGAACAGCGACACCCACGTGCGGATCTGGGTGGTCCAGGTCGCCGAGCCCGGCACCTATCGAGTCTCGAACGACGGCAGCGTGAACGGATACATCAACCCCCGCCTGTCCTTCGGCCACGGCAGTTCGTACGGCTGGCTGGCGTGGCTGTGCGGTGGGTTGGCCGCACTGGGGGTAATCGCGCTCATCGGCGCCCTGATCTGGTCGGGCCGCGCGGCCAAGGCGGCGCGCCCGCTGGCGCCGCACGAGATCATCAACGCCGAAGCACCGCCGACGCTTCGGGCGGTCTCGACGCCCGCGTCGGCGTATCAACCCGACGACCGGGGCGCACGCCTCGAACAGCTCAAGCAGTTGGCCGCTCTTCGGGATTCGGGTGCGCTGACCGAGGCCGAGTTCGAGGCGGAGAAACGACGCATCCTGGGGGACTAGCCGCAGCCAACAGCTCAGCTGCTCGAACCGACTGGCAGCTCAACTGCTCGAGCCTGATTGGCAGCTCAGCTGCTCGAGCCTGATTGGCAGTTCAACTGCTCGAGTCTGATTGGCAGCTCAGCTGCCGCGGGCCACCCACTCGTCGTAGTTGACGAGTTCGTCGCCGATGGTCGTGGAGTCGCCGTGCCCGGTGTAGACGACCGTGTGGTCGGGCAGCTTCCCCAGCCGGCCGGAGATCGACTCGAGGATGGTGGGAAAGTCAGAGAACGACCGCCCTGTCGCCCCAGGCCCGCCCTGGAAGAGGGTGTCGCCGGAGAACACCGCGTTCAACTCGGGCGCGTGCCAGCACACCGAACCCGGCGAGTGGCCGGGCGTGTGCAAGGCGCGAAGCTCGGTCCCGGCGACCCGCAGGGTGTCGCCGTCGGCGACGGTGCGGAAGTCGCTGTCCGGGTGCGTCATTCGCCACAGCATGTCGTCGGCCGGGTGCATCAGCACCGGAGCGTCGAGCGCCTGACCCAGTTCGGGCGCCACCGTCACATGGTCGTTGTGCCCGTGAGTGCACACGACTGCGACCACATGCCGACCGCCGACCGCGTTGACGATCGGTCCCGCGTCATGGGCCGCGTCGAACACCACCACCTCGGAGTCGTCGCCGACGATCCAGATGTTGTTGTCGACTTCCCAACTGCCGCCGTCGAGTTCGAAGGTGCCGTGGGTGACCACCCGGCCGATCGGTCCGCCGTTCATGATTCTCCGTTCTTCGCGCGAGCATTCCTCACAAGATCACCACCGAGCGCAGCACCTCGGAGCCGCCGTGCATCTTGTGGAAGGCCTCTTCGACGTCGTCGATGCCGATGCGTTCGGTGACGAACTTGTCCAGCGGTAGCCGCCCCTGCAGGTACAGGCTGATCAGGGTGGGGAAGTCGCGTTCGGGCAGGCAGTCGCCGTACCACGAGGACTTCAGTGCGCCCCCGCGCGAGAAGAAGTCGATCAGCGGCATCTCCAGCGTCATGTCCGGGGTCGGAACCCCGACCAGGACAACGGTTCCCGCCAGGTCGCGCGCGTAGAACGCCTGCTTCCAGGTCTCCGGTCGCCCGACCGCGTCGATCACCACGTCGGCGCCAAAGCCGTCGGTGAGGTCGGCGATGGTCTCCACGGGGTCCAGTTCGCGGGCGTTGATGGTGTGGGTGGCGCCGAAGTCGCGTGCCCACTCGAGCTTCTTGTTGTCGGTGTCGACGGCGATGATGCGCTTGGCGCCGACCAGGGCGGCCCCGGCGATGGCGGCGTCGCCGACCCCGCCGCAGCCGATCACCGCCACGGTGTCGTCGCGGCTGACCGCGCCGGTGTTGACCGCGGCGCCCAGGCCGGCCATCACGCCGCAGCCGAGCAGGCCGGCCGCGGCGGGGTCGGCGGCCGGATCGACCTTGGTGCACTGCCCCTCGTGCACGAGGGTCTTGTCCGCGAATGCGCCGATGCCCAGCGCCGGGGTCAACTCGGTGCCGTCGGTCAGCGTCATCTTCTGCGCGGCGTTGTGGGTGTCGAAGCACAGGTGCGGGCGGCCGCGCTTGCAGGCCCGGCACTGGCCGCACACCGCGCGCCAGTTCAGGATCACGAAGTCACCGGGTTCGACGTTGGTGACGCCTTCGCCGACGGATTCGACGGTGCCGGCGGCCTCGTGGCCCAGCAGGAACGGGAATTCGTCGTTGATGCCGCCCTCCCGATACGTCAGGTCGGTGTGGCAGACCCCGCACGCGGTGACGTCGACCACCACCTCACCCGGACCCGGGTCGGGAATCACGATGTCCACGACCTCGACTGGTTCGTCCTTCTTTCGTGAGATCACTCCGCGCACCGTTTGACTCATGAGTACAACCTATCGGCTGCGGGCAACACTGGGCATATGGCTGATTCGCTTCCCGCGCTGTTCCTCTCCCACGGTGCGCCCCCGCTCGTCGATGACGAGCTGTGGGTGCGTCAGCTGGCGGCGTGGGCGGGTGAATTGCCGCGTCCGGCGGCCATCCTCGTCGTGTCGGCGCACTGGGAATCCGCACCCTTGACGATCGGCTCCACGTCGACCGAGACGCCACTGACCTACGATTTCTGGGGCTTTCCACAGCGCTACTACCGGACGACCTACGACGCCCCCGGCGCCGTCGACCTCGCCGCGCGGGTCGAGTCTCTGCTAACAGGCGACGGCCCGGTGCGCCATCACCCCGACCGCCGGCTCGACCACGGCGCCTACGTCCCGCTGACGGTGATGTACCCCGACGCCGACATCCCGGTGCTGCAGATCTCGATGCCGACCCTGGACCCCCGCGCGCTGCTGCGTCTCGGCGAGCGGTTGCGCCCGCTGCGCGACGAGGGTGTGCTGATTATCGGTTCCGGGTTCACCACCCACGGGCTGCCATTCCTCGACGATTGGACGCCGAACGCGACGCCGCCGGACTGGTCGGTGGAGTTCGACATGTGGGCGGTCGAGAGGTTCGCCGCAGGCGACGTCGACGCCTTGATCGACTTCCGGCACCGGGCGCCGGGCATGCCGTACGCGCATCCCACCATCGAGCACTGGGCGCCGCTGTTCGTCGCGCTCGGCGCCGCCGGCGATCCCTCGCAGCCGGCACGGCAGGTGATCGACGGCTACTGGATGGGGTTGGCCAAGAGATCGATCGAATTGATTTAGCCGTTGAACCGCCCGGCGCGGGACTCCGTTGTGCAATGGACATCAGTTCAACACGCCGGAGGGAAACCGCTATGACCGATATCGACCACAGCCCAGCCGCGGACACGACCGAGGATTTCGCCGCGCGGATGGTGTCCGCGATCGACAACGCCAGCCTCGTCCTGCTGTTGTCGATCGGCCACCAGACCGGGTTGTGGGACACCATGGCCGGTTCGGCCCCGGCCACCAGCGCTCAGCTGGCCGCGGCCGCGGGACTCAACGAACGCTATGTGCGGGAGTGGCTGGGCGGTGTGGTCACGGCGGGGGTGGTCGACTATGACCCCGCGACGGGCGCCTACTGGCTGCCGCAGCACCGGGGCGCAGTGCTCACCCGGGCCGCCGGCCCGGACAACGTCGCGCGGTTGGCGCAGTTCATCTCGCTGCTCGGCGAGGTCGAGCAGAAGATCATCGGCTGCTTCCGCTCCGGCGGAGGGTTGTCCTACAGCGAGTACCCGCGGTTCCACACGGTGATGGCCGAGCAGAGCGGAGAGGTGTTCGACGCCGCGCTCGTCGACGTCATCCTGCCGTTGGCAGAGGGATTGCCGCAGCTGTTGCGCGACGGGGCCGATGTCGCCGACATCGGTTGCGGCAGCGGGCACGCGATCAACGTGATGGCCCAGGCGTTCCCGGCCAGCCGGTTCACCGGAATCGACTTCAGCGACGAGGGTCTCGGCGTGGGGCGCGCCGAGGCCGCCCGGCTGGGCCTGGCCAACGCCAACTTCGTCGCAGCAGACGTCGCGGCGCTCGATATGTCCGAAAGTTACGATGTGATAACGGTTTTCGATGCCATTCATGACCAAGCCGCACCGGCGGCCGTGCTGGCGAACATCTATCGTGCACTGCGCCCGGGCGGCTGCCTGCTCATGGTCGACGTCAAGGCCTCGAGCCGGCTGGAGGACAACGTCGGCGTTCCGCTGTCCACGTATCTCTACACGGTCTCAACGATGCACTGCATGACGGTGTCGCTCGGCCTCGACGGCGCGGGGTTGGGTACCTGCTGGGGCCATCAACTCGCCGCGTCGATGCTCGCCGACGCGGGCTTCAGCGATGTCCAGGTGCGCGAGATCGAGACCGATCCGATCAACAACTACTACGTCGCGCGCAAGTAGGCTCGGCGCGATGAGCGCGCTGGATCTTATGGACGACTGGCCGGTGCCCAACGCCGCGGCCGCCGTGGTCGGACCTTCCGGGGTGGTGGCCGAGCACGGCGAGCAGCGGCAGCGATTCGAGTTGGCGTCGGTGACCAAGTCGCTGGCCGCACGAGCGGTGCAGGTCGGTGTCGAGGAGGGCGCCGTCGAACTCGACACCGAGGCGGGCCCGCCTGGGGCGACCGTGCGTCACCTGTTGGCGCACGCGTCGGGTCACTCGATGCGCTCGTCGGAGACGATGGCCGAGCCGGGGACGCGGCGCGTCTACTCGAACTACGGGTTCGGGGTGCTCGCCGAGACGCTCGAGAAGGCGACGGGCATCGCGTTCGACCGGTATCTGACCGAGGCGGTGTTCGAACCGCTGGGCATGACCGACAGCGTGCTCGACGGCGGTGCGGCAGCCGCGGGGTACGGCGCGACGTCGACGGTCGCCGATCTGGCGGCCTTCGCCGCGGACTTGCTGCGGCCGGCGACGGTCTCCGCGCCACTGCATGGCGAGGCGATCTCGGTGCAGTTTCCTGGCCTGGATGGGGTGCTGCCGGGGTTCGGTGTGCAGCGGCCCAACGACTGGGGGCTGGGCTTCGAGATCCGCGGCGGCAAGTCGCCGCATTGGACGGGCGAGGCGAACTCCGAGCGCACGTTCGGGCATTTTGGCCAGTCAGGGACGTTTTTGTGGGTCGATCCGGACGCCGATCTGGCGCTCGTCGTGCTCACCGACCGCAATTTCGGCGAGTGGGCGTACAAGCTGTGGCGGGCCTTGTCTGACGAAGTCCTGAGAGAATTTGCCGCAGACTAGCGCAACAGGCGCCTCACAAGGCACAATAGACACGCACGACACAGCTGTAATTTTTCGGTTTCAGAGGCCGCTTGGGGAAGACGTCCCTCGTGGAGCCGAAGGAGTGGCAAATGCGTGCGTCGAACCAGTTCGCCGAAGCGACGACGGGCGTGGTCTACATCCACGCGTCACCCGCTGCGGTGTGCCCGCATGTCGAGTGGGCGTTGTCGTCGACCCTTCAGTCGAGGGCGAACCTCAAGTGGACCCCGCAACCGGCTATGCCGGGACAGTTGCGTGCCGTCACCAACTGGGTCGGCCCGGTCGGGACGGGTGGCGCGTTGGCCAGTGCGCTGCGCTCGTGGTCGGTGCTGCGCTTCGAGGTGACCGAGGACCCCAGCCCCGGGGTCGACGGCCATCGCTGGTGCCACACGCCGCAGCTCGGACTGTGGAGCGGGTCGATGAGCGCCAACGGCGATGTGATCGTCGGCGAGATGCGGCTGCGGGCGATGATGGCCGCCGGCGCCGACACGCTGGCCGCCGAACTGGACTCCGTGCTGGGCACGGCATGGGACGAGGCCCTGGAGCCGTACCGCGACGGTGGTGCGGGCGCGGAGGTCAGTTGGCTCAGCCGCGGAGTCGGGTAGCCGACGACATCAGGCAGGGAGTCGGGTAGCCGACGACATCAGGCAGGGAGTCGGGTAGCCGACGACATCAGGCAGGGAGTCGGGTAGCCGACGACATCAGGCAGGGAGTCGGGTAGCCGACGACATCAGGCAGGGAGTCGGGTAGCCGACGACATCAGGCAGGGAGTCGGGTAGCCGACGACGCCGATTGTGCATCCGGCGACGCTTTTCGCCGGTTTTCCGTCGTAGTTTTCACTTTCGGCGCGGCGTCAGGATCTTGAGCGCGCTGGGCACCGCCGACACCTCGACCGGTAACGGGCACATGTACTCGCCGTCGGCGTAGGCGTTGATGCCGGGGGAGTCCACAGTGATCGTCTTGGCCCGTGCGGTGCTGACCTCGTCGAGGTCGACGTGGGTGCCCTTGAACACGGTGGGGAACAACCGGATCAGCCGGCTGCGCGACGCCGAGGCCACCATCGTGACGTCGAGCAGGCCGTCGGTCGGGTCGGCGCCGGGGCAGATCCGCATGCCGCCGCCGTAACTGCGGGTGTTACCGAATGCGGCGAGCGTCAACTCCGTTGTCACCTCCTCGCCGTCGAACGACATCCGAAACGGCAGCAGTCGCAGCTTCGACAGTTCGGCGATCATCGCGAGGTTGTATCGCATACGGCCGTGGGGCCAGCGCATCCGGTTGGTCCGGTCGGTCACCAGCGAGTCGAAACCCGCGGCCATCACGGTGCCGAACCACTTGTCGGTGCCGTCGGCCCCGCGGATCCGTCCGAGGTCGATGGACCTGGCGACCCCGCCGGTCAGGCCGTCGACAACGACGTCGGCGGCGGCTTCGGGATCGCGGGTGGGAATGTCGAATTCGCGTGCGTGGTCGTTGCCGGTGCCCGCCGGGATGATGCCCAACGGGATGTCGGTCTGCGCAAGAACTTGCAGCGCAAGGGAAATGATGCCGTCGCCACCGACGACGACGAGCGCGTCCATCCCGCGTTCAAGCGCGCCCTCGACGAGTTTGCGTGCATGCTCGGCGCTGGTGCCCGCGATCGCGACGACGTCCATGCCGCGCCGATGGAATTGCGCGACAGCGCGTTCGGCCGCGTGTGGTGCGCTGCCGTGCCCCGACGCGGGGTTCGTCAGCATCGTGACGCGACCGTCGATCGTCATGGGATCAACTTGCCCGGGTTGAGGATTCCTACCGGGTCGAGCGTGTCCTTGACCGCGCGCAGGATCGCGACGCCGAGATCGCCGACCTCGTCCCGCATCCACGGCCGGTGGTCGGCGCCGACGGCGTGGTGGTGGGTGATGGTGGCCCCGGTGCGCATCATTGCCTCCGACGCCGCGGCTTTCGCCTTGCGCCACTGCTCGATCGGGTTGCCGCGTTGGCCGGCGACGACCGTGAAGTACAGCGACGCGCCGGTGGGATACACATGCGAAATGTGGCACAGCACCAGCGATGGCGTGCCGGTTTCGGTCAGCGCGTTCGTCAGCGCCTCGGTGACGGCGGCCTTGAGCGCAGGCACGTTCGACCAGTTCGTCGCCGTTTCGAGCGTCTCGCACAGCGCGCCTGCTGAGAGCAGCGAGTCACGCAGATACGGCGCGTTGAACCGGCCGTGCTCCCATGCGCGTGCGGGTTCTTCACCCAGCGAGGTGCCGCCCGCGGCCTCGAGCACCGCGCGCGTCTCAGAATGTCTGCTGGCGACATGGGCTTCGGTGCCCTCGAACATCGTGATCGCCAGGCAGCCTCCGGTGATCTGCTTTTCGCCGATGCTGTCGGTGGTCGCCAGGTTCACTCCGGTCTCGGCCTCGTCGGACAGCCGGATCACCGTCGGTCCTGTCCCGGTCTGCACGACGGTGCGCAGCGCGTCGGCACCCGTGGCGAAGTCGGGGAACGACCACGCCTCGTAGCGGGTGGCTGTCGGGACCGGATGCACCCGTACCCGCACGCGGGTGATGACCCCGAGCACGCCCTCCGATCCGATCAGCAGTTGTCGCAGGTCAGGTCCGGCCGCCGACTCCGGTGCGCGGCCGAGGTCCAACACGCCGACCGGTGTAACCGCGCGCAGACCGCGCACCATGTCGTTGAACCGGCCGTAGCCCGCCGAGTCCTGGCCCGACGACCGCGTCGCGGCGAACCCGCCGATGGTCGCGAACTGGAAACTCTGCGGGAAGTGACCGAGCGAGAAGCCGCGCGCGCCCAGCAGGCGTTCGGCGTCCGGTCCGGTCACTCCTGCGCCGAGTTCGGCTTCTCCGGACACCTCGTCGAGGAAGTGCAGTTCGTCGAATCGGCGCAGGTCCAGGGAGATCGCCGCGCGGAAGTCGCCGCGGATCGGATCCAGGCCGCCGACGACGCTGGTGCCGCCGCCGAATGGGACGACGGCGATGCGACGCTCTCCGCACAGGTGCAGGATCGCGGCAATCTCCTCTTCGGTGCCCGGCAGCACCACCGAGTCCGGCGCGTCCTGCTCACCGGGATCGCGGCGACGCAGCAGGTCCAGCGTCGACTTGCCGCCGGCACGGAGCAGACGGCCCTGATCGTCGACGCGGCAGTAGTCCCGTCCGACGATGCCGGTGAGTGCGTCGCGGTCCTCGTCGGTCAGCGCCGACGGGCGCAGTCGCACCTGTTCGGGTTCGAGTTCTTGGGTGGTCGACGTCTCTACGCCGAGCGCCTGTTCGAGCAGCGTCCGGATGCCGTCTGACAACGGTTTCGCCTCGGCGGGGTCACCCCAGGCGTTCCACTTCATCGGGGGCAGGAGAGCGGTCGAGTGAGCATCCGGACGCGTCATGCGTTACAGTATTACATATGTCGTCAATCCGTAACGATGAGTCGACGGTCGAGGCGCGCATCATCGATGCCGCGGCGGCCTGCGTGCTCGCGGTGGGGGTCAAGCGGGTCACGCTGACCGACATCGCCCGGCGTGCGCGCATGAGCCGCCCGACCATCTATCGCAGGTGGTCCGATACGAACGGGGTCCTCGCGGCGCTGATGACCGAGCGCATCGCAGGTGTGCTGGACAAAGTGCCCGACAGCGGTTCCGACCGCAGAGCGCTGGTGCAGCGGGTCGTCGACGTGGCCCGGCATCTGCGGAACGACGAGATCATCATGTCGGTGCTGCGGGATGCACCGGAATTCGCGATGGTCTACATCGCCAACCGGCTCGGGACCAGCCAGATGATCCTCATCGACGCGTTGACCCACGCCATCAAGCTCGCCCAGGACGACGGCAGCGTACGTGCCGGTGATGCGCGCCAGCTGGCCGCGATGTGCCTGCTGATCACCCAGTCGGCGATCCAGTCCGCGCAGATGGTCGAGAAGCTGTTGGACACCGATGCGCTCGACGCCGAGTTGGCGCACGCCCTCGACGGGTATCTGGCACCGTGACCGGCTCGACGGCTCTGAATTCCGCGCGCCGCAGCGCCGAACTGGCGGCGCTGGCCGACGGCGAGCGCGTCGACGTCATCGTCATCGGCGGCGGCATCACCGGAACGGGCATCGCGCTGGACGCGGCGACCCGCGGTCTGAGCGTCGTGCTGGTGGAGAAGCACGACCTGGCGTTCGGCACCAGCCGGTGGAGCTCCAAGCTGGTTCACGGCGGGCTGCGATATCTGGCGACAGGCAACGTCGGCATCGCCCGTCGCAGCGCGGTCGAACGCGGAATCCTGATGACGCGCAACGCACCTCACTTGGTCTCGGCGATGCCGCAGCTGGTTCCGCTGCTTCCGTCCATGAACACCGCGTCGCGGGCGCTGGTGCGTTTCGGCTTCGCCGCGGGCGATGGCCTCCGCAAGCTGGCGGGCACGCCGGCCTCTGTGCTGCCCCGCTCCCGGCGGGTCGACGCGCGCCGGGCCGTTGAGCTGGCGCCGACCGTGCGCCGCGACGGTCTCGACGGCGCGTTCCTGGCGTATGACGGGCAGTTGATCGACGACGCCCGCCTGGTCACCGCGGTGGCGCGAACGGCGGCCCAGCACGGTGCCCGGGTGTTGACGCGGGTGGCGGCGTCGCACGCGACCGGCACCTCGGTGCGGCTGACCGATCAGCTCACCGGCGAGTCATTCGACGTCGCCGCGCGGGCGGTGATCAACGCCTCCGGGGTGTGGGCGGGCGAGGTGGATTCCTCGATCAAGCTGCGGCCCAGCCGCGGAACGCATCTGGTGTTCGACGCTGCGGTATTCGGCAATCCGGTTGCAGCGCTGACTATTCCGATACCCGGCGAGATCAACCGCTTCGTGTTCGCGATGCCCGAGCAGTTGGGCCGGGTGTACCTCGGGCTCACCGACGAGGACG
The DNA here is from genome assembly GCA_900637135.1 of Mycolicibacterium flavescens. Lineage (NCBI taxonomy): Bacteria > Bacillati > Actinomycetota > Actinomycetes > Mycobacteriales > Mycobacteriaceae > Mycobacterium > Mycolicibacterium flavescens. The sequence goes on from LR134353.1 coordinate 1,975,990, forward strand.
CCCCAGGCCCGGTCCCCGACGTGCCCGAACCCGCGCCCGAGGAGGTCTCGTTCCTGCTCGACACGGTGAACACCGCCCTGGATGTCGCGTTGAGCCCGTCCGACGTGATTGGCGCCTACGCGGGTCTGCGTCCGCTGATCGACACCGGCGCGGGCCGCACCGCCGACGTCTCACGCGAACACGCGGTCGTCGAATCACCCTCGGGCGTCATCAGCGTCATCGGCGGCAAGCTGACCGAGTACCGCTTCATGGCCGAGGATGTGCTGGACCGGGCGATCGAGTGGCGCGGGCTGACCGCGACCGACTGCCGCACCCGTAACCTGCCGCTTGTCGGGGCGCCGTCGAATCCGGTTGCCACGCTGCGCCACCCGACGGAGATGCCGGGTTCACTGGTGGCCCGGTTCGGCGCCGAGGCGCCGAATGTCATCGCCGCCGCCGCGTGCGAGCGGCCTACGGAAGCGGTCGCCGAGGGGATCGACGTCATCCGTGCGGAATTCGAGTACGCGGTGACCCATGAGGGCGCGCTGACCGTCGACGACATTGTCGACCGCCGCACCCGCATCGGCCTGGTCGAGGCCGACCGCGAACGGGTGCTGGCGGTAGGCGACGAGTTCTTGGTGTCAGCGCGCGAACGGTAGCCTCGCGCCTCTTTCGCCGAGGCCGACGAAATGGCCGATTCCGCGCGCGCATTCCCGCCCAAACGTCGGTTTCGACGCTGAAGGTTGCGGCGCCGCTGGAGGTTACAGCGGGATGTTCTTGTGCCGGCCGCGGCGTGCCGGCGCCTCGGCCAGCGCCTGGGTCAACTTGCTGCGGGTGTGCGCCGGGTCGATCTTCTCGTCCACGACGCCGATGTCGATCGCGGAATCGACTCCGCCCGCGATCTTCTCGTGCTCGACGGCCAACTGCTCGTGCAGGGCCTCACGCTCGGCGAGATCTTCCACGGCGGCCAGCTTCTTCTTGTGCAGGATGCCGACCGCGGCCTTGGCGCCCATGACGGCGACCTCGGCATCCGGCCATGCGTAGACCTTCGTCGCACCCAGCGAGCGCGAGTTCATCGCGATGTAGGCGCCGCCGTAGATCTTGCGCGTCACCAGCGTGACCCGCGGAACCGAGCACTCGCCGAACGCGTGCAGCAGCTTGGCTCCGCGCCGCACGACGCCGCCCCACTCCTGATCCACGCCGGGCAGGTAACCGGGAACGTCGACGACGTTGATGATCGGAATCCCGAACGCGTCGCACAGGCGCACGAATCGCGCTGCCTTCTCGGCACTTTCGGAATTCAGGCAGCCGCCGAGACGCAGCGGGTTGTTGGCGATGACGCCGACGGAGCGGCCGGACAACCGACCGAGACCGATGACGATCGACGGGGCCCACTTGGCCTGGAACTCCTCGAACGGCACGCCCTCGTCCAACAATGCCTCGACGAGCGGGTGCACGTCGTAGGCGCGTCGCGCCGACTCCGGCAGCAGCGCGTGCAGGTCGGTGTCGCCCGCTTCGGCCTTGGCCCGGTCGAAATGGCCCTGCTGGCAGAACAATCCGACCAGCCGGCGGCCGCGCTCGTAGGCGTCGAGCTCGTCGTCGGCGACGATGTGGCACACGCCGGACTTCTTGTGGTGGGTGTCCGGGCCGCCGAGGCTCGCCATGTCGACGTCCTCGCCGGTGACGCTGCGCACCACGTCGGGTCCGGTGACGAACACCCGGCTCTCCGGCGCCATCACGATCACGTCGGTGAGGGCGGGTCCGTAGGCCGCACCGCCGGCAGCGAAGCCGACGACGACCGAGATCTGCGGGACGTAGCCGGACGCCCGGATCATCGCCTCGAACACCAGGCCGACCGCGTGCAGCGCCTTGACGCCCTCGGCGAGGCGGGCGCCGCCGGAGTGCCAGATGCCCACGATCGGGCTCTGCTCCTCGATGGCCTGGTCGTAGGCGTCGACGATATGGGCACAGCCCTCGACGCCCATGGCCCCGCCCATGACGGTGCCGTCGGTGCAGAACGCGATGGTGCGCAGCCCGTTGACGGTTCCGGCCGCGGCGAGAACGCCCGAACGGTCGCGCTCGTGGAGCAGTTCGACACTGCCGTCGTCGAAGAAGGTGCTCAGACGCAGCAGCGGGTCACGAGGGTCGAGCGATTCGCCGACTGTCTCGGGCGCCATGGTCGTCATTCAATACCTCCTGTTGCGCTGGATCCCGGGGAGTGTCAGTACTTCCCGAAAGCGAGCGCGACGTTGTGCCCACCGAATCCGAACGAGTTGTTGATCGCGTACTGGTAATTGCCTGACCGCGGTTCACCGGCTACCACGTCCAGATCGATCTCCGGGTCGAGATTTCGCAGGTTCAGCGTCGGCGGAATGATGCCTTCGCGCAACGCCATAACGGTCAGGATGGACTCCACGGCACCGACCGCGCCGACCGAGTGGCCGAGCGCCGCCTTGGGTGCGTACACCGCAGGCTTGTGGCCGCCCATCGCGTTGTTGATCGCCTTGCCCTCGGCCACATCGCCGACGCTGGTGCCGGTGGCATGCGCGTTGACGTGGTCGATGTCAGTGGGCTGCAGCCCGGCGAGCTGGATGGCGCGCGTCATCGCGTGACCGGCCTGTTCGCCGTTCGGGTCCGGCGCCACGATGTGGTAGCCGTCCGAGGTGATGCTGGCTCCCATGATCCGAGCCAGGATGTTGGCGCCGCGGGCCTTGGCGTGCTCTTCGGTCTCGATGACCATCAGCGCACCCCCTTCGCCGAACACGAACCCGTTACGGTCCTTGTCGAACGGGCGGCATGCGCCGGCAGGGTCATCGTTGGTGGTGGACAAGACGATTCGCATCTGAGCGAAGCCGGCGATCGGCACCGCCTCGATCTTGGTCTCCACCCCGCCGCAGATCGCGATGTCCGCATCGCCGAGCACGATGTTGCGCCAGGCGTGCGCGATGCCTTCAGAACCCGATGCGCAGGCCGACACCGGAGTGACCACCCCGGCGCGGGCCTTTCGCTCCAACCCCACCGCGGCGGCAGCTGCATTGGGCATGTACATCTGCACCGCCAGCGGGGAAACCGCCTTGAGGCCCTTGGCGCGCATGTTGTCGTAGCTGAACACCAACTCCTCGGTGGAGCCCATGCCGGTGCCGACCGACACCATCAGCCGTTTGGGGTCGACCTCGGGGGTGCCCGCGTCTTCCCAGACCCGCCGGCTCAGAACCGTCGACATCTTCTGCAGATACGACAGCCGGCGCAGTTCCACCCGGGTCAACTCGTGGTCGAAGTCCTCGAGGAGATGCCCGCCGATGCGAACCGGCAGGTCATACTCCTCGACGAATGGGTCCTCGAGCCTGCGGATTCCGCTCTGGCCGTCCAGCAGCTTCTTCCAGGTGTCGTCCGCGCTGGTGGCCAGGGCCGTCGTCATGGCGATACCCGTGACGACGACGTTGGGGAAACCGTCCCCCGTGGAAAGTGCGGCTGACCCTGCCATTCCTGCCCGAAGATTCCTTCCGCTCAGTAGCGTCCGAAGGCCAGGGCGACATTGTGTCCACCGAAGCCGAACGAGTTGTTGATGGCGTACTGGTAGTCGCCATAACGAGGCTCGCCCGCAACCACATCGAGATCGATCTCAGGATCGGGCGTCTCGTAGTTGAGTGTCGGCGGGATGACGCCGTCACGCAGCGAGAGCACGGTCAGAGCTGACTCCAGCGCGCCGACCGCTCCGATGGAGTGGCCGAGCGCCGACTTCGGCGCGTAGACCGCGGCGTGCTCCACCCCAGCCGACCGGATCGCGTTGGCCTCGGCGACGTCACCGATGGACGTGGCCGTGGCGTGGGCGTTGACGTGCTGGATGTCCTGGGGATCCAGGCCCGCGGTCTCCATCGCACGCTTCATCGCCTGACCGGCGCGAAGCCCGTCGGACGCGGGCGCCACCATGTGGAAGGCATCGGACGTGATGCCCGCACCCATCAGGCGGGCCAGCGGCTTGGCACCACGAGCCTTGGCGTGCTCCTCGGTCTCGATGACCATGAGCGCACCGGCCTCGCCGAAGACGAACCCGTCGCGGTTCTTGTCGAACGGGCGCGAGGCGCCCTCGGGATCCTCGTTGTTGGTCGACATCGCGCGCATCATCGAGAACGCCGCGATCGGCAGCGCTTCGATTCCGCCCTCGACGCCGCCGACGACGGCGATGTCGGCGTCACCCATGACAATCTGACGCCAGCCGTGGGCGATGGCCTCCGAACCTGATGAGCAAGCCGAGACCGGGGTGATGACCCCGGCCCTCGCGCCCAACTGCAGACCGATCACCGCGGCCGCACCGTTCGGCATGATCATCTGCACCGCGAGCGGCGACACCTTGCGGGGGCCGCCCTCGTTCATCGCGTCGTAGGTCTCGACGATCTTCTCGCCGCCACCCAGGCCGGTGCCGACGACCACGGCGAAGCGATCCGGATCGACCTCGGGCGTACCCGCGGTCTCCCAGAGCTGGCCAGAGAGGAACTTGGCCATGCGCTGGACATACGACATCCGTCGCATGTCCAGTCGCGTCATGTGGTCGTCGATCGCGTCAACGAGGTGACCACCGATGCGGACCGGCAGGTCCCATTTGGTGACGAACTCATCCTCGAGGACGCGGATGCCGCTTTCTCCGGCCAGCAGCCCCTTCCACGTGCTCTCGATGTCCGCCGCGACCGACGTGGTCGCCGTGACGGCGGTCACGACGACGTTGGGGAAACCGCCGTTAGCAGTGGAAGGTCTACTCATGCCCGATCGGCTTCGATCTGCGCGCGGATGGCCGCGGCCGCTTCGGGGTTCTCTTCCTCGAGCTTCTGGATGTAGGTGACGACGTCACCGACGGTGCGAAGACCGGCGAGATCCTCGTCGGGGATCTTCACGCCGTACTTGTCCTCGGTCTGCACGGCGATCTCGACCATCGACAGCGAGTCGATGTCCAGGTCGTCGACAAAGCTCTTCTCAGGGGTGACCTCGGAAGGCTCGATGCCGGTGACCTCTTCGATGATCTCGGCGAGACCGGTGATGATTTCGTCCTGACTGGCGGGCACGGTGGCTCCTTCTATTTAGTGGTGTTACTTGTTGGGAATGACGATCGTTATGTGGTTGTGTCTGGCGCAGGCTTGCCTATGAGAGTTCGGCGAGCCCGTCCAGGTCAGCGGGGGACTTGACGGCATGCGTCGGCACCCCCCGAAGTTCTCTTTTCGCGATACCCGCGAGAGCCCCGGCCGGCGGGAACTCGACGATCGCGGTCACATCGAGCCGGCGCATCGTCTCGGTGCACAGATCCCAACGGACCGGGCGCGTCATCTGCGCCACCAGCTTGCTCATGGCGTCGGCAGCCGAATCCACCGGCTGGCCATCCGCGTTCGACAGTAGCGTCGTGTTCGGCTCTGTGCTCGTTACACCGTCCGCCGCGGCGGCATAACCGTCGAGGGCCGAGGCCATGTAGTGGGTGTGGAACGCACCGGCGGTCGCCAGCTTGCGCACCCGCGCCTTCTCCGGCGGATCCTCGACCAGCTTGTCCAGCGCGGCGATCGCACCGGCGGCGACGATCTGTCCGGCTGCGTTGCGGTTGGCCGGGACCAGGTCGAGCGCTTCGAGGCGGGCCAGCACATCGGCTTCCTCGCCGCCGAGCACGGCCGCCATGCCCGTGGGCTCGACCGCGCACGCCTTGGCCATCTCGGCACCCCGGGTGGCCGCTAGCTTGACTGCGTCGTCGGCGGAGATGACGCCGGCGATTGCGTAAGCGGCGATCTCGCCGACGGAGTGGCCGGCCACCACGGTCTTCTTGCCGGCGATTGAACCGCGACGGGTTAGTTCCTCATGGGCCAGCAGCGTCGCCGCGACGACGAGCGGCTGGGTCACCGCGGTGTCGGTGATCTCCTCTGCGGAGGCGGTGGTGCCCAAGCGGGCCAAGTCCAGCCCGCTGATCTCGGACCATCCGGCGAGCCGCTCGGCGGCACCGGGCAGCTCCAGCCATGCGGCGAGCATGCCGGCTGTCTGGGAGCCCTGTCCGGGCGCGAGAAGTGCAAGCACTCCTTAAGAGAACACTGTGAAGACGGGTTTGCGCGGTGTAAGAGATTATGAACCTCGTCTTATGTTTTTGTGGAGACTCTACAAAATCGCCTGTGATGCGACGCTACCGAAATCTGGCCGCGATCTACGGCTTGTCCAGCTGAGGGTTGAGCGGTGCTGGTCGCAGCGCTGAACGCGCCGGATTGATCATGTTTGCTGTGCTCGTCTGGTATGGCTGGCGGCCCAATCGGCCGACGGTGATCGCCACCCGCAGCACATAGGCGTCGCGCGGAAGCGTGGGATCCCGCCCGGTGAAGTCGGCGATTCGTCTCAGCCGGTACCGGACGGTATTTGGATGAACGAACAATTTGCGCGCGCAGGCCTCGATGGCCCCACCGGAGTCGAGATAGGCATCGAGGGTCTCCGTCAACGCCGGACCCGCGTCGGCCAGCGGCCTCATCACCTCGGTTTCCAACGCCGCGATCGCCGACACATCGCCCAGCAGTGCGCGTTCCGGGAGCAGTTCGCGCGCCGACACCGGCCGCGGCGCGCCCGACCAGCCCACGACGGCGTTCATGCCCGCGATGGCCTCGGTCGCGCTGCGGTGCGCGCTCGCCAGCGTGGTGGCGGTGGGTCCGACCACGACCGGACCCTCGGCGAACACCGTCATCATGTCGGCCAGGAACTTGTCGGTCGGGGAGAGCGCACCCGACACGATCGCGACCAGCCATGTGCCGTGCACGTCCGACAGCGCGGCGCGGCCGTTGCGCCGCACCACGTCGTGGACGTCGTCGCTGGCCAGATCGATGCGGTCGGGCTGAGGCAGCCCGACGATGACGGTGGCGGGTGCGGTGGCGTCCCAGTTCAGCGTGGCCGCTTGGGACTGCAGTTCGGGACCGACGTCGCCGCGTACCACCGCGTCGACGACGTTGGCCTCCATTCTGGTGTCCCATGCGCCGCGCGCCTCGGCCTGATCGGCGTAGGCACTGGCCGCGGCGAACGCCAGGTCGCGGCTGTAACGCAGGATGCCCGCGGTCAGCGCGGTCAGCTGCTCCTCGGAGCGGGCCAGCAGCGGCACCACTTCTTCGAAGAACTCCATGGTGACGCGCACCATCTCCACCGACTGCCGCAGCGCGATGCGCCGCCGCAGGTCCTGTGGCACCACCTCGAAGGCCTGTGCCGTGTAGCTGACGTTGCTCTGCGGGTCGCGCATCCACTCGACAAAGTTGACCACCGCGGTCTGCACGACCAGCTGGACACTGGCCCGCTGCGAGGCCTCGAGTTCGGCGAAGAACGGCAGGCGTTCCTCCATCGCGCGCACCGCTTCGGTGGCCAGTCGACCCGAATACTGCTGCAACCGGCGCAGCACCGAGTCGGGAACGGCCTCGAGGACCTCCACCGTCGACTTCGGTGGCACGAACCGGTTGTCAGGCACCTCCAAAGGCTACGCCACCGCTATGGAGGAAACCTCTAAGCGGCGGAGGTGGCTGCGCCACGCTTCCGTCCAATCGTGGCTACGCCACTTCAGGCTCAATGTCGTGGCTACGCCACTCCCGGGTCCGACGTCTGCTCGGGGGCGGCCAGCACGTCGTCGATCTCGTACTTCTTGGCCGCCTCGACCGCGACGGACTTGTCGATGTTGCCGTCGCGGGCCAGTCCTTCGAGCACGGCGACCGCGATCGACTCGCCATCGGTGTTGTAGTACCGACGCGCGGCGGGGCGGGTGTCGGAGAAGCCGAACCCATCGGTCCCCAGCGTGATGTAGGTGCCGGGAACCCACGCCCGGATCTGCTCGGGGACACCGCGCATCCAGTCCGACACCGCGATGACCGGGCCTTGGGCGTCGGCGAGCACCTTGGTGATGTACGGGGTGCCCGCCGGCTGGTCCGGATGGCGCAGCCGTCGTTTCTCGATCTCGACGCCGTCGCGGTTGAGCTCGCCCCAGCTGGTCACCGACCACACGTCGGCGGCGACATCCCATTCGTCGGCGAGCAGCTCGGCGGCCTTGAGAGCCGACGGCATGGCCACGCCCGACACCAGGATCTGAGCCGCATTGGACCGCTTCTCGGGTGTGGGCTGGTAGCGGTAGATGCCGCGCAGCAGGCCCTCGACGTCGAGGCCCTCCGGCTCCGGCGGCTGGACGTAGGGCTCGTTGTAGATCGTCATATAGAAGTAGACGTTCTCGGGGTCCTCGCCGTACATCCGGCTCAGACCGCTCTCGACGATGTAGGCGATCTCGTAGGCGAACGCCGGATCGTAGGCGACGACCGCGGGGTTGGACGCGGCCAGCAGCAGCGAATGCCCGTCGGCGTGCTGAAGGCCCTCACCCACCAGCGTGGTGCGCCCCGCCGTGGCGCCGAGAAGGAAGCCGCGCGTCATCTGGTCGGCGGCCGCCCACAGATTGTCGCCGGTACGCTGGAATCCGAACATCGAATAGAAGATGTAGATCGGGATCATCGGCTCGTTGTGCGTCGAGTAGCACGTGCCTGCCGCGATGAAACTGGCAGAGGACCCAGCCTCGTTGATTCCCTCGTGCAGGATCTGGCCGACCTCGGATTCCTTGTAGGCCAACATCAATTCGGCGTCGACCGAGGTGTACAGCTGACCGTTGCGGTTGTAAATCTTGAGGTTGGGGAACCACGAGTCCATCCCGAACGTGCGCGCCTCGTCGGGGATGATCGGCACGATGCGCCAACCGATCTCCTTGTCGCGCAACAGTTCCTTGAACGTCCGGACGGTGGCCATCGTCGTGGCCACCTCCTGCTTACCGGACCCCTTCTTGAGCGCCTTGTAAGTGTCGCGACCCGGCAGCGTCAGCGACTTGGTCTTGGTGCGACGCTCGGGCAGGAACCCGCCGAGCGCCCGCCTGCGGTCGAGCATGTAGCGGATCTCGGGTGCTTCCGGGCCGGGGTGGTAGTACGGCGGAAGGTACGGGTTCTCCTCGAGTTGCTCGTCACTGATCGGGATGCGCTGGGCATCGCGGAAGTACTTGAGGTCTTCGAGCGCAAGCTTTTTCATCTGATGGGTGGCGTTGCGGCCCTGGAAGTGCGCGCCCAACGAGTAACCCTTGATGGTCTTGGCCAGGATGACCGTCGGCTGGCCCTTGTGCTCCATGGCGGCGCGGTAGGCGGCGTAGACCTTGCGGTAGTCGTGGCCGCCGCGTTTGAGGTTCCAGATCTCGGAGTCCGACATCTTCTCGACGAGCGCCTTGGTGCGGGGATCGCGGCCGAAGAAGTGGTCGCGCACGTAGGCGCCGTCGTTGGCCTTATAGGTCTGGTAGTCGCCGTCGGGCGTGCTGTTCATCAGGTTGACCAGCGCGCCGTCGCGGTCGGCGTGCAGCAGCGCATCCCATTCGCGGCCCCACACCACCTTGATGACGTTCCAGCCGGCCCCGCGGAAGAACGATTCGAGCTCCTGAATGATCTTGCCGTTTCCGCGTACCGGCCCGTCGAGGCGCTGCAGGTTGCAGTTGACCACGAAGGTGAGGTTGTCCAGCCCTTCCAGCGCGGCGACGTGCGCCAAGCCCCGGCTCTCGGGTTCGTCCATCTCCCCGTCGCCGAGGAACGCCCACACGTGCTGATCGGAGGTGTCCCTGATCTCCCGGTCCTGCAGGTAATGGTTGAACCGGGCCTGGTAGATGGCGTTCATCGGGCCCAGCCCCATGGAGACCGTTGGGAACTCCCAGAAGTCGGGCATCAGGCGCGGATGCGGGTACGACGGCAGCCCGCCGCCGGGGTGGCTGTGCTCCTGACGGAAGCCGTCGAGTTGGTCGGCCGACAGGCGTCCTTCCAGGTACGCGCGGGCGTAGATGCCCGGTGAGGCGTGACCTTGGATGAACACGTGGTCGCCGCCGCCGGGATGCTGCTTGCCGCGGAAGAAGTGGTTGAAGCCGACCTCGTAAAGCGCGGCCGACGACGCGTAGGTCGAAATATGGCCGCCGACACCGACTCCCGGCCGTTGTGCGCGGTGCACCATGATCGCGGCGTTCCACCGGATCCAGGTGCGGTAGCGGCGTTCGACGTCCTCGTCGCCGGGAAACCACGGCTCCAGCTCGGTGGGGATGGTGTTGACGTAATCGGTCGACGTCAGCGACGGGATGGCCACGCGCTGTTCGCCGGCGCGTTCGAGCAGACGCAACATCATGTAGCGCGCCCGCGCGGGGCCGGACTGTTCGAGCAGCTGATCGAACGATTCCAGCCATTCGCCGGTCTCTTCGGGATCGATGTCGGGCAAGTACGACGCGACGCCTTCGCGGATCACCCTGACCCGGTCGTGTTCGGCTGCGTTGGTGGAGTTTTGGGCCAGGTCCTGGCGCGCGAACTCGGTGGTCAACTTCCGCTCCTTGGTAGGCGGTTCGGGTGCCCCCGCTCCTCGCGCAGATGTTTTCTGCGCTCGAACCGTGAGCGACGGGTTCCATCCTTCTCCCATCCTGCCCCACACGCACCGGTGGGGGTTGCCGACTGCAATGAACCGGCGGTCGCCGGAGCGACCCGGTAACGTCTGCAGCCGTGGTGATCGGTGCGCTGGTGCAAAAATCGCTGCGGATCGGCGCACTCGTGGTCGGCATCTCGGCCGCGGCCGCCATGGTCGTCGTGGGCTGCAGCAGCGTCACCGAGGGCTCCGCACAGGTGGACGCAGCCGAGGCGCCGGTGTACCGCGCGTCGGTGTCGGCCTCGCTGGCGGAGTCGGCGGCCAGCTCCAGCGCCAGGGAGTCGGAACGTCAGGCCACGATCACCAAGGAGGCGATCCACTCGTCGTGCGAAACGCTGAGCTCCACCAGCGTCGAGGCGATCACCGCGGTCAACGCCTTCGTCGATGCGTTCAACCGGAGCGCGGGCGACGTCCCCGCCAAGGCACGGCCCGCGATCGATGCCCTGAACCACAGCGCCGACATGGTCGCGCGCTCAATCGCCGATCCGCTGGGTCCTGAGCTGACCGATGCGCTCAACGGCTGGGTGGGCGCCGCCAGGGACGTGGCCACCGCGATCGCCGGCAACTACGGGCCGGACGAGTTCAACGCCGCGATTACCACGCTCAACGACACCAAGACCACCGCGCTCAACCTCTGCGACGCCGCGTATTGACCAGGCGGTTATTTGGCCAACCTTGCTGCCAGTCGCGTGCGGGTGCACTGCTTCGTGCGACGATAGGGCGCAGGACAATCGCCTACGAGATGCCGAGCGCAACGTGCGCCCGAGCCGGCTGAAGGAGGACCGACCGTGGTCGCGGCGGATGACGCCCCGAACTACGCCCACAGACTGGGCATCCAAAAAGATCAGGTTGTACAGGAACTGGGCTGGGACGAGGACGTCGACGACGACATCCGAGCCGACATCGAGGAAGCGTGCGGCGGGGAGCTGCTCGACGAGGATGCCGACGAGGTCATCGACGTCGTACTGCTCTGGTGGCGTGACGACGACGGGGACCTCGTGGATGCGCTGATGGACGCCATCACTCCGTTGGCCGACGACGGCGTCATCTGGGTGGTGACCCCGAAGACGGGCAAACCCGGCCACGTCCAACCGGCCGAGGTCGCCGAGTCGGCGCCCACCGCCGGCCTGATGCAGACGTCATCGGCCAACCTCGGTGACTGGATCGCCACCCGGCTGGTGCAGCCGAAGTCGAAGGCAGCGGGGAGGCGCGGATGAGCGCTTGCGCGAAGACCAGAAGGACGCGGATGAGCGCTTGCGCGAAGACCAGAGGGCTGCGATGACGATCGAGGTCGGCACCGAGGCACCCGATTTCACGCTCAAGGACCAGAACGGTCAGCCCGTCACGCTGAGCGATTTCCGGGGCGCCAAGAACGTACTGCTGGTGTTCTTCCCGCTGGCGTTCACCGGCATCTGCCAGGGTGAACTCGACGAGATCCGGGACAAGCTGCCCGTGTACGAGAACGACGACACCGCGACGCTGGCGATCTCGGTGGGCCCGCCGCCGACCCACAAGATCTGGGCCACCCAGAGCGGTTTCACGTTCCCTGTGCTGTCGGACTTCTGGCCGCACGGCGAGGTCGCGATGGCCTACGGGGTGTTCAACCAGGCCGCCGGCATCGCCAACCGCGGAACGTTCGCCGTCGACCGCGGCGGGATCGTCCGGTTCGCCGAGATGAAGGAGCCAGGGGAGCCGCGCGATCAGGCACTGTGGACGGACGCGCTGGCCGCGCTGCGCTCCGGTTGAGGTGATTTCGTGTGTGACCTCGCCAACGTGTAATTTGCCCAGACGAGGGCGCGTAGCTCAGTGGTAGAGCTCTGGTTTTACACACCAGCGGTCGGCGGTTCGATACCGTCCGCGCCCACCGAATTTCTCATACGATCTGCGGGTTAGTTCGAGGCCCTCCGACGGAACGAGACGACCCATATCCGACACCGCGTTCCAGATGTTGGCGATCGGCCTGTACTTCGCCATGATGCTCGCGATCGGCTTCTACGCCTTCCGCCAGACCAGCGATCTCGACGACTACATGCTCGGTGGACGCAGGCTCACCCCGACCGTCGCCGCCCTGTCGGCGGGCGCGTCCGACATGTCCGGATGGCTGCTTCTCGGGGTCCCCGGCGCGATCTATGCGTCGGGTCTGCTCGAGTCGTGGATTGTTATCGGGCTGGTGATCGGCGCCTGGCTCAATTGGAAATTCGTCGCCCCGCGACTGCGGGCCTACACCGAGATCGCCAACAACTCGATCACCGTGCCGAGCTTCTTCGAGAACCGGCTGCGTGACAAGTCGCATGTCCTGCGAATCTCGGCAGGCACGATCATCCTGGTCTTCTTCACGTTCTACGTGTCGTCCGGCATGGTCGCGGGCGGCGTGTTCTTCGAGTCGTCGTTCGACTCGTCGTATCTGACGGGCATGCTGCTGGTCGCCGGAGTCACCCTGTGCTACACGCTATTCGGCGGTTTCCTGGGCGCCTCGCTCACCGACGTCGCGCAGGGGCTGCTGATGTTGGCGGCCCTCGTAACGGTCCCCGTAGCCGCAATACTTGCCGCCGGCGGGCCCGGCGAGATGGTCGACCTGGTTCAGGCCGCCGACGCCGTCCACAACGCCGGTAATCCCGGTGACGAAATCCACCGCACGTCACTGTTCTTCGGCGGAAGTTTCCTCGCCATCGTGTCGGCGGCGGCCTGGGGACTCGGCTACTTCGGACAACCGCACATCATCGTCCGGTTCATGGCGATGCGCTCGTCGGCCGACGCGAGGGCCGGTCGTCGCATCGGCATCAGCTGGATGATCCTCACGTCCGCGGGGGCGATCACCACCGGCTTCGCCGGCCTGGCGTACTTCTTCAAAGAAGGCGTGACGTTGGACAATCCGGAGACCGTGTTTCTCCGCCTCGCGCAGGTGATGTTCCACCCCTTCGTCGCCGGGATCGTGCTCGCCGCGGTGCTGGCGGCCATCATGTCGACGATCTCCTCTCAGCTCATCGTGTGCTCGTCGGCGCTGGTCGAAGACATCTATCGAGCGTTCGGCAAGGAGGCGAGTCCGACGAGGCTGGTCCTTTATGGCCGGCTCGGGGTGTTGACCGTCGCCGTGGTGGCGGTCCTGTTGGCGCTCAACCCGGATGGGACGATTCTCGACCTCGTCGGATTCGCATGGGCGGGTTTCGGCGCCGCGTTCGGTCCCCTGATCATCCTGTCGCTGTTCTGGCGCAAGCTCACCTCGCCCGGGGCGATCGCCGGCATGATCGCCGGTGCCGTGGTGGTCGGCGTCTGGGGTCAGACCGAGGCGCTGTCGAGCGCGATGTACGAGATCGTTCCCGGCTTCGTCGCGTGTTTCGCCGTCGCGGTCGCCGTATCGCTGATGACCGCCCGCGAGGACGACGAGATCCAGCGCGAATTCTCCGAAATGGCGGCCGGTTAACCCGGCGGCGCGAAGAACTCCAAGGCGATGCCGTCGGGGTCGCGGAAGCTGAGTCCGGAACCGTACGGCGCATCGACGATCTCGCCGTGCTCGATACCGAGTTCGTCGAGGCGATCAGCCCAGCCCTCGAGTTCGCTCCTGCTCGCACACCCGAAGCCGACATGGTCGAGTCCGGAGTGAAATTCGGTGAACTGCTCGTCGGGCACCGACCGGTCGTGCTCGTGGATACCGAACAGGGTGCCGTTGTCGAATCGCCAGACGACGTGCCGGAAGCCGGCGTCGGTGTGTTCGTCGAGGACCGGTTCGGCGCCGATGAGCTCCTGGTACCAGGGCGCGCTGACCGCCAGGTCACGCACGGTCAGGGCGATGTGGTTCAGCGAGGGAAACGGCATGTTGATTCCTTGATCTCGGTCGACTCACACGACTCGTCTGCCACGCCGTGCCCGCGCGCGCATATCCCACAGGTACAGCCGGTAGCCGAGAATCCAGACATCGCGCGGGATGATGCGGTCGGCGACGCGCAGCGCGGCCAGCAGCGCCTCGAACCTGCGCTGCTGGCGCCCCGACCACGGCAGCCGCATGTGCTCACGAAACTCATGCGGCAGGAACCCCGTCGTGGCGAACAGGTTGAACCGGCCGGCGAGCAGCCGCAGCGGAGCGGGCAGGAACGCCATCGCGGCCACCCCGTGCAGGTGTTCGCGCACGGGTTCGTCGATGCGCAGTTCGTCCAGTGAGCGTTTCCAGTACTCGTCGAAGGCGGCGCGATCCGGCGGCCACATGTCTTCACGGACCTGCAGCGTGGTGCCGAGCTTTCTGGCGTCGAGATAGACCGCGTCGGCCGCCTCGTCGTCGAGTGGTCCGTACAGGAACTCGTGCTGGTCGATGTAGTAGCGGTACAGGCAGGCGGCGACCCATAGCTGCAGCCGGGGGTCAAACGCCTTGTACGACACCGGGCTTGCCGGGGTGGACCGCACCAGCGCGTGCACGCGGTCGACCTCCTCGCGGATCAGCCGGCGGTCGCTCTCGGTGCCCATCGTCGCCACCGCGAGGTAGGTTCCAGTCGTGCGCGCGCGTTTGAACGGGTGCTTGTAGACGTTGCCGCTGTCGACCGGGCTCTCCAGCACGCCGTAACCGACGCTGGGCGAGGCCAGCTGCATGATCACGTTGGCCGCCGGCGCCAGCGCTGCAGCCGGATTGAGCAAGTCGACGACGCGTCTCGGCCGACGCGGGGGCCCGAACCTCATGCATCCGAGTAGATCACCTTGTGAGACGCTCGCGAAGTGTTTGCGCCGACCTCACGCCCGCGTGTGGTGGGGATCGCAGCCGGTTGTGTCGCGGATTCGTTGTTCGCCGACCCTCGGCGCGGACATCCCGTGGCGCTCTTCGGCAGTGTGGCGGCCGCTTTGGAGCGTCGCAGCTACGCCGACACCCGTGCGGCGGGCGTCGTGCACACGGCAATCCTGCTCGGCGCGCTGACACTGCTCGGCGCCGCGGGGGATCGAATGTCGCGGCGCCGGGGTGCCGCAGCGGGCACGGTCACCACGGCCGCGACGGTGTTCGTCGCGCTGGGTGGAACATCGCTGGCCCGCGCCGGGGACCAGATGGCTCGACACCTGGACCGCGGTGACACCGACAACGCCCGCCGACTGCTGCCGTCGTTGTGCGGTCGCGACCCCTCGGTGCTCGACGAGGCCGGCCTCATCCGCGCGGCGCTGGAGTCGGTCGCGGAGAACACCTCCGACGCCCACGTGGCGCCGCTGCTGTGGACCGCCCTCGGGGGCGTGCCTGCGGTGCTGGTGTACCGCGGTGCGAACACATTGGACGCGATGATCGGTCACCGCTCGCCGCGCTATTTGCGCTTCGGTTGGGCGGCAGCGCGTTTCGACGATCTGCTGAACCATCTCGCCGCCCGCGCGACCGCGGTGCTGGTTGCCGCATGTGCCCCCGTGGTCGGCGGCTCTCCCGTCGCGGCGCTGCGCGCGTGGAAGCGTGACGCCGCCCGGCATCCCAGTCCGAACGCAGGCGTGGTGGAGGCCGCATTCGCGGGCGCGTTGGGGGTGCGGCTCGGCGGCCCCACTCAGTACGCGCACGAACTGGAGATCCGGCCGACGCTCGGCGACGGCCCGCCGCCACAGGTGGCCGACCTGCGCAAGGCTGTGCGGCTGTCGCGGGCGGTCCAACTGGCCGCCGCTGGGGTGGCGATCGCGCTCAGCGCCGTCGGCCGTACCGGTCGGCGAGCTTCTCCTCCGTCGTGAGCGGAGCCTCTGGCTTCGCCTGCGCGGCCTCCCGAGCAGCCTTCTCCCGTCTGCGCTCGCGCAGTTCGGCATAGATGAAGTAGCCCAGCCCGATCGGCGCGATGATGCCGAACGCGATCCACTGAATGCCGTAGGACAGGAACGGTCCGGCGTCGAGGTGCGGCAGCGGGATCGCGCCCAGTCCGCCCGGCTGATCGGCCTCCAGCTGCAGATAGGAACCGGCCAGCGGGACACCCGTGATCGCCGAGATCTGCGCGGTGTTGATCGAGTACACCTGCTGGATGCCGTCCTGCCGGAACGGCTCCTTGCCTTGCACCAGCCCCTCGGAGTCGCGCAACCGCGCCGCGATCGTCACCGTGCCGTCCGGCACCGGTTCGATCTCCGGCACCCCCGAAGCCTGTACCGGCCGCACGTATCCACGGTCGACGAGCACCGTCGGCCCGCCGTCCACGGCGAACGGAACCAGCACCTCGAATGCGGGCTCGCCCTCGACGATCCGCAGCCTCGCGAGCACCTGAGCCTCGGGTAGGTAGCGTCCGGTCGCGGTGACCCGCCGCCACTGGTCGTCCGGGGCTGCCGAGTCCTGGTTCGGCAGAAGCGAGGTCACGGGGACCGGCTCGGCGGTCAAGGAGTTCGCGATCTGCGCGTTTTCCCGCGAGGTCTTGGTGTTCTTGCCCAACTGCCACGGCGCCAGCACGGTGAAACAGAGGTACGCGAACGCGGCCACGACGACAAACAGCGCCAGCCATGACGGCCGCAGCAGGAAGGACCACCGGCGCATCAGCTGGCGATTCCCCGGTCGGCAAGCTGGTTGTCGACCCACTCGTGCAGACCCGGCAGCGACGCTTCGATGACCGTGTACACGTCTTCGAAGTCGGAGTGATCGCCGTAGTAGGGGTCCTCGACGTCCAGTGCATGAGCACCCGAACGCGGGTCGAACGAGCGCAGCATCCGGATCCGTTCGGCGGGCACACCGAGATCCTTGAGCATCCGAACGTGGTTGCGGCCGAGTGCGATCACCAGGTCGGCGGACATGTGGTCCTCGTTGACCTGGGCGGCCCGGTGCGCGGTCGGATAGCCGTGCTCGCGCAGGACGTGGCTGGCCCTGCGGTCCGCGGGCTCGCCGGCGTGCCAACCGCCGGTGCCGGCGCTGGTCACGCGGACCGCGTCACCCAGGCCGCGCTCGTCGATCTGATGGGCGAACATCTTCTCCGCCATCGGCGATCGGCAGATGTTGCCCGAGCAGATGAACGTCACGTGCAGGGGTTCAGACACCAAGCACCTCACGCAGGTCTGCGACCGAGGCGACGTGCGCGGCGGCGGCAACGGCGTCGGGTCCGTCGAAATCGTCCTTGCCGTAGCCCCATCCGACGACCACGGTCTCGATACCGTGCGCGGCGGCACCTTCGACGTCATGCGACCGGTCGCCGACCATCAGTGTGCGCTCGGGGATCTCGCCCAGCTGGGCCAATGCGTGGGCGACGACGTCGACCTTGTGTGCGCGCGAACCGTCGACGCTTGCGCCCGCGATGACCTCGAAGCAGTCGGCCAGGCCGAAGTGGGCGAGGATCCGCTGCGCGGTCGGCTCGGCCTTCGAGGTGGCCACCGCCAGGCGCACGCCGGCCGCGCGCAGATCGGCCAGCAGCGCGGGGATGCCGTCGAAGACCCGGTTCATCGCCCACCCTCGGGTCCGGTAATCGGTGCGGTATGCCTCGATGGCATCGGTGGTGCGGTCGCCGAGCCCGAGGCTTCGCAGTGTGTGGTGCATCGGCGGGCCGATGATCATGCTGGCCAGGTCTCCGTCGGGCACGACGGCGCCGACCGACCCCAGGGCATGGCGGAAACTCGAGACGATGCCCTGCGCCGAATCGGTCAGGGTGCCGTCGAGGTCGAAGATCACCAGTTGGGGGCGGGTCGCCGTAGTCGTGGAGGCCAGCATGTCGGTCACGGGTCCATTCTCCCCGATCGCAGAACCACCGCAGCCAGCGCACTAGGGTCGTGATGTGGTGAGTCCGCTGCGTGCTGCCGCGCGGTACCACGGCGATCAGGCTGTGGTCCCCGGGATGCTGGACTTTGCCGTCAACGTCCGCGCTGATGAGCCCCCGTCCTGGCTGGTCGACCGCCTCTCGGCCCGGTTGGCCGATCTGGCCCGGTATCCGAGCGCGACCGATTCTCAGCGGGCGCTCGACGCGGTCGCAGGAAGGCACGACCGCGCCGCCGACGAGGTCGTGCTGCTGGCGGGGGCGGCCGAGGCGTTCGCGCGGTTGCCGGACCTGCAGCCGCGACGCGCCGCCCTCATCGCCCCGTCGTTCACCGAACCGGAGGCGGCGCTGGCCGCGGCCGGGGTGCCCTTCGCGCACGTGGTACTGGAAGCGCCGTACACCCTGACCCCGGACGCGGTGCCCGGCGACGCCGACCTCGTCGTCGTCGGCAATCCGACCAATCCGACCGGCGTACTGCACACCCGCGAGCAGGTGCTCGCCCTGCGCAGGCCCGGGCGCATCGTGGTGGTGGACGAGGCGTTCGCCGACGCGGTTCCCGGCGAGCCTGGATCGCTGGCCGCCGACGCCCTGCCCGACGTCGTCGTCCTGCGCAGCCTGACCAAGACGTGGGCGCTGGCCGGGTTGCGCGTCGGCTACGCGCTGGGCGCGCCGGACGTGCTGGCACGGCTGACCGCACGGCGTCCGCACTGGCCCCTCGGCACGCTGCAACTCGAGGCCGTCGCGGCGTGCAGCACACCCGATGCGGTGGCCGAGGCCGACGATGCCGCCCGGCGGCTGACGGAGGTGCGCGCGGAGATGGTGGCCGGCTTGACTAGCATCGGCGTGCATGTCGTCACCGGTTCGGCCCCCTTCGTCCTGTTCTGTGTGCCGGATGCCGAACTGATGCGAAAACACCTGGATCGCAGAGGTATTGCTGTGCGTCGCTGTGACACGTTCGTCGGGCTGGACGGTCAGTTCCTGCGCGCGGCGGTACGCCCGGAGTGGCCCGTGCTGGTCGACGCGATGGCCGAGGTGCTGCGATGAGCGCCCGGCTGGCCGACATCATCGACGTGCTGGAGGCGGCATACCCGCCGGAGCTGGCGCAGGACTGGGACTCGGTCGGCCTGGTCTGCGGGGACCCGTCGGAGACCGTCGAGACGGTCACGGTTGCTGTCGACGCCACCGCCGATGTCGTCGCCGAGGTTCCCGAGGGCGGCCTACTGCTGGCTCACCATCCGCTGCTGTTGCGCGGCGTGGACACCGTGGCCGCCAGCACTGCCAAGGGCGCCCTGATCCATCGCCTGATCCGCAGCGGCCGGGCGCTGTTCACCGCCCACACCAACGCGGACTCGGCTTCGCCCGGCGTCTCCGACGCGCTGGCCGAAGCGCTCGGGCTCACCGTCGAGGAGGTGCTCGCGCCGGCGAGTGCGGAATCCGATTTGGACAAGTGGGTCGTCTTCGTGCCTGCGGAGAACTCGGAGGCGGTGCGCGAGGGCATGTTCGCGGCGGGGGCAGGGCGTATCGGTGACTATTCGCACTGCTGCTGGACCACGACTGGCACCGGGCAGTTCCTGCCGCACGACGGCGCGTCACCGGCGATCGGCAGCGTCGGATCCGTCGAACACGTGCCAGAGGACCGGGTGGAAGTCATCGCCCCCGCGCGGTTGCGCGGGCACGTGCTGGCCGCGCTGCGGGCCGCGCATCCCTACGAGGAACCCGCGTTCGACGTCTTCGCGCTGGCGCCGATTCCCGGCAATGCCGGGTTGGGACGCATCGGCGTGCTGGATCGTCCTGAACCGTTGTCGGCGTTCGTGTCTCGCGTGCGCGAAGCACTACCCCCCACGTCGTGGGGCGTGCGCGCATCTGGTGACTTGGACGCCGAGGTGTCGCGGGTCGCGGTGTGCGGCGGTGCGGGTGACTCGCTGCTCGGCCTCGTCGCACGCATGGGTGTCGACGCGTACGTGACGTCGGACCTGCGGCACCACCCCGCCGACGAACACCGACGCGCTTCGCAGGTCGCGCTCGTGGACGTCGCGCACTGGGCCAGCGAATACCCGTGGTGCCGCCAAGCCGCAGACCTGCTGCAAGCCCATTTCGGTGACGCGCTGCCTGTGCGGGTGTCCGACGTGCGCACCGATCCGTGGAATGTCGAGAGATGAGCATGAAAGCCGAAGTAGCTCAACAACAGACGCTATCCGAGTTGGCCGAGCTCGATGCTTCCCTTGCCCGGCTGGAGCATCGGGTGAAAAACCTCGCCGAACAGCAGCGGCTCGAGGAGGTACAGGCCGCGCATCGGGAGGCCAACGACCGACTAGCGGCACTGCAGATCGCCATCGAGGATCTCGACGCCCAGATCGCCAAGTTCGAATCCGAGATCGACTCGGTCCGCCAGCGTGAAGACCGTGACCGCAAGCTGCTTTCGGGCGGCTCGGTGGACGCCAAACAGCTCACCGAGTTGCAGCACGAACTCGACACCCTGGAGCGCAGGCAAGCGGCGCTGGAAGATTCGCAACTCGAGGTGATGGAGCGACGCGAGGAACTGCAACGCGACCAGCAGGCCGCGGTCGCGAGGATGGACGAGCTGCAGAACGAGCTGCGCTCCGCGCAGACCGCATGCGACGACGTCCGTACCGAGCTGGTTCAGCAGCGCCACCAGAGCCTGTCGCGCCGCGACGAACTCGTCGCGGCACTCGACGCCGACTTGGTCAGGCTCTACGAACAGCAGCGCGCCCGCGGCGGCGCGGGGGCCGGCCAACTGCAGGGGCGCCGATGCGGAGCGTGCCGCCTCGAGATCGACAAAGGGGAGCTTGCGCGCATCTCCGCGGCGGCCGACGACGAGGTGCTCCGCTGCCCTGAGTGCGGCGCGATCCTGTTGCGTCTCAAAGGGTCTGGCGGGTGAAGGTCATCGTCGAGGCCGACGGTGGCTCGCGCGGCAACCCGGGTCCGGCGGGCTACGGGGCGGTGGTCTGGTCGGCGGATCACGCCACGGTGTTCGCCGAGCGCAAGGAGGCGATCGGTCACGCGACGAACAATGTCGCCGAGTACCGCGGGTTGATCGCCGGCCTGAGCGAGGCGGCGAGCCTGGGCGCCACCGAGGTCGACGCGCGAATGGACTCCAAGCTCGTGGTGGAACAGATGTCGGGCCGGTGGAAGGTCAAGCACCCGGACATCGCGGCCCTGCATCAGCAGGCCACAGCGCTGGCCACCCGTTTCGACCGGGTCACCTACAAGTGGATTCCGCGTGCGGAGAACAGCCACGCCGACCGGCTGGCCAACGAGGCGATGGACGCCGCGGCCGAAATTCCTTCGGGCGTGGCGGGAACGGAACCGCATCAGGCGTCGAACCCCACCGCGTGGAGCGGTGCGCGTGGGGCGCCGACGCGGTTCCTGCTGCTGCGCCACGGCCAGACCGAGTTGTCGGTCGACCGTCGATACTCGGGGCGCGGTAACCCCGCGCTGACCGAACTCGGGCGTCGTCAGGCCGAAGCCGCCGCGCACTATCTCGGACAGCGCGGGGGCGTCGCGGCGGTCGTCACGTCACCGCTGCAGCGGGCGTACGACACCGCGGCGGCGGCGGCCAAAGTGCTCGGCCTGGACGTGACCGTCGACGACGACCTGATCGAGACCGACTTCGGGGCCTGGGAGGGCCTGACGTTCGCCGAAGCGGCCGAACGCGACCCCGACCTGCATCGGCGTTGGCTGCGCGACACCTCGCTTGCGCCTCCGGACGGCGAGAGCTTCGACTCCGCTGCTGAGCGTGTCGGCAGGGCGCGGGCACGGATCCTGGCAGAGCGTGGGGGGGAGACGGTGCTGGTGGTCTCGCATGTGACGCCGATCAAGACGTTGCTGCGGATGGCGCTCGACGGTGGCCCGAACATCTTGTACCGGCTGCATCTCGATCTCGCGTCGCTGTCGATCGCCGAGTTCTATGCCGACGGCGCGGCATCGGTGCGGTTGGTCAATCAGACGGCTTACCTGGATTAGTCGTGTAGGTGCAGCCGCTCGCCGTGCGGCCCGAAGATCGTGATCGCCTCGACCGGCCCGTCCACCACGCCGAACCAGTGCGGCGTCCACGTCGAGAACTCCACCGCCTCACCAGGTTTCACGGTGAAGTCGCGCTCACCGAGGATCAGGCGCAGCTGGCCGGACAGGACGTACATCCAGTCCTGGCCTTCGTGCACCGGAAGTTCAGCGGGCGGGTTGCGCCGCCGGGCGCTGATCCGGATCTTGAAGGCGTGCAGACCGCCGGCGGCCTGGC
The DNA here is from genome assembly GCA_900637135.1 of Mycolicibacterium flavescens. Lineage (NCBI taxonomy): Bacteria > Bacillati > Actinomycetota > Actinomycetes > Mycobacteriales > Mycobacteriaceae > Mycobacterium > Mycolicibacterium flavescens. Next base: position 1,998,340 of record LR134353.1, read on the forward strand.
GGGTCAACGGCCAATACGTGATTCCGTGTGCGGTATGGGATCCGCTGCGCACGCGTGGGTCCTCGGCCTCCGGTGCGCGCAGCAGCTCGTCGGTGCTCACCGACAACGCGACCGCCAGTCTGGGCAGGTGGTCGAGGGCGAGGCGGCGCTTGCCGGACTCCAGCCGGCTCAACGTGGACACGTCGATGTTCGACCGCCGGGCTACATCCTCCAGTGTCAGGCCGTGCTGGGTGCGTAGTTCGCGCAGCCTGCGACGCACCCGCGCGTCGACGCTGTCTTCATCTTTTGCCTGCATGGCAAGAAAGCTTGGCAGCTTCTCGCGGCCGCTGCAAGGTAATCGCATGGACAGAATTTGGGATTGCGTCGTCGTCGGTGGCGGTGCCGCCGGGCTGAGTGCCGCGCTGGTGCTGGGCAGGGCTCGTCGTCGCACACTGCTGATTGACGGCGGCGCACAGAGCAACCTCCCCGCGCACGGCATCGGTGGGCTTCTGGGCCACGACGGCCGGCCGCCGGCGGAGCTGTACGCGTTGGGACGTCGAGAGTTGTCGGCGTATCCGTCGGTCGAAGTGCGAGCGGCAGAAGTCACCGGCGGGGAGCGCGCGGACGGACTGTTCGTCCTGCGGTTGGACGACGGCGGAGTCGAGCGTGCCCGGAAGGTGGTGTTGGCCACTGGCATGGAGTACCGGCCGCCGCCGCTTCCCGGCCTGGCGGAGCTGTGGGGTCGGTCCGCTTTCCACTGCCCGTTCTGCCACGGCTGGGAAGTCCGCGATCAGCCCCTGGCCGTGCTGGCCAGCGGTGAGCGTGCGGTGCATACGGCACTGTTGCTGCGTCTCTGGAGCGACGACGTCGTCCTGCTCACCGACGGTCCCGCTGATCTCGACCTCGCACAGCGCGAGCGGCTGGCGGCTGCGGGTGTGACGATCGACGACCGGCCGGTGGCCGAATTGGTGGGTGCCGCAGGCACTCTGGAGGCCGTGGTGTTCACCGACGACAGCCGGCTGCCCCGGGCGGGCATCCTGGTCGCCACGACGCTTCACCAGCGCACTTCGCTGGCCGAACAACTCGGCGCCACAACGGGCGAGCCGACTCCGGTCGCGCACAATCCGGTTCACGTCGACGCGTTCTATCGCACCAGTGCGGACGGGGTTTTCGCCGTAGGCGACCTGGTGGCACAGATGCCGCAGGTGGCCGCCGCGGTGGCGGCGGGTTCAGCGGCAGCAGCCGCTGTCGTGCAGAGCCTGGTCGAAGCGGATTTTCCAGCAGTCGTTCCGGAAAGGAGCCGACATGTCAACGCCTGACGCCAAACAGCATTGGGAGGAGCGTTACAGCGAACGCAATCGCATCTGGAGCGGTCGAGCGAACGTTCGGCTCGTCGGGATGGTGTCGGACCTCGAGCCCGGCACCGCGCTCGATCTGGGCAGCGGTGAGGGCGGCGACGCGATGTGGCTCGCCGAGAGGGGATGGCGGGTCGTCGCCGTCGACATCGCCGAAACCGCTTTGCGGCGTGCGGCCACCGATGCCGTCGCGCGCGGGGTGGGGGACCGGATCGACTTTCAGCAACACGACCTGTCGGAGAGCTTCCCCGACGGCGAATTCGATTTGGTGAACGCGCAGTTCCTGCACTCGACGTTCCCGCTTGACCGGACGGCGATCTTCCGGTCGGCCGCGCGGGCGGTCCGGGCGGGCGGACTTCTGCTCATCGTCGACCACGGCACACCGCCGCCGTGGCTTTCCGAACTTCATGGCCACCACCAGACGTTCATACCGCCCGAGGAGGTCGTCGCCGCGCTGAACCTGTCTGAGTCCGAATGGGAACCGGCAAAGATCAGTACGCCGATGCGTGACGTCACGACGCCGGACGGCGAGCCGGCGCAATGGTCCGACAACGTGATCCTGCTGCGGCGCCGGTAGACGCCGGTCGCGGTCGGCGTCTAGTGTGGTTCTCCACAGGCCGAAACTCATTCACAGAGAAATGCTTTCGTCGTTAAGACTTGTCAGTGGTCGGGCGTAGTCTCGGAAGCATGTTCGAAGAGGCTTCGGATGCGGACTTGGTCACCTTGATGGGTGAGGAGGCGCGTGAGGAGGCCGCGGCGACGGGACGGCGGTTGTCGTTGGTGGGGGAGTTGTGCGCGCGGCGTCACCCCGAGATGGTTGGAGCCGAGTTCTATGTCGCTGATGCGATCTCGGCGGTAGCAGCTGAGATCTCGGCGGTGCACAACATCAGCCACGCCCGGGCGGTGAGTCAGGTCGAGATGGCCCTGAGCCTGCGGGATCGGCTTCCGCAGGTGTTGCGGAGGTTTCGTCGGGGGGTGATCGACTATCGGATGGTGTCGACGATTATCGCGCGCACCCAGAACGTCGATGACGAGGTGATGGTGGGCCTGGATGAGGCGTTGGCCTGGCGGGTTGAGAAGTGGATGAAGCTGTCCAAACCCAAACTGCGTGATCGCATCGATGTGTTCATCGCCGAGTTCGATCCGGCCGCGGTGCGCGTGCCGCCCGAAACCGACAGGCACCGCTATGTCGAGATCAATCCTGGCGACGTCGCGGGGATGGCCTTGATGTCTGCACAGCTCCGTGCTGAAGATGGCGCCGCGCTCGATGCTGGGTTGGATGCGTTGGCGGCCACGGTGTGTGACAACGATCCGCGCACCAAGGCCCAGCGCCGCGCTGATGCGTGCGGGCCGCTGGGGCGCCGGGAAGCCACACTGGCCTGCCAGTGCGGGCTCGACGATTGCCCGGCGGCTGGGCGGCGGGCGGAGGCGGCTGCCGCGGTGGTCCATGTGCTGGCTGAGCAGGGCACCGTGGAGGGCACCAGCGCCAGACCGGGATATCTGCCCGGTTTCGGGGTTCTGCCTGCCGAGTCGGTGCGTGAGCTGGCGCGCAACGCCGATCTCAAGCCGGTGATCGTGCCCTCGGCCGATGACGCTGCGCGCGCCGGGTATCGTCCCGGCGCCAGGTTGACCGAGTTCTTGCAGTGGCGCGACGTGACGTGTCGCTGGCCTGGATGTGACAAACCGGTGTGGGGCTGCGATGTGGACCATACGGTGCCGTGGCCCTACGGCCCGACACATCCGTCGAACACCAAGCACTACTGCCGCATTCATCACCTGATCAAGACCTTCTATAGCGGCAGCGGTGGCTGGCGGGAAGAACAATTGCCTGACGGTACAGTCGTTCTCACCGCCCCGACCGGACACCGGTACCGATCCGAACCTCACGGGGCGAGCATGTTCCCGGTGCTGCGCCAACCCACCGGAGTCATCCGAGCCACCGCGCCCCCACCGAACGACAGCGCCGAGCGGATGGCGATGATGCCGCGCCGCAGGCAAACCCGCGAACAGGTGCGTCGTGAACGCATTGACACCGAACGACGGCGACGCAGCGAACTGATCGGCGAAGAGCAACGCCAACATCAGGCGTGGCTCGCCGCGAATTACAAGCCTCCGCCGTTCTGAACTCGGCGTCACGCGCAGCTTGCCGGCAGGCCAATTGATCATGAAATTGATGAACCTGCCAATATTCGGTCTCCGCAGCTCTAAGCTCGTGTCCAGATCTTGCCTCGTGTTTCGGACAAGCGACCGTAGGAGACAGGAGTCGATGAAAAATCTCCATGTAGGAACGACGGCTGGTCTCTGCGCCGTTGCTCTGAGCTTTGGGCTTGTGGGCTGTGGTTCCAGTGATGACACCGCTGCCACGACAACGACCTCGGCGACGAGCACGACCGGCACGTCGGCCGCGCCCAGCCCCCAGGCCGACGACGAAGACACGATCAGCGAGTACATCACCGAGAACGGGATCGCCGAGACGCCGATCAGACCGGGTGAGCCGGGAACCCCCGATTTCGATTTCCCCATTCCACCCCGATGGAGCGATGCGGGGGAGGCGACGCCGGAGTGGGCCTACGGAGCCATCGTCTACGACGCCCCCAAGGATCCCAACGATCCGCCCGACATGTACGCGATCGCCTCCAAACTCACCGGCAACGTCGACGCGGCGAAGATCTTCGAGTACGCGCCGGAGCAGCTGGAGGACATGGCCGAGTTCAAACCATTGGGAGAACCCACGAGGAGCTCCTTCGGCGGCTTCGACTCGATTTCGTTCGCCGGCAATTTCATGGACAACGGCAAGCCGCGATTCGTCGCTCAAAAGACGGTCGTCGTGCCGGCAGCCGACGGCCTATTCGTCCTTCAGCTGAATGCGGACAGTCCCGAAAGCGAGCAGAACGTGGTGCTCGATGCCATCAAGGTGATCGACGAACAGACGACCATCAGGCCCCCGTCGTGATCACCGGCATCCGAGACCCATGGACCCCGCTTACCGACGGAGACACATCGATATGAGAATCCGGACATCGGCTCCAGCCGCCCTGTTGGCTTCGGTGTGCAGCGCCGTAGTGATCTCGTCGTCCCTGGTGACCGCGCCTGCGGCGGTTGCGCAATGTACGGCCGGCGAGGTGTGGGACCAGCGCACCGGGGTGTGCTGGGACCAGTCCCAGACCTCACTTGGGGTCTCGGGCACCGGCGGCTGGTGTAAACCGGGCCGGATCGGACTGTGCATCGCGGCTTGGCAGAACTCACAGGTCCCCGGCGCGAACCTCAGTCCCGCGCCGCCCGCGGGCCCGGCGCCACGCTCGACTTGGCCCCGCGGCTGACGTCCGCCTAAAGCATCACGACGGCGCCGTCCACGGGGTCAACCGAGGAATCCACGCGCGCACGTTTGCACGGTACGTCTCGTACTGCGACCCGTAGGTCCGGACTAGCGTGGGCTCTTCGTACCACCGCACGAACGACGCGGTGACCACCCATGCGATCGCGGCGTACAACACCAACCACAGGTTGGCGAAAAGCGCTGCCTGGCCGAGGATCGCGATGATCAGACCGACGTACATCGGGTTCCGGACCACCCGGTTGAACCCGGTGACGACCAGCCGCTGGGTCGGCGCAACAGGCATGGGAGTGCCGCCTGCCCTGACGAATTCGATGAACGCGTGGATAGGCGGTATCAGGCCGGCGACGATCACGGTCCCGCCCAACACCACGCGCCACGCCGCAGCGTCGGAAAGCTCCCAGCGCGTGATCAACCACGGGCCGACCCCGACGACGGTGCCGGGCGCGATCACGAAGAAGGCAGCCGAGGCGAGTGCAGCGGTGCTGGTCCGCACGTGCACTACCCCGTGATGGCCGAGATGTCCGCGAGTTGGGTCAGGCGCACGCTGTTACCCGACGGATCGCGGAATCCACAGTCGATGCCGTAGGGCATCTCGTGGGGCTCCTCCGTGAACTCGACTCCGCGCGAACGCATTTCCTCGTAGGAGGCCTGGCAGTTCTCCGTCGTGAGAAACACGGTGCCCGCGAAGCCTTTGGCCGTCAGGTCCAGTACCTGCTTACGGGTCGGCTCGTCCATGACCGGTTGGCCGGGTACGGCCATCAGCACGATCGACACGTCGTCCTGGCCCGGCGGTCCGACAGTCAACCATCGGAAGAGGCCGTCGACATCGGGCAGTGAAACATCCTGCCGCACTTCCATACCGACCTTCTCGGTCCAGAATCTCAGTGCGGCTTCTTGGTCATGTACCCACAGGTGGGCGCTTGCGATTTTGATCATGGCTCGACGCTACGATCGCCCGGGTTTGTTCGTCTTCTCCCCGTGTGCTGTCTTGGGCACCCGACTGTCCGCGGGCGGCCGGGTGTCGCGCTTGAGGATGCAACTCGGAACCCGGGCGTGGATCGCCGCCGGCGGCAGGCTCGCGCGGTACGCGGCCGGCGGCAGCCCGTACACCCGGGCGAAGCTGGTGGTGAACGACCCCACGCTCTGCAGGCCCACCATCACGCAGATGTCGGCGATCGAGCGGTCGGTGTTGCGCAGCAGCGCCGCGGCGCGTTCCAGGCGGCGGGTCTGCAGGTAAGCGCGCGGTGTTTCGCCGAAGGTGCGGGTGAACATCCTGCTGAAGTGCGCGCGAGACAGGCCCGCGGCCGCGGCGAGGTCGTCGACGGTGATCGCCTCGGCGTACCGCGCGTCGACCAGATCCTTGGCGCGCATCAGATAGCGCGCCGGAGGCGCCTGTGCCATGCGCCAAGTATGTCGAACTCGCGGAACAGCGGCGACAGGCGCTACGTTGAACCAGCGGATGAGTTGGCTGGGCGGCCGCGGGATCCAGGTTCGCCTGGGTTTCGAGGAAAGTCCGGACTTCACAGAGCAGGGTGATTGCTAACGGCAATCCGAGGTGACTCGCGGGAAAGTGCCACAGAAAACAGACCGCCACCACCGGGCCTTCGGACTCGGGGTGGTAAGGGTGAAACGGTGCGGTAAGAGCGCACCAGCACTCCGGGTGACCGGAGTGGCTAGGCAAACCCCACCCGAAGCAAGGCCAAGAAGGCCGCAACCTGGTTGCGGCCGCGCAGACGTTCGAGGGTTGCTCGCCCGAGCCTGCGGGTAGGCCGCTCGAGGCACCCGGCGACGGTGTGTCCAGATGGATGGTCGCCACCTCGCCGCCGCGGTCAGCCGCGGTGGTGCGGGACAGAATCCGGCTTACAGGCCAGCTCGTTCGCCTCAGCCCCTTGAGCTGCAAAGTCAGCTCAAGGGCGCTGCGGCCGTCCGCAGTGCGTCCGCAGCAACTCCGAGCACCGAATCAACCGCGTCACGCGTCCGATCGTCCGAATCCGGCCACAGGTGCGAGTAGGTGTCCAGAGTCTCGACGGCCGACGCATGACCGAGGCGCGCCTGTACCGTCTTCACGCTCTCCCCGTGGCGGATCAGCAGGCTCGCGTAGTAGTGGCGGAGCGTGTGGAATCCGGTCCCGGTCGGAAGCGCCGTTCTCGCGACCGCGGGACGCCACTTGTGGCCGAAAGCCTGCCGGGTGATCGGCTTGCCCGACAGCGTGAACAGCAGCCCATCGGATGCGGCCGGAAACGCCGCCAGGTGCGCAGCGAGCGCATCGACAACGACCTGCGGCAGGGGGATGGTGCGGTTGCTCGCTTGTGTCTTGGGTGGTCCCAGCGACGGCGGCTGACCCGGCACGGTGACGAGCTGGCGGTCGACGGTCACGGTGCGCTCAAGGAATTTCACTCGGTCGACCGTGAGGCCCAAGCACTCGCCCTGGCGCATGCCCGTCCCGGCTGCAAGGGTGACGAGCGCCTGGAGCTGCGGAGGTAGCCCCTCCCGCAGCGCCGCCACCTGTTCGGTCGTCAGCGGCACCACCTGCTTGCGCTCCACCTTTGGAAGCTTCGATCCATCGCACGGATTCGCGACGATGCGTCGATCCCGGATCGCCGCCTTCATGATCGTCGACACGACGCCGTGCACCACGCCGATTGTCGCCGGCGCGAGTTCGAGGCCCTTGACCCACGCCTGTATGTCGCTGGGCAGGATCGACGAGAGTGGTCGGTCTCCTAGGACCGGATAAGCGTGCCGACGCAACATGGTCTCGATGTGTGCGCGGGAACTGGGGCGCTGTACCTGCATCCCGCGCCATCGTTCGGCATAGTCGCGAAACGTGACCTGGCCGGCCTTCGGGTCCACGTACTGCCCGGTGACTACCGCCGCCGTAACCTCGTCGAGCCACCGCTGAGCAGCGACCTTGCGGGTGAAGCCTCTGGCGTGTTCGCGACCCTGCTCATCGACATACCTTGCGCGCCAGCGGTTTCCCTTGCCGTCGCTGGCCGATGGTGTGCCGTCTGCCTTGCGCCAGCGGTCTTCCACGCCCGACCGGCGGTTACGCCTCTGTGCCATTCGAGTCGCTCCCTTCGTTCCGTGCCTCGTCGATGAAGCCCTGGATGGTCCAGTCCCGCGCGGCGTCAATAAAGACCCGTGTCCCGAAAGGAAGTCGGTCTAGGTGCTGTCTGTCCGAACTGTCGAGCACGTCGAGGAAGTCCCGGTAAGCCGAATCATATTGCCGCACAGCGATAACTAGCTGATTACTCGCTCGAGCCACGGTCTGAAACGCACTGACGATTTGAACGCTGCCCATCGGTAGGTCGTCAGCGAAGAAGTCGGCGGGATTGATGCGAAGTGCCGCAGCCGCAGCCGCCAATTCATCAACGTTGATCGGCCGCTTGCCGCCCTCAAGTCGGGTGACGGTGAGAGGGCGAATCTCACGGCCCAGTCGAGCCGTCATCTCTAACGCAAGCTCGGCCTGGGTCATCTTCATTTCGCCGCGCACGGCTGCAATTCGTGCCCCAACTTGTTGGTTCGTGATGTTCTCCACGTGAACATGTTGCATGGCGCTTGACGTGAAGACAAGGGGCGATTACGTTGAGCTTCGTTAGAAGCACAACATTGCAACTTCATCAGAAGAAGGGAGTCGGTGATGGCGGCAGTGCCAGACCGGATCGTGTTTGCGCCGGAGCTCTCGACGCTGCTCGGTGGGATCCCGCTCGGGACCATTCGATACTGGGACGCGACTGGCCGAGGTCCACGCTCGTTCAAGATTGGAAGACGCCGGGCTTGGCGCCAATCTGAAATCGATCAGTGGCTCGCCAATCAGGAAGCCACGACTAGGTCTGGCGAGGCATGATGAACGCCGAATCGCACGAGCTCGCAGCGCTCCTCGCAAGCTCCATAGATGGCCCGGCGTGGGACCTGGGGTTCGGCCTAGGACCAACGGATGCCGACGGCCGGATGCTCCGAGAGGCCTACACGTTCATCGAAGGCGACGTCATCACCATCGTCGTCACAGACCCCTTCGGCGGCAAACGTGAATACATTGCCGCAGTTCATCTAGCAGGAGAGGTTACTCCAGACGCTGCGGCCCACCTGAATCAGTTCCTGCGATTACATCAGTTTCTGCGCATGAAAAAGCGAAGGTTGCGTGATGGTTGGCGGCGACTCCGACGGATTCGCGCTCGTCGACTGGGAACGTAGCGCCTGCCTCTGCGATGTCGGTTCGGCTGGCTACGTGATCGCGCTGTGCGTGACCAGCACCGGCGAAGAGGTGGCCTGGCTCGTCAACGAAGCAAGAATGCGCAACGGCGAAACCTTTAAGCGCGACAACGGCGATCAGTTGCACGAGAGGCTCGGCCGGTTGCCCGTCGCCATACGTGAGCGCGTCTCGCCGGCGCCGCGCTGCGGCCAGCCAACACGCGCGGGCACGCCGTGCCGGCTGCGAGTCAAGGCAATGGGTCAAGCATGCGGACTGCACACGGCGACGGTCGAACCGTGAGACCGCCCGCCTTCCTTAAGGTGTCGCCGGCTGAGATCGGTCGCGTCGGGCCGCTCGGCGCATGCATCTTGGCGCTGGTCCGATATGTGACGGCGCTGCCGGGCGAATCGAACGGCCGCAGAATTATCGACGGCGAGATGTGGTGGTGCGCATCGCACGACGACATCGGCCAGGCCTTGGGCGCGGGTGTGCCGCGACGAACCGTGTCGGCGACGGTTCGCAAGTTGCAGGGCATGGGCGACCTGTCGGCCGTTTCGAGGCAGGACTTCTACGGCGACCGAGCACAGGCATATAGGGCCTCTGATGTGCCATTGGCAAGATCCGATCAAGGCTGTGACGTGCCATTGGCAGATATTGCCCACCGATCGGCAGATTCTGCCGAGCACCTCGGCGGAAATCGACGGTCGTCGTCGGCAGATTTTGCCGGCCTTCCTCTACCTGAAGAACTTGGAGAAGAGGGGGAGACCGGCGAGCTGGCCGCGTGCAAGTCGCTCAACGCGGAACCCGTCCCCAACGACGGCAACGACCCCCCGCCCCCAGATTCCTCCGATAAGAAACCACAACTGGTCGATGTCGAAGAAGTAGAACCGGCCAGCCGCGAGCTAGTCACTCAACGCATCGACGGCATAGACGGCATAGACGCGATCGTGGGCGAAGTAGCCGACGACCCCGAACCTGAACCGCAACCTTACTGCGACCGGCATATGCCCCGAGGCACCGACAACAGCTGTGGCGCCTGCGGCCGGCGCAGACGCATCCGCGAGGTATGGGCGCAGCGACAGAATGCACTCTCCTTGGAACGGATCCTGGCCAAGGCAGCCGAGCCAGCGCGGCCCGAACGGGCGCCTTGGCACCCAGTACCCAAACCCGAACCGCCCTCATGGATTCCCGGACTCCATGGGCCGCGTTGCCGGCGCCACGGTCACCTTCAGTTCGCGCCCGCCGACTGCGCAGGATGCCGCGGGGCCGCGGTAGCAGCCGGGGAGTCGGCATGAGCCGCCGTAGCGCAATCGAGCAGGCCGCGCCCGGGGAACGGCTATCTGCGGTCCGCCGGTGCCGTCGCTGCGCCCAGTGCAGCTGGCAGCTTGGCCCAGATCACACCCCGATCGACCCAGCCGTCCGCTGCAGGCACAAGAGCCAACCGCCGCCGGCATCGGACCGGACCATCACCGAACCCATCCACCAACCCGAGCCGTGGTCGGCGTCATGAAGTTCACGCCAGCCGAAACCGCATTGCTGCTCTACGCCGTTAACGACCTCATCGTGCGTCGCACAATCGGCAACAGACCGGGGCCGCACGGGTTCGTCGCCCTGCGCGACCGACTCAACGGTTGCGTACACGCAACCAAAAGTTGTGCGGCGCAGCCTGAATCGTCACCCTTGGTAGACGAACTCATCGACACGACCGAAGCAGCAGCAATCCTCAATTGCTCAATGAGCTGGGTGAGAAACCCTCGCATTCGCGACAAGCTTGACGGCCGCGACATCGGCGGTCGATGGCTTTTCCCGCGACAGACCGTCGTCGAGCACGCCGAACGAAAGGCAGGGGGGCACAAGTGAGCCCAATCGAATACCTACGACTAGGAGTCGAGCAGTACCTCCGAGAGCTGCGCGACGACGAGTTCAGCGACCTTATCGAGCGGGTGCGCCCGCCTGGCGCCCGACGGGGACCGCTGGCATCCGATCGCGGCGCATTCGCGCGGCAGCTGTTCGGCGGTGGGGATGATTAGCACAAATGACACACGGCGGTCCGGGTTGACCATCGTGGATCGGGCCGCGATGGACGTCGACCGCGCCGCCGTAAAACGCGATGAGCGGGAGCAAGCTGCGCGTGCCACCGCCGAACGCATCAAGGTCCTGCGTCACATCGTGTTTCGGAACGCCGCTCGCGGCAACCGCGAGATCAAAGACCTCACGAACGAGTCGGACGCGGCCCGGCTTCTCATCCGGGCCAGCGTGTCGGCCGATGGCTTCGCGGTCCTCGGGGTTGTGCGAGTGGCGATCGACAACCGTTGGGGCGACGTCGTAAACGCCGGCATCCGCTACTTCGGAGAACACCCTGTAGCAGAGCGCATACAAGAACTGTGGAACCTCTCCACAAATCGCCCGGCGGTCTGACCGCTCAGAAAGGAAAACGCACACAATGTCTCTCACACAGCTCGAATCCCAGATCGAAGACCTCCGCGCTCAAGCCGCAAGCATTCAGAAGCGATCGGCCCGCACCCGTGACAGTCTCGACAACGACAACACCCTCTCCGACATCGGCCGGCGAGCGAAGCTCGACAGCGAGCGTGATCGGATGCGTGAGCAGCTACGAGACCTTCGCAAGAAGGAAACCGAACTCATCGACGCCAAGAAGCAGGCGGTCGAGAAGCGGTTGTTCGGGCTGACCAGCGTGACCAGCAGCGACCCCGGACAGATCCTGCTCTACCGAGATTCGCAGGACCGAGCAGCCCGACTCACTCAAAGCGACGACGCAGCAGAGGTCTTCGCCGCGGCCCTGCGATCCGGCGACAAGACCCTCGCCGCAGCAATCCTCGGACGAGCACTCAACGCTGGCTGGAACAGCATCGTCGCCGAATACGTCAAGCACCACCCCGACGCCGCTCAAGATCTCAACGACCTAGCCAAACTTAGGCAGTACCGATCCTTCGAAGCCACCATCGCCTACGCCTGGGGCGCATAACCACCCGACGGCCTCGCGGCCGGGGCGAACGGACCGTAATCACCGAAGCCGCATTCGCCGCGAGGCACCAGGGGGAGTAACCCCCCACCCGGGGCCCCACGCGCCACCCAAGGCATTGGCAAGGCCCCCCCTGGTCCCCCACAAAAAACAACCGCCGGGAAGGAGCGAGCCGTGCCTCGCCGTGCTGACGTGCCGTGCATCAGGTGCGGCCGGCTGGTGCCGACGTACCGGGACAGCGCGCCGCCGGATCGCCGCCGTTGCGGAGCATGCGTGAAGGCCGCTGCGGAGCGGTGGGAGCACGGCACTCGCAGGGGGTATCGGCAGAAGCGGTGTCACTGCGACGTGTGCCGCGCGTGGAACACGACAACGCATACGGCATACGCGGCCGGCTATCGCGCTCGGACTGGCGTCAGCTTGCGGACGAAGTACCGCCGTGGACAACAGGACCGGGTCGCCGCGACGCCTGAAGAGTCGATGACGTGAGCGCCGGCGGGCCGGCCGGCCTGGTCGCCGTCGTGGTCCTGGTCCTCGTCTTCGGCGTGGGTCCGACGTTCCGGGTGCGCGTGCCCGCATGCTTGCCGGGTGTCGAAGCGCGCGGAATACCTCTACGCGCTGTACGCCGGCTCACTCGCCGATCCTGGCGACCGCAACCCGTACGCCGGCGGCGAGTCATTGGTCCTGCCGAAGCTGTGGATGCGCGGGTACATGCGGATGCTGCGCGTTCGGATCCAGACAGGGCCGGCCATGCGGACTTACCTTGCGGCGCGTGCCGCGGCGGAACACCCGCCGGAGTGACCGTGCGCCGTTGTGCTCACCGCCGGGTGTCGGACCCGGCCGATAACTTGTGCGATCGAACAGCGTTGCGGCGATCTGCAACAACACGGTTGGCGGTCCTGACGTGTTGACCCATCGCAGTGACCTAGGGTGAGTGCAACGGACTTGTGAGGGTGGGCGCATGGCTGACCGATCGGCGATCGAATGGACCGAGGCCACCTGGAACCCCGTCACCGGCTGCGATCGCGTGTCCGCCGGCTGCGACCACTGCTACGCCATGACGTTGGCAAAACGTCTGAAGGCCATGGGATCTGAGAAGTACCAGAACGACGGTGATCTGCGCACATCCGGACCGGGCTTCGACGTGACCGTCCATCCGCAGGCACTCGACGAGCCGCGCCGCTGGCGCCAGCCGCGCGTCGTCTTCGTGAACTCAATGTCCGACCTGTTCCACGCCCGCGTGCCGGTCAGCTTCATTCGCGACGTGTTCGACGTCTGCCGCGAGACGCCTCAGCACACGTACCAGGTGCTCACCAAGCGCAGCTTGCGGCTGCGCCGGCTCGGCGACAATCTCGACTGGCCAGCCAACCTGTGGATGGGTGTGTCCGTCGAGAACGCGGATGTGCTGCCGCGAGTCGACCATCTGCGCGACGTACCCGCAGCCGTGCGCTTCTTGTCGTGTGAGCCACTAATAGGACCGCTCGACGGGCTCAACCTTGACGGCATCCACTGGGTGATCGCCGGCGGTGAGTCCGGCGCGAATCATCGCCCTGTCGACGGGGAATGGGTACGCGACATCCGGGACGCGTGCCAGGACGCCGGCGTCGCGTTCTTCTTCAAGCAATGGGGCGGTCGCACGCCGAAATCCCTTGGGCGGCAACTTGATGGCCAGCTCTGGGATGAAATGCCCGCTACTGCGTAGCTGGCTCCACCACCAGATCTTCGACTTTCGGACCTTTGCCGTCGCTGGCGGTGAGGCCCGCCTTGTGCAGATGCTTGACGGCCTGCCGCGCTGCTGACTCGCGGACGCGACCCAGGAACGGGCCGAAGACTTCCACCGGGTAATCGCCGAGCCGAAACTTGCCGTGCTCGTCGAGCAGGCGACGGATATGCGCCGCGATAATCGGCACTGCGTCCTCTTCGACGTCTTTGATGGTGCGGGTGGGGTCGAAGAGTGGACCCTCCTCGAAGTCGAAGAGCGTAGCCCCTTCGAGCTCCTTCAGTTTCGCGCGCGCTTCCGTCCACCAATCATCGGTCGCCTTGGCGGCGGCGTGAGCGAAGTGCCAGATGCCGGCCGGGTGCCGAGTGCCGAATACGAGGTAGTAAAGCGATTTGTGCTTGGGCCAGCGGTGAACGGGGATGGCAATCAAGGTCATCCCGGTGGCCTCTTCCAGCCGTCGGCCGAACTCGGCGAGCACGCTGTCAACGGCCTCGTCGTTGACGCCGTCCTTGAAGTAGGCCCGCCACCAGTCGCCTCCGAGGGCGGTATCGAGGGTCTTCATGGTCGCCTCGTTCGGCGTCGCTGAGGTTACGTGGCCGCCAATCCGGCGCAGCGCCAACATGCTGAAGTTCAACATGACTTCTGTTGGCGGCCAAGGGTTGTCGCCGCCGCGGTTTATAGCCGCGACCAGGTCCTCATACGGTATCCCGACGCCGCAGGGGTCGAGGAACAAGAAAGCGGGCAGTTCACTGAACTTCGGCAGACTGTCGCGCAGGTATTTCTTGGCGTCACCGCGGTGGGTGTGCACATCGAGGTTCTTGGCGCGGTACGTGTCGCAGAGTTCATCCAGCACCGCGAACAACTTGCGTTTCTTCTCGCATAGATACAGGGAGATGGGCACGCCTCTGGGCCCGTACAGCTGGCCGGTTGCGAACTCCAGCATTTCGCCAGCTGAACCCAGCTTGCCGTCTTCGTAGACGCCGCGCCCGGCGAAACCGTCGAAGTAGGCGGCGCGCCCGGCGATCGACGAGGTTCTGATGAGGAACACCGGCAGGTATCGCTTCAGCAGGTTGTGTTTCAGAACTCCGGGCAGGCGAGCGTCCTTCCAGTAGTTCGCGTTGGCTCCCGTCGCCATTCAGGTCCCCCTTGACCGCGGTAAGCGGCCCAACTTCGCGCTGGTTTCTCGGCAATGAATAAGCGCCTATGAGACGACTGTAGGACCCAAGCGTGTCAAAGCGGCGCAGCGACGTACAAAATCATGCAGATTGCGGCGCACCGCAGCGGACGAGTCGGCAGCAGATCAACATTGCGGCCCATTCAGTCGATGGACGCGGCCGCGGCTGCCGGCCTGTCGGGATCGGGTTGGAAATCGGCGATCGCCACGACGCCAGACGGGGCGTGGGACGAGTCGATGATCTGAGCGCGTGCCGGCCGGCCGGCCGGCCGACGCCGTGGCCCCTGGTGCACGTCGCCCCGCCGCGCTCGCTCGACGTGCGAAAACGCCTTGAGAGGTGCAGCAAACTTTGCAACCATGATTCTCGACCGCACGTCTACAAAGGGGGACCGCGTGACGACCGCTCGCAAGAAGTGGACGATCTTCGACACCGTTCAGGTGACCGAAGCAGTGATCGCCAACGAAGGCAAGTGGCTTTCAGAGGAGGGCTTCGAAGGACTTATGCAGCGCGTGGGTTGCACTCGCGGCTCCGCGGAAACGGTCTACTGGCGCATCCAAACCGTTTTGGGCTATGCCGGTGGGCGTCCCGCTCAGGGCATCACGGTCCTGGATAGAGCAGTGGCACAGTTGTATCTAGGGCACGACCCCCGACTGAGGGACGTTGCGAGCGCTTGAGTTTAACCGTGACGCCCGCAAACGCCGACATCTGCGATCTACGTGCGATCACTTCGATGAAATGAAAACGTCGCCCGTGGGCCAGACGGCCCGGGCTCCGTGTTGGTGGAAAAGATTAATGATGCCCTGGGTTGGGCGGTCTGGCACCAGGATGGTGAGGTGTGCCGGTGTTAGTAGCTGGGCGTAGTCGAGTATCTGGCCAAGAGCAAGGCGCATAGTGTTTCGCTCGACTGACGATTTCACTTCGATGAGGTCGCGCGTTGTCTCGTCGTAGAGGTCGGTGTACAGCACTTGATTGTCGATAGCGATCTCATGCCGACAGGTCTTGTGCTGCAGCGTTTTACGAAGATAGTCCGCATAGCGCTTCTGAAGCTTGGCTTCCTTGCGGGTGCGATCTTTGCGACCGAGCGCTTTGTACTCGACCGCGAAATCTTCGGTCAGCTGATTCTCGATTGGAATCCTCCTAACCTTTGCGATCTGCCCATCACCTAGTTTTAGGTTGTCGAGCTGAAGGGTGCCGAGTAACGCCTGCACCTCCGGGGAATCTCCGATGATGTTGGCGATTGCCTGGATCGCGCGTGATGTGAAGTCCCGATCGCTGACCACGAGGTTGAACGCGCCTACACTCAGGCCACCCTCGAGGTTGAGTTCGCGGGTTTCCTTATAGGTCAGACCGGCGGCGTTTGGCATTCCTAGGTCCCACCACAAGGGTGTTTCTTTTAGCGCGAACCAGGGGTTGCGCGGGTCGGGTCGGCTGGCAGATACCTGGAACGGTTTCAGAGCAGCTGAGAGGTCATGGCTGACGTCTTGAAACTTGAACCGCCGCTGTCCTGTGGATAACGATCGCGAGATAGCCCACAGCAGCACTACGTACTTGTATGGAACGTTGCGGCCTTCGTGAACGTCGACTCGAATCTCCCGGAGCTCGGCGAGCAAAGCTGCGCCATCAACCGCATCATCACGGATACCAGGGTTGACCGCCTCGATAGCGGCGCTGCCGGCGTGCGCTTCCTCGGCGCTTTCCGGCACTCGGTGCAGTTTGAAGACGATGACTTCTCGTTCGACGCCATTGCGGTCGGGCCCGCGTTGGATGGCGTACGGCGCTGTGTCATCGATATCCAAGCGTCCGACATATCGCTGGATGACCTCGTCGCTGCCGGGCTTCGTGCCAGCTGCTTCAAACAGGCGAATTGCTCTGCCGGTCTTTTTGTGGTCTTTGACCGCGGCATTGCCCCAAGGAGGTTTGTCGAACCTCTGATCCCCTTCTTGGCCTTCTCCTGTGTAGTAGAAGATGTCGCCGCTCGTGTCCCAGTGGTCCTCGTAACCGTGTTCAGTGCCAGCGCCCGGGTCGGTGTAGATGAAGATGTTCGGCGTTCTGGCCGAGTGCGCGATGCCGCCTTGCAGGCTGCCGCCGAAGCGGTCCTTCCGGTCGGCGCGGCTGAGCGTGTCACCAGGTTTGAGATCCCACTGTGAAGACGGCATGAGTGGAGGTTAGAAGGCCCCGCCGACACGCGCGGGCAGTTGAGTGGGTACGAGCGCCGCAGGCGATGGATCGGTGAGACAGATTTGCCTGCAGCGGTGCCGTAAAGGTTGAGGGCGCTGCGCGAGGTTGCCAAGCGGAATCTCTTGTCGGGCTCACGTGTTATCCTCGTCACAACGTTTGGTCATGTCTTGCCGTACCTGGAGGGCGGCGGGGCCAAAGGAGCGACCGGGCGAACAACTACACATTCAGGGTTCAGCGGCACAGCAATGGCCGTAGGACACCGGTAAGGATGTTCATGAGTACCACTATCTCTGCAGCTATGTCTGCAGGCGCCGTTACGGCAATTGAAGTTCTTCAGTCCCGCGCGATTCAGTCACCCCCGGGTTCCGACGACGAGAAGATCGCCGAGATCGCCGTCGGGTACGGCGTCGAACGCGCCGACGCCGAGGGCGAAGCGCAGTTCATCATTTACGACTGTTGGCGTAACGCCAAGTCCACGTACTACCGGTCCCGCCAGCGTGGCCGAGCCGCTGTTCAGGCGTATGGATGCCTCACCTACGGACGTATCGCCGTCACCGACGACGGCGCCGACATCGCAGACACCATTTCGGTCGCCGACGAAGTCACTGCGAATACCAGCGCGTTCTGTGACCGCGCCCTCGAAGTGGCCACCACCCTTGGGTCGAAGGGCCCCGCGTTCGTCAGGCGGATGATGGCGGGCGACACCGTCGCAGAGGCGGCCCAGGCTATCGGAATCAGCCGCGCGACGGCCCACAGGTGGCGCGCCGCGATGGCCACACTGCTCACCCCCCACCTCCATCTCACTGAGGGGGCCGAATGACCCCCGTGTCCTACCTTCAGGCGTGGCCCGAGGTCGTGCTGATCGCAGCCACCCCTCCGGCCAGGCTGGCGTTCCAGCTCAACCCACGCACCGTTCGGTCTCTGATCCCCGCGGGAACCCCCGGGACGTACCTGCTGCTGCAGGGTGAGCGCCCGGTTTATGTGGGCCGATCTGATCGATGCCTGCGTGCCCGGCTGGCCACCCATAATCACCTGCATCACGCGACCCATGTGACGTGGGAAACCGCCCGCGACGCTTGGGGCGCGTTCCTGCTGGAGGCCTGGTGGTGGCATCAGCACAGCGACACCTTAATCAACAAGATTCACCCAGCCGCCCCGACTGGACAGGGGCCCTGCCCCTTCTGCGAGCCCCGAACGGACTCGGGTCTAGCCAACGCTCTTCCCTACCAATCGATTACTAAGGAGTAAAAATGACAACCAACACCACCGCCCCGTCCGGCGTCCCCGTCATCCTGACCGGGCAAGCGCTGCGTTCCCTGCGCGACTCCGGATACAGCTTGCCGGCCGCCCTCGGTGAAGTTATCGACAATTCGCTTGAGGCCAACGCCAATCACATTGCAGTGCAGATGGATGAGGGCACCGACCTGAACGGCAAACGGCATGTGCACCGCATCTCTTTCGTCGACGACGGCGACGGCATGGCAGATGAGGTGCTGCAGCATTACCCGCAAATCGGGTACTCCACGCGCTACATGCGGACCGACACCATCGGCAAGTTCGGTGTGGGCGCCAAGCTGGCCGCGTTGAACTTCGGCCAGCGGCTCGACGTGTGGTCGCGCACGGCGGGCAGTGACCCGTGGCGACATGTTTCCTTTGATCTCGAAGAGGCCACCGACGCCGAGGCTGCCGGCCAGCAGATCGTTATAGCACCGCCGGACGGTGAATCGGTACCGGACGACCTCGTCGATTTGCTGCCGGAAGGCAGTGGCACGCTGGTGGTTTGGTCGAAGGTCGACCGCCTCGAACACGGTCGACGCGCCAAGGACTTCGACGGCCTCCGACTGGACGTCGAGAAGGAGCTATCTCGCATCTTTCGGGTGTTCATCAACGACGGCATCGACATCTCCGTCAACGGCCTCAGCCTCCTTCCACATGACCCGCTGATGACGATGCGCGGTACATGGGCCGAGGATGTGCTCACCAAGTATTACACCAAGGGCGACGGCAAGGACTCACCCTATAAGCCCGACCCGCTGGACTTCACCGCCGAACCAATCATGCGGGAAGAGATCAACATTGGCGGCCACAGCGCCTGGTTGACCGTGACGTTGTATCCCCAGGCCGTTACCCGAAGTCGCGGATCGGGCGGCGATAACCTCGCCAAGAAGCTACGAATTGTTGAGAACCTAGGCGCTATCAGCTTCATGCGCATGGACCGCGAGATCAGCTACACCAACGTCCCGCGCATCTTCCCGAAGGCTGTGCAGGACCCCGACCGGTTCATCGGGATCGAAGTAGCCTTCGCACCCGAGCTGGACGACTACTTCGGTGTGCGTAATGTGAAGCGCGGAGCCGAGCCGCACGACGAGCTGCGAGACAAAATCAAGAAGCTTCTCGCGCAAGCGATCCCAGAAGCCGGCAATCGACTCGACGAGCATTGGGGTAAAGCCCAGCGTAAGTCTCGGGAGCACGTCGGGGAACACGGCGCGATCGCAGAAGCCGCTGCTGGGGCGAACCGGACTATGCCCAAGGGCCGCGCCAAGGGCGACGACGCCGACCCCGATCAAGCACTCGCGGATCTCGCAACCGATGTTCTAGGTGACGCACCGGAGAAGGAAAAAGAGACCTACGTCGAGAAGCATAAGGATTTGCCCTTCGTCATCGAATCCGTTGACTTCCCCGGCAAGCAGTTCATCGACGTTCTTCACGTCGCCGGTCAGGTAATCATCCGGATCAACACTCGACACCGCTTTTACCGCGAGATGTGGCAACCGCTCAAGGACATTGCCGACAGCGCGCCCGGCGCCCGATATGACCGCGAGGTTGTTCGCACTGCCCAGCGGACAATCGAGACGCTCACCTTGCTGATCATCGCGTACGGCAAGGCTGAGTCGATGAACGACAACCCGCTCGAGCAGTATGGCGAACTCCGCGGCCACTGGGGCATGTTCCTGGAGTCGCTGATGACGAAGGTCAAGGACGTCTTATAGATGGACTACGCGCCCCGGCACCGGGCATCCACGATGCCGGGGACGGCGTATCACGGCTATCCAGTACAGGAGGAATCAGATGTCCGACCAGAATCCGTTCCGAGCGGAGATCGAGCAAATTCTGCGAACCCATACTCGCACCCGCTACGCCAAGGTGTTCCTCGGCATGGAGCGTGGTCTGACCGATGACGAGATGGCCGAGGAGTCCGTCCTCGACCGGGAACCAGTCCAGCCGTCCAGAATCGCCAAGATCCGGGAGACGGTCCGTATGACGCTTGACGACGAGCTCGCCTCCAACAAGACACGGGCCGACAATCAGGCAGGGCTATATGACGAATTGCGGCACTACCAGATGTCAACGGAGCTGCGCCAGCATCTAAATACTTGCTTCGCACAACTTCAGCAGATGTACCCAAGTATTCGGTCGAGGCCGATGGAACACATCCGCCTCGGCGCCAGTGACCAGTCAAGCCGGCGGAAACCGGAACGCAAGTGCGACAAGTGCTTCGAGGTCCACGCCGGCGAGTGCCTTTAGTTCCGATGCCTAACGTCTACAATGGCAGCATCCGTGACGCCGAGTATGTGGCGCGAGTCCGCAGGCACTCACCATCTTCGCTGCTTCCCTTAGTAGCTCAGACCGCGGCGAATTACTGGGAGCCCGGTTCGTGGTTGAAGAGCCCGTTCAAGAAGTACACCCCATGGGCGCTTGCGGACATTGCCCGAATCAGCTTGATTTCGGGCAACGAAAGCAGGTCTAGGGCAACGCAAGATGACGTGCTCCAGTGCTGTGCCGCCTACGTCGCAGTGAACGACCCCGAACTCGGATCAAGTGACCACCCCGACACTCTCACCAAGTTCATGCTGCGTATTACTTCTGAACAGGACTACTACCAGCCACCTTTCAACGAAGCAACCCGCACCGCAGCCATATTCGAGAAAACGATGCCCTCAAAGCCATTGAAGATCATCAAGCCGCGCTGGGACATCGATCTGTTCGGCTGCACGCTGTCGCAGTACGTGGGAACCGGGTTCTTCGTGCAAGCAGCGGCTGGCAAGAACGGAGGCCGATTCTCCGCTGCGTGGTTCGACAAACCCGAACTCGACGCCATAACCGCCGTGCTGCCAGTCACCGTGCTCGCCGAAACCGTCGAAAGAAACTACGAGGCACCAACGGCTTGGTTCAGGGAGCAGCGGCGACCGAAACTTGCTGACGAGTTCAGACGATTCACATTCAATCCGCTACGCGACAAACCAGTGGTGTCCGGGATTGTGTCAGATCTGCTTGTCCCAGTGCTCCATGAAATTTCGCGGAAAATCAGCCCGCTGGGGGTCTACTACGCGGGCGCGAAGCTATGGGGTAACAGCTTCACCGACGAAGTCGGAGACCTCTTCGAGCAGTACGTCGGTCGACAACTGGCGACGATTCCCAACGTGATAGTTCATCCAGAGGTCGTATATGACAAGGGCGCTAAGCGGGGTGTGGACTGGATCGTCGTCTGCGACAGCGTGATCATCCTCGTAGAGGTCAAGTCAGTAAGGCCGACCGAGGCGGTGCGCGTCGGCACGACAGACGCGGGCGACGAACTCAAGCGGATGCTCGGACGCGCCTATAAGCAGCTGAACGTAACTGATGAACTGATAGCCACGCAGCACGCCGCGTTCGCCCATATTCCGGCCAACCTGCCACGGGTGGGGCTGATAGTGACGATGGAGCCCTTCGCCATCGCAAACGCGAAGCCGATTCGAGACCTCATCGGCGCATCACCGAACATGCCGACTAGTGTGTGCGCAAGCCAAGACATCGAGAGACTGGTAACTCTTCAGGACCAAGACGTCGGCACATTTCTGGCCAACTTTCTAACTGACCCGACAAAAGATGGGTGGCAGATCTCTACCGGCCTTGCTGACATGGAACTTTCGAGGAATGTCATCCTGGATCAGGCTTGGGATAGCTACGAATGGGGAGGACCGATCAAGAAAGTGAGCAGCAACTAAGCGTCGTGGA
Organism: Mycolicibacterium flavescens; assembly: GCA_900637135.1. NCBI lineage: Bacteria > Bacillati > Actinomycetota > Actinomycetes > Mycobacteriales > Mycobacteriaceae > Mycobacterium > Mycolicibacterium flavescens. The sequence continues at coordinate 2,020,248 of LR134353.1, forward strand.
CTTGCTGCGGCAGATCGGTCGTACTACCGACATTGCGCATTCGACGCGACGGGCCAGCCGCCCGTAATCGCGAGCGCCTGCACGCGTGCACCGACTCTGCCGCTTGCCACACGGGCGCGGACAGAGAAGCTTTCAAAACAAGAACCAGCGCGCAATCACGCAGCCAACAATGTATTCAATCTCTGTCTGATGCTCAAGACGTCGCTCTCAATATCATCATCGATCTCGTACGGAAATTTCTCACGAGCATTGGGCTTCTGATTAGTGCCCTGCTTCCACGCCTCTTGAAGCAAAGCGTTATGGCGAATGAATCGATCAAAAGAATCATGACGCGGCGAGGTTTCAATCAGGCCAGCATTCTTCGTCATAAGAGATTCGATCTCGTCGTTGATCTTTAGGATTTCAACAACTGCCGATTTCGCGGCCTTGGTCCCATTTTTTACGTCGACGATATGGTCGACCAGTCGCCACTCTTGCTGTCCCACCGGGGCAACATTCATTTCGTCACGCAGTTTATCGTAAAGACGACGGCTCTTCAATCGGCGGATTGCAAGGGGTTCATACAATTGGCCCAACTGCTTCCGACAGTTCTCAATCTCTAATTTATTTTTTTCGCTCTGTTTCTGACGGTTCGCTGTGTTTTTTGTCATTATCGCCCCTGCTACAGAGGCGATTGCGGCTATGCAGGCTGCGAGCAGTGTTGCGCAGGCTGCAATCAGTGTGGCGCGAGGTGCAGTTAGTTCAAAGGATGCAAGCAAGGTCGGTTGTGAATCAGCAAGCATCCGCGATGTCGCGGTTGCCTGCGCTCCGTGCATGAGCATTAATCCAAGTTCCATGCGCTGCCCCCGGTTGTACTTCAGCATCGATGTCGACGAAGCCGGATTCTAGCAGCAGCCGCCGAATCTCAGGTGCTGTATACAGGTAGAACCATCTGCGGTGACCAGACGGATCAAAACGCTCTTCGATGCCGCACCCGTGTCGCACGGACACAAAAAGACTTCCGCCGGGGCGAAGCACACGCTTGAACTCGGCTAGCGCACACGCTAATTCGGCGTTGGGGAGATGAACGAGCGATGCGCATGCCCATATCCCTGCAAAGGACCCTGACTCGAATGGGAGCTCACGGAGGTCTCCGTGGACAACAGCATGTCCAGCACTGCGTGCGATTCGAAGCAATTCGGCTGACTTGTCTAGCCCGATCGCCGGGAACCCATCACGCATGAAGAATCCAAGATCTCGTCCTGGGCCGCACCCGGCATCCAGGACTAGACCAGTCGACTTAGGGAGGTGCTGCAAAAACCGCCGGCGATCCTCGCCGAGATCGACGAACTGGAATCGCTCTGCGTAGATCTCTGCGTTCGAGTCGTAAGATTCGATGGTTTGGCTGAGCCGCGTTTCGAACAGTGAGGCCGCCTCCGCTGCTGGCGACACGCTCGCTGTCGAAGTGCGCGCTAAGCCCGCGCCACCCTCCACTTGCTCACGGAGCCCAATTTCGACCGGCACGGGCCGACCTCCTCTCAACGTCCTGATTAAGGTACGGCCGGAGTCCGACAAATCGATGCTTACCAAGCCCCGCGGTGTTCGTTTTTTAGCTTGAGTGCGTGTTGACCAGGCTGGAGCGGTCGCGGCGTCGCTCCGGTGACTTCACGTCTAGCACGGTCGCAGCGGCGCGAAGATGTGTGAAGCGAGCGTCGCGCGCCCGTTCAGATGGGGCCCGCGGCACTTAGGACGCGGGGTCATCGTCCGCAGTGCGTCCGCAGCAGCTTCAGCAGCCGCCGTCGAGTGTCAACGGATCCAACACCCTGAACAGGAGTTTTGGGGACCAACAAACACATCCCCCGAAGGCAAACGTGCAGGGGTCATACTCCGGCTTACAGGCCAACTCATCCGCCCCCTGACCGGGCGAGCCGCTAAGGGTCAGCGCGCCTTGCGCACCGCCTTGGCAAGCTTCTTGAGCGCGCCGTCCAACTGCTCCCGCGAGCGGTGTGCGAGTTCCTCCTCCATCCGGAAGAGCAGACCGTAGGTGAACGTGTCCTCGCCCGCGGCGTGCGCGGCATCGGCCTGCTGGCTGAGGTGGGTCCGGCTGACGACGCTGTCCTGGTGGTCACCGAGCAGCGACTGAATGCTCTTGGCCCGATCCGAGACCTTGGACTCGCCGGTCGCCGCGGCCGTGTATCGAAGACGTTTAGCGCCCTTGCGAATTCGATGCAACGCCTCGTCTTTGTCGTCGTCGGCTTCAGCCGCGGCGGCCGCCTTCGCCGCTTTGCGTACCCGCTTGTAGGCCGCGTCGATCGTCGCCTGGGTGCGCTCATCTTCGTCCTGTGACAGCGCCGGCTCCGCGGCGACCAACCCTTCGAGCGCGTCGAGCAGCCGGAAGAAACGCTGGGACCGCATGGCGATCAGCGACCGGCGCAGTCCAGCCGCATAGCGCCGGTTGGCCCCGTCGACCAGCCGCTCCCGCACCGGCCCGCGGACCAACTCCGTCGGCAACTCATCGAGGGCCTCCTCATAGCGTTCGGCCAGCACTTCGGCATCGCGCGCCACTCCCAGAATTGCGGCCAGTTGCTTGAGCTCGTCGAGAATCCAGGCGTCGTCGGAGATGCCGAACGCGTCCCGGGAGGTCTGCAGCAGGCTTCGGATCTTGCGCGTCGTGACCCGCATCTGGTGCACCGAGTCCGGCACGTCAGCGCGAACCGCGCGGTCCCACTCGATCAGCTGCTCGACCTGTTCGGCCACCGCCCGGTGCACGGCGTCGCTCGATGCGGAGGCAGTCTCAGGCGCCGACGACTCCGCCAAGACGCGCGCCAACTTCGAACCGCTGGCCGCGGCTTCGGCGCCGGTGTCGATCAGCCGGTTCGACAGCCGGTCGAGCAGTTCCCGGTCGGCGCCGTCGGTGAGTTCGAGCTCCCATTCGCGCCACGCCTGCTCCGGACCGCCCGGTTCGGCCGACGCCGTCACCTGGTCGTCACAGAACTCCGCGACCGGCGTGCCGTCGTGACCGTAGAGCATGTTGACGGTGCGCCGGGTCGAGATGCGCGCGACGGGACGCAGCGGATGATCGCGCACGATGGCCAGGACGATGTCGC